>NZ_CABUOD010000018.1 GCF_902493135.1 uncultured Parabacteroides sp.
TTAACGGATAAAATAATTAAAATCCGCTTTCATCCGTTTCATCCGCGTCATCCGCGAACCTGGTTCTTTAATGTTTCAAATATTCTTAGAAACTATACTGCACCGCCAAGTTCATCCTGTTGGCATGGCGAGTGTCGCCGTTGAAATCCGTACGCCAGCCGCGCAGGTATTCGGCTCCGACCTGCAAGTCGGAAGTAATGTTCCAAAACAGAGTGGCGTTGAGATACTGCCCGTACCGATACTGATCGGAAGGAGTGGCAGGATAACCGTCATGGCTATAGAGGCGTGACTGCCCGTAGGTGCTGGTGACAAATACCTTCGGAGAGAAATTATACTGCATGCCGGCAAACCATCCCATCATCGGGAGCACCTGCATCTTCCCTTCCTTTTCAGGATTCGGAACGACATCGACGTTCAACATGCTCATATCGTTCAGGAACTGCCCGATGCCCTTGCCGTAAACACCCTGTCCGTAGACCTGCAAACGGTTCGTCAGGTTGAAGGTGGCGGAAGCCAATACGCCCCATCCGACCTCCGACTCAGCCTTGTGGGCCGTCAAATTGTCGTAAGTCATGCTGCGGATGATAGCCGCTGCGCGGAAATGGCTTTTGGGGTTCCAACCATACTGCACGTAGACCGGGAAGTTCGGCATCCGTTGTTTGGCGATGCTGACATGGTCGTTCGTCAGACCGTCCACCACCGGCATTTCCACACCGATACCGGCTTTCAGGCCTTTGGCAAGCGCATGTTCGTAGCGGATCTGCGTGGCGTGGTAGATCGACATCCCGTTAGGACCGGCAAAGTCGATCGTTGCAGGCACATTGCCCAAGTCCATGAACGAACCGTAGTCGTAGCCCGCCGTAAAGCCGCGTGCCGACACATACGCATTCCTCAACTCGAATATCTTGCCGCTGCCTCCCCGGAAGTTACCGGCGGTGTACACCACGAAATCGCCTAACAAGTCCGTATGCCCGACCAGTTTCAGGAAGATAGTGCTGGTAGTGGCGTCCATCTGGAACTGGTTCCGCACGTACGACTGCCCCCTGCCCGGAATCAAAGCCGGATAAAAGTCTATATTATCGGAAATACCGCCAAAATCATATTCGGCTGCCAGTTTCACATAACCTCCGATACCGAGTGCGAACTTGCCTTTTCGGTCCGTCAGCAGGAAGCGGGGTGCTTTCGGTTCGTGGAAACGAGGACTCTGTGTCTCATTCATGATCCGGATAATTTCGTCGCCCGCCTTGTCGATGGTGACAAACATAACCGAGTTAGGTTCGTTATCCTCAACCACAACTTTCTGAGCGTGGGAATGAGCAGAAACCAGCCCCATTCCGAGCAGTAGAACTGCGCTTTTCAACAATGTTTTCATAAATGTGCTTTTTGTTTAGATGAATTACCAATTTGAACAGATACCGGCGGAAAAGGTTGTGTTAAACGGTTCATTTAACGAGCGATTGTGTGATATCCATCTCTTTTCATCCATGTCGCGAACGGCTATCCGAAGGTTTACGGTGAAGCGTTATCCTATCGGGAGGAAAGGCTTAAAATAAGGAAGAGGCTGCCCGCATCATACCGGTAAAAAAACGGTCCATTGCGCAACAGCCTCCCATTACAGGCTTTCGAGGCCCCTATCATCATTAGTACATACATTTTATTAACAACTGTCATATTCTCACGAACGGACAGTTGCATTTGAAAAACAAACGGTCATAGAACGCGTTTAAATTGACCGGTTTTTCAGAAAATAATGCTATATATATGAATCCATCATGATTTAAAGGGATGCGACAGAACACAAAAAGGCGTGAGACTGCCGCAAATCATCTACACGAAGGCGTCTCCCAAAGCCTAGTACATAGATAATAAGCAACAGCTCACGCCGTTATGCTATACATTTCTGTATATATACAACTGACGTGAGCATTTTGTTGCCATTATCCCGATGTACTCTTAAAAAGCTGGGAGACTTTTCGTGTCGGAATAATACCTTTAAAAATGCTTTATTCAAAAACCGAGTTATTGACAGCTTGCCGCTGCAAGCCGTTATTTTTTCAATAACCTTACAAAGATAAAGACATTTTTGAATAAATAAAAATTTATGTACATTTCTTTGAGATGCTCATCGCTTCCCGGACAGATGCCCACCTTTTTACTGCAACCTGATCTGCGGATAATAAGAGGAGGTTCGATATATTTTCTCAAAAGTTATATCGAACTCAGGCTAAATATCACTATTTTTGTTGCCATAATACAAAAATAAGATGAAGATGAAAAAGCTGTTTGCTATATGTTTAGTGGCCCTCTCGGCTCTGATATCCGTCCATTTGCAAGCGCAAGAGGTTGAAACGCTGGTGCTGATCGATACCGATATGGGGAAGATCAAAGTAAAACTCTTTAACGACACGCCCCAGCATCGCGACAATTTTATCAAGAACGTGAACGAGCAGCGTTACGACGGGTTGCTGTTTCACCGTGTCATCAAGCAGTTTATGATACAGGCGGGCGACATCAATTCAAAAGACGCCCCGATGGAACAACATTTAGGCGACGGCGACCCGGACTACACGATCCCGGCAGAGATCGTGTACCCGAAATACTTCCATAAACGCGGCATGTTCGCCGCCGCCCGCACAAGCGACGAAGAGAATCCGGAACGCGCCTCTTCGGCGACCCAGTTCTATATCGTAACCGGACAGTTCTTTACGGAAATGGAACTCGACAAGATGGAGAAGGAACAAGGCATCACCTTCACTCCCGAACAGCGCCAAGCCTATATGCTGGAAGGCGGCACACCCCACCTGGACGGTAAATACACGATCTTCGGCGAAGTCGTAAGCGGCATGAAAGCGGTCGACAAGATCCAGTTCACCGAGACGAACGCAGACGACCGTCCTGTCAAGAACATCAAAATCAAGTCAATGAAGATAGTCAACAAATAAACAACAAAGAATGGAAACGAAAGAAACATTAGTGGTGATGGACACCACGCTCGGAAAGATAAAATTCAAATTATATAACGAGACACCGCAGCACCGCGACAATTTCATCAAGCTGGCAAAAGCCGGACAATACGACGGCCTGCTGTTCCACCGCGTCATCAAGGACTTTATGGTACAAGGCGGCGATGTCACCTCCAAAGACGCCCCGATGAACAAACAGTTAGGAGCCGGCGACCTGGGCTATACCGTTCCGGCAGAGTTCAACTATCCCAAGTATTTCCATAAAAAAGGAGCTTTGTGCGCCGCCCGTACCGGAGACGAAGTGAACCCGGAAAAGGCATCGTCCGCCTCGCAGTTCTATATCGTCACGGGCAAGAAATATTCGGAAGCCGAACTCGGCCAGATGGAAAAGCAGCTGGAAGGACGCCTGAAACAAGCCATCTTCAACCGCCTCCAGACGGAGAACAAGCCCAAGATCATGGAACTCTACCGAAGCGGCAACAAAGAAGAACTCGCCGTGCTCCGCGACACCCTGATCGGAAAGACCGAACTGGAAGCCGAAAAGCGGAAAGACGAGACGAAGATGCCGGCCGAACTGCGCGAGACCTACAAGACGGTCGGCGGCGTGCCCTTCCTCGACAACCAGTACACCGTCTACGGCGAAGTGGTGGAAGGCCTGGACGTGGTAGACGCGATCCAGCAAGTAAAGACCAATAAACAAGACCGCCCGACGGAAAATGTAGTAATCAAGTCGGTAAAGGTTTTGGAATGATGCCGCTTTCGGTCTACAAGGAGCATTACAAAGAAACGATACGCCTGGGTGTCCCGATCATGTTGGGACAGCTGGGCATTATTGTTGTAGGCTTTGCCGACAACATCATGGTCGGGCACCACAGTACGGCCGAACTGGCTGCCGCCTCGTTCGTCAACAACTTCTTCAACCTCGTGTTCATTGCGGGGATGGGATTTTCCTACGGGCTTACTCCCATCATCGGGGGCTACTTTGCACGGAAAGAGTATGCCAAGGCAGGCGAGACACTGAAAAACAGCCTTTGCATCAACCTCATCGTAGGATTGCTACTCAGCCTCTGCATGCTGGCCCTGCTACTGAACATCCATATCCTGAAGCAGCCGGAAGAGTTGATGCCCTATATCGTGCCTTACTACATCCTGCAGCTTTTCTCGGTCATCTTCGCCATGCTGTTCAACTCGTTCAAGCAGTTCAGCGACGGCACGACAGACACGGTCACCCCGATGTGCGTCATGTTAGGAGCCAACGTGTTCAACATCATCGGGAACTACCTGCTGATATATGGCAACTTCGGATGCCCCGAACTGGGACTTACCGGCGCCGGCATCTCGACACTCGCCAGCCGTATCCTTACATTCGGGATATTCTGCGTCCTGTTTGCCAGGCATTCCCGTTACCGGCTTTACCGGGAAGGGTTCAAGAAAGGGACGGTCAACCGGGCGAACATAGGCAACCTGGTCCGCCTCGGCCTGCCGGTCGGCTTCCAGATGGGAGTCGAGACAGGTTCGTTCAGCCTGAGCGTCATCATGATGGGTTGGCTGGGAAGCACGGCGCTTGCCGCCCACCAAGTGGCAGGCGTGATCACCACGCTCGGCTTCATGGTCTATTACGGCATAGCCGCGGCGGTCACCATACGGGTGAGCAACTTCCGGGGCCGGAACGAGTGGTCCGCCATACGGCACGCGTCCTTTGCCGGCCTGCATCTGGTCATGGGGACGGCAGCCATCGTGGTTCTCCTGATCGGGACCTTCCGCAACACCATGGGATATATCATCACTCCGGAAAAAGAGGTGGTCGAACTGGTCGCCCTGCTCGCCTGGTCGGTGATCCTGTACCAGGCAGGCGACGGACTGCAAATCCTCTTCGCCAACGCCCTGCGCGGCATCTCGGATGTCAAATATATGGCCTGGATGGCTTTCATCTGCCACTTCGGGCTGGCGCTCCCCATCGGTTACCTGTGCGGGTTCACCCTCGGCTGGGGAGCCGTCGGCGTCTGGTGCGGCTTTCCGGTCAGCCTGACCACGCTCGGAGTGTTACTTTGGAGACGTTTCAATCGATTGACAATAAAAAAATAGTGTATGACTAAAGACATAACAACAGAACACGTATTAAACGACTTGCGCTACCTGACGCTATTGGCACGCAGCTTTCCGACGGTGGCAGATGCCAGCACGGAAATCATCAACCTGGAGGCCATCCTGAACCTGCCGAAAGGGACGGAACATTTCCTGTCCGACATCCACGGCGAGCACCAGGCTTTCAACCATGTACTGAAGAATGCCTCCGGTGCGATCAAGCGCAAGGTGAACGAAATATTCAGCAACACGCTGCGCGATTTCGAGAAGAAGGAACTCTGCACGCTGATCTACTATCCGGAACAAAAACTGGAACTGATCCGGCAACGCGAAAAGGAGCTGGACGACTGGTATCTGATCACGCTGAACCAACTGGTGCGCGTATGCCGGAACGTCTCGTCCAAATACACACGCTCGAAAGTGCGCAAGGCCTTGCCGAAGGAGTTCTCCTACATCATCCAGGAACTGCTCCACGAATCGAGCGACGAGCCGAACAAGTCCGCCTATGTGGACCAGATCATCAACACGATCATCTCGACCGGCCGGGCGAACGACTTCATCATCGCCCTATGCAACCTGATCCAACGCCTGACGATCGACCTGCTGCACATCATCGGCGACATCTACGACCGCGGACCGGGCGCCCACATCATCATGGACACGCTTTGCAACTACCATAACTTCGACATCCAATGGGGCAACCACGACATCCTCTGGATGGGGGCCGCCGCCGGCAACGCGGGAAGCATCGCCAACGTGATCCGCATGTGCATGCGCTACGGCAACCTGGCGACCCTCGAAGACGGCTACGGCATCAACCTCCTGCCCCTGGCGACATTCGCGATGGAGGTATACGCCGACGACCCCTGCGAGCTGTTCATCCCGCGCACGAATGCTTCGGACGCGACCTTCGACGAAAAGACGACCCAACTGATCGCCCGCATGCACAAGGCGATCACGATCATCCAGTTCAAGCTGGAAGGCGAGATTATCCGCCGCCGTCCGGAATTCGGGATGGACGACCGCCTGTTGCTCCACCATATCGACCTCCGCCGCGGGACGATCCGCATCGAAGGAAAGGAATACGAATTGAAAGACAAGAACTGGCCGACCCTCAACGCCAAGGACCCCTATGCCCTTTCGATCGAAGAAGAAGAACTGATGCGCCGCATCAAGCACTCGTTCGAATGCAGCGAGAAACTGAAAAAGCACATGCGCTGCCTGTTCACCCACGGCAGCATGTACCAGGTCTGCAACTCCAACCTGCTCTTCCACGCCTCCGTCCCGATGAACCCGGACGGCACGCTCAAGGCGATCCGGATCGAAGGAACGGAATATAAGGGTAAAGCCCTGTTGGACAAAGTGGACCAGCTGGTGCGCACGGCTTATTTCGACGCCGACGACAGCCCGGAGAAGGACTTCGCGATGGATTACATCTGGTACCTTTGGGAAGGCAAGGACTCTCCCCTTTTCGACAAGAGCCGGATGGCGACTTTCGAACGCTGCTTCATCGACGACAAGGAGGTGCAGAAGGAAGAAAAAGGCGCCTACTATTCCCTCCGCGAAGAAGAATCGGTCTGCGACATGCTGCTGGACGAATTCGGCGTCACCGGCCGGCACCGCCACATCATCAACGGGCACGTCCCCGTACGCTCCATCAAAGGCGAGAACCCGATCAAGGCGAACGGCAAGCTGCTCGTGATCGACGGCGGCTTCTCCAAGGCCTACCACCCGGAGACAGGCATTGCCGGATATACCCTGGTCTACCATTCGCGCGGTTTCCAGCTGGTGCAGCACGAACCGTTCCTGTCGACCGACCAGGCCATCAAGGAGGGCAAGGACATCCGTTCCACCACCATCGTCGTGGAGCTGAACTCCCACCGCCAGATGGTCAAGGATACGGACAAGGGGGCGGACCTGCAACAGCAGATCCACGACCTGGAAAAGCTCCTTTATGCTTTCCGCAACGGGTTTATCAAAGAAAAAGAACGTTACAAATAAAAAATACCTGTCATGAACAGCGAGAAACTGAAAGGTCACATCCTGATATTGATAACCAATATCCTGTTTGCCGTCAACATGCCGATATCCAAATATCTGCTGCCGACGCACGTTCCCCCCGAAGGTCTTACGATCATGCGCATGGCTTTCGCCTGCGTGATGTTCTGGATCGTGTCTCTCTTCACGGTAAAAGAGAAAGTGCCGTTGAAAGACTTAGGGATGCTTTTTGTCTGCGCTCTTTGCGGGGTGGGAATCAACCAGGGGTTGTTCATCGTCGGGCTGAACCGTTCTTCTCCTGTCGACGCTTCCATCATCGCCACGGCCGTGCCGATCTTCGTGCTGCTGCTGGCCGCCGTCATCCTGAAGGAGCCGATCACCCGGAAAAAATCGTTCGGGGTGTTCATGGGGGTCAGCGGCGGCCTGCTGCTTGTCTTCAGCTCCACACATGCCGCCGACAGCATCAGCAGCCTCGACGGCGACGTGATGATGATCGTCAGCGGATTGATGTACGCCATCTACCTGGTTCTGTCGAAACCGCTCTCCCTGCGCTATTCATCGGTCACGATGATGAAATGGATGTTCCTCTTCACGACACTGACGCTGGTCCCCTTCACCTTCCGGCATGTGCTCGACGCTCCCGCTTTCCATCGGGAAGTTTGGGACTTCACGGAACTGGGCGCGATCTTCTACGTCCTCTTCGGAGCGACGTTCCTCCCCTACCTGCTCATCCCGATGTCGTTGAAGCGAATCCGTCCGACAACGGTCAGCATGTACAACTACGTGCAGCCGATCGTCGCCTCGTTCATCGCCGTCATGATCGGGCAAGACACCCTTTCGTGGCAGAAATTCCTGTCGGCGGTCCTGGTCTTCACAGGTGTTTATCTCGTGACACAGAGCAAAAGCCGGGCAGATATGGAAAAGGAAAACCGGTGACTTTCACAAGCCACCGGTCTTAAAAGGATTCACATGAGTGTGTCTCTCTAAGAATGTGTAATCCACTAATAATTTATTGTGTATAAAATCAATTCACACCCGTACGCGTGTCCCACCACATTTGTTTGCCCCAAACATAATCCTGAATACCGGCAGCGGCAGCGGTTACGTTTGCTTCATTATACAAATACTCATTCTGCGGATAGGGGAAACGGAACGGTACGTCATTATGAATGCCTTTATAAGTCGAACGTGCACCCGGATATTGCGGCGTAACGCCGTCGGCTGCCTTTGCCGTATGGATGTAAGTCGGATAACCCGTCCGGCGATACAATGACCAAGCCTCGATATTCTGCTTGAACAAAGCGACCCACCATTCGAAATACAAACGGTCCGATGTCCCGTCCCACTTTCCTTTTCCAGCCAAATAGGCGTCGGCGGCGGCGGCATCCAAATCATTGTCTTCCATGGATAGACGAACGGCTTGTTCATAGGCATCGGCGGCGGTCATCGGTACATTCCAACCTTTCAATGCAGCTTCGGCCATGATAAAATAGTTCTCGCAAGCCCGGTAGAAAGGAGAAAAGCCAGCCGGATCTTCACGATATTTGACACCCATTCGGGATATGTCATGGATCGATGCAGGAGCGGCAGCCGCACCGTTTTCAAATCCTCTGTATTCACCGTCGTTCTTTGCCGGTTTTGCCACGACTGCCAAACGGGGGTCTTCCATTTTCTTCAAATGATCGATAAAGATTTCCGCCATACCGTCATCATCACGTGTTCTGAAATTGCTGTAATAGCGTTCGAAATAATCGCCTGAACCTTGCCACCAGAAATAAGCGTTGTCTTCGCATTCGGTAATATACGGGTATCGGGTCGGGTTCGAAAGGATTTCTTCTACAACCCCTTGAGATGCGGGATATACGCCGGATATACGCATAGCGACGCGCAAACGCAAGGAGTTACAGAACTTTTGCCATCTTTCCACATTCCCTTTATACAGGAAATCGCCTTCACCCAAAGCGTCGCTGCCTAAACCTTCAGCCCAGCTGTCCGCCACGGATTTCAGGTTGGATAATATTTGCGGATAGATGTCCGACTGCGCATCATAAGAGGCCTTCAAGATACCTCCGGCTTCCGGCGCTCCCTTAAAGGCTTGGGAATACGGAATATCTCCGAAACAGTCCGTACACATCAGAATCAGATAGTTCTGCATGATCGTGCAGACATTCCGCATATTCTTGTTGCCGTCTGCTTTATCTTCTGTCTGGTCAAGAATATCCTGTAATTGCGTATGTCCCCAATAGGTCTGATACCAACGGTTCCCATAGGTGTTGTTGGAGGGGATATATCCACCGTAATTATTCAGATACTGGACTTCCGATACATAACCGGCCCATTGGGCGATATCCAAATCGCCACCATACTGATCGGCAGTTCTGCGTAACACATCTGCCAACATGTTCGTGTATGGCACTTTGCTATATGCGTCCGGATCGGTATTTATTTCTTCAAAGGATCCTGTACATCCTGTAGCAACCGTCGTAGCGAGCGAGATTGCCCAAATTTTATATTTGTTGCTCATAATTTGATAATTTACTGGTTAAAATGTCAAACCTAACTTAAGACCGAAACTGCGTGAACCCGGAGTTGAAGCTTGTTCCAAACCGACACCGCGGCTGTCGCTTGCCACACCGCCCGATTCCGGATCGATACGTAACGTATTGGAAGAGTGTACCCAAAGCAAAGCCAAGTTCGTTCCGATCAAGGAGATTGTCGCACGATTGAAATATTTCGTCTTGTTCAGGATCGATTTCGGAACGTTATACGAGATATAAGCTTCACGCAACTTCAAGAATGAACCGTCGAAAACATACATTTCAGCTACATTATTTCCGTTAAACCAGGAAAAAGCATCGGTTTCGATCGTATTTTCCACATAATGCCCGTTCGCATCCGGCGTAACGAAACGTTCGTTTGTCAAAACATCCTTACCGGCGACGATAGGCCGTTCACGGATGCCGTTGTCAGCCGTCACTTTAGCCACACCTGTCTGATAGGAGTGTGCCATTGTCTGCGACCAGATATCACCGCCAATGCGTAAATCGAGCAAGAAACCGAAACCGAAATCCTTGTACGTGAAGTCATGGCGCCATCCCATCATGAAATCGGGAGTTACGTTACCCATCACTTTCGAGGCGTCCTTGTCCAACGCTCCGTTTGAAAGCAATTTGATCGCTCCGATCTGATCTGCCGTAGCCTTTCCGGCTTCCACGTCATCCTGGCTCACCCGCTTGAAACCTTCACCGACCAATGCGCCCCATTTTTCACCGACCTTCGCTTGAGTCGCAATACCCCAGGTCCAACCTAACCCATAGGTATCCAACAGCGGGTTTCCGGTTTCCGGATCATTATATAATTCCACGACCTTGCTCTTATCTTTAGCAAAATTCAAGGTAGAGCTCCAAGTGAAACCGTCTTTTTGGCTACGGAAGATATCGCCTCTTACCTGAAGTTCGACACCTTTATTGTCAATCCGTCCGGCATTTACCAACATCGAACCGAATCCGACTACATTAGAAGTAGAGACAGACAATATTTGGTCTTTCGTCTGTTTCTGGTAATAAGCCAAATCAAAGTGCAAACGGTCATCGAACAAGCCGACTTCCGTACCGACTTCCCAAGTCGTGATACTTTCCGGTTTCAAGTCATAATTCGGATAGCCAAAACTTTTGTACATCTGCGAAACGCCGTTAAAAGAAGCAGACTCTGCATAATAATAATAGCTGTTACGATAAGCACTGGTTGCCGAACCGATCTGTGCGACACCTCCACGTAATTTCCAGAAAGTCAGCACGTCGTTTTGCATGCTCTCGAATGAAGCGGTCGGAATCCAACTTAAGCTGACAGAGGGATAGAAGAACGATTCGCGGATCGTGGAACTCCAGTCATTACGGGCACTTACATCCATATACAACTGGCTCTTCCAACCCAAAGAAGCATTTGCATAAACAGAGTTCGAACGGATATGGCTGTGATCCATTTCGGCTACAGCATCCCCGGACTTATTCGCCAATGTGTAAACACCGCGAACCGTCAGGGCATTCGCTCCGATCCGATGCGTTTCATAATTCAAATCACGATAATTGGCACCTACAATTCCACTCAAGTTGAAATCGCCGAAATTCTTATTGATCGTACCGATAATATCTGCATTCAATTCCGTATTGGTAGTGTTACGCTGGAAGAATGCGCCATCGGGATAGTCGCCACGGTCATAGTAGTGACGTTCAAATGTTTTGGCATTGTAATAGTCCATACCGATGCGTCCTTCGAACTTCAACCATTCGAACGGTTGATAGAACAATGATGATTTGGCAAAAATACGGTCGCGTTGATAGCTGTTGGTATTTTCATTCACCGTAAAATAAGGGTTCACATGCCACTGGTCGATCCAGTTGTAATAAGTATAATTGCCGGCTGCATCTTTCTGATCCCAATTCTCTTTCAACGATTTCATATTAACCTGACGGCCTGCCCATGTTGCCAAAGAAACAACCGGGTTGTTACTTCCATAACCTTGACCGATCAAGTTGTCGCTTTCGGTACGGGTATAATTGGCAGAGAGATTGAACATGATGTATTTATTCAGCTTCATCTCCGTATTCACTTGACCCGAATATTTCTTTTGGTCTGTGTTGGGGATGGTCCCTTTTTGGTCACGATAGGAAAGCGAAGCACGTGTAGTTGCTTTTTCCCCTTTTGCCTGTATGGACACAACGTGGTTCATGGTTAATCCGGTCTGGAAGAAATCCTTCACGTTGTCCGGTCGTGAAACCCAGTCCACATATTCGCCGTTGCTATCGAACTGGCTGATTTTCAGTCCGGCATCCAAACGAGGTCCCCAAGACATATCCTCTTGACCTACTCTCGTATTATAGTCATAACCATATTTGACTGCATAATCCTGATAGCTCAAGTCGGAATGTTCTCCATATTTCCAATAGTATTCCTCACCGTATAATCCCTGGCCATACGAATTTTGGAATTTGGGAAGATTGGCTACCCGGTCCATTGTAATGTTCATGTCATAGGAAATTGTCACGCCATTTGAATTTTTCCCTGATTTGGTTGTAATCAGAATTACCCCGTTACCGGCACGCATACCGTACAGGGCTGCCGAACCTCCTTTTAGCACGGAAATCGATTCGATGTCCTCCGGATTGATATCGTTCAGACCTGAACCATAGTCGACACCGTTATAGGCATTGTCGCCCGAACGCTGTGTGTCGTTGGCGATAGGTACACCATCCACAACGATCAGCGGCTGTTGGTCCGAACTTAAAGAAGAATTACCGCGTACGGAAATACGGGAAGAAGCACCGACCGATCCACCGAACTGGTTTACTTGTACCCCTGCAACTTTCCCGCTCAACGAACTTGTAATGGAGGCACTTCCCGCTTTCGTCAACTCATCCGATTTTACTTCCTGGATAGCATATCCCAACGACTTCTTCTCGCGGTTCAATCCCATTGCCGTCACCACCACTTCGTCCAGATTATGTAAATCGGATTCCAGGATAATTTTCAATCCGTCTTTAATCGCCACTTCCTGCGTTTTCATTCCCAAATAAGAAATAACCAACGTTTTGGCAGAAGCAGGCACTTCCAACGAAAAAACTCCGTCCACATCGGTGACGATACCGATCTGGGTTCCTCTCACGACTACAGCTGCACCAATCACAGGTTCATTGTCTTCCGAAGAGACAACCGTCCCTGTAATCTTACGATTCTGAGCCAATACTATGTTCATGCTTGTTACCAAACATAACATAAGAAATAATACTCGTTTCATAGACACTATTTATTAATTGTTAATATATAAAAGCCAATACGGTTAAAGAACGTAGTTCTAAGAGAACTATGGCCATTTTTGAACAGGTGTTAATACGAAAAGACGCAAACAGGGAATGGCATAAAGTTCTTTTTAAGATGGTTCCCTGAACAAAAAGTCATATTTTTATCATGAAGATATATTTTTTGCCTAAAAAATTGTGTATTTAAAACACAATTCATATATTTGCGACAGAATTAACAAATAATAGCCTTTGGTGAGCAATATTTGTTTAATACAGGCAAAAATAGTTATAAGAGGGCGGACGTTCATATCTATTTTACCATAGTTCTCTTAGGACGCAATCCTTATATTAACGAATATCAACCTTCAACATTCTAAAATTAATAATATACACTCCATTTTTAAGCAATATTAATGTCGATCGCCTTTTTAATATATTTTCGTCCCTCGTATAAAAAATATATAAATAAAAGGATCAACTTGCCTCAGACTGGTGAAATAGCGGGCTTATTGTATAATACCGGTTCCTTGACAACAATATACAATCTTTAATAATAGGACTGAAATCCGTTTTTTTTGCGGGCAAAAAGGACTTTATCGTTCGAAGTGCGCAGTTTTTAGCCACGAAGACGGTCGTAATTCTCCCGAAGTGCGCAGTGTATATAACATGACGACCGTCTTGATGGCGACGAAGACGGTCGTAAAGGAAACGAAGACGGTCGTCGTGGCGGGAAAGTCCCCGAATCGGTTTGAGATATACGGGAAATGTCCCGACTTTTTTTACTACAGGCGATTCTCCGGGAGTTCAGGTTTTCCACAATGTCCATACTTTCTCTTATTCTGATCACAAAGAGACATCGTTTTTTCATTTTCTGCCTACGACGTTTTTTTAATCGTCACCAATTCCGGCTAAAAGCCGACAAGAAGTCAAATCAAAACGATCCAGAATTTTACCTGAAATAGAATCCGGGCCAATTGGGGGTTATTGTCATTTTTCCTATTCAACCTTGTTTTCCGGTTCTTACAAATGGGGATATTATCCGAATTCACGCACCAATCTCAACTGGGGCATAAGAGAGAATTTACACTGGCTAAAAATCGACAAAACAGAACGAACTCCAAACTATGCTTATTGGAATACAGTGACCGAACTCTATTTCCAAACTTATTATTATTTCTCGCCCCAAATCCGCCTGTCAGCCGATGTAAGGGGCGGCTTGGAATATAGCAAGTATAAGTATTGGGACACAGGGCAATTAGGTTGGAACGGTTCGTTCGAGTTGACTTTCACGTATTCATTGTTCTAATCAAATCACCATCTATCCACATAACACAATAAAAAAACCTCCGGATTCTCTCTGAATTTCCGGAGGTTTTTTTATTCGTTTACTATTTACGGTTCATAAACCCCGCTATATGGGTTTTGGTCACCAGCTGGCCAGATATCGTCAACCAAAGCTTTGTTGTTCTTCAATTCGGAATTTGGCAACTGGAATATAAAACGCCATGAGCGAGCAGGAAGTTGGACACTACCACCATTATAATCAACATGATTACCGGTACGGAGCAAAGGCTTTTGGTTACGAACAATATCAAACAATGCATAACCTTCTCCATACAATTCTTTGCGCCTTTCTAATAAAATAGATTCAATCAAATCATCACCTGTCGTTTCAGATCGTTTTGCTTTACGCATATCTTGAAGTTGCCATAATAATTCTTTGGCTTCAGCCTCTTTGCCCTGACGAGCACATGCTTCTGCCGCATTCAGCAACATTTCGTCAGCACGCATAAAAGAATAAGATCCCCGGCATTCCTCATTATCACGGAATTTATAAGATACATAAATCTGATCCCACCACCATTCAAACTGGCTTGCACGAATATCTTCTTCATCAAACAGATCCACAAAGTCTGTAGCCAAAAACCAACCTGCAAAGGTATAACATTTACGTGTTCCGTTTGCCCACATAGCAAATTGAGAATAATCCCCCATATTCTGTTCTTCGGTCTGTTTCATACCCCAAATCCAAGATGGAATGGTATGATCGTTAAAACCAGACAAGAACTCTTCATTCGTTGTCAACGGATAAATAGCCAACAGTTTCTTTGCATATTCTTCTGCTTTAGGCCAATTATTCATCGTTTGATACACCTGCGCCAACACCCCCTGCACAACTGTTTGATCGAAATTATTAATACGGTCTCCACGATCAAATCCATCCAATAAAGTTTCAGCTTGCGTCAAATCAGATAGCACTTGATCGTACGTTTGCTGCAAAGTTCCACGAGGTTTTCCTTCGGTCTTTTCAGTTGTCGGTTCGGTATAAATCGGCATTCCCGGCATATCTTTGGCAATCGCATAGGTCTGCTGGAAGAAACGTGCCAAATCAAAATAAGCCCATCCGCGCATCGCATAAGCCTGCCCTTTTATAAATTGCTTATCTTCATCATCTCCTGCGCATTGATCGACATAAGCCAAAATTGAATTCACATTATTGATCAATCTATAATGAAAAGTCCACAATTGGCTTGAACGAAAAATATCGGCACGCGTTTCACCCCAGTAGTTATATACAAAAGTGTACCATCCACCCCAAGCGATAATGTCTTCACCACACATATCTGAAATATGTATAACGGAAGGCAGACCATAATCATCCTGTCGATCCGCCCCTCCACTATTATATGCACGCATCTGATAATAACATCCGTTTAAAGCAGCCTGAGCACCAGCTACAGTTTTAAAGACTTCATTATCAGCAACCGATGTTGACGGATTCGTTTCCAAAAAATCACTGCACCCCATTAATCCACTTGCAAGAATTCCCGCTACAAGTGCTAATATATTATATTTTAATGATTTCATATCTTTTATTTGCTTTTCTATTTAACAATAACATATTCCTACAAATTCAATTGTAAGCCAAAAGAGACAGACTTCGTTACCGGGAAGCGGTTTGAAGTCGTACCTGAAACACTTTGCTCAGGGTCTGTACCACGCTTCGCCGCGCTACCGACAGTCAGCAAATTATCACCTTGGACAAAGAAGCGCAAAGAGTTTACCTGGAATTTAGAAGTTAACGACTTAGGAAGCGTATATCCCAATGTTACATTTCTTAAACGGGCAAACGTATTATTATATAAGAATTTGGAAGAATAGGAACCCATTGTGTTTGCATAAGCAGTAGACAAACGCGGGAACTTGGCATCCGTATTTTCCGGAGTCCATGCATCCAACATATCCGGATGCATACTATAACCCGTACGGTAGGCCATCATCTGAGAATAATCGCCGTCGTAAAGTTTTCCACCAAAACTATAGTAAATCATAAATGACAAGTCTATCCCTTTATAAGAGAAATTATTGGTAAAACCACCAAACAACTTAGGGATGGCATCTCCCAAATATTTCTTCTGGTTATCACTTGTCAAAGCATTCAGATCTTCTGTTTTTACTCTTCTGACAAGTACTTTTTCCCCGGCTTCATTCGTTTCGTAAATATTCTGCCAATACTGGTCATTACCGGTTTCCGGATTTACACCTGCATACTCGACTCCCCAGAAATTGTAACGAGATTCTCCTTCACGCCATTTGAAATAGCCGGAATTCATTTCCTCTTGCGGTAATTTTGTAATACGGTTTTTATAAGATGTTCCGTTCAAATCGACTGTCCACTTGAAATCTTTTGTCGAGATTGCAGCATAATTCAAAGAGAACTCGATACCATAGTTTTTAACATCGCCAATATTCCTGTCTATACCACTAAAACCGGTAGACGGAGCCATAGGCATCGTAAACAACAAATCTTTCGATTTACGGTTGAACCACTCAAAACTACCACTCAGTTTATTAAATACGGCAAAATCCACACCTACATTAAACTGCATATTACTTTCCCACTTCAAAGTCTTATTCGGCAAACGGCTGATCATCACACCGGCATTATTGTAGTCGTTATTTCCCGTCGCATACAAACCTTGATAAGCATAATAAGTTCCCAAGTTGTCATTTCCCACGGCACCATAACTTGCTTTTAACTTCAAGTTATCCAACCAATCTTTATAGGGCTGCATAAATTTTTCATTCGAAATACGCCAAGAAGCACCAACCGACCAGAATTTACCCCAACGGCTATCCGGGTGAAAACGGGAAGAACCATCAGTACGGAAACTTGCCGATACATAATAACGATCGTTATAATCATACTCGGCACGGCTAAACCAACTCAGTAAGCGATACTTATTATAATAAGAACTCATGCTGTTCATTTTCGAAGCGGCGTTGATCTCTGTCAATCCGTTAAAAGGGAAACCTCTTTTTGAAGCCGACAAATTTTTATAGTGAGTCGAATAGGCTTCCTGTCCCAACAAGACTGTCAAAGTATGATCACCAAAAGATTTATTGTAAGTCAATAAGTTATTGACAGTATATGCAAAATTACGATCACTTTCTTTGTAAGCCTCTCCACCGTATCCCGCAGCAAAACCATGTTCACCATTCGTATATCCATCATAGGTGTACTGATAAAAATCAACACTCAAGTTTGTACGCCAAGTCAACTCCGGTAAGAATTTTATCTCAAAATAAGTACGCATCGACACGTCATCATGCATCCAGGGAGAAGGATTGTAAACAGCATCAGCCAATGGATTCCAACCGATCCAACTCTGACGGTTATCTCCATAATCATAAACCAGATCGCCATTGCTATCTTTTTTATAGCCTTGCGCATTGGCATCCCATTCATAAATCGGATAGTTAGAAGGAACAGTTCTTAAAAACCAAACTGTTGTTTCTCCTGCAGACATCTCACGTACACTATGAGACAAATTGATATTGGCTCCAACTTTCAACCATTTCTTCACTTCATAATTCAAATTGGCACGAGCGGAGAAACGCTCGAATTTCTGAGTAGAGAACACACCTTTATCGTTCAAATAACCAGCAGAAAGGAAATAGTCCGCTTTATTGGATTTACCACTAAAGTCTACTGTATATTCCTGACGTAAACGGGATTTCAACAGTTCATTTCTCCAATCACCAGAATATAACAACTGCGCATTCGGATCGATTTTACCATCCAGGCCTACAGGATTAGCCATATTATAAGGATTAAGTTTCAACTCGTTACCCAATGCACCTGTTGCATATTGGGCAGCTTCTTCAGCAGAAACACCTTTATTATCCATATAGCCATTCTTCAAAGCCAACCATGTCAATTCCGTAAACTCGTTCGGGCTCAAAGCTCTCGGCAGATCCACCGCCAAAGAAGAGAATCCCCAAGTCGAACGGAAATTGATCTGGCCCTTCTCGCTGGCGCCCTTGCGGGTCGTGATCATCACAACGCCGTTGGCTGCTCGTGAACCGTACAAGGCGGTAGCCGAAGCGTCTTTCAAAATAGTCATAGACTCGATATCGTTCGGGTTAATCGCATTCAAATACCCGTCGTAAGCCGTACCGTCCACCACATAAAGCGGAGAACTGGATGCGTTCATGGAACCGATACCACGGATCATAATCGTCGCATCTGCTCCCGGTTCACCGGAATTGTTGACAACCTGCACACCGCTGCTCTGCCCCTGCAAAGCCTGCGTGATGTTGGATGCTTTGATTTTTTCCAGCGATTCTTTCTTGACCACGCTGGCCGATCCTGTAAAAGTCGATTTCTTTCCTGTACCGTAGGCAACAACCATCACCTCGTCGATCGCGACCATATCCGGCTCCATTTCGATCTTCATGCTACGGCCGGTAATGGAGACCTCTTTCGTCTTATACCCCAAGTAAGAGAGATGCAGAGTTTTAGTACGGGGAGAAACATTCATGGAGAACTCTCCTTTTTCATTGGTGGTTACGCCATTCATCGTTTGCTTGTCTACAACAGCCACACCGATCATCGGCAAACCGTCTTCGGTAGAAATTACGACACCCGACACAGTCTTTTCCTGCGCCATCAGCAAATGCCCCCATAAGGACAATACAAAAAGAATCCAAAAGAACCTCTTCATAATCAATCGATTTAAATGATACATACAAGTAAAGTACATTGACCTGTAAAAACATTTTCCTTCAATTAAGGTATATAGAGCATTAACGATCCCTAATTAAAGGACGTAGTTCTAACAGGACGTTGTATTCGACACACTAATAAGCGCAAATATATTAAATTTATAATTAAACAAACTAAAATAAGATATTTTTTAACCGTAAAGACTAAAAAATATTCAGATTATAAAACAACAGGGAGAAGCCGGATGCTGGTTTCAAGACTTTTTTCTACCGAGTCTATACCTTGAATATAAAAGGATGATTTCATAATCTCGCCCTCCGATAGTCCGGGAGACCGATTGCAAACGTCGTCCCACCAAGTTCTGTTAGAACTACGTCCTTCTTTTTGGCGTGATATCGAACTTTTTTCTGTCAAATTTCAACTTTCAGCTAAAAAAACACTTGCATTTGAAAAATAATGCGTAATATTGCCGACGCAAATATAAACACAAGAAAAATCGCAAATGACATTAACAGGTTTCACATATCATACCTGGGCACTGACAATGACCCCTTGGGGGGTTTAGCAAATACAAATAAACAAGTGCGGAGACCACGTCCCGCTTTGTTGCAATTCTCACATTGCACTTGCGTTTCTTTTTTCAAATCAATCAATAAATTAGTAAATAACTGACATTCTCAAACCGGCAGGCAGTTCCGTTTATAAGCTGCCGATTGTCGATTGCCGATTGTCAACTAAATAAATACATATCGATGAAAGTATTGAAATTCGGCGGAACATCCGTAGGTTCCGTGGATAGCATCCTGAGTGTAAAGAAGATAGTAGAGGCTATTGAAGAGCCTGTAATCGTCGTAGTATCCGCCTTAGGGGGGATTACGGACAAACTGCTGAAGACAGCCTCGATGGCAACAAACGGAGATGTAGCCTACGAAAGAGAGTTTTCCGAAATCGTCACCCGCCATCTCGACGTCATACAAGGTGTTATCCCTGACAAAACAAAGCGGATCGAAGTGCAGAAGCAAGTGATGGCTTTGCTCGACGAACTGGGGAATATTTACAAAGGTGTGTACCTCATCAACGACCTGTCGGCCAAGACTTCCGACACGATCGTCAGCTACGGCGAGCGTATCTCCTCGCTGATCGTTTCGAATGTGATAAACGAAGCGAAACTGTTCGACTCGCGCAAATTCATCAAGACGGTCAAACAGTTCAACAAGCATATCGTCGATTTCGAATCGACTAACAAACTGATCGAAGAGACATTCAACCCGTTGCCCAAAGTTTCGTTGGTTCCCGGTTTCATCTCTTCCAGCAAGGAAGGAGAAGTGACCAACCTCGGACGAGGAGGCTCCGACTATACCGCCTCCATCCTGGCGACAGCTTTAGGTGCACGCCGGCTGGAGATATGGACGGATGTGGACGGCTTCATGACAGCCGATCCGCGTGTGATCAGTTCGGCCTACGTCATCGACCGGCTGACCTTTACGGAAGCGATGGAGCTGTGTAACTTCGGAGCGAAGGTGATTTATCCTCCAACGATCTACCCGGTTTATCACAAAAACATACCGATCCGCATCCTGAACACCTTCAACCCGACCGCAAGGGGTACTTACATCTCCAAAGAACGGGTGCAGGATGACAGCAAAGCGATCATCAAAGGGATCTCGTCCATCAACGACACCTGCCTGATCACGGTGCAAGGTCTGGGCATGGTCGGCGTAATCGGCGTCAACTACCGTATTTTCAAAACATTGGCCAAGAACGGCATCAGTGTGTTCATGGTATCGCAGGCCAGTTCGGAGAACAACACGACATTTGCCGTCCGGAATGCGGATGCGGACCTGGCGGTAAAAGTCCTGGACGAAGAGTTCGCACTCGAACGCGCCCAGGGCGACATGAGCGACACGGTGGCGGAAAAAGACCTGGCTACCGTCGCCATCGTAGGCGAAAACATGAAACGCACACCGGGTATTGCCGGCAGATTGTTCGGGACGCTGGGCAGCGCAGGTATCAGCGTGATCGCCTGTGCACAGGGAGCATCCGAAACGAACATTTCGTTCGTCATCAAGCTGAAATACCTGCGCAAGGCATTGAACTCCATCCATGATTCGTTTTTTCTCTCCCAATACAAGGTGCTGAACCTTTTCATCGCCGGCGTAGGTACGGTCGGAGGCAACCTGTTGGAACAGATCCGCATCCAGCAACCGAAACTGATGCAACAGAACGGGCTGAAACTGAATGTGGTCGGCATAGCCAACAGCAAGCATGCCATCTTCTGCCGCGAAGGGCTGAAACTGGAGACCTGTATCGACGAATTGAAAAAGAACGGGCAGGAAAGCTCGCCCGAACATCTGAAAGAAGAGATCCTGAAGATGAATATCTTTAACTCGGTATTCGTGGACTGCACGGCCAACCAAGCAGTCTCCGACCTTTACGAGGAATTGCTGAACAACAACGTATCGGTCGTTGCGGCAAACAAGATCGCCGCATCTTCTTCATACGAAAACTATATCAAACTGAAAGAAACGGCCCGCCACCGCGGCATCAAGTTCCTCTTCGAAACGAACGTCGGAGCCGGACTGCCGATCATCAACACGATGAACGACCTGATCAACAGCGGCGACCATATCCTGAAACTGGAGGCTGTCCTTTCCGGCACACTCAATTATATCTTCAATACGTTGAGTGCCGACATTCCTTTCAGCAAAGCGATCATGATGGCAAAAGAAGAAGGATATTCCGAACCGGACCCCCGTATCGACCTGAGCGGAAAAGACGTGATACGCAAATTAGTGATCCTCGCACGTGAAGCCGGTTACAAGGTGGAACAGGAAGATGTGAAGCGCAACCTTTTCATTCCCGAAAGCTATTTCGAAGGTTCGCTGGACGATTTCTGGCGCAACATACAAGGTCTGGATGCCCGGTTCGAAGAGAAGCGCCAGCAGTTGGAAGCGGAAGACAAGCGTTTCCGATTCGTCGCCAAGATGGAAAACGGCGCCTGCGAAGTCGGTTTGCAGGAAGTCGATGCACACCACCCGTTCTACGAACTGGAGGGCAGCAACAACATCATCATGATCTCTACCGAACGATACCACGAGTATCCTATGATCATCAAAGGCTATGGAGCCGGAGCCGACGTTACGGCGGCCGGAGTCTTCGCCGATATTATTTCGATCGCTAACATTCGATAAATTATGAAAAGCATCATCATTTTAGGAGACGGTATGGCCGACGAGCCGATAGAGGCTTTGGGCGGCAAGACACCGATGCAGTATGCGGACACTCCCTATATGGACAAGCTGGCCGAGCTGGGCGTTACCGGACGTATGAAGACCGTTGCCGACGGTTTCCATCCGGGAAGCGAAGTGGCGAATATGGCCGTGCTGGGCTACGACCTCCCGACCGTCTACGAAGGACGGGGCGTGCTGGAAGCAGCCAGCATCGGATATGACCTGAAACCGGGGGAAATGGCCATGCGCTGTAACCTGATCTGCGTAGAGGGCGATATCCTGAAGAACCATTCATCCGGCCATATCACTACGGAAGAAGCGGACGAGTTGATCCGCTTCCTGAATGAGAAATTAGGATCCGACCGCATACAGTTCTACACCGGCGTGTCTTACCGTAACCTGTTAGTGGTGAAAGGGGGCGACAAACGTCTGGATTGCACCCCGCCGCACGATGTGCCTCTCCATCCTTTCCGCCCCCTGATGATCAGACCGGAAGTACCCGAAGCGCAAGAGACGGCCGATCTGCTGAACGGCCTGATCCTGAAATCGCAGGAGATACTGAAAGACCATCCCGTCAACCTTCGGCGCATCGCAGCCGGAAAAGACCCTGCAAACAGCATATGGCCCTGGTCACCGGGATATCGTCCGGCTATGCAGACCATGCAGGAAATGTATGGCTTCAAGCAGGGCTCCGTCATCTCGGCCGTCGACCTGATACGAGGCATAGGCGTTTATGCCGGCCTGAAAGTGATTGACGTGGAAGGGGCTACCGGACTCTACGATACGAACTACGAAGGAAAGGCGCATGCCGCCCTCGAAGCACTGAAGACAAACGACTTTGTCTACCTCCACGTCGAAGCCAGCGACGAAGCCGGACACGAAGGGGATGTCGGCCTGAAGATCCGGACCATCGAGAATCTGGACAAACGGGCCATCGGCATCATCTTCGAAGAGTTGCAGAAATGGGATGAACCGGTGGCGATTGCCGTCCTGCCCGACCATCCGACTCCTTGCTCCATCCGTACACATACGAACACTCCCGTCCCTTTCCTTATCTATAAACCGGGACAAGAGCCTGACAGCGTGACGCGTTTCGACGAGTTCTCCGTACTGGAAGGAAAATACGGCATATTGGAAAAAGACGAATTTATAAAAGAATTAGTATGAAATATTACAGCACGAACAAACAAACTCCGCTCGCCTCACTGGAAGAAGCCGTCGTAAAAGGTCTTGCCGGAGACAAAGGTTTATATATGCCGGAACACATCCGGCCTTTGGACAAGGATGTGATCTCCGGTCTCAAAAACAAATCGTTCCATGAAATCGCCTGTACGGTAGCACGGGCTTTCTTCGGGGAAGATATAGAACCGGAAACGCTCGATGCAATCGTCCGGGACACGTTGTCGTTCGAGACGCCGGTCGTCCCTGTACGCGACAATATCTACAGCCTCGAACTATTCCACGGCCCGACTTTAGCATTCAAGGATGTAGGGGGACGTTTCATGGCCCGCCTGTTAGGATATTTCATCAAGAAAGAGGGGTTGAAGCAAGTGAACGTGTTGGTGGCCACTTCCGGTGATACGGGAAGTGCCGTTGCAAACGGCTTTCTCGGCGTACCGGGCATTCACGTGTACGTGCTCTATCCGAAAGGGAAAGTGAGCCCGATCCAGGAATGCCAGTTCACCACGCTCGGACGGAACATCACGGCATTAGAAGTAGACGGGACGTTCGACGACTGCCAGGCATTGGTCAAATCCGCCTTTATGGATGAAGAGTTGAACCGCCACATGAAGCTGACATCAGCCAACTCCATCAATGTGGCGCGTTTCCTTCCGCAATCTTTCTACTATTTCAACGCGTATGCACAATTGGATAAAGCGGGCAAAGCGGACGAACTGGTCGTATCCGTCCCCAGCGGGAACTTCGGCAATATCACTGCCGGATTGTTCGCACACCGGATGGGGTTGCCTATCAAACGCTTCGTGGCTGCCAATAACCGCAACGATGTATTCCTGGAATATCTCCGCACGGGTGTCTACACGCCACGTCCTTCCGTTCCGACGATCGCCAATGCGATGGATGTCGGCGATCCGAGCAATTTTGCCCGTATCCTGGACCTGTACGGCAAGAGCGGCAACCCGCACGCGGAAATCAGCCAACTGATCGGCGGTTACCGTTTCACGGACGAAGAGATCGGGGTTACCATGAAGCAGGTTTACGATGAAACGGGTTACGTGTTAGACCCGCACGGCGCTTGCGGCTACCAGGCGTTAATCGAGAATAAACTGGCCCCGAACGAAACGGGCCTGTTCCTCGAAACCGCACACCCGGCAAAATTCAAAGGGACGGTAGACAAAATACTGGATGCCGACATCGAAATCCCCGCCAAACTGAAAGCCTTCATGCAAGGAGAAAAGCAAAGCGTAGGGATGGAAAAGGACTTCGGAGCCTTCAAAAGCTACCTGTTGGCACAATAAACATCCTGCACAAAAATAAACGTCCCGCCATTCAGGGTTTCGAATTGGTTTTCGCCCTGAATGACGGGATGTTTCATGTCTTCGTACTACTTTTTGTAATCCCCCTATTTATCCGATTTCAAAATACTCCTTATAACGGTCATACAGATGCCCCGCCTGCAAATAGGCGGATTGGGGACTCATGAAATGGGAGAACTCGAAGGTGATCGCCTTGTCGTACTTCTGCCGGGCGGCCGCTTCGAGTTTCATGCGCAGCTTGTCGAACTTGATCGGGAGGAACTTGATCGGCATGTCCCGGTCAAACGATTCGGCATTCGTCCAGCACTCGATACCGTACTTATCCGCCATCTTCTTATTGACACTGAAAAAGGCATCCAATTCATCGTAATCGATATGTCCGTCCTGGAAAGCGCAGGCATCCACGTTCCCCTTGATCCCGTCGAATATTTCAGACCATTCCTTTTCATGCTGTTCCACAGAGACCGCTTCGGCTTTTGTCAAGTCGCCTCCGGCAGCAGCGACAGCTTTCTTTCCGTCAATCCAGGGAGAGATAAGAGTCGGCAGACCGCCTGAGACCTCCTTGCACTGCTTGCCTAAACTGCTGAATGCCGCGATCGCCCCCTTGGTCGCACGGCTGATCTCCTGGCAGAGATACCATCCCTGGAAACTCTTATGATGCCCGTATTTCTTCCAGACCTCCTCGATCACATATTTGTTGGATTCGATTTCCCAGGTCAGGTCGCCCGTATCCCAGTATTTGCCGGAATCGTATAGTCCGAAAAAGAACTTCATCCCGTATTTATCCGACAGACGCAGGTACATGTCAATCAGATCGACCGAAGGCATATAGCAGCCGAATGTTTTCATCAGATACTCCGAAGGATAGGTGATGAAGTTACGATAACCGCTCCGGATCACGATTACCGTATCGATCCCGATCGCTTTCATATAAGCAAAATCCCGATCCCATTCCTTTTCACCCCAATTCTGATGCGGGATATCATGGGATATCTCATCCAAAAAAGTCCCGGATATTTTCAGCCCTTGCGCCTTCGGAATGATTAGTTTACTTTGGATATTCTCTTCCTTACCGGCTTCCGAACGGCTTGCCGATGCCTTTTCCGCACACGAAGCAAATGCTCCGGTTGCTAAAACAGCCCCGGTAGCAGAGACTTGCTTGATAAAATCCCTCCTGTTGTGATTCTTCATGGTAAATATACATTTTTGTCTAACCTCACAAATATATAAAAATATATTTAGCATTCGTTTTTTTAAACTTTCGGGAAAGAGAAACTGTTTAGAACACAGAAACAAGAAACACAAAAATAGATTCGCTATGAGTACAACAACAGTAAAAAAATCTGAGAAGAAACAGAGTATGACAAGTTCTTCAAACAAGGAGATCGCTACATTTATCGGAGAACTCTTCTCCTTTAACAGTAGCCTGAAACTTTATCACTGGCATGTTACCGGCACCGGCAGTTATGCCAAACATATGGCGCTGGACGAAGCAATCGCTTCCCTTTTGGATGTTATCGACAGGATCACCGAAACAACTTATGCTTTAGTCGGAGATTTACATATCTCCATCCCCGAAACAAAAACTCCGGACGATATCGCCAAACATGCTTCCGATTTCTACAACTATGTAGAAAAACATAGGGATCTTTTCCCTGAAGCCTTCTCACAGTCCATCATCGACGACTACCAGGAAGCTATCCAGCAATTGATATACAGGCTGGTTAGATTGGAATAGACAATATCTGATCTTTTTTCACCTATAGTAAAGGGACTGTCTCGACACCGGGACGGTCCCTTGATTTTTTCAGTACGGGCGAGACGTCATTCAATGGCCCATTCCTTCATCTCGTACATATCCTGGTATTCCTCCCATTCGGGATCCACCTCCGTATAGATAGAGAGCGGCAACATTTCAAACGGAGCCAAGGCTTCGTTCAACCGTTCACCAAAGACGCGGACGGTACGGGTATAATAGACCCAGATCCTCTCTCCTCCTCCGGTATAAACGCCGGTCAGGATCGAGAGCTTATCCTTTTCCATTGCTTTACGCAGAGCTTCCTGCACCTCCTCCATCTTTCCGGCAAGCGCTTCGGAAGGCATTCCTTTGTCGTCACCTTCATATTTCCAGGTGATTTCCACCCGTTCCTTGAACTTGCCCGACTGTAAAAATCCGGTTAATTCATCACGACCGGAAACGGTGACCAGTTGTCCGGATTCATTCTCTGAAAGAGCGGTAAACCACTCGTTGCTTAATCTCATATCAATATCAATTATTCCACAAAAATAGGGATTATTTTCCTTCTAATGCATTATTTTTGCGGCAAGAATACAAGATAAAAGAGATATGATCAGACAGGTGGAACCCCAGGATGCGAAAGCGATCACGGATATTTACAACGAATATGTATTGCACAGCGTGGCGACTTTCGACACGGAGCCGGTGCAGGAAGAGGAGATGCGTGCCCGGATTGCTGAAATATCTTCCCGCTTTCCTTATTTCGTCTATGAGGAGGGCAAGGAAATCGCCGGTTATTGTTATGCCCATACGTGGAAAGAACGTTCCGCTTACCGCTATACACTGGAAACGACTGTTTACCTGTCTCCCGGACATACCGGAAAGGGGATCGGAATGCTCCTGATGCAAAAACTGATCGAAGCATGTCGCGAAAATGGCTACCGCGCCTTGATCGCCTGCATCACGGAAGGGAACGAAGCCAGTAACATCTTGCATGAAAGACTTGGGTTCAAACAGGTTTCCCGCTTCACGAAGGTCGGCTTGAAGTTCGACCGCTGGCTGGATGTCGTAGACTACGAACTTCTGCTGACTCCGCCCTGCGACTGAACGACGCTGTTCCGGTCGTCAATGAGGGGAATCCCGAATCACTAAAGGATCAATTCTTTCTCTTTTTTAGAAAGGGAACGATAAACAATATCATAAGATTGCCGTACGAGTTCCTTAATCGTATTGTCGGGAACATCCTGATTAAAGTGAACACTTATCCAATGTCGCTTATTCATGTGCCATCCCGGCTTTATCCCCTGGTAAGCTTCTTGCAGCTCAAGATTCCTCTCCGGCTCGCATTTCAAGCAACAAAAATCGAACACCTCTATATTGACAAAACAAAACCATTTGCTTCCGACATAGAAGCAAAGCACATCCCTACTGTACCTGTCTGCCACATCCAGGAAAGGCATCTTCTCCTGCACTCCTTTAAAAGACAAACAATACTCTCTAAATTCCTCTACATTCATCACCGTTTCTTTTAGGATCATTCTTCCTCTTCTTCCACAACTGATAACTGTTAAAAATATTTTGCCAGAGGACGTAGGATCCGGGGCCGACCGATGAAAGCGGGTCCAGATAGGTATAGGCCATCCAGATGGCAAGTACGGTGTTTTTCTGGCCGAGGGCCTGTCCTGCACTGATGCGGTCGAAATAACGGGTCCCGATCCGTTTGCCCAAATAGAACTGGACAGCACAAGTCACCAAGCCCGCCAAGGCGATCAACACCTCCACTCCTACCGGAGCATTGCTTTCGACAAGAGACTTCACGGTCTGGGCCGTCACGATGGCAAGTGCGACACCCCAGAGATAGAAAGCAAGATCCCGAAACCCCAACAGGAAATGATGCAACTTCGGAAGAAAATAGCGGAACAGCATCGCCAGGAAAAACGGACAGAGCAACAAAGGGAACACCTTGCTCAATATCTTCAGGAAAGCAGCCATAAAGGTTATATCGGCATGGGGCTCTACCAGCGGGAACATCAACGGGACGACTATCGCCGCCAGAATGTTAGACAGCAAGGTGTAAGTCGTCAGGCTGGACGCACTCCCTCCCAACTTTCCGGTGATAACAGCCGCAGCCGTAGCCGTCGGGCAGATCAGGCAGACCATCGCACCCTCGAAAACCTCCTTATAAGCACCATCCATGTGCACGAATATCAACAAGGCAGCGACCAGCGAAGCCGAAACAAGCTGGAACAACAACAGCCATCCATGCCAGGGAGAAGGCATCAACTCGTGCGGTTGCACTTTGCAGAAAGTCAGCAATAGTTGCGCAAAGATCAGAGCGGGAGTCAGATAGGCAATAAAAGAACTCATGAACGGCTTTGTCGGCTCCAGAAAAGCGAAGTTGGCAAAGATAAAATACCCTAATGCACCGGCAAGCATCGCAACAGGCAATGTCCAGTTTTTCAGAAAATTCAACATAGAAATATCCTATTTTTTATTCGGGATGCAAACTTACAAAACATCTCCCACTTCCCCCACTATAATCACAACAAAATCCAAAGCACAACAAAACCCATAGGGTTACGGGTCATAAAGCATAGCTTTGCACCTCCTAACCCTATGGGTTTTCCTATCTATCTCGCCTTACTTGCGGAAGGGCGCTTTTACGACCTGGGCTTTCAGGTTGCGGCCCCGGACCTTGATAAAGATTTCCGTCCCTGCTTTCGCAAATTCAGGTTTCACATATCCCATACCGATACCCTTCTTCAGGACAGGCGACATCGTGCCCGATGTTACCACACCGATGATATGATCCTCGGTATCGGCAATTTCGTAGCCGTGACGGGGAATACCTTTGTCGACCAGTTCGAATGCACACAACTTGCGGGTAACGCCTTCTTTCTTCTGGCGTTCCAGTTCGGCGCGGTTGGTGAAGTTCTTGCCTTCGGCGAACTTGGTGATCCAACCCAGACCGGCTTCGATCGGCGAAGTAGTGTCATCGAGGTCATTGCCGTACAGGCAGAAGCCCATTTCCAGACGCAACGTGTCACGTGCACCCAGGCCGATCGGCTTGATACCTTCAGGCTTACCGGCTTCGAAGATGGCATTCCAGATCGTCATGGCGTCGTCCAGATAGAAATACAGTTCGAAACCACCGGCTCCGGTATATCCCGTATTGGAGATGATGACGTTCTTGCAACCGGCAAATTCACCCGTCACAAACGAATAGTAAGGGATGGAAGACAGGTCGACCGGAGTCAGGCGCTGCAAAACCTCAACGGCTTTCGGCCCCTGGATAGCGAGCTGTGCGGTACGGTCGGAAGAATTCTCCAGTTCCGCCCCTACCGTGTTATGGCTTACGCACCAATCCCAATCTTTGGCGATGTTGCCGGCATTGACAACCAAAAGGTATTTTTCGGGTTCATAATGATAGACCAGCAGGTCGTCCACGATACCGCCCTTGTCATTCGGGAAGCAAGTATATTGAGCCTTGCCGAGCGGTAAGACGGAAGCGTCGTTCGAGGTGACGCTCTGGATGAATGCCAACGCGTTCGGGCCTTTTACCCAGAACTCGCCCATGTGGGAAACGTCGAACACACCTACGCCGTTCACAACGGTCATGTGTTCATCGATAATACCGGTGTACTCGATCGGCATGTTGAAACCTGCAAATTCATGCATTTTGGCACCGAGTGCAATGTGCACATCGGTAAACGGAGTTGTTTTCATGATTTATGATTTGTGATTTATGATTTATAATTGCCTTTGACTAACAATTCTGCTATTTTAACGATCGTCTCCATACTCTTTTCCAGCGACTTGACCGGAAGGAATTCATAACGTCCGTGGAAGTTCAACCCGCCTGCGAAGATATTCGGGCAAGGCAGTCCCATGAAAGAAAGACGCGCTCCGTCCGTACCTCCGCGAATCGGTTTCACCAAAGGTGTGACGCCGGCTTCCTTCATGGCATCGAACGCCAGGTCCACGATAAACTTCTTCGGTTCGACCACTTCGCGCATATTATAATACTGGTCGCGCATTTCGAGTGTCGTGCTGCCCGGATGCATCTCGTTCATACGCTTTACCAACTCGTGCAGCAACTCTTTCTTCTGTTCGAAGGCGGTGCGCACATGGTCGCGTATAATATAGGAAAGGGAAGCCTCTTCGACCGTTCCGCTCATGCCGGTCAGGTGGAAAAAACCTTCATAGCCGGTCGTATGTTCGGGGCGCTGTGCGGCAGGCAGCCAGGAGGCAAATTCCACTGCCAGCAAGGAAGCGTTCAGCATCTTGTCTTTCGCATATCCCGGATGCACGTTCAGTCCTTTGAAAAGGACTTTGGCACCGGCAGCGTTGAAGTTCTCGTATTCCAGCTCGCCGATCTGTCCGCCGTCGATCGTATAGGCCCATTCGCAACCGAACTTTTCGACATCGAAATAGTCGGCTCCCGCCCCGATTTCTTCATCGGGCGTAAACCCGATACGGATCTTGCCGTGTTCGATTTCAGGATGGTCTTTCAGGTATTTCATGGCAGCGATGATAGCAGCCACACCTCCCTTATCGTCCGCCCCCAACAGGGTCTTGCCGTTGGTCACGATGATATCCTGTTCTTTATAATCGTTCAGTTCGGGAAACATGAGCGGCGAAAGCACCACGTTTTCCTCGGCACATAGCACGATATCTCCCCCTTTATAGTTCACGATACGCGGCTCGACCCCCTTGCCCGACATATCAGGGCTGGTATCCAAATGGGCGATAAAACCGATAGCAGGAATCTCCTTGTCCGTATTGGCAGGCAGGGTAGCCATCAGGTAGCTCTTGTCATCGAGAGTAATGTCTTCCAATCCTATCTCTTCCAACTCTTTTACCAATGCTTCGGCAAACACGCGCTGTCCCGGCGTACTGGGAGTCACGCCAGTCGTTTCGCTCGACTCGGTATCGAACGTCACGTACTTCAAAAATCTATCTGTTACAGTCATAAGCTTATCATTAATGTTACAAGCCATAAAAGTAATCAAAGTGTCACTAACAACAAAAAAATCATGCGCATTTCTGCACATGATTTTCCTTATTCCATCAGATCATATCTCTTTAGAAACAACTGCTTCCGTCGAAACAATGCGTACAAACTTTACATTTCGGCAATCCGATTGCCTCGATGAGCGTTTCCAGCGTATTGAATTTTAACGAGCTCAGTCCGAAACGATCGGCAATGATCTGCACCATCTTCTGATATTCCGGCGAATCGGTCGTTGCATATTTCTCCAGGTTCTTGTTTTCGTCTCCTTCCAGTTCCTTGATGATCCGGCGGGTAATCAGTTCGAGGTCGCTCTTCGACGATGTAAAGCCGAGGAACGGACAGCCATAGATAAGAGGCGGGCAGGCAATACGCATATGCACCTCTTTGGCGCCGTAGTCATACAATATTTTCACGTTGTCGCGAAGCTGCGTCCCGCGTACGATCGAGTCATCACAAAACAGGATACGCTTACCTTCCAGCATGGCCCGGTTGGGGATCAGCTTCATCTTGGCAACGAGCGAACGCATTTCCTGGTTGGCCGGAGTGAAGCTGCGCGGCCAGGTCGGCGTATATTTGGCGATGGCCCGGTGGTAAGGCGCCCCTTTCCCCTCGGCATAGCCCAAAGCCATACCGACGCCGGAATCGGGAATACCGCAAACGCAATCGACTTCGTTCTCATCTTTCTTTCCCATCTTGTAGCCGCTTTGGAAACGGACTTCCTCGACGTTCTTGCCTTCATAGCAGGAAACAGGGAAACCATAATACACCCAGAGGAAAGAGCAAACCTGCATCCGCTCGTTCGGCTGGCGCATCTGCTCGATGCCGTCGGCACGCAAGCGGAGGATTTCTCCCGGACCGACAAACCGGTCTATTTCATAATCCAGATTGGGCAAACTGCTCGATTCGCTGGTCGCGGCATAGGCGCCGTCTTTCTTACCTATAATAATAGGGGTGCGTCCCCACTTGTCGCGAGCCACGATGATACCGTCTTCCGTCAGCAGCAGCATGGAGCAGGAACCTTTGATCCGGTCGTAGACATTTTCAATGCCTTCGACAAAATCCTTCCCCTGCGTGATCAGCAACGCTACCAGTTCGGTCTGGTTCGTCTTGCCCGAACTCAGTTCGGAGAAGTGCATGTTCGCTTTCAGCAAATCCTGTTCCAATTCCTCGATGTTATTGATCTTGGCAACCGTCACGATGGCGAACTTGCCGAGATGGGAGTTGATGACGATCGGCTGCGCATCCGTATCGCTGATGATACCGATTCCGGCATTCCCCACAAACTTATCGAGAGCAGGCTCAAACTTTGTACGAAAATAAGAACTTTCCAGATTATGAATCGAACGTGTGAAACCGGCCTCCTTATCGTATGTCGCCATACCGCCGCGCCGGGTTCCCAGATGAGAATTATAGTCGGTGCCATAGAATAAATCAGTTGAACAGGCCGACTTAGAAATAGTTCCGAAAAAACCACCCATTGTAAATAGTGTTTTTGATTTTTGAATTAGGTTGCAAATGTACAAGATTATTTACAAAATGTCACTACTACCCCATCAAAATCGAATTTATACCCCATGTATTTGGAATAGTAGCAAGGGTAATATTTTTTAACAAAGCTATTTCACATCAATGCCCAGTTTTCACTACCAAAACGACAAATAGAGCTTTCCAACAAATTACATGCTCAAATATTTTGCATACATTTTTTAACACACCTAAAAACAAAAGGCTTCCAACCACTTACAAACAAATAAGGTCTGCTCCCACCAAAAACGCTTGTATTGTAAAAAATAATATCTACTTTTGCACCCGGGTAAGTCCTACACGGCATGCTCCCTCGGAATCCCCCAGGGCTTGACCGCAGCAAGGGTACTTGGTCGTAGCGGCGCGATGTAGTAAGCTTACCCACCTGCCTCTTTAGCTCAGTTGGCCAGAGCACGTGATTTGTAATCTCGGGGTCGTTGGTTCGAATCCGACAAGAGGCTCAAGAAAATGGACAATTGGAAATTGAAAATTAGCTGAAAAAGAATAATTATCAATTTTCAATTGTCCATTTTCAATTATAAGTATTGTATATTCTCGCAAAAAGATTAATTTTGCTGATGAGAACATAAAAAACGGCATTATCATGGAAGAGAATAAAGGTTTACTGTTGAAGTGCGCGATGTCTTACGGCTTGGCTATGGGCATCTTTTGGGTGATAAAATACCTGTTCCTGATTTTCGGGTATTCTATTCCTTCGCTCATCTTTATTTATGAAGGCCTGAGCCTTGCCGTCCCTTTCATCGCCTACTACCTGACCAAGCGTTACCGGCAGGACATAGGAGGAAGCATCAGTTTCTTCCACGCATGGCGGTTCGGCATCATGCTGTACTTCTTCGCAGCCCTGATCGTTTCGATCGAGCATTTCATATTCTTCCAGTTTATCGCTCCCCCCGATTTCCTGGGCAACACGATAACGCAGGCCATAGCAGTGCTGAAGAGCGCTGACTTCAACAGCGAAGTGATCGAGGCCGTCAGCCGGACCAACTTTACTCCCATCCACATGGCTATCCAAGGTATTTTCAATAATATATTTTACGGAATCATATTATCCATACCGGTAGCAGCACTGGTTTGCCGCAAACAAACAGCAAGCCCGGTGCCCGAAGAAGAATAAGAAGAAAATAAAAACAAATAATGGACATATCAGTAGTCATACCACTGTACAATGAAGCCGAGTCTCTTCCAGAATTGTTTGCGTGGATAGAGCGGGTGATGAAAGAGCATAATTTCAGTTACGAAGTAATTTTTATCAATGACGGGAGCACAGACAACTCCTGGGAAGTGATCGAAGCGCTTAAAAGCAAGAACCCGGAAGTAGTACACGCGGTCAAGTTCCGTCGCAATTACGGCAAATCCCCCGGCCTGAACTGCGGTTTCCAACGGGCAAAGGGAGACGTGATCATCACGATGGACGCCGACCTGCAGGACAGCCCCGACGAGATACCCGAACTGTACAGGATGATCACCGAAGACGGCTACGACCTGGTATCCGGCTGGAAGAAAAAGCGTTACGACCCGCTGTCGAAAACCATTCCGACCAAGCTGTTCAACGCTACGGCACGCAAATTCTCCGGCATAACGAACCTGCACGACTTCAACTGCGGGCTGAAGGCTTACAAGAATATCGTAATCAAGAATATAGAAGTCTATAACGATATGCACCGCTACATCCCCTACCTTGCCAAGATCGCCGGATTCAGCAAGATCGGCGAAAAGGTGGTGCAGCATCAGGCACGCAAGTACGGAACGACCAAGTTCGGGCTGAACCGCTTCGTAAACGGCTACCTGGACCTGATCACCCTCTGGTTCACCTCCAAATTCGGCAAGAAGCCGATGCACTTCTTCGGGCTATGGGGAAGCGTGATGTTCTTCATCGGTTTCATAGCACTGGTCATCGTGCTGAGTGCGAAACTGATTTCCATCTGTACGGGAGATTTGCGGCCGCTGGTCACCAATTCGCCCTACTTCTATGTTTCGCTGACAGCCATGATCCTCGGAACACAGATGTTCCTCGCAGGATTCATCGGAGAACTGATTTCAAGGGACTCGCCTAACCGGAACAAATATAAAATCGAAACGGAAATATAAATTGATTTATAATTTATGATTTATGATTGGTTGCAATGTGACAATCATGAATCATAAATCACAATCCATAAATCTAAAGATGTCATTTATAGAAATAGTGTTACTGGCTGTGGGATTGTCGATGGACAGTCTCGCAGTATCTGTCACCGGCGGCGCTCTCATACAAAACTACAGACATCACCACATGCTGAAGATCGGCTGTGTGATGGGGGTTTTCCAGGCAGGGATGACCATAGCGGGCTACCTGGCAGGGATGAGTTTCAAGAAATACATCACGGCGTTCGACCATTGGATCGCTTTCCTGCTGTTGCTTTACCTCGGAGGTAAAATGATATACGAGAGCACACAGGAACAGGAGGAGGATTGCAAGACAAATCCGTTGTGCTACAAGACACTGTGCGGTCTGGGCATTGCGACAAGCATCGATGCGCTGGCAGTCGGCATATCGCTGGCCTGCATCGAATCGGCCATTGCACTGGAAGCCCTGACGATCGGGATCGTCACCTTCCTGCTTTCGGCCTTCGGAGTCTACTTCGGAAACCACTTCGGCCGCAAGATCGATCTCAAACTGGACCTGATCGGCGGATTGATCCTGATCGGCATCGGGACGAAGATTCTGATAGAGCATCTTTATTTCAACGGGTAAGTTTGTCATTTTTCACCTTCACACCCCCACAAATAACTATAGGCCAGCTGTTTCCTGTGAACCCTGTGAATGCACATCAAGTTTTTCCCCCGCTACATAAATCGAAGCCCGTGCCGCACCAAGACAGTCGATCTTGCCCGCCTCGCGAAGCTCCTTGAGGCGGCGGTTCGCCAAGCCACACAACAAAAAGCCCTCAAGTTCCCGTTCAAGTCGATTTCGTTCCAGCATTCCTATTTCACCGTAACAGCTAAATTTTGAATGGAAAAATATATGACATATGTTTTAGCATTCAAAAAATAGCTATATTTGTATTATGAAGAATCCATTGGAACGATTAGGCAATATACCTATAACGGCTTCTGCATTGGAATCCCTCTTTCCCCATATCAAGGGAGGGAATCAAAAAATCAGGTTGCTTGAACGCGATAAACAGATTATCCGCCTCAAGAGAGGGCTTTATGTATGTAGTCCGGATATAACAGGTAAAATTTTATCAACCGAATTGATAGCCAATCACCTTTATGCTCCATCATATATTTCCATGTCTTCGGCTCTGCGTTACTATTGTTTAATACCCGAAGCGGTGTACACCAAGCAGTCCCTATTCCTCTCAGCCGCATAAATTTTCGTACGCATAAAAAAGCAAAACCCGACAGCCATGCCAGACACAACCGCCAACCGGATCGGCCCGTTCCAACCACTTGAGGATAGAACGTGTACATACGTGGTACGAAAACCACTACAAGGTCATAGCTAGGAAAATAAAAAATAAAGAACTGCTTTCACAGGGTTCACAAGATATATCTGGATGACAAAAGGTTATGAGAGATATAACGGTGAACCTTAATCTTTTTTTTCTAATAAGACAACAGACAGAACTTAATGACAGTTATCTCTACCTTACCGAAACAAAAAAATAAAAGATTTTTCGCATCCGTAAAAAGATTCATTTTTTTTCTCTATCTTTAGCGAAATATATTAGTACTTTGATTTACAAATTTCCAATAATCACCTAATATAATAATAGATATGGAAAAGAAAACATTATACTTAATATACGCTATTATTGCATTATCCTCTGCCATTGCATGCAAAGACACAGAAGACAATCTTTCTGTATCCACTTTGCGCAGTGACATAAATGATTACTTCTACACAATCAACAACAATGAAGCAACCCGACGTTTGGATTCGATCATGTACAACAAAATAGATACCGACAATATATATGAACGTTTTAAAATTGTACATATATCAGATCCGCATATATCCGCAGTATCTACAAATAACAATTATACAAATCCTATAAATTTAAAACAATCTGTAACATTCGCCAATCAATCTAAACTTAAAATCAACACTTTAATAGCTACGGGAGATTTCATTTCCAATTCCAGTCGAAAAGAGGCTATTCTTTTCATGGAATCATTTACAAAAAATTTCTACGAGGGAAATCATATCCCGTCCTTTATATGTACAGGCAATCATGATTGCAATATGATAGAGAAAGTTTCAAAACATTATATCAACAAAGAACAAATTCATTCCATTCTGTTTCGAAAACAAACCCAGACAGATCAAAATTATTTCTATTCCGATATACCTAATCCGCAAGGAGGTACTATTCGAATCATTTCATTGGACATGTTAGATCAACCTGCCGCCGAATATAATACGCTTTTTTATGCCTACTTCTCACAAGAACAAATTAATTGGTTAGGTAATATCGCACTAAAAGAAGGAGTAACCGACCAACATAGTATAATCATCCTAACCCATTACCCATTCCAAGCTTATTCATCAAATGCAAAAACATATTTATGCGACGGTGATTTTATTCACCCTTGGTTCATGATTCCAGAAATAATAGAGGCCTATCGTTCTCGTTCCAGTATATCAAAAATATATTCTAACAAATTAAATAATGATAATAATATTTCTGCCAATTTTAACTTTTATAATAGCAAAGGGGAATTTATTTGCTATTTAGGTGGACATGACCATTTTACAACAAACTTTGACATACAAAATTTCGAGAATGAGAATAAAAACATATCTCCACAAAAAATGCTTCTTTGTACCAATCAAGGCCCCAGTGAAATCGGGGTTGTTTATAATCGTGTCACACGAGAAGCAGACAGTCCCAGTAGTAATAGTTTTTGCATATATGCCATCGACACCAAAGAAAAGAATATTTACATAACTTTTTTCGGAGCCTACAAACCAACTGACCAAACAGAATATCCTGAAATTCAAATTATCCCGTACTAATACCTCAATCCAAGTTTAAATGGAGACATTAAAATATCAATCTATTGAAAGAAGTGTAAAGATTAATTAAATATTTCCATAGACAATTTCACCCACATTTATTTCCTAAATATGAGTAAAGAGACTATCTTTGGGTACAATAAAGTCAAATGTAAGCCGTTATATAAAAAATAATTAATATTATATGATTCAAGATTTCATCAATAAACAGTTTTTCTCACTATTTGTCTTTACTCTCATATTCGGTTTACTTCTATATGGAACTATCGGATTTGACTTTATCGATGAAATATGCGCAGCTTTACTATTTATTTTATTCGGATATTCACTATTCAAATCACCGGAGTGGTTAATAAATAAAGCTTTTTTAACCACTATTGGTGTATTTCTATTTTATTTATGCTATTCTCTTTGCATCAATAGTAACACAAAAGCAGCTATTATCACAGATTTTATTATACAATTCAAACCATACTTAGCCTTATTCTGTGTATACTCTCTTAAACCTCATTTTTCAAAAAATCAAAAGAAAATACTAAGAATAATTTGTGTATTTTTTTGGTTTCTTCTACTTGTATTAGCTTGTATAGAGATATTTAAGCCTCATACTTTATCCAATGTAATGGCTCATTCAACCTATTTCGCAGCAGGAGTCATAGCGACATCTCTTTGTTTTCTATATACTGGGGATTTCTCAAAAAAAGATAGGGTTCTATTCATCATAATGCTTTCCATAGGCCTCATATCCGGACGTTCCAAGTTCTATGGATTTTTCACATTATCAATAATGGTTATTATCTATTTCTCCAATATAAACCATTTTAAATTAAATATAAAGACTATTATCCTCCTTGTTATTACATTAATACTCATATTAGTAGTTTCATGGAAAAAAGTTTCTTTCTATTTTATAGAAGGTATTACAGGAGATGCTGAAGAAGATACAATTGCACGTTTTGTCCTTTATTCAACCTCCATTAAGATATTAATCGACTATTTCCCTTTTGGGTCCGGATTCGGAAGCTTTGCAACATATGCTTCAGGGTTGTACTATTCCCACATATACAATCAATATGGAATTGAGAATGTTTGGGGAATTAGTAAAAACTTTTATAGCTTCATTGCAGATACCTATTATCCTTCACTGGCACAATTCGGAATTGTAGGAATCATGCTTTATATCACTTTTTGGATATATATCTTCAAAAAAGCTATCACGTTTTTCCAAAAAACAAAACAAGCAAAATTAATGATCATCGTATTATTGCTGATTTGTTTTTTTGGTATAGAAGGGACATCCGATTCAACCATAACAACCCATAGAGGGTTATTCATGATGATGATGATTGGTTTAATGCTTGGAGAAATGAAAAATAAAATTGCAAATTCAAAATCATGAAGATACTACAACTCAATAAATATTTTTATCAAAAAGGAGGAGCTGAGACTGTTTTTTTCAACACAATCTCAACCTTGGAAGACAAAGGACATCAAGTAATACCTTTTGCTCTGAAAAACAAAAAAAACAGATTTTCAGAATATGAATCTTATTTTGTAGAATATCCTGAATTATCAGAATCCAGCATTTGGACTAAAATAACAAACATACCAGCATTCATTTATAATCGACAAGCTGCCAAACTATTAGAACGTTTAATTTTGGCTGAGAAACCGGATATCGCTCATATTCATTTACTATTCAACAGCCTATCTGTTTCTATATTACCTGTTTTACAGAAATATAAGATACCGACTGTTATGACCGTTCACGATTATCGGCTTATTTGCCCTGCTTATACATTAACAAACGGGAAAGGGGAAATATGTGAATTATGTAAAGATCGACATTTTATTCACTGCACACTAAACAGGTGTTCCAACGGAAATTTAACAAATAGTATGCTACTTTCATTAGAAAACAGTTTCAGATCTTGCTTCTACGAGCCACTTAAGTATATTGATAAATTTATATTCGTCAGTAAATTTGCTCAAAGAAAACATATCGAATTCAATCCGGCATATGCACGTAAAGCAGTCCAACTATATAACTTCACCCCTAATATACCTTCAAAAATCAATAAAACGACAAATTATAAATATCTACTTTATTTTGGTAGATTATCTAACGAAAAGGGTATCAATAGTTTATTGGAAGCTATGCAATATATACCCGAAATTGATTTAAAAATTATTGGTAGAGGTCCACTTTTAAAAAAGATAGGAAACAATTATTCCAAAAATGTTTCTTTTTTAGGTTTTAAAGAAGGTGAAGAATTGAAGGAATACGTAAAAAATGCACTTTTTACAATTGTTCCTTCTGAATGGTATGAAAATAATCCATTAAGTATTATTGAATCGTTGTCCTTGGGTACTCCTGTAATAGGTAGTAATGTCGGAGGCATTCCTGAACTTATACAAGATGGAAAAACTGGATTCACATTCACAATGGGAAATTCGAACGATTTAACAAAAACAATTCGAAAGGCAATAGCAATACCAAAAGAAAAACTTTATGAAATGTCTATAGCCTGCAATAAATTTGCACAACTGCATTTTTCAGCAGATAAACATTTCGACAGTCTTATCACTATTTACCAATCAATATTAAAATCATCAAAATGAAAATCATAGTAACAGGATTAAGAGGGTTTCCTAATATACAAGGTGGCGTAGAAACTCATTGTGAAAAATTGTATCCACGTCTCAGCAAGTTTGGAGTAAATGTAACAGTCGTCAGAAGATCCTACTTCGTAAAGGAAAATCCTCCTTTAACAAGTTATCAAGGAGTGTTTTTCAAAGATCTTCCAGCCCCCAAAATAAAAGGATTTGAAAGTGCTATCCATACTATATTCGGAGTTTGGTATGCCTATAAACAAAAAGCAGATATAATCCATATACACGCCATTGGACCATCAATCGCCGTGCCGTTTGCAAAACTACTCGGATTGAAAGTAGTTGTTACCCATCACGGCCCAGACTATGACCGTAAAAATTGGAATTTCTTTGCAAAACTCATTTTAAAAACTGGCGAATTCTTTGCAGCTCAATGGGCCGACGAAATAATCGTCATATCTACAGTTATTGACAACATACTAAAAACAAAATATAAGAGAAATAATGCAACATTAATCTATAACGGTGTTGATATTTATCAGCCAACTCAAACCGACCAATATATCAAATCGTTAGGACTCAGCCGCAGAAAATACGTTTTAGCTGTTGGCCGATTTGTAAAAGAAAAAGAATTTGACAAACTAATCATGGCCTTCTCTGATCTAAACTTGCAGGATTATCATTTAGTTATTGCAGGAGATTCCGACCATGAGACTTCTTATTCATCCTTTCTAAAAGAGTTAGCACGAAAAAAGCAAGTTATACTGACCGGAATGGTAAAAGGAGAATCATTGAAAGAGCTTTATTCACATGCAGGATTATTCGTTTTACCCTCTTCCCACGAAGGTTTGCCTATCACACTATTAGAAGCCATGAGTTACAATATCGACACATTAGTTAGCGATATTCCCGCCAATCTAGCTGTGGGATTATCAAAAGAACACTATTTCGAACTAAATCACATAGACAACTTAAAACAACAACTAAAACATAAGATACTTCAAAATAAATATCCAGTATATTATGACTTAAAAGCATATGATTGGGATCATATAGCCCAGCAAACTTTTAATGTATATAATAATTTACTAAACATGTAGTTCTTCAGGAATGACACCACCTAATACTGCCGCATAATAAGAAAAGACAGTATTATACATTTCAGGTGCCAATATCCTTATTACACGACTAGCTTTTGAAATCGCATAAAAATCCACAAATGTTTTCATTACGACTTCACGGCTGTCTTCAAAAAAGGATATATGCCCGACTTTTCCATCCAATACTATTACAGGCAGGGCTTTCACACGTTCAAGAAAAACTTTACTATCTGAAAAGACTACAATTTCCTTATTTTCATTTTGGTTTATAATCTGCTTGATACCATTTAGACAACGTTGTATTAAATTCTCCCGTTTGGTCTCCGTTAGAGTATTAAACTGATCTTTCTCAAAATTTTCTAAAGCATTCACAAATCGTAAATGAACAGCTATAAAACCAGAGATATCGAAATTGCAACAATTCAAACAGTCATTCAATGCTTGAGAAGGCTTGAATAATTCCAAAAACAAATTTCTCCATACAGATTCAGCATTTAGAATATGGTTTGAAGATATAATATCATACCCTATATAACAGTAAACATGATACTGTCTAACAGTTTTACGTAACTTAGGTATTTTTCCACTACCATTGTACGGTATAAGCCGAACATTCTGCAAACTATAACTTAATTCGGACTGATTCGCAATCCAATTATATTTATTCACAGACAAATACTCTTCTAAATTAAATGGATGGTTAAAAATTATCTTAAAATCAAATCCATTTACTTTAGCCACATAAAATAATCCAACAACTGCCTTAAAGCGATCGACTAATCCTGGATGTTTAATATTTGGATCAATAATAAAATAAAGAGTATTACCCGATACTTCACGATCTTTTTTAAAAGAATACATCTGCCAATAGTAATGTAAATCTCTAAAATAATACCGTAAACCATTAATAGTAGTCTGAAAATATTTACGATAATACCGACTACCTCTAAGAATATATTTTATTTTTTCTAAACAATCCATTATAAGCCGAATTATATATTTGAATACAAACTCTTCAATTTTATTTCATTTGCATGCCAAAGCCTATTTTTCAATATATAATCTTTTATTGTAGCAGAGGCAGTAATCTTATTCTCTTTATAAGAATGAATCTTCATATCCAACTCGTCTACCATTTCAGATGAAATATTTTCAAGATCATCCAGAATCACGCCATAACCACTATTTTCAATAAGAACTTGAGCATCTCCCGAATATTTCGTTGCAATAACCATAGCTCCTACAGCCATATACTCTGCGATTTTAGTCGGAGAAGCATTTATATTCACCAAACTATTATGTCTCAATACAAAACCCGCATCAATAATAGACAAATACAAGGGAACCTGTTCATATCGTAAACTCATACAAAGATAGTCATTCCCCAACAATTCAATTTTTTTTGCAAAAGGGGTTAAATCATCATTTGTGTATATACATAAAAAGTATCTATTATCTTTCGCTTTTAAACGTAAAAAAAGATCTAATGTTTCTTCCATACATTGCCACTTTTGCAAGCCACCTAAATAACATAAAACAATACGTTCTTTTAAATGCATTTTCTCACGCAAGGTAATAGTCTGAGCTGGATCTATCTGAAATTTTTCATTATTAAAACTACATGGTAAAATAAAAAATGGACAGTCATAAGAGTAATATTTTTTAAGATTATTTGCCAAATTATTCGACACAGCTATTATTCGTTGTGAACGAGACAATGCATAACAAACATCTTTTTCAGCACGATTTATTAATGATTTCCTCCTTCCATTCATTTGTAATTCAGGGACTGGATCAGCGTGAAAATCTGTCACGACCGAAATATCTTTTTTTAAAAATCTGACGCATGAAACAGAAAGTGATGTTTCTAATTGAACTAACTTTATATGGTTAAACTTTACAATAATCCAAGTTATTACAGCCCGCAACCATGCTGCTATTCCTCCTAATCCCAAACGATCTGGTAACGTAAATATAAAATATGATTTAATACTCAAGGGTATATTTTTTTTGTTTACAATCACCAAAGAAAAATCTTTCTTGAAAAAAGCCAATAAAAAAACATCAAATCCAATAGAATCCAAAGATTGGAGCATATTTAATGTTCTGACTTTATCACCTCCGTCACCACACAAAGGATATCCATTATGAATAACTAATATTTTTCTTTTCATAAACAACCGATTTACAACAAAATATTCACAATCGACTGACTGGTTTTCCCATCTCCATACGGATTTTGAGCCTTTGACATTTGCCGATATAAATCTTTATTCTCCAGTAAATCAGAAACATTATCTATAATTGAATTATAGTCAGTTCCCACCAATTTGACAGTTCCTGCTCCCACCGCTTCAGGCCGTTCGGTCGTATCTCGCATAACCAGCACAGGCTTTCCTAATCCCGGAGCTTCCTCCTGTATTCCACCACTATCAGTCAAAACAAATGTAGAATGATTCATCAAATAAACAAAAGGAAGATAATCCAACGGTTCTATAAGAAATACATTCGTTAAGGTTTCTTTATGGCTTTCTCCCAATATCTCAGCAATTGGCTTCCGTACATTCGGATTCAAATGCATGGGATACACAAAATCAACAGTAGAATATTTCTGAGCCAAAGTCTTTATCGCCTTACAAATATGAACGAATCCTTCACCAAAATTTTCCCTTCTATGTCCTGTTATCAAGACCATTTTCCGCTTTTCACTTTTCCACAAAGGTAATAAAAAAAGAGGAATACCTGCCTGTTCTAATACAAACTGAATACTTTTCTCTATATCTTTTCTTGACCTGATTTGTTCTAACACTAAATGCAGGGCATCAATAACAGTATTTCCAACAACATGAATATTATCGTCAGCAATACCTTCTCTTTGCAGATTTCGCCGACTCAATTCTGTAGGTGCAAAATGAAAAACTGCAATACGACTTGTTATCTGTCGATTCATTTCTTCAGGCCAAGGACTATAAATATTATGAGTTCTTAACCCAGCTTCTACATGCCCTACAGGTATTTGCAGATAGAAAGCTGCCAATGCAGCAGCAGTAGAGGTTGTTGTATCACCATGCACTAATACAATATCCGGCAATTCTTTCTTTAACACATCACGTAAACCTAATAAAACACGAGAAGTTATATCGTATAAATCCTGCCCTTGTTTCATTATATTCAAGTCATACTCAGGTTTGACATCAAAAACATGTAAAACTTGATCTAACATTTCCCGATGCTGTGCAGTAACACAAACAACAGTTTTAAAATTTATCGTATCCTTTTGAAACTCTTTTACTAATGGACACATTTTAATTGCTTCCGGGCGAGTTCCAAAAATAAGCATCACTTTTTTCATTTTCGATTAAATTATTCTTTTATATCCACATTATTTACATGATAAGTTATTTTACTTAAATCCGGCAACACCATATAATCTCCATATAAATGGGACAAATAGCCATCTGTATTAGCAGGAGCTGGAAATTTTTTCCCCTCAAAAAGAATCTCTCTCAATGGAAAAATATCATCCAACAACCTTACACCCAAAAAACCAGATCCTAATCCCAATCGATGCTCTTTTGTCGGAAATAACTTAATAATCATTCGAATGCAGGGATAAAGTATGTTTGTTAAAAATGACAACAAACATCTCATTATTCCTTTTTTTATTCCTAATCGGTCATTTTTCAAATAAGAAAGTCTATAAATATATCCATGGAATTTAGATGCAATCCACGCTATTTTATAATTAACAGGTTCTATATAAAAAATATCAATATAAACCCCATTATATTTATAATTTTTACCAATATTATTCACTTCTGATATATAAGAATCTGTTTCTCTCAATTTTGCATAAGGAGCAACGTAGTTACTATCAGTGTACATTGTTTGTAGTACCAAATTAGAGGGTAATTCAAAAGGTAAGACTTCCATTAATCTTTTATAGTCTCGATACAACATCTCGATATCCAAATCATCATCCCAGGGTATAAAACCTCCATGACGAACAGCACCTAACAATGTTCCAGAACTAAGCCAATAGTGTATATCATGTTTCTTGCAAACTTTATCTATAAACTCTAAAATGCAGAGCATCTTCATCTGATGAAGTCTCAATACTGAACCTTCCGGATTAAAACGATTAAACCCGTCCATAAAGCATAATTAATTTATAACGGTTACAATAATATAGTCTATATATAGCTATTACAAATTCTGCAAAACCTAAAGCCAATGCAAAATTAATAATAGAGAATGAGTTTGTAAAATATAGTATCACATAAATTACAATTAAAACAAAAGTCGAAAGAATAACACTTCGATTAAAAGGTTTGGGATAACCAAAAGAGACCAGTACTGGTGATCCTGTAAAAGAAGTAATACCTCCACTAAAAATGAACAAACTAAAAACGCGTAATATATCAACAGATTCAGGCAATTTACCATCCGATAAAATAAAAACGGAAAATGGAGCAAGAATATATACAATTACAATGATACAACCTGTAGTTAACAAAATCAATCGGAAACACTTATTAACAAATTTTCGATCAAGTGTTTTTGCTATATGGGGAAACAATGCTTGATTCAACATTTGTAAAGGGACAAGTGCAGTCATTGCAATCTTCTGAGCCAAATCAAAAGCAGCAACCTCATGCATTGAAAAGAAAATTCCACAAATCGTCTTTGCCATACTTGCATTAATCACTACTGATACACGAGAAACAAAAAACGGAATACTCTCTTTAAAATACAGTTTTATCGATTTTATAGTTGGCATAAATAAGGATATCTTTTCTACCCGAATCAACATAAAAAAGGAAACGATTCCAGATAAAAACCACCCTAAGGACTGAAGTAATGGTATCAGCAAATAATCACTTTCGTTTTTAATAAAAATAAATACTGTAACTGTGTAAAAGAAAATAGAAGTAAAACGAATCAAAGTAATGTATTTCATTTTTTCTACTCCTTGATAAAACCAGACAGGAAACAAAATTTCTGAAAGGCAGGATAAAAAAGACAATAAAAACAAAACATAATTATCTCTAAATTGTTTCACACATAATAATAAAAATCCCAATACAAAAAAAGAAAGTATAAAAAGAAAAGTTTTAATGATCAAGACAGAAGATACAACTTCTGACAGTTTTTCATTATCAGAACGATTTATGGAAACATTCTTTACAGCCGAAACATCCAGACCAAAGTTGACAAATATAATAAAATAAGATATAATAGCCTGCGCAAATACGACTAAACCGTACTTATCTGCACCAACTGTAGATATCAAATAAGGCAATGCAACAAAAGGCATTACCATCTTTAATATCTCAAGTACAGATAAATACGTGGTATTATGAATAATTACTTTGTATTTATTATCTTGATCGAACTTCATTACTATTCCTAACTAATCATACCCAAAACTTCTTAATTAATTTATCTGAAGAAATATCAGGTAATGAATCTTTGACCTTATCATATACTTGAGAAGCAAAATAAATATCATGTAATGCAATACCTATATTATAAGCCAGAATACGCTCTTGATCTGAAGTTCTACCAGGATTCTGCTTTAACAATATACGGGCAAACTCATCAAACTGTTTAAATTGATTAAAATATTTAAATCCTTTTACATGAGCAACATCATCAGCAAAAATCTTATCGAAAAATAAGTCGCAATTCTGAAATCCGCGCGTATGAACCGGTACAACCAGCACTCCCGGCTTAAAACATGTATCTGATGCAAAAAGATCATGTGCAACAGTTACACAAGACACAACCACATCTGCACCAGTGATCAAATCCGCCGCATTTTCATATACAGAAAAACTTAATCGAGAATATTCTTTAAAGCGGTTCATGAAATCCAATTCTTGCCCTTTATAAGACAAAAGACGAATATTTAATGGTCCTTCCAATACAGCCATCAAACACAATAACGTAGTCCGAGCTGTATTTCCTAACCCCATAAACGCATATTCCTTAGCTGAAGAAGTTCTCAGATGCTGTATGGACAATGCCGCAACAGCACCGGTGCGCATCGCGGTAATCCAACTTCCATCCATCAGCGCCAAAAAATCACCATTTTTTGCATCATACAACAGAATATCACTAACTAATGCAGGTTCCCGTTTCGGGAAACGGGAAACAACCTTAACTCCACAACGTCCACAAGAAGGCAAATAGGATGGCATCGTATTAAAAAAGACATCCGGTTCTATTGTCATGCTAATTTTATGGGGCAAACAACTATCGTATTTCATTCTTAATGCAGCTTCTACCCACCCTATACAATCAACCGGAGATATGGAAAGATTTCGTATCGTTTCAAAATCTATTATTTTCATTGCTTTCTTTTTTATAATTACAATTCTTTTAAAGCTTCTATTAAACGTAGGTTGTCCGAAGTTGAACGTACGGCTATCCGTATATATTCACCATTCCGAAAAGCCTTCTTCGTTCCACAATCCTTTATTAAAATATTATATTCATTCAAAAGTAATTCCGTCAAATCTTTGGAAGAATATTTGCGGAGTACCTCACACAAGAAATAGTTTGCCTGTGAAGGTATGATACGAAGATAACCTATCTGCTGCAAATCCACATAAAAACGATCTCGCTCACGGATAAACAAACGACACGCCAACTTATAATCCTGTTCATATTTATTAAATATCTGCATATAAAACTCTGCAAATGAATTGATATTCCATATTGGAACATTTTTGCGTACATGATCGATCAATTGTAAATTAGATGAAGCCAAGACACCTAACCGTAACCCAGGTACACCATAAGACTTAGATATACTTTTCACAACCACCAAATTGGGATTTTCTTCAAGTATTCCATTAATCAACAAAGTATTTTCTACTGATTGTTCAGAAAAATCGACAAAAGATTCATCGACAACTAATGTCACCTTCTTATCCTTGCACCATTCAACTAAACGAATTACGTCCGCTTTCGGAATAAAATTTCCAGAAGGATTATCCGGATTAATCAATAAAATAGCTGCAACTTCACGAAACGCAAAAAATTCCATTAAATCATCAGCCGTATAAGAAAAATCTTCATTCTGTGGAATATAAGCAATCACCTTATCCTCCTGCATACGATTAGGATATTCCTCAAAAGTCGGAAAAACAACACCTAAACGGCCTGTTAATTCGTCCACTAAATATTTTATCAATTCAGCAGCACCATTTCCCGGACAAACATATTGTTGTGCCAATCCGAAATATTTTGCAATCAACAAAGAATTTACATTCAACCCTGAAGGGTACTCACTCAATAAAATATCAAAATTTGCTCGCATCTCTTTCTTCATCTTCAAAGAAGGAAAGAAAGGATTAACCAAATAACAAAAATCCAACAATGAAGGAAATCTCCAATAACCACCATATCGCTTTTGATAACGAACCAACTGATTCTCCTTTTTCGCAAAAATAGTTTCTGCATTACTTAAGTCCTGAATATCGTCAATTTCATACCATTTTTCACAGTGGAGCGGTAACGCCTTTAAATCCGGCTTATCCAACAATGCAATTACACGCAAGACCTGCTCGTAATATTCGTTATTTCCCAATGCATTGATATATGCATCCAAAAATGGAACATAATGAGTTCTTGAAAACTCTTTACTGAATTTATAGATATTGACTGTCTTATAGTAAAATTCTTTATGATCGAAATTGAATGCTTTTTTTACGACAAAGTTTAGAATGTTATTGTCATTATCTAACATTACAACTGTACCATCCATCCAACTCTCATACTTGGCTACCAATGCAATGTTAGGGAACGGATCTGATAAAATTTTATCCAATACCTTATCTTCAAAAATAAGATCAGATTCAATAAGCAAAGTATCATCCTGCTGCAACTGCTCTTTTGCTAAAGACAATGAATAGATATTATTTGTTTTGTCATAAATCGGATTTGTAATATATTCAATCGGTAGACCTTTATATGAATCACCAATAAAACTACGGAGCTCCTCCCCCTTATAGCCGATTACCATAATAACCTTATTCAACTTCAATTTGGAGAATTGAGTCAAAACACGCTCAATTAAAGTCACACCATTTACCCGAATCATACATTTTGTATTATTCAGGGTAAGTTCCCCCAAACGCTTCCCCATCCCTGCGGCTAATATAATAACTTGCATATGATTCTCACTTTCTTTTATAAATATCTATCAAATCTCGTAATTGCTGTTTTGTAAACAAATATCCCATCGGAATTACAATTGTCAAAATCAGAAACCCCAAAACAGCAAAAAGTTTTCTTGGAGCTACAGGACGATATTTAGCAACTGCAGCATCTACAATAAATCCCTTATCACGCTCTTGGCCCAAAGACAAAGCAACTTCTTCTCTCTTCTGCAAAAGTATTAAATACACTCCTTGAAGAATTTCCTGCTGTCGTTTAAAATCAAGATATTCTCTTTCATATGTAGGAACATAGTCCATCTTATCCATAATTGCTTTTTCTTGAGACTTAAGGTCATTCAATACAAACTGAGAACTTTTTCGTGCATTATCAATAGCCAACACAACCCCATCTCTTAATTTGTCTATCTGAGAATCAGCTATTTCAGACAAAGGATTCACAGAGTTTGCGGATTTAGTTATTTTGTCTCTTTCCATTAAAGCCTCATTATAAACAGATATAGCTCCACCTTTTTCGCCATCAGCAGACAACATGGCAGGAATTACACTATACTTATTTTTAGGATCCTTCACATAAGCATCTAACAAATTAATGATATGATTCTGTGCTTCAAATTCTATAATCTTTTCTCGGATATTTTTCACAGCATCAGCATAAAATTGAACATCATATTCTATATCTGTCAATTTATTCTTAATCTTATAAGTTTCAATAGTATGTTCAATACTATTTAGTTCCTGTAAAACGCCATTGATACGGACATCTAAAAAAGTCATAGCTTTACGCCCTTCTTCCTTTTTTACACACTCCGAACTATTATTATACTCTTCCATTAAAGTATTCAACAGATCCTTACCACGTTTTTTTGAATAATCCAAATAGAACAGTTCTAATGTATTCGCATTTTTAGAAAACTCATCAACAGTTATTGCTTCTGCCAAATCTTCAGCCATCCAACCTGCAGGAGATATAGATACATCCAAGGAGAAAGGCTTTTCTATTTTACTCTTCACACCCCCTTCTGTTCTATATAATATATCAAACACACCTTCTGGAACCCGAAGCTGACTAGGCAATGAGGCAAAGGAGTATTCTTCACTAGTTTCTTTCATTTTTATCAAAACAGCGCCATTTTTACTTACCTCTATTTTAAATGAAACAAAGCAATCCAAATTTTCTTGAGTCAAAGAATCCGGAATAATTAATAAAGGAGAATCTTCATATAAAGAAATCAATGAATATTGTTTCTTATATGTAACATTTAGCCCCAAACGAATAATAACTTTTTTCAACAAATCATTAGAAGACATTATAGCTATTTCATCATCTATATTGACAGCTCCCCCTGAAATATTTCCTAGTCCAAACGATTTCATTAATCCGGCAGCCTCTCCCAATCCCATGCTTCCACCACTCCCAATATTTTTATCTTCTTGAATCTTAATTCGAGCCACAAATTCATAAGTTTGAGGATAAAGCACCATATATAGTATTGCGCAAACTAATGAAATACAGGCTGCAACTAAAAAGACTTTCCAATGATATAAATAATCTACTATTATTTTTTTCAGACTTATAGTCTCACTATCTTTCTGCATATTTTCCATATTACTTATTTGTTAAGCTTAACACCATCGCAACAATCACGGACAAAGAACTGATTACTGTCGAAAACAATGATATTGTAAATTGACGATCAGAGCTGGTTCTTGCACGTTGTTTTGTTTCTATAGGTTCTACATATACAATATCATTTTGCTTTAAATAAAAATATGGAGATTCGAATATGTTAGGATTAGTAATATCCAAACGACATGTTTCTTTTAATCCATTGTTGTCTCGTATCACCAAAATATTTTTTCTATTTGCTGTAAGAGGTAAATCCCCAGCCATACCTATGGCATCAAGAACCGAAACCCTATCCCTTTTTACCGAATATGAGCCAGGACGTGAAAACTCCCCCATTAGTACTATTCTAAAATTAAGAAGTTGAACATTTACTAAAGGATCTTTCACATATTTAGAAATCTTTGATTCCAATTTTTTAGAAATTTCTTGACGAGTCAATCCAGCCACATGCACCTTTCCTATAATTGGAAAATTTATGCATCCTTCTTCATCCACCAAATAAGTATACATTGATTCAGAAGCGATTAAAGGCTGTTCTCCTTGTGATGAATATGCAAATACTGGAGGATTAAATGGTGTAACAGCAACAGGATCCCAAGCCGTTACATTAATTGATAAAAGATCATCATTCTCTATTTTAATGGTATATGCTTGGCTCATCTCAGCCAACTTATCAGGTGTCAAATCATCTATACCCTGAAAATAAATCACATCCTTTGGCGCCGAACACGCACACATCAATCCACAAAAAAGGGCAAACAAATAATATTTCAAATTCATGCTTTTAATAAGTATTTCAAAATTAGAACTGCAAAGATACAACTTTCAGAGGAACCATCCATCTAAAAACTCCTTATAAAAACTATTACAACTATAACGATGCAAATTTGGGTATATTGCTGCTTGAGAAATAAAAAATATAGGATATTAAGCTATTTTCCCGTACTTTTGTCAGAAAACAAATGGAATCATGGTAGAAATAGGAAAATATAATACATTAAAGATCGTAAAGGATCTGGACTTTGGGGTTTATTTGGATGGTGGAGACGGAGTGGAAATACTGTTGCCGGCCCGTTATGTGCCCAAAAACGTAAAACCGGGAGATGAAGTCGAAGTTTTTATTTATCATGACAATGAAGGGAGATTGATCGCAACGACGGCCAAACCACTTGCCCAGGCAGGAGAATTTCAGTTTATGGAAGTAAAATCTGTTAATAATACTGGCGCTTTCTTGGAATGGGGATTAATGAAAGATTTGTTGGTTCCTTTTAAGGAACAAAAAATGCCCATGCGGGAAGGGAAATGGTACTTGGTATACGTACACGTAGATCATGTTACCGGACGTATAGTAGCCTCCGCAAGAATCGATAAATATCTGGACAATGTAATACCGAATTATTCTTTTAATCAGGAAGTCGATTTGCTGGTTGCAGAAGATACTGAAATAGGATATAAAGTAATTATCAACAATGCTCATTGGGGATTGGTCTATCACAGTGAGGTTTTTCAACGTCTGGAAAAAGGGGAACATCTAAAAGGGTACATCAAAGAAATTAGGGAAGACGAAAAGATAGATGTCAGCCTTACGCCTTTAGGATATCAAAAGGTCGAAGGTATTGCCAAGACAATTTTGGATTCGCTCAAAGCCCAAGGAGGATACGTTGCCGTCCATGATAAAAGCGAACCCGAACTTATTTATTCTTTATTTCGCTGTAGCAAAAAAGCATTCAAACAAGCAATCGGGGCTCTTTACAAACAAAAGATAATCGATATCGAAACTGAAGGAATCCGGTTAATCGATAAAGACAAATAACAAATACATATTTCAATAGGACTTTGGAAGATAGAACAATACGGTGTAGTAGTTTGGTTTTGATTACTAATAAAAGCGGGAGATAGATAAATCTATACTCCCGCTCCATCATAGTTATCGTTTTAGCCAAAAAATAGACTTAAAATGAGATATTCTCTTCAAATCTGAACACCTCCACTTTACTGGTACAAACTTCTGATTAAATTTAGAAAAGGAGTTTCCTTTTCTCTGATACAAAGGACGGCTAATTAATTGATATAAACAAATTAAATTCGAATTATTTGGTTAATTCCAAAACGCAGAATTGCCATACCACTAAATACCAATCATTTACAACATAAAAAACATTTTACAAATAAGTAATCATCCTCATTTTTAGTATTGTGAACAAGGACCGCCTTCACGTTATCTCCACAATTTTCAGGAAACGGTTTCTAAAATACCACAATTTCAATCAAAAGCCAAAACGTTTTATTCCTGCCGATTGTTACTTCTCAAGCTCACTACCGTCCCATTAAAATCAGAGTTAGTTACAGAGGCTTCTCGAGTCAACGGATTTGAAATCGTAATTTTGCGACATCAACAACAGAGTCGCAATGAACAAAGAAAAATACGTTTTCTCACAATTAGTATCCTTCTTGGACCGTAATCCCTTCAATTACCTTGTCCGCAAGTATAACGGAGACCGTTATGTCAAGCATTTGACCTGTTGGAATCAGTTCCTTGCAATGATGTTCGGACAAGATAAACTCCGAGTACAGGAACAAACGCCGGTCTACACCATTATAGAACCGGCAACTGTTCCTCTCAAAACTTCCTCTCCCAAGAAATTGTTGATTCTGGTAACATTCATCTTCCTCGCTTTCATCGGAGGATGCGGGTATCTGCTCATCAAGAAATATGCGGTCGCCCTTTCGCCAAGACCTGAAACATAATCCGGAAATCGCCATCCCGAATCGAGATCCGCCTACACGCAAGCAAAACATCGCAACGCCTTACGACCTGCTCACCTGCAGCCCCTTATCCGACAAGCTCATTTCGACAAAACGGGCATTTTTATTCTGCGGGTCGGCTGTGAGAAGACGGCGGATCTGCAAAGAGGCTTCCGGATCTTTGGCTACGATATAAAGGTAACCTCCTCCTCCGGCACCTGGAAGTTTATACCCCAGAGTGTAATCTTTGATGCGAGAGATAAGCTGTTCTACAGCAGGCGGATTTGTCCCGGCATCAAGCGCCTTGTTTTGTTCCCAACTTTTGCCGACCAATCGGCCATAAGAAGCGAAATCACCCCGAAGAATAGCCTCGTACATATCCAATGCATGCCCTTTCATTTCAGAAAGCAGACGAAGATGGAGCCCACTGTTTAAGAACATTCCGCGTACGATTTCAGCAAGGATATCCTTCGCCGTACGGGTAATTCCCGTATAGTAAAGCAGGTGGCAAGCACGATATTCCGGTTCGGTAAAAAGATATTCCGGCAGCCAGCGTACCGACGGATTCTGGTGGAACCCCTCACCCGTTTGCAACAGTTTCAAACCATGTAACACACCTCCGTACTGATCTTGCCATCCGCCTCCGGTCGTAAGCAGTTGCTCCAAGATCAGAGTCCGGTTACCAATCTCGTTCTTATCCCACGCCAAGCCGCAGAAATCCGACAATGCACCCAATACCGTAGCCGCGAGAATCGAACTGGTTCCCAGACCGGAACCGGCAGGAATGGCAGCGAGCAACGTCACTTCCAACCCGCAGCCGAATGCTTTCAGTTGCTCTTCCAACGAAACATAACGGCTTGCTGAAAATTCGGGTGTAAACCCGGCCAGAGCCAGTGCCGCTTTCGGGATAGAGAAAGGAGAGCCGACCTTGTTAAAGTTACGCAGTTCGTCCCAAGTCGAAACGCTCTCCATCGCCCCGATATCAATGGAACGAAGAAGGATACGATACTCGCGAGCCGGCTTTACATAGACCTGCAAGGGAGGTTGTCCGTTCAACTCGATCGCCACGTTCACGACATTGCCACCGGCATACATGCAGTAAGGAGGCGTATCCGTCCATCCTCCTGCCAAGTCGATACGCACGGGACTGCGCCCCCAGACAATCTGATCGCGATAGACATTAAGGCGAGGCGTCTGTTTTTCATCAGCAATCGTACCGATCAGGCCTTCACGCAACAGTGAGAACGCCTGCTGCTGTTCCACCATGCCCCGGTCATCTCCTGAAAGTTGCAGGACACGGGCACGGAACATATGGTCATGCACACGCTTCATCAGCGGAGCATCCTCCGACAATCCCCCAGGCAACGTAATCCCTTTGGAAACAAATTCAGAGGCGGCATCCGCCAGATCCAATTGATAGAAAATACTTTTATCATGATTGGCCGCAAGCATCGGCCAGTTTTTCTTCCTGAACGCTTCACGCTGGGCAAACAGGCGGCGGAGATTCGCACAGTCGGAAAGCCTGTTTGCAGACATCTTTTCAGCCGCCTCCCACACCCTGCGTCCTTCATCCAGATGGGGTTCAGATACCATCCAACGTAACGCAACACCTAACTCGTCCATATTCCGGCAAACAGGAAACAAGGCCGCATTCTGTATGTCGGCACACTCCGGCAGGCAAACAGCCCGCTCCGCAGCCCATTCCACGACAGAACGCCCCATGAAGAGCGTCGACTCATCCTTTGTATTCCCTTTGAAAGTATCATTGAAACCATACGGGCGCGCCACCCAGCCTTCTTCGCCGACAGGCACGACATCAATGCATACACCGGAAGGGATGTGCAACTCCCAATCGTTTACCGGGACACCCGTAATCACATGCCGATCGGCAAGTATCCATCGTTTCCCTACAAAACTGTTTTCGATCCACAGCTCGGAATTGCCGGAGGTCAACGGACAACAAACTTCGGCGTTCTGGACAAACATGGCAGGATGTGGTTTCACCTTGCGCTGCATGATCGCCCGCTGGTCACGTACAAGGTTCTGCACCGACAGCGTCGAGGAAATCAGTTCCCGGCTCGTACCATAATGATAAAACTCACCACCCGGCAATGGCAGGATAGCAACAGTCAACGCATTCAACTCTTCGTCGGCTATACGCGGATGAGCACCAAGAGCAAGACCGAACTCGGAATACAGGTCGTATTCCTTCAGCTGCTTTCCACCCGGATTGTAGGAATGTTTCATCAGTAGTTCCACCGCCCGGTCACTGAGCAGCCAGACGCCTATATCCATCAGAAAAAGGTGCGTACCTGCCAGTCGCCCCAACTCATCGAGAGTGGGTTTCTGAAGCATGAAATCAAGCTGGTCGGGAGATTTGCGGTCCGACACGAAGACCCCGTGGCGAGTGGCAAGTGCAGGATCCACCCACAAACCGTAACAGACAACATCGGCCTCAAGAATCTCCTGCAACGGCTCGCTGTTTCGCAGATAAACGTCACCACTGGCAATCAGCGTATGCAGCGAATCCGGCGCTTTGCGCATGATCTCCTCATACAGCGGAAGCTGGAGCGAAAGGAGGTTTTGAGATAATTTCTGTCCCCTTGCCCACCTGAACACCGGAATGGGCGTCAAGATCTTGCCCGAAGGTGCATACCCAGGTAATCGTCGGCTCTGCCCTCCCGCATGCAACAAAATCCGCTTTTCACGCGCCAACCATTCTCCGGCCGGCAACGTTCCGGCAGTATCGTCGTCCCGGCGGCAAGCTTCAAGCAACCAAGTCGTTCCTCCGCCCGATCCCAAACGGGCACCTACAGGGTCAGACGTACAAAACCAATCTGCCGGATCGGCATTTGCTATCTCATGAAAACTGCCAACCAGATTAGGCGGCAGCGACAATAATTTCCTCATATCTCACTATTCTTTCCGGCAAATGTACTTCTTTCCCCTTTTACTGCGTAAAATTTAATTTAATTTTTACTTTCAGAGGCTGTTTCGTTTAAATTATTATATCCACCTTTGTAGAGGGAATTCGCTCTTATAATCATACGACAATAAAAAAAGTTGGTAAATACTAATCCCACCCTTTCATTTCTATTTCTGAAGTATCTTTAGTTATTCACTTAATATTCAGATGGTATGATATACGGTTATGTAAGAGTCAGTACGGATAAACAGAGTACTGAAAATCAACGTTTCGAGATTGAAAACTATTCAAAAGCGAAAGGTTTCCGTATCGAACGTTGGGTAGACGAAACAATCAGCGGGACAACGAGTGTATCGGATCGCCAACTTGGCAGATTATTAAAGCAGATTCGTAAAGGTGATACACTCGTAACAACAGAGCTATCAAGGCTTGGACGTAATTTGATGCAGGTCATGAGTTTCCTCCACCAATGTATGGAGCGGGATATCATCGTCCTTACAGTCAAAGAACGTTATGAATTAGGGAACAATATCAATAGTAAGATTCTCGCCTTCGCCTTTAGTCTGAGTGCAGAAATCGAACGTAATCTGATCTCACAACGTACCCGCGAAGCACTTGCACGTAAAAAAGCGGAAGGTACGAAACTCGGTCGTCCGAAAGGCAAAAAGACCATGCAGGTCAGGTTGTCCGGAAAAGAAAATGTCATCCGCAAAATGATCAATGAGAAATGTTCGATGAATGAAATCGCCGAGAAATTCGGAGTAAACCGTCAAACTCTCCGCGATTTCCTTCGAGATACATTCCCTGACTGGAGAAAATATAGATATATTAAGTAATCGGACCTTCATGGCTTTAATTGTCTGGATGTTAATCTATGTAACCTTAATAAATTGTTTTTGAGGTAATTTATTATCAGTCAATACGGCATGCCTCAACCAGGCAAAATGGTCCGCATACTAAATAATCCAATACCTCTGCACACTGAGCCACCAGTGTGCGGTAGGTTTTGTGCGCTTTATTCTTTCCTCCAGTAAAACGAATATTTCCCTTCCGGCTCCCCCTCTATTTCAAAATCTTTATTGAATATTATACGACAAATTAACTTATTAGAAATAATTGTTTTATCTTTGGCATATACGTCGAATCTTATAAACATGAACAGTATGGAAAAGACACTTGTTATCCTGAAACCCTGTACCATTCAGCGAGGACTGATTGGAGAAATAATCTCCCGCTTCGAGAAAAAGGGTTTGCAACTGACAGGCATGAAAATGGTCTGGTTGACAGATAATATCCTCAGTGAACACTATGCACACCTGAAAGAAAAACCATTCTTCCAACGCATCAAAGACGCCATGTCGGCATGTCCCGTCATCGTATGTTGCTGGGAAGGGGTAGACGCCATACATGTCGTTCGCCAACTGGCCGGCTCCACCAACGGAAGGAACGCGCAGCCGGGAACCATCCGCGGCGACTTCAGCATGAGCGTACAAGAAAACATCGTGCATGCTTCCGATTCACCCGAAACGGCAACCATCGAACTGAAACGTTTTTTCAATGACGACGAATTGTTCGATTACAAAATGAATAACTTGCCGGCTATTTATGCCAATGATGAATTTTGAGACGTAAAAGAGCCGGAATGTATAGGAAATCCTTATACCTCCGGCTCTGATATTTTAGAACCCTTTGCCCTATTCCTCTCGAACCGGACAAAACAACCTAATTACTAATCTAAAAATCTAATACCATGAAAAAACACACTACGTTTATATAACCGAAGCACATGGCAAAAGGTTCACAACGATTCCAATAATTGACAAAGAAATCCGTTCCCGTTGTTTAATTCCCGAATTGCCGTTATATTTGTACCTCGTTTGGAATAAAAATACAGACATCATAATAAAACGTATAAATATATGCATAACTGGTTTGAATGTAAAGTCTCCTTCGAAAAAGTTTTGGAGAATGGAATGCAAAAGAAAGTGACGGAACCTTATCTGGTTGACGCCCTGTCATTCACGGAAGCGGAAGCCCGCATCATTGAAGAAATCCGTCCCTTCATATCCGGGGAGTTTACAGTGACAGACATCAAACGCGCCCGCTTGTCGGAATTGTTCTTCAACGAAAACGGCGACCGTTTCTACAAGATCAAAGTTTACTTCATCACCCTCGATGAAAAAAGCGGAGCCGAAAAGAAAACCGCTGCACAGATGCTGGCACAGGCATCTAACCTGAAAGATGCCATCGCCGTATTGGAAGACGGAATGAAGGGCACGCTTGCCGATTACACCATCGCATCCGTTACGGAAACCCAGTTGATGGATGTCTTCCCCTTTGACGCCAACAGTGTCCCTTCGGAAAAGAAATCCGAGGAAGAACTGATTGCCGAACAGAAAAAACAGGCGGAAACAAGAGAAGCATGAGCATCACCGAGAATATAACAAGACTGAAAGCATCGCTACCGGCAGGTGTTACGCTGGTGGCGGTTTCCAAGTTCCATCCCGCCGAGGCTTTACAGGAAGCCTACGATGCCGGACAACGTGTATTCGGTGAAAGCAGGGCCCAAGAGCTGACAGCTAAACAAAAAGTTTTGCCCGGTGACATCGAATGGCATTTCATCGGCCCGTTGCAAAGCAACAAAGTGAAAGACATCGCCCCGTTCATTCACACCATACACAGCATTGACTCGCTGAAACTGTTGCAGGAAGTCAACAAGCAGGCGGCCAAACATGACCGCATCGTCCGTGTCCTATTGGAGATACACGTCGCGCAGGAAGAAGCCAAACATGGTTTCAGCCCCGACGAATGCCGCGAACTGCTGCGCTGTTTATCACCCGAAACACTTCCCAACATCCGGATATGCGGACTGATGGGGATGGCGACAAATACTGACGACACAACGCAGATCCAGGATGAGTTCCATAAGATTCATGAACTATTCACCGAACTGAAAAACTCGGTATTCAAGGGTGACGAATATTTTTGCGAATTATCGATGGGAATGAGCCATGACTACCCGGTCGCCCTTCGCGAAGGCAGTACGATGATACGCATAGGAACCAGCATTTTCGGTGAACGGGAATATTGAGTTTTAACCATTTTAAAGAGCAAGAACAGACAAGGTAGAAAATAATTCTCTATTTTTGTAATCGTTGAACATAATTGAATCTGACATGATTGACATTAAAACACAATATGCGGGCCTGACACTTCGTAACCCGCTTATCGTCGGAAGTTCCGGTTTGACAAACAACGCGGAACGAAATAAGGAATTTGAAAAAGCCGGCGCCGGCGCGATCGTGCTGAAATCACTCTTCGAAGAGCAGATTGAAATGCAAAGCGATGTACTGATGCAGGATTCGGATTATCCCGAAGCGGCCGATTACATACGCGGCTATGTAAAAGCAAATCAGATAAACGGTTATCTGGAACTGATCCAGAAGACAAAAGAACAATGTACCATCCCGGTTATCGCAAGTATCAACTGCTATAAATCGGATGCATGGGTCGAATTTGCCCGCCAGATCGAATTGGCAGGAGCCGATGCTCTGGAACTGAACGTGTTCTTTCTGGAAACAGACCTCACATACAGCAGCGAAAACATGCGCGACTTGTATGTCAGTATTATCCGCAAAGTGAAAGAAACGGTTTCGATCCCTGTCATGATCAAGATGAGCAAAATGGTCGGTAATATACCGGCTGTTGCCCATACGCTGACAGTTAACGGGGCAGACGGGATCGTCCTCTTCAACCGTTTTTACCAACCGGATATCGACATCAACAATATGCAAATTGTCTCAGGCAACGTCTTCAGCAACCATTCCGACTTGAGCGATACGCTTCGCTGGACAGCAATCGTTTCAGGCAAGGTGCCCGGAATCAGCATTGCTTCCTCTACCGGAGTGCATGATTGGGAAGATGTCATCAAATGTTTGCTCGCAGGAGCCGATGCCGTACAGATGTGTAGCGCCGTCTATACACATGGGGCAGAAATCATCTCACAGGTGCTCACCTGCATCGAAGAATGGATGCACCAGGCCCATTACCAGTCGCTTGATCAGTTCAAAGGCAAACTAAACTATGCGAACATCCCCAATCCGGCGATGTATGAACGTTCACAATTCATGAAATACTTCTCCAACAGAGATTAAACAACTATATGAACTACTTGATTGTCGGAGGAGTAGCCGGAGGAGCTACCGTTGCAGCACGTCTGCGCAGAATGGATGAAAAAGCCAATATCATCCTGTTCGAGCGAGGGAAATATGTATCGTATGCAAACTGCGGTCTACCTTATTATATAGGTAACACGATCAACAACCGGGAAAAGCTGTTCGTACAGACAGTGAAAGGTTTCACAGACCGTTTCCGGATCGACATCCGCACAGAACAGGAGGTAACCGCCATCCGTCCGGATAAAAAAGAAGTGGAAGTCAAGAACCTGTCCACAGGCGAGACATACACCGAGACATACGACAAACTGGTACTTTCGCCTGGAGCCGAACCGCTCCGGCCGGGTATCGAAGGGATTGGAAGCAAGAGGATATTCACGCTCCGCAACGTGCCGGACACCGATACGATCAAGAATTATGTCAATACGGAGAATCCGAAACGTGCTATCGTTGTGGGCGGCGGCTTTATCGGACTGGAAATGGCGGAAAACCTGCATGAACTGGGTATCCGGGTCAACGTGGTGGAAATGGCCGACCAAGTGATGGCGCCGTTGGACTTCTCGATGGCGGCAATCGTGCACCGGCAACTGACCGATAAGGGAGTCGGGCTGTACTTGGAAGATGGTGTCAGCCGCTTTGAAGAAAAAGACGGTGGTGTGACCGTACACCTCCGCAGCGGCAAACAGATCGCTACCGACATGGTTTTACTAAGCATCGGGGTACGCCCGGAAACCAAACTGGCCAAAGATGCAGGGCTCGCCATCGGAGAACGGGGCGGTATCGCCGTAAACGATTATATGCAAACTTCCGATGCAAACATATATGCCCTCGGCGACGCAGTCGAAGTACGTCATCTCGTAACCGGGCAACCGGCCCTCATCCCGCTGGCAGGACCGGCAAACAAGCAGGGGCGCATCGTGGCGGACAATATCGTATTCGGCAACAAAGAGAAATATCCGGGATCAATAGGAACTTCCATCGCAAAAGTATTCGACCTGACGGTTGCCGCCACCGGAGCCAATGCGAAATTGTTGAAACGGAATAATATCGCCTATATATCATCCTATACCCACGGAGTGTCGCATGCCGGATATTACCCGGATGCCGTTCCATTGTCTATCAAGATATTGTTCGCCCCGGAAAGCGGCAAGCTGTTAGGCGCCCAGGTTGTCGGCTTCGACGGTGTAGACAAACGCATCGAGATGCTGGAACAAGTAATACAACGAGGCGGGACAGTCTACGACCTGGCTGAATTGGAGCATGCCTATGCCCCTCCCTATTCGTCGGCCAAAGATCCTGTGAATATGGCCGGATTCGTTGCTGAAAACATATTGAGCGGAAAATCCCGGATCATCCAGTGGCGTGAACTCGCCGAACTTCCGGCCGACACGATTCGAATCGATGTCCGTACACGCGACGAATATAAATTAGGCACGATCCCCGGATTTATAAACATACCGGTAGACGAATTACGCGAACATTTAGGCGAACTGCCGAAGGAGAAACCGATCGTCGTAACTTGTGCAGTCGGACTGCGTGGTTACCTGGCCTATCGCATCCTGGTGCAGAATGGCTTCAAGCATGTGCGCAACCTGTCCGGAGGATACAAGACGTGGAGCATGGCGACAGCACCCGTAAAGGAGATCGTTCCCTGCAAACCGGAATCGCCGGAAAACACAAATTGCGGATGCCCCGCTACCCAGGTTCCTCTGTTGAAAGTAGATGCCTGCGGACTGATGTGCCCCGGACCTGTGATGCAACTGAAAAAGAACTACGAAACGTTGAAGGCCGGCGAACAACTCCAGATAACTGCCACTGACCAGGCTTTCGGCAAGGATGTCGCTTCCTGGTGTAAGATGACGGGGGCAGAACTGGTTGCGTTGGAAAACAAAAACGGGGTGGTTGCCGCCACCATCCGCAAGCAGGAGAAAACAACTTCCTGCGAGATTTCGCGTAACAATGCCGACAACAAGACACTGATCGTCTTCAGCGATGACCTGGACAAAGCACTGGCCTCTTTTGTCATTGCCAATGGAGCCGCTTCGACCGGCAAGAAAGTGACCATGTTCTTTACTTTTTGGGGATTGAATGTGATCAAGAAACAGCACAAGCCGGCAGTCTCCAAAGATATTTTCGGCAAGATGTTCGGTTGGATGCTTCCGGCACACAGCGGCAAACTCAAGCTGTCTAAAATGAATATGGGAGGTGTCGGTAGCCGGATGATGCGCTTTATCATGAAACAAAAGCGGATCGACAGCCTGGAAAGCCTGATCCGACAAGCCGTAGACAACGGCGTGGAAATGATCGCCTGCACCATGAGCATGGATGTGATGGGCGTGCAAAAAGAAGAGCTGATGGACAACGTTACGCTGGGCGGCGTGGCTTCTTACCTCGAACGGGCAGAGGAGGCGAATGTGAACCTGTTCATCTGATGCACTTCGCGAACCACCGGTAATCATCGGGATAAACATAAGGATAAGTCAGGACGCGGATCAACACAAAGCTGGCAAAAGGCAAAGTTGTTCCTACCTGTCAAAACGCCGGTGTTTCGATGGCAAAGCATATATATGTTTTAAAATCGAATCACCGGTGTTTTGAAAATAGAAGCCTGTCGCTTAAAAGGCAGGCTTCGGTTGCCGAATAGATCTCAATGAGCAAATGCCGGTTCATACTTCACAGAAGCAATCCGTATCTCCGTCTCCACAGCAGACATTCCTTCAGCCATGACCTTCAGGAGCATCGCGCCACTTTTCGTTCCAGGTTGGAGAATCGCGAGGCATTGGCCCCGATAGGTACTGCAAGCCGGGTTCCGGAAACTTCGCATATCATCAGGAGCGGCATTGCCGGAAGCCAACAGAATGCCATCCCCTTCGACTGTCATCTTCAACCGAATAGTGGCATCGGGAACTATCCGTCCCTCCTCATCCGTCACACATACCCTGACATAAGCCAGATCATTCGGATCAGCAGACACAACACGTTTTTCCGGAAGCAAGACTAAACGACACGGCTGCCCGGTCGTTTGCAGGGATTTATGAACCATCTCCCGACCGTCCCTTATACCGACAGCCATGAGACAGCCGGCCGAGAACGGCACTTCGAAGTCTACGGCAAGCCGGGCAGACACAGCTTTCGTGCCCAAGCATTCTCCATTCAAATAAAGCCGGACCGAATCACAACGAGAATAGGCACGCACCGTTAGTCTCTTCCCTTCCTGCCCCTTCCAGTTCCAGTGCGGATGCTCGTCAGGCCACCCCCATTTGCTAAGCACTTCGCGCTTGCCGGCAGGAACGGGGACATGGACAAGCAGTTCCAATTCGCTCCTTCCCCACACCACATCGCGGAAAAGCGACTGCGGTTTCTTGTCCCCGTTCATATCCAAGTCTCCGCAATTGGACAGGAACCAAGGCCATGAACGGGTCGGAGTCGAGTACGGCCTGTCGTCGTCAACATAGCTGAAGTTACCGATTCCGACCTCACCTATATAATCCATCCCTGTCCAGACAAAGTCTCCCAGTACGAAAGGATAAAGGTTTGCCGCCTTCCAGTTTTCGAAGGTCTCGACAGGGAAACTTTCGGTACCGACCATCATACGGTCGGGATATGCCTCATGATCGGGAAGATACTGCTTCGTTTCATAATTGTAGCCGCCTAAATCCAACAAGGCATATGCCGGTGCGGATTCCTCCCACACACGCCCTTTCTGTTCCCAAAAGGCGCAGATTGCCTGAGTGACAGGGCGGGTCGCATCGAGAGACTTGACCACGGAAACCAGCTCCCGGGCAATCCGTAGTCCGGCGGTGTCGGCACGTTCGTAAATCTCGTTGCCGATGCTCCAGATGATGACAGAGGGATGGTTACGGTCACGTTTTACAAACGCCGCCATATCAGACGCGGCATGTTCCGGAAAGAAAAGATGGTAATCCTGATCACGCTTGGGATGTTCCCACATATCGAAAGCCTCATCGATCACCAACATCCCCAAACGGTCGCAGGCATCGAGGAACTGCCTGGACGGCGGGTTATGGCTGGTGCGAACGGCATTGAAACCATTCTCTTTCAGAAGACGCACCTTGCGTTCCTCCGCCCCGTCATAAGCAGCCGCTCCCAACAAACCATTATCATGATGCAGACAAGCGCCTTTCAGTTTAACGGGACTACCATTCAGCAGAAATCCCCTGCCTACCGAAAACTCAAGCGATCGGATGCCGAAGGCGGTCCGATAGTAATCGGTTGTTTCACCGGCTGAGACCAGCCTGACATGCGCCTCATAAAGATTAGGATGATCGACCGACCAGAGTTCCGGTTGCCCGACATCGGCAGAAAACCGGAACGTATGAGAACCGCCCGCGGCAACGTTGCCCGAACATTCTTTCGTCACGACATCCGTACCGTCAGGACGAACCAGGGTAAGGCGTACCGTCACACCGGCTTCCACATCCATCCGATTGTGGACAGGAAGAGTCATCTCGACCTTTGCCAGTCCAGGTGTAATGACAGGAGTCTGTACCTGTACCTCCTCGTCCGGGATAAAAAGGTTGCCGGAAACGGTCAGCCGAACGTGCCGGTAAATACCCGATCCGGGATACCAACGGCTATTGTCACCGGGATTGAACGCACGGACCACCATCACATTCTCCTTTCCGGCAGGATTCAGAAAAGGAGTCAGGTCATAACGGAAAGGCATATAGCCATTCGGATGAAGCCCAAGATGATGCCCGTTGATCCAGACATCCGACCGCTCCATAATCCCGTCGAAGCAAACGCCGACCTGCTGGCGGGAAGTCCATTCGTCCAATGTGAAACGTTTGCGATACCAGCCTGTCCCGCCCGGCAGATTCCCCGTGGAGATCGAATCTTTAAGTCCCTTCACGAAAGGGCCGACCGAGTTGCCATTGTCCGGATAGCACCGTTCGATACTGAAATCATGCGGAAGGGTAAGCGTCCGCCAGGAAGAATCGTCAAAAGAGACGTCCGAGGCATCAGCCGGAGCCTCTTCACTGAACTTCCATCCCTCATCGAACAGACGGTCGGCATAGAGAGCAGCGGCATACGCGGGATCGGTGGACGGAGCTTTCAGTTCCGGATATTCGATTCCGTAATGTCCGGTAACGGCGGCAAGCAGGAAATAATAATTATCCGCCAAATAGTTATAGCCGGTCGGAGCACCCCCTTTCGTCCGCCAGTCCACACTTTGCAGGTAACCGGGGAAAACGCCGGAATGAGTGTATTCGCGTTCGTAAGTCGCCATCATCGTGAACAGGATTTTATCCGCTTCGCTACGCATTCCGACGTTATACAAAGCCTGGATGAAATGATAAGCAGCCTGGCCGCAAAGGCCACCGTTCTCATACCGTCCCCAACGAGTCATTTCTTCCCAAGAGCCTTTGTCCTCCTTGGCAACAGGGACGAGCGGACCGGGTATGCCGTAGACATAATCATATCCTTCCTCTTCGAGCTTCTTCAACATCTTCCGAAGAATCTTGCGGGCACGTTTGCCGGCAACCAATCCTTCGTTGATCGCCATCGAACTGATAAACGTAAACTGATAATCATGCATCCTGCCGTTGCGACTCACCCACCCGGCGTACATACCGGTCTGCGGATTATAGAAAGTGGCATCGAAAGCCGAACGGAACTTATCGAGTTGTAGACCGACCGTCGCAGCCTCTTCCGGCAAACCGAGCAGCGTCAGGACTTTTTGCATTCCCGTCAAGCCGCGATAAGCCTGCAAATTGACATAGGCATCTTTATGGCCGAAAGCGAAGTCGTCCCACCAGTTGAGGCTTTCGCGCTTCGGGTCCATGTAATTCCCGTGGAAAGGGGATTCGAAAATACCGTCCCCATCCGTATCTGTCGCCAGGACACCACGTACGAGGCGACAAATTTCCTCCTGGTAACGGCGGACAAAAGCCCAGTCGTTCGTTGCCAGCAAGTAATCATAGAGGGAGATGAGCGTCACTTCGGTACTCTCCCACCCGTAATCCTTTAGCCGGTCATTGTCGCCGATCCGTTCCCGCAAAGCGACTTCGATGGAGGTGCGCAAGGCTTCGCGCATGGAGTAAGTGCCGGACAACGGCGGTGTGAAAGGAATCATATCCGCCTTAAATGCCAATGACAGGTGTCCGATGCCTTCGAGCAGGATATTGTCGCCCATCGTCTGATGAACAGGGTTGACGGTAAAGGCATTCTGCCAGCAGCGTTTCAACCCGTCAAACCTGGAATCCGAGAAGTCGCAACCGGGAATCTGCGGATAGTTCTCTTCCAGGACCGTAAAGGTAAGCCCGGCCTCTTTCAGCAGCTGGTCCGTATGAAAAGAGAGGACAACCGAACCCATGTGGATCGATTTACGCCAGACATGCCCTCCCCAGTTGAACGGACCGAGCAATAGACCGGTATTCTCATAATCGGGAACAAAATGTTCCTGCAGGTAGACTCCCGGAGCATCGGCTTCCACTTTCACCAGTCCGCAATCAGGAAAATGCAGGACGGCGGGAAGGCGGAAAGAGGCTTTTATGATTTTGGGAGTAAAGAATGTAACCGGAGTGTCATATTGTGCAGACGGTTCCTGTGCCGTTTTTTCGGCCCATACGGAAACAGGCGATATATCCGGAGCGGTATGAATGCGGAAAAACTCGCCTTCGATGCCCTCCGAACGACTTCTGACAGAGACCTTGAACCTGCGGTCGCCGGAAGGAGACACCACGCAATCCATCCGGCCTCCTTCCGTGAAAGGGACATCTTCGTAAAGGGTCTTCCAACCATCGCAGACGACAGGCGAAACCATACCGAAAGAGCTCTCTCCCCTTCCGATCAGGCATCCCCCCTTTCCCGGACGAAGCAAGGACTTATCCTGATAGCGCCGGTTTCTTCCACCCGACTCGATGTTGAAGTAGGACATCATCGGAAAATCTTTTGCCCAGGAAAGAGCATAATACGGGGAGAGATAGGTGATAAAGTCTCCCGACATATCCACCTTCACCAAAGGAGCCTCTTTTTCCGACTCGCCAGCCCCGGATTCGTCCGTTACCATCTCTTCCGTTATCCTTATGACCGAGGCATATGCCCGGAAACCCGGTAGGAAAACAGGATACAACAAGGTTGCTATTATTAGGAATAATCGTATATACATTGGTTTTTTCAAGATTAAAAACAGAATTCTACTTCTTCGCTTGAGCAGCTACATAATCGAGCACTTCAGAGAATGTTCCAACCCAAATTTCGTCGGAATGGGCAGCCAAAAAGTCTACCAACTTCTGATGTTCGGCAGCATCGACCGTCAGGTAATCGCCGCCTACGCCGTGGAATACGATAATCCCTAATCCATGTTTGTCGAGTGCATCCTGTACATACCGGATCAGATCACCGCCCTTGCATCCGGTCATTGCGGGTAGGGTCGGGATCAGGGCGAAATTCAGCGTCTTCGCATCAGCTACCACATGGCGACCGGCCGCTCCACGGCAATACTTAACCATCCCGGAGTCCAGCAGGGGTTGGGAATAGTCTTCTCCGCCGGCAACACTCTGCCCGCAGGGATACGCATAAGCATGTTCTTTTTTTCCGTCAATGGCATACAGGAAACTGTTCATCATTCCGATCTCCGTGAGCATATCTTTCACCGAATAACATTCGAGCGAGCGGCAAAGAGAAGAGGAGGACGTTTCGACCGTCCCGGCAAGGCAGGGATGGAAAAGGCTGTGATTGCCCAATTCGTGTCCGCGCTTGCTGGCTTCGCGCCACTCCGGGACATCGCTGTCTTTCACAACTTGTCCGTAGAGAAAGAAAGTCCCCCGGAAGTTTTTGGCCTCCAACTGGGGCATCACGATGTCGCGCTGGGATTTCAGCCCGTCGTCGTAAGTCAATACAATGGCAGCCTTTTTACCGTCCGGCCAGGAGATTTGTGCCTGCATCCCCGTAAAAAAGGATAAGAACAAAAGAAATGTGGATAGTTGTTTCATATTCATATTATTTTTAAATACCTATATAATATAAACGAACCAAAGAGCAAAATCCCTAAAAAAAGAAAAGGCTACTTACCAAAAAAAGCAAGTAGCCTCATCCTTACGTTTCTATCTTATTTACTTAATCATATCAAATCCCGTATACGGAACCAACGCCTTCGGAATACGGATGCCTTCGGGAGTCTGGTTGTTTTCGAGCAAGGCAGCGACGATACGCGGCAGAGCCAATGCACTTCCATTCAGCGTGTGGCAGAGCTGGGTCTTTTTGTTTTCGTCACGGTAACGGCATTTCAGGCGGTTTGCCTGGTAATTGTCGAAGTTAGAAACCGAACTTACTTCCAACCAACGTTTCTGGGCTTCCGAATAAACTTCGAAGTCGAAACAGAGGGCAGCCGTGAAACTCATATCGCCGCCGCAAAGACGCAAGATACGGTAGGGTAGTTCCAGTTTCTGAAGCAGACCTTCTACGTGATCCAACATTTCCTGATGAGACTGTCTGGAGTGTTCCGGTTTGTCGATACGGACCAATTCCACTTTGGAGAATTCATGCAGGCGGTTCAGTCCGCGCACGTCCTTTCCATAAGAGCCGGCTTCGCGGCGGAAACACTGCGTATAGGCGCAATTCTTGATCGGCAACTGCTTTTCATCGAGGATCACATCACGGTAGATGTTGGTAACCGGAACCTCGGCTGTCGGGATCAGATAAAGATCATCTACTTCGCAATGATACATCTGTCCTTCCTTGTCGGGCAACTGGCCCGTGCCATAGCCGGAAGCGGCATTCACGACCGTCGGCGGCATGATTTCCGTATAACCGGATTTGCGGGCTTCATCCAGGAAGAAGTTGATCAGCGCACGCTGCAACTGTGCACCTTGTCCTTTGTAAACCGGAAAACCGGCGCCTGTGATCTTCACGCCCAGATCGAAATCGATCAAATCATATTTCTTGGCCAACTCCCAATGGGGCAGCGCGTCTTTCGGCAGTTCCGTTTCCATACCGCCCATCTTTTCAACCTTATTGTCGTCGGCTCCGACACCTTCGGGGACTTCGTCGTAAGGGACGTTCGGGATTGTATAGAGCAGGTTCTGCATATCTTCGGCCGCCTGGTCCATTTCGGCCTGGATAGCCTTGTTGGCTTCCTTGATCTCGGCAACACGTTGCTTAGCAGTCTCGGCTTCCTCTTTTCTACCTTCCTTCATCAGCATGCCGATGGTTTTCGAAGCCTGGTTCACCTCTGCCAGGTTTTTATCTAATTGATTTTGCGCACTACGTCTCTTATCGTTCAATTCGATCACTTTTGCAATGCTTTCCTCTGCACCTTTAAAGTGTTTCTTTTCCAGACCGCGAATCACCCGGTCTGTTTCTTCCGTAATTACTTTAAGCGTCAACATACTTTCATTATGTTTTTTTATTTGAGTTGCAAATATACACAGAGTTCTTAAATTAAGAATTAAGAATTGAGAATTAAAAGTCAAATTAGGCGACAAGGCCTACTTCACCCGTCCGCCTGTAAGCCACGACCGGACATAATAAGGTTCACTCAAACTGCTGACGATCACGCCACTCGAAGTGCTGGTGTGAATGAACTTTCCGTTTTTCAGATAGATCCCGACGTGGTTGGGCACTTTCTTCTTTCCCTTGCCCGTCCGGAAAAAGACCAGGTCGCCTTCCTTCAGGTTGGCACGGCTGACTTTCTTGCAATTGTGTTTCAGCATATCGGCCGACGAACGGGCCAACTGTTTTCCATACACTTCACGGTACACGATCGCCACAAAGCCGGAACAGTCCACTCCCCTCTTCGTCAATCCTCCCATACGGTGAGGGACACCAAGCCATTTGGCCCCTTCGTTGTACAAAAATATATTGTCGTTCGGAGTCAGGCGGACGCCATAGAGACGGGATAGCTCTTTCGGTCCTTTAAAGTCCGATGGCAAGGCCACGCGTTGCTTTTTACTGCCGCACGACGTAAGCGCCAGGACCAACAACAGTATTTTGATATGAAGTGTGATAAAATTCCTACGAGTCATGATGTTGACAAAGATACAAAAAAAGGATATCCGCCAAGCGAATATCCTTTTTTCTTATTCTATGTAACCGGTACTTATGCTTCTGCTACCACTTCTTTTACAGAAACGAAAGAACGGTTTTCTTTGCCTCTGCGGAAAGTTACCACGCCATCGACCAAAGCATACAACGTATGGTCTTTACCGATACCTACGTTTTCACCCGGATGATGAACGGTTCCTCTCTGACGGACGATGATGTTGCCAGCTTTAGCAACTTCGCCACCGAAAAGCTTAACACCTAATCTCTTACTTTGTGATTCACGGCCGTTCTTAGAACTACCCACACCTTTCTTATGTGCCATTTCTTCTTTTCTCCTTTAAACGTTAAGCAACAATTTCTTTTACACTCACTTCAGTGAACTGCTGACGGTGACCGTTCAGTTTACGATAACCTTTTCTTCTCTTCTTGTGGAAGATCAGCACCTTTTCACCTTTTACCAGCGGAGACAGTACTTCGCATACTACCTTTGCGCCTTCTACGGTAGGAACACCTACTTTTACTTCGCCGTTGTTGTCAACCAACAACACTTTTTCAAATTCCACAACAGCACCGCTTTCTGCGTTCTGAATGTGATGAACGAACAACTTCTTTCCTTCTTCAGCCTTGAACTGCTGTCCGTTAATTTCTACGATTACGTACATCTGTCTTTATATATTTAAACAGGTTATGTCCCGGAGGTGGATACGCTTCTAAGCATCACTTGTTTACCTCCTGCAGAATTCAGAGCGCAAAATTACGGTTTCCCGAGGTATCATCCAAATCTTTTTGAAACTATTTTCCAAAATGATAGCTTCCCGAACCAATCTCGACTTCCATATATCCTTCCGTTGCCGAAACTCTGCGTACGCCCGGCAGGTTACCGACCGTCACATTATATTTCTTCGGAATCCGGACGATCGCCGACGTATTGCCCGGCAACGTGATGTCCCAGCTAAAGTCGCCCTCCTTCTTGGTCCATGCACTCTCGATCTCTCCGTACACCGAACTGTAAGAGGCGGAAACTTCGTCAAGGCCATCAGGGAAAACAGGCTCCATCACCAACTTTTTGAAACCGACTGCATCGGGTGCGCATTTGATGCCGGCCAGGTCTTCGTAGTACCAGATCAGCAGGTCGCCGAGCAACATCACATGGTTGGCGGAGTTCATGGCCGGATCAGCCGTATCGCCGTTCCAAAGTTCCCAGATGGTCGTCGCACCGTTCTTAATCATATATCCCCAACTCGGATAAGTCTCGTTCGTCAGGATCTTATAGGCCATGTCGACCCGCCCGTACTCGGTCAGTCCGCGCATCAGGTGCTGGATTCCCAAGACTCCGGTACTCACATGCCCGTTAAAATCCCCCTCCGTCTTTTCCACGATATTGGCGAAGACCTTCCCTTCATATCCTTCCGGCACAAGTCCGAGACGCAGGGAGAGGATATTGGCCGTAACCGTATTATTGCCATACTCCGCCGTTTCCTTATTAAAGAATTTGGCATTATAAGCCGTCTTCATTTTAGCGGCCAGGGATTCATAGCCGGGGATGTCGGCATCCTGTCCGCAGATACGGGCGAAGCCGATCATCTTATTCAGCAAATCATAATAGACAGTCGTGCTGAGAATAGCGCCGTCTGTCTTGCGGGCAGGATCCTTGGAATGGATCAGTTCCTGCGATTCGGGAGGCATGCACCAGTCGCCATACTGGTCTTTCGTCATGATATAGTCCTTCATGGTCGCCTCTTCCATATGCGCCATCCAGCGTTTCATGGCCGGATAATGGGCACGGATCGCGCTGTCGTCGCCGAACTGGCGATACAGCATATCGGCCACATAGAAGAAAGCGGACGGCCAGGTCACGTCATCGGCATAGATCGTCCAGTAATTCGGGGAGACATCCGAGATGCTTCCTTCCGGGCTCATGGAGTCCTCGATATCCTGCAACCATTTGTTATACAGCTGGGCATTATTGAAAATAAAGGCTTCGCCGTAAGCGCCCGTCGCACGGTCGCCCAACCAGCCGAGACGTTCGTCACGCTGCGGGCAGTCGGTCGGCATTCCGCGATAATTACTACGGATTCCCCAATACGAATTCTTATGGATCCGGTTGACCAGCGGGTCGGATGTTTCAAAACGTCCGGTTGTCGCCATCTCGTCATAAATCACATGCCCGGTAAACGCAGACAGCTCCGGTTTATAATCAAGCCCCGAAACTTCCACAAAACGGAAACCATGATAGACGAAGCGGGGCTGCCAGCTGAAATCACCGTCTTCGGCCGGAGTGTACACGTCGGTCACCTGTGCGGTACGCAGGTTGGCCAGATAGAGCGAGCCGTCTTTCTGCAACAATTCGGCAAACTTCATCGATACGGGTTTGCCCTTCTTTCCTTTCAGGTCGACAGAGAGCCAGCCGACCATGTTCTGCCCCATGTCCAGGATATACTTTCCATCGGGACGATCAAAAACGGCAACCGGCTTCAACGTTTCCTGTACGCGGATATTCGGGTTCTGCTGTGCGGTCAGTTTGCCCGCAGGAGCCTCCATCACATCGGGAGTCTTCCATGCGCCGTCGTCGAAACCGTTCGTGTTCCAACCATCCATCTCGAGGCGGGCATCATATTCTTCGCCATCAAATTCGTTATTTGCGACGATCGGGCCTTTCGAGGTGATTTTCCAAGACGTATCACTGGCGACCGTCGCCTGCGAACCGTCGGCATATTCGATCCGGAGCTGCGCAAGCAAACGGGGCAAGCCGAATGTTTTCATCCCCGGATTACGCATCGAGAAGAAACGGCCGTTCCCCAGAATCACCCCCAACGTATTCTTGTCGGGAGCCATCAAATCTGTTACATCATATACATTATAATATATACGTTTAGAATACAGGGACGGCATCGGGGCAAACACGTCCTCGCTCACTTTCTTTCCGTTCAGGTAAGCCTCATACGAACCAAGGCCGGAAATATACAAGACGGCTCTTTCCACCGCCTTATCCGCCGCAAACTCTTTACGCAGGTATCGGGCGGCCAAGCGTGTTTTATTGTTTCCGCCGGCCACTCCTATCTCCTCACCCGGATTGGAGAGGGAATCTTCGCCGATCCAAGTCGCCTCCCATTCCGAATCATCGAGCAGGGCCATCGACCAGCTGCCGGCATCGCTCCAGGGAGTATCCCCCTGGTTGGTCGTCAATTTCACACGCCAATAGTAAGGTTTTCCCGATTCCAGCGCCTTTCCGGCATATGGCACCAGCACCGACTCGTCCGAACGGACCACGCCCGAATCCCACAAAAGTCCGTCACCGGATTCCAATTGTTCAGGAGAAGCAGCCACCTGTATCTGATAGGCCGTCTGCTTCAAGTCCGGTTTGCCGGAAGCGATCTGCCAGGAGAAACGGGGTTGCACCACATTGATTCCCAAAGGATTTTCTTTCATCTCCAACCGGAGGTTCTTCACTTCGACGGTCGAATCGGACGAACATCCCGCCCATCCCAGGACCAAAGCGACCAGAAGCAATAAAGCTGTCTTTTTCATATCGTTGCGATTTAATCTGTTAATAGCATGACTTTGTTTTCAAAGGAAACGATTTCTTCACAGATCCCATTTCTAAAAATGATTTTATATCTTATGATTTTGATAAAAAAGAACCGGAAGCCGCCTTGCGATCGCTTGCCGGACCGGTAGAAGGGAAGAATCGGCTCGATTCGCACCCGTTTCCAATCCGATGCAAGTGTAGTTTGTTTTCGACATTGTCGAGAACATACACGACAATGCCAAGAATTTATACGACAACGCAGAATACATACACGACAAGGCAGAAAACAAATTACACTTGCATCAAATCAAAAAGACATCCGGTTGCATTCCTAAAGCAAATTAAGTACTTTTGCCTGTAATTAAGGACTAAAAGAAAGAACGATATGAATTATTACGAACTCACATTCACATACACCTCTCCTGTCGAGACTTCCATCATCAACGACGTGCTGGCTGCCGAGCTGGGAGAAATCGGCTTTGAAAGTTTTGCCGAAACCGAAAACGGGTTGCAAGGATATATTTCCGACCAGTCATATAATGTAAAAGGATTGCAGGACAAACTTGCCGGATTCCCGCTGGAAAACGTGGAAATCCGTTTTACCGAAACACTCGTGGAAAGCAAGGACTGGAACGAAGAATGGGAAAAAAACTATTTCAAGCCGATCCGCATCGGAAAGGAGTGCATCATCCGCGCTTCCTTCCACGAACACGAGCCGGGTTACGCCTACAACATCATCATCGATCCGAAGATGGCATTCGGGACCGGCAACCATGAGACGACATTCCTGATGATCAGCGAGATGCTCGAACTGGACCTCGCCGGCAAGGAACTGCTCGACATGGGTTGCGGGACAGCCGTGCTCGCCATACTCGCCCGTATGAAAGGAGCCGGACGCGTGGTGGGCATCGACATAGACGAATGGGCCTACAACAACGCGCTCGAAAACATCCGCCTCAACAATACGGGCGATATCCGGATCGCCCTTGGGGGAGCCGAACAGATCCCGGCATTCGGAACGTTCGACATCGTGTTTGCAAACATCAACCGGAATATCCTGCTGAATGACATCCGCCATTACGGCGAGTGCATGAAAACGGGAGGTTTTCTTTACATGAGCGGCTTCTATGTGCAAGACATTCCCGCCATTGAAGAAGAGTGCAAACGTAACGGATTGGCATTGTTGTCGCACACAGAGAAGAATAATTGGGCTGCGGTGAAAGTCCGGAAACAATAACATTAATTAACCCAAAAAGTCAAGGCCAAAATAAACCATCATTCAAGTATATTCGTTATCTTAGTAGCAACATTATAAAAAGAAAGAGTTATGAAAAACGTAGATTCTAAATTATTACTGGGATTAGTAGTTGGTGCAGCCGTCGGCGCCGCAGTGGGTTATCTGGCAGCAACAGATAAAAGAGAACAACTACTGGAAGAATTGAACGGTGTAGTGGGCAAAGTAAAAGAAGGCTTCAATTCAGCTCTTGCCAAATACAAAGAAGGAAAAGCCGAAGTTGCAAAAACTACTGAAGAAATCGTAGCTGAATAATTCTGTATGGAGAAAGACTCAGGTGAAATCTTCCGCGAGCTGAAAAAAGACGTTTCGGCTTACGTGGAGTTGAAGCTCGAACTCCTAAAATTGAACACATATGAGAGAACGGGAAAGGTTATTGCCGTTCTCTCGTACGGTGTTATTTTATTATTTCTGGCTTTCTTTGCGATTCTGTTCATTTTCCTCGCTTTAGGTTTTTTCCTGGGGGACGTGTTCGGTTCGGTAGGTTCGGGATTCGGCGTGGTAGCCGTGCTCTATCTGCTGCTGATCGGCATCATTATTATGAACAAAGACAGAATCGGCATTAAAGTATTAAACGTTGTGATCTCCGCATTGACAACAAATGATGATAAAACAAACGAGACAGACAATGAACCATCCGCAACAGACACCGCTGGAGAAACTGATTTCTGACCGCCGCCGCATCCAACAGGAATGCACGATACAGGAACAGAAACTGAATGCCGATTTCTCCTACATACAAGAGAATGCCGGAACGTTGTTACTTTCAGGTGTCTCCGCACTCTTATTTCCCAACACAAAAGCCAAATCCAAAGGGGCGGAAAGCAATCGGCCCGCACAAACGCCGGAAGCGCCATCCATGTCATTGGGCTTTGCCGATTATCTTTCTGTGGCACAAGGACTATTGCCCGTCGCATGGGACGTTGCACGCCCGTTATTGACCGCCTGGGGCATCCAGAAAGTCCAGAGGTGGATAATCAAGAAACTTTTTAAGAAAAAGAAATGAGCCTCAACAATTAATTTATGTTAGAGGACATATTTTTCTCGTTCCAAATCCTGTACAATAAAAAAAATGACTAACTTTGCAGTCGTTAAAAACAAGGTGCGACGAATGCATATTCCTTGCAACTGTTAAGTAAAAGTGGAGATAAGTAATATTTTTAATAAACCCATAAAAGTTTTATTACAATGATTAAAGTAGGTATTAACGGTTTCGGCCGTATCGGACGTTTCGTTTTCCGTGCTGCTCAGAAGAGAAGCGACATTCAGATCGTAGGTATTAACGACCTTTGCCCGGTTGATTACTTGGCATACATGCTGAAATACGACACAATGCACGGTCAGTTCGACGGAACTATCGAAGCTGACGTTGAAAACAGCAAGCTGATCGTAAACGGTAAAGAAATCCGCGTAACAGCAGAACGCAATCCGGCTGATTTGAAGTGGGATGCAGTAGGCGCTGAATACGTAGTAGAATCTACTGGTTTGTTCCTGACTCAGGAAAAGGCTCAGGCTCATATCGAAGCCGGCGCTAAATATGTAGTTATGTCTGCTCCTTCCAAGGATGCAACTCCTATGTTCGTTTGCGGTGTAAACGAAAAATCATATGTTAAAGGTACTCAGTTCGTTTCTAACGCTTCTTGTACTACAAACTGTTTGGCTCCTATCGCTAAGGTTTTGAATGACAAATGGGGTATCACAGACGGTTTGATGACAACCGTTCACTCTACAACTGCTACTCAGAAGACTGTTGACGGTCCGTCTATGAAGGACTGGAGAGGTGGCCGTGCCGCTTCCGGCAACATCATCCCTTCTTCCACAGGTGCTGCCAAGGCTGTAGGTAAAGTTATTCCTGAACTGAACGGCAAACTGACGGGTATGTCAATGCGTGTTCCGACTCTGGACGTTTCTGTTGTTGACTTGACAGTTAACTTGGCTAAACCGGCTACTTACGCTGAAATCTGCGCTGCAATGAAGGAAGCTTCTGAAGGCGAACTGAAAGGCGTACTGGGTTACACTGAAGATGCAGTCGTTTCTTCCGACTTCTTAGGTGACACTCGTACTTCTATCTTCGATGCTAAGGCTGGTATCGCTTTGACAGATACATTCGTAAAGGTTGTTTCTTGGTATGATAACGAAATCGGTTATTCTAACAAGGTTCTTGACCTGATCGCTCACATGGCATCTGTAAACTGCTAATCACACATAAGATTATATAGTTTGAAAGCCGCATCCTTCGGGTTGCGGCTTTTTTTGTATATCTTTGTATCACTTATGGATGCTTATCAACTTATCACTGTTTTAGGGCCGACAGCATCCGGCAAAACTACATTTGCCGCAGCACTCGCCGCCCGGCTGGACACGGAGATCATCAGCGCCGACTCCAGACAGATCTACCGTTCGATGGATATCGGAACCGGAAAGGACCTGGCCGACTATACGGTAAACGGGAAAGCGATTCCTTACCACCTGATCGACATCTGCGATCCGGGATATAAATATAACGTATTCGAATACCAGCATGATTTCTTCCGGGCTTATGAAGCAATCCGGGAAAAAGGGAAACTGCCGATTCTGTGTGGCGGTACAGGTATGTACATAGAAGCCGTACTGAAAGGATATAAGCTCTTGGATGTCCCCCAGAACCCGGAGTTGCGCGAGTCGTTGAAAGAGAAGTCGCTCCCGGAACTGGAACAGATACTTGCCGGCTACAAGGTCCTTCACAACAAGACAGATGTGGATACCGCCCAACGGGCCATCCGGGCCATCGAAATAGAAGAGTATTATAAGAACGAAGCGCCGGATGCCAATGAATATGATCCGGTCGACAGCCTGATCATCGGCATCGACATAGACCGGGAACTACGGCGCGAAAAGATTTCCCGCCGCCTGCATGCCCGTCTGGACGAAGGGATGATCGACGAAGTAAAAGGGATCATTGCCTCCGGAGTCAAGCCGGAAGACCTGATCTACTACGGGCTGGAATACAAATATCTTACATTATATATAATAGGCGAACTGTCATACGAAGATATGGTTTCCCAGTTGGAGATCGCTATCCACCAGTTTGCCAAACGGCAAATGACCTGGTTCCGGGGAATGGAGCGTCGTGGAAGCACCATTCATTGGATAGACGCGACATTGCCGACGGAAGAAAAGATAGAGAAGACATTGGAGTTATTGAAATATAAGAAGATTTGAACCTGGTTCTTGAGTGGGACATTCAGTTTCATATCTGCCAGATTTTGAAGCAAAACAATTTATATACATTATTATGATAACAGTGAATGATTTAAAGAATAAGGATAATTTCTTTCTGATGGCAGGGCCCTGCGTGATAGAAGGAGAAGATATGGCATTGCGTATTGCAGAGAAAGTAGTCGGCATCACGAATAAGCTGGATATCCCGTATGTATTCAAAGGATCGTACCGGAAAGCCAACCGCTCGCGACTGGATTCCTTCACAGGCATAGGCGATGAGAAAGCGCTGAAGATTCTCCGCAAGGTAGGCGAGACGTTCGGCATCCCGACCGTGACCGACATTCACGAAACGGCTGAAGCAGCAATGGCTGCCGAGTATGTGGATGTCCTGCAAATCCCGGCTTTCCTCTGCCGGCAGACAGACCTGTTGGTCGCTGCCGCCAAGACAGGCAAGATCGTCAATATCAAAAAAGGACAGTTCCTTTCGCCCGGAGCCATGCAATTTGCCGTACAAAAAGTAGCCGACGCCGGGAACGGCAACGTCATGATTACGGAAAGAGGCACTACATTCGGATATACGGATCTGGTTGTCGACTACCGCGGAATCCCTCAAATGCAGCAGTTCGGCTATCCCGTTGTCATGGACGTCACCCACTCCCTGCAACAGCCCAACCAGACATCAGGCGTGACAGGCGGACTCCCTGCCCTGATCGAAACGATAGCCAAAGCAGCCATTGCCGTCGGAGCTGACGGACTATTCATCGAAACCCATCCGGAGCCCTCCCAAGCCAAATCCGACGGTGCGAACATGTTGCAACTCGACTTGCTGGAAGGACTGTTGGAGAAGTTGGTGCGGATACGGAAAGCGATCGGGAAATGAAATCAGTTATCCCATCTTACTTATCTTTTTGAGCTTGTCCTCGTCTATCAGCTTGATCTTCCGACCGTCGATTGCGATAATACGCTCGGCGACAAATGTGGACAAGGTACGGATTGCATTCGAAGTCGTCATATTCGAAAGATTAGCCAAATCTTCGCGAGAAAGATAAATACTCAACGTCGCCCCATCTTCCTCCAAACCGTAACTGTCTTTCAGGAACAACAAAGATTCCGCCAAACGTCCTCGGATATGTTTCTGGGTAAGGTTGACCGTACGCTCGTCAGCGATTCCTAAATCGAGAGAAAGTTGGCGGATAAAGAACATGGCAAGGTTCGCATTCCCCATCAAAAGATCCGTAACGATGGTCATAGGGATCATGCATACCGTCGAAGCCTCAAAAGCAGAAGCATTCGTCAGGTAGTTTTCCTGAGCAAAGTTTGCCCGGTAGCCAAAGTACTGCACCGGTTTAATCATCCGGATGATCTGGCTTCGTCCGCCGACACCTTCTTTAAAGATTTTCACCTTGCCCTTTAATAAGCACATCATATCTCTCGGTTCGTCGCCCTCGCAATAGATCAACTCATTACGTTTGAAATGCTGGATCGTCGAATTATTACGGAGAACATCCCGCTCCTTTTCGGTCAGGACTCTCCAGACTTCTGCCAAACTGGCCGATAGATCGACCTCTTCTTTTTGTTGTTTAACCACGACTGCTATATAACATACTTGTGAAGCACAAATGTACTACTTTTCTTTTAAAAGCTGAATAAGTTTAATACGATAAATGAATAAAAATTCGATTTTATTCGTTACGTTTGTAAAGAAAGAGACGATAATTTGTTGAAAAAGTATTTTTATATAATCACTCTGCTTTTTACCGCAGTAAATGTCTTAGCTAACCCCGACGGTAGTTATGGAAATCTATTATTGCTGGGCCGGTCTCCCAAAACGGTGTCCTCACAGCAAGGGGATTCCATTATGAAGATGGTGATCGAGCAAGCCGACAAATACAAAACAGTCGTTTCCCGCTACGAGGCCGAAATCTATATCAAAGGCAAGACCGAGATCCTCAAACAAAATATCCTGATGCGTTTCGCCCATCACCTTTTCCCGGTAGACAGGAAGAACAAGGACATGATCTTCGAGATGGTCAGCCACTCCAAGTTCAACGCCCCCAACAACTACCTGCACAGCTTCGAAGCGATAAACGGGAACAGCATCCCCAACGGCACAAAACAGCAGGAAGTCTTGACGTTCCTGAACCTGAACGTCTATTCGCCGACCATCTACAACGAAGGGATCATCATGCCGGTAGCCAACGAAGCATTCAAATACTACAATTTCAACCTGGAAAGCATCGAAATAAACGAGAACCTGAAAATATACAAGATCCGTTTCATGCCCAAGCTATGGAGCCAGAAGCTCATTTGCGGGGACCTGTACATCACCGACAAAGACTGGCACATCGACAAGATCGACGTAAACGGGCGTTTCTCCTTCGCCGAATTCAATCTGGTCATGACATTCGGACGGGATTACCGCCATTTCATCCTGCCGCAAAAGGCAGACCTCTTCCTCCGGTATCACGTATTGGGAAATGCCATTGCCAGTTATTACCACACCTCATTCAAATACGAAGCAGTCGAATGGGTGGAAGAAGACTATGAGAGCAAAAAATACCGTTCCCTCGACCTGACCGGATACTACCGGCTATCGTCCGATACGATCCCGATCATCAACGACAACAGCTACTGGAAAAACAAACGGGACGTCCCGCTGACTCAGGAAGAAGAGACCAAGTACGAAAAGACAATTGTCAAGACGACTCAGGCCAACGACACGAGCAACATCCAGAAATACCTGAAAATAACAGAGCGCCTGACCAACACCATCAATCTCGATTATAAAACGACCCGTCTGAAATACTCCGGCATCCTCAACCCCTTCCAGTTGGGCTATTCCGGACGGAACGGCATCACCTACAGGCAACAGCTCCGTTTCAGCAAGACATTCAAGAAGGACCGCCAACTGCGTTTCCGGCCTGAAATCGGTTTCGTGTTCAAACGAAAAGAGCTGTTCTTCAAGTTCGGGGGAGACTGGGAATATCTTCCGGAGAAACGGGGCGCCCTGAGCCTCAGCCTTGGAAACACCAACCAGGGATATTCCTCCAAGATCATGAACGAAATCAACGAACAGTTGAAAGACTCCACTTTCAATTTCGAGAACCTGGACCTCGAATACTTCAAGCACTATTATATAGAGCTTAAGAACCAGATCGAACTGTTCAACGGTTTCCAGATGACCACCGGCATCTCCTACCACCGCCGCATCCCCACCCGGAAAAGCGCAAGAGATCCGGGAGACGACGTGACGGAGATCATCAACGAGAACTATCACGATTTCATTCCCACGATCGGTTTTTCCTACACGCCCAGACAATACTACTGGATGGACGGCTATCGTAAAGAATACCTCTACTCCTACTACCCGACCGTCTCCATCGAGTTCGGGCGAGCCATACCGGGCGTATGGAACAGCAGCGGCAATTACGGACGCATGGAAGCCGATATCCACCAGAGCATCTACCTGGGGCTGTCCCGCCGGTTCAACTACCATGTCAGCGGAGGACTCTATACGGCCCAGAAGTCGACCTACTTTGCCGACTACCGGTATTTCACACGGCACAACTTCCCCGAATCATGGGGAGGAGACGATTTCGGAGGTGTCTTCCACCAGCTAAGGAGCGTATGGTTCAACGCATCCGACAAGTATGTCCAGGCACATGTCATGTACGAAAGCCCGTTCATGCTCTTCCAGCTATTCAAGCCGGAAGCCACCAAGTACATCATCTCCGAACGTTTTTATCTCAGCCAGTTATGGATGCCGGTCAAACCCAGTTACACGGAGATCGGATACGGTTTCGGTAACCATATCTTCAACGTCGCCGCCTTCGTCGGGTTCGACAAATTGAAATATGACGGGATCGGATTCAAGTTCGCGTTCGAACTCTTCCAGTAAGTTCAGAACTGCGGGCGGACAATCATGATACCGCAGTTGCGCTTGACACCCTGCACATACTCCTGCAAGGGTTCTTCGTTCACGACCACCCGTTTCCGGGAGGTCGAGGCATGGATAAAAGTAAGTTTATCCCCTTCCCGGCAGATAATGCCGACGTGTGAGATATCCAGCCCTCTCACGGTCGTGACAAAACAGACGATATCGCCATTCCTGATTTGGCCGGCATGCGCATTGATTTCATCCTGCGGAATATAAAAGTGCGGACGGGCGTTAATCTCCTGTTCCTTCGCCGCCATTGCCGCGATCCGCTCCGGATTGCCTTTCAACTGCCGATAGCTATCGGGGTGCGTAGACATAAAGGAGAGGTCGAGCGTAAGCGGCTGCCCCCCGATCTCTTTCGTGACATCCTTCAGATACCCTCTCTTTTCGTTCTCATATATCCAGTCGGTCGTATAATGGAGGCGGTCCGTATAATCGGGCGTCACGTTGCCGGGATTCCGGTAACGCATATCTTTCAAGGCAGAAGCATACCCGTCATAGGCGGGACGATGCTTGACAGACCAGGCCAAAGCGACCGTATTCTCCACCAAAGTCATGCAATCCAGGCCATGCAGGTTAATGACCAGTCTTTCGGGCACCTCCTCCAGTGTCCCGGCCACATAAGGAGTTCCCAGGAAGAAACGGGCGGTCTCCACCATCAGGTCACCAACCGGCAAAGCCGCTTTCTCCTTCATTGCCGCACAATAGCGTCCGTAGATATCCTTATCCCCCTGCGCCTTTCCGGACAGGGAAAGAAAGGCTAAAAAGAACAAATAAAATAGTTCCCGTTTCATCTCCTGATCCGATTTTAATCTTTCTTTGTCATTAACAAATCTTCTAACTTCACCAGTTCGTCACGGAACTGCGCGGCTTCGATAAAGTCCAGCTTCTTGGCCGCCTCCATCATCTGCTTCTTCGTCCGTTCGATCGCTTTCTCAAGCTGTTTACGGTTCATATACTGAACTACCGGGTCTGCAACCAGGCTGGGTTCCGGTTCCACGTAAGCATACGGTTCGCCGGTAACCGGCTGTTGTTTCTCCGCTACCAGGGAAACGCTGTTTTTGATGACCTGCTTAGGCGTAATGCCATGTTTCTCGTTATAGGCAAGCTGTTTCTCACGCCTGCGGGCCGTTTCGTCCATCGTCAGGCGCATACTGTCCGTTATCTTGTCGGCATAGAAGATCACCTTCCCGTTCACGTTTCGGGCGGCACGTCCGGCCGTCTGCGTCAGCGAACGGTGCGAGCGCAGGAACCCTTCCTTGTCGGCATCCAAGATAGCGACCAAAGAGACTTCCGGCAAGTCAAGCCCTTCACGCAGCAGGTTGACGCCGATCAGCACGTCGAACAATCCTTTCCGCAAATCATCCATGATCTGGATGCGTTCCAACGTATCGACATCGCTATGGATATAGTTGCAACGGATTCCCATGCGCATCAGGTAAGCAGTCAGTTCCTCCGCCATACGCTTCGTCAAGGTCGTCACCAAGACCCGCTCGTCCACAGCGGCACGTTGCGTGATCTCCTCCATCAGGTCGTCGATCTGGTTGAGCGTCGGACGCACCTCGATAACCGGGTCGAGCAAGCCTGTCGGGCGGATCACCTGGTCCACCACGATCCCTTCGCTCTTCTCCAGTTCGTAGTCGGCAGGCGTCGCACTCACGTAAATCGCCAGCGGGGTCAGCGACTCGAACTCGTCGAACGTCAACGGGCGGTTATCCATCGCTGCCGGCAGGCGGAACCCATATTCCACCAGGTTCTTCTTGCGGGAATAATCGCCTCCGTACATCGCCCGTATCTGCGGGATCGTCACGTGGCTCTCGTCGACCACCAACAGAAAGTCTTTCGGGAAATAATCGAGCAGACAGAAAGGCCGTTCACCCGCCTGGCGACCGTCGAAATAGCGGGAATAGTTCTCGATACCGGAGCAATGCCCCAGCTCGCGTATCATCTCCAAGTCGAACGTGACACGCTCGTACAAACGTTTCGCCTCGTAAGGCTTGCCGATCTCCCGCAGGAAATTCACCTGCGTCCCCAGGTCGACATCGATCTGCCCGATAGCGGTATTGATACGTTCCTGGGTAGTCACGAAGAGGTTGGTCGGATAGATGTTCAGTTCATCCTGCTCGTCTATCTCCTGCCCGGTCTGCGGGTCGAACGAAGAGATACGGTCCACCTCGTCGTCCCAGAACTCGATACGGTAGGCGGCCCCGTCAAAAGTTTCGATAGCCGGAAAGATATCGACCGTATCGCCGTTCACACGAAAGCACCCCCTGTTGAACTCTATCTTATTATTGACATAAAGAGCATCCACGAAGCGGCGCAACAATCTATCCCGGTCTATCCGCATCCCCTTCTCCAGATGCACCACCTTCTCGGCAAAGGCAGTCGGGTCCGCCATGCCATACAGGCAGGAGACAGACGAAACGACGATGACGTCCTTCCGCCCCGACAACAGCGAAGCGGTTGCACGCAGACGAAGTTTATCGATCTCGTCGTTGATCTGCAAATCCTTTTCTATATAGGTGTCCGTCGTCGGAAGATACGCCTCCGGCTGGTAGTAATCGTAATAAGAGACGAAATACTCGACGGCATTGTTCGGGAAAAAGGCTTTGAACTCGCTGTATAGCTGGGCAGCGAGGGTTTTGTTATGGCTCAGGATCAAGGTCGGTTTCCGCACCTCCTTGATCACATTGGCGATAGTGAAAGTCTTTCCGGACCCTGTCACCCCCAACAAGGTCTGGAAAGGCACACCACTCTTTATACCGTCGGACAGGGCCGCAATCGCTTCCGGCTGGTCGCCCGTCGGACTGAATGGGGAAGATAGTTCAAAGTTCATTCTTTACTTTATAAGTTATACAGTTATGTATTCAGGCAAATCCGGTCCTTCGCAAACCGTCCGCTTTACCGGAGCAACTCATCCAACGGGAGATAACCAAACTGCATCTCGTCGTTCATGCTCAACAGCAAACGTTGGTTGCGGTCGTCATAGCAGAGCCTGACCACCGGACGACCGACATCGAGCGTCTTCAGATAATTGCCGTCCAAATCGAATACCAGCAACAGAGAAGCCGTAAATCCGTCTTTCTCCTGACGATGTTTCCCGGAATAAGCCGTCACGATCTTGTCACCGCAAAATACGCCGTCGATATGCCGATAGACATCGTTCCACTCGCCATGCCGCCATTCCGGGCCATAAACATTGTATTTCAGATTTCCATCCAAGTCACAGATCGTCAGCAGGTCGTCCCGCGAATAGACATCCACATAGATGCCATGCTCCTCCGAGACGATGCAATCCGCTCGTTTCTTTTTAATCTCCGGATGTTCGTAGGGCATCAGACGGACCTTCCCCGTCTGCATATTCCAACATCCGACAGCCGTCTTGAAGTCATTTGTCCCGATCGGGACGACCGTTCCACCGATGCAAAGCGTGTCGGAAACATAGACGACATCGCTCGGCACGCGGTCTTCCGGGAAGGTACATTTGACCGTAGGCATATAATCAGGATCGGACAGCAGGCTATCCAAGACATAGGTGTACAACTTCATCCGGGCATTATCCGGGAAGTAGAAACACCCCTTCCGTTCATTCATAATCAACACTCCGGGATTGGCTATCTCTCCCGGCCCCTGCCCTTTGTTTACCGCACTCAAAACAGGCTTATACGTAAACCGATCGAACAGGTGCACGATCTTATCGACCGCCGTCCAGTTATACTCGACGACTATTAAATAATCGCCCAGCACATACAGCAGGTTATTATTGCCAACCAGCACGTCTCCGGTCCCGATCTCCACCACCTTGTCCTGCACATCGACCACCTTGTCCCGGCTTTTCTGGTATTTTTCCTGCACCGACGGTTGCGTACAAGACAAACCCAGCGCCATCAAGCCCAAAATCACCCCGCTCCATCGACTCATTCCGCTTCACCTTTCACTATTTAGGTTGTTTAGGTATAACCATCCAGAGGATCAGGTAAGCGATCACCCCGGAAAAGACCGTAAAGATACTCAATACTATATAACCGATGCGCACTAATGTCGGGTCCCAGCCGAAATAATCGGCAATACCTGCACAAACGCCTGCTATCATCCCGTTATTCGAACGGTAAAGTTTTTTAGATTCTTCCATTGTTCTTCTGTTTTTTTATTGTGAATACGTTATTTTCTACTCCAAGTAGCAAACATGGCAACCGTCGCAAAAGTTGCGACAGTCCAAAAGAGGCACTACAGATAGGCGGCCACCTTCTTGCGGTCCGTCTCGACCGTCTCGAATTCGGAGGAAACGATGCTGCTGCCCATCGGGACATTCTCGTTCCGGTATTCCATCTTGCTGTAGACGATGCCGCGGGCGGATGTATGGAACTCCTTCGCCCCGGTCTCCGCTTCGATGCGGGCGATGTTGCTCTCCCGGACTCCGCACCCCGGCATGATGATGATCCGTCCTGCCGCACGTTTCACCAGCTCGGCAATGAGGGGAATCCCTTTCACGGCATCGGACTGCTGGCCGGAAGTCAGGATGCGGTCGCAGCCCAATTCGATCAACTGCTCCAAAGCGGCAAAGGGGTCGCGGCAAACATCAAAGGCGCGATGGCAGGTGACGGACAGCGGCTGGGCCGCCTCGATCAGCCGGCGCATCAAAGGGAGGTCGATATCCCCGTCTTTCGTCAGGCAACCGAAGACGACCCCGTGCACCTTCAACTGCTTGCACAGTTCGATATCCAGCAACATCGACCGGATCTCTGCCGGCGTATAGAGGAAGTCGCCTCCACGCGGACGGATAATCACATTTATATCGATAGACGAAGTGAGTGCCTGCGCCGTCCGGATCTCCCCGTAGCTGGGTGTCGTCCCCCCTTCCGGGATTCCGGCACAAAGTTCCACACGTTTGGCTCCTCCGGCTTCTGCTTCCACACAGCTTTGTGCGGAGTTGGCACAAATTTCGATAATACGAGTCGGTTTCATAAGAATCTTACCATTATTGTTTTTTCTAATATACAAAGATAAAACTATTATGCGAAACTTCCCTATATTCCCAGGAGAGAGATGCAGGAATTGCATAGGCATCCATCTCTAAGCGGATGCCCATCGAAACGGAAACGGATGCCTGTCGAGGCGAAAACGGATGCCTGTCGAAACGGAAACGGCTACCTGTCTGCCCAAAATCTTCCGCCTCCCAACCGCACAAAACACAAAAGTCTGCCAAATCTGCCAAAACTGCCCGGGCTCCAATTAAAATAGACATTTTACAAAGGGAGAGCGGCAATAGCACACAAACATCTGTATATAAATATATTACAGTATAAATAAAAGAATAAAACGAAGTTCAAGGTCATAAAAGAGAGTACTTTCACGGACACATTTATCCGTTACTTTTGGCTTGATCCAAAAGTAACCAAAAGATCAAGGCTGAACCGTCCGGCCTACTCCGGGCAAAGGTTC
>NZ_CABUOD010000019.1 GCF_902493135.1 uncultured Parabacteroides sp.
ACTTATAATATAGACTTTTATTTTTTAAGCTGTGCTCTTTTATTAATTAAATACATAAAAAGCAACCATACAGCAAAAGTGAACAAGACCCGATTTGAACACTGCCAGAGCAAAAATCAATAACAATGAGTTGACTACCGGAGATTTTCGTTATGTGATTCATCAAGTTCCTTATACAGAAGCGGCGGAAAGAGAATTTGTAATTGAAGAATCATTCTATTTCTTCCCGATTCAGAAGGCCAACCTTGACGAAAATCCAAATCTCGAACAAAACAATAATTGGGGCGGAACTTTTAATCCGACAATGGAATAAATTATTACTTTTGTTTTTTCATAAATAAAGAGGGAGGCCAAAAAGACTTACAACCCTTTGGTTGTCCCTCTTTTTTTGTTTTCGTTATTTATTAACTTAATCTATATCAGGCGATGAAAACTAAATTCTCTTTATTGATTTTTGCTTTGTTGTTTATGTGTTCCGGAATGATGGCTCAAGATAAGATAACGATCGGGGTCATCCAGTATGATTTGGGCGATATCGATAAAAGCTTTAAAGACCTGCATGAACAGGGATTCGGCTCTTGTGAGCTTAATTATCAGAAAAACAAGTTTACAAAAGATTTTGCTGAAAAAGTAAAGGCGGCATCCAAGAAACATAATATAAAAGTGACAACAGTTGTCGGCGTACCCGGAAGCCATTGTGTTTGGAATTTCCGTCAAGGACCGGCGACGATCGGTCTGGTCCCGAAAGAAGAACGGGCAGAGAAAATTAAAGTATATCACGAGATGATTGATTTTTGCGCTATGGCGGAAGTGCCTGCCATGCACTCCCATTTCGGTTTTATACCGGAAGATCCCTCTTCCGAACAATACAAAGATTTTATCAAGGTTATGCAGGATTTGGCAAATTATGCTAAGGAACGCAACGTGATGATCTATTTTGAAACCGGACAGGAAACGCCGACAACTTTGATCCGTGCCATTAAAGACATAGCTACGGGCAATGTGTTTATCAATTGCGATCTGGCTAATCTATTGATGTACGGGAAAGCGAATTCTCTGGATGCCGTGAAGCAGTTCGGTAGCCTGATCAAGGAATTCCATGCAAAAGACGGTAAATATCCGGACCCGAACAATCCGTATGAATTGGGAGCAGAAGTGCCCATCCCTACCGGAGAGGTGAATTTCCCGGCCGTCATAGCTGAACTGAAGAAGCAAGGATTTCAGGGAGCATTGACTATTGAATGCGAATTAAATGGTGCAAGACATGATTATGTGATAAAAACACGTGAATATCTGCAAGAATTATTAGATAATTAGTATATTTGTCAGATATTATTTATATTTTTAAATAATTGGTTGCTAATCTATATAAATTATTATTTTACTATGAGAACAAGCAGAAGAGGTTTTCTGAAAACTCTTGGAGGGGTTGCGCTCTTTTCGATTGTGCCGCGCCACGTATTGGGAAACGGGTATATTGCTCCAAGTGATCAATTGACTAAAGGTATTATTGGTACCGGAGGGATGGGAAGAGGCCATGTGGGCTATGCCGGTACACGTTTGGTTGCCGTTTGTGACGTTGATAAAAATCACCTTGAACTGGGAAAGAAACTGGTGAAGGAAAAAATAGCCGCTTATCATGATTTCCGCGATTTGATTCTGGATCCGAATGTCGATATCGTGCACATCGCCACTCCGCCTCATTGGCATGGTATCATGTCCGTCGAAGCCGCTAAAGCCGGAAAAGACATCTGGTGTGAAAAACCGATGACCCGTACGATCGGTGAAGGAAAGCGCGTGATGGAGGCCGTACAGCAATACGGGTGTATGTTCCGCCTGAATACATGGTTCCGTTTTACAGACCAGTTTTACGGACTGGGCACTCCCGTCAAGCCGTTGAAAAAACTGGTACAAAGCGGATTGTTGGGATGGCCGTTGAAGGTGACGATCAGTGCGCATACCGGATTCAACTGGAAGTTCTTCTGGGTAGGAAAAGAATATCTCGAACCGCAACCGGTCCCGTCAGAACTGGATTACGACATGTGGCTTGGCCCGGCTCCTTACAAGCCTTATAATCCGCATCGTGTACACCAGACTTTCCGCGGATACTGGGATTATGACGGAGGCGGACTCGGAGATATGGGGCAGCACTATATCGATCCCGTACAATATATATTAGGTAAAGACGATACCAGCCCCGTTAAAGTGGAAGTGGATGCTCCGCAACAACATCCGGACGCTGTCGGTACTTGGCGTTCCATTACCTACACGTATGACGATGGTTGTCAGATCGTCCTTTGGGGGGGGGATTTCGGTGATCCGAATACGCCGTATATCGCCGGACCGAAAGGTAATGTTTATAAGAATTTTGTATGCGATATTCCTGATTGGGAGAAGAAACTTGCCGACTTCCCCGAACCTGAATCGCAGGTTACGGACTTTATCGAATGTGTGAAGACACGCCAGCCTTTCGCCCTGAACGAGAAGAATGGTTTCCGTTCGGCTACTATTGTCAATATGGGAGCGGTGGCTCTACGTTTGAACCGGACACTGAATTTCGATCCTGTAAAACTTGAATTTATTGACGACGAGGCTGCAAATCGTTTGCTGGACCAGCCGATGAGAGCACCCTGGAATATTTAATTCATTCAAAATTCGAAACATAATGAGAAAAGCATATATATCAATAGCTGCCTTACTGTTATGCGGAAGCATGCTGATGGCGCAGACTCCGGCCAACCGTACGGCCAAAACGACCGCTGCCGATGTGTTGGCTCAGATGCCTGCGGCGAAACAGGCGGCGTACAATAAACTGATTGGTGATTTGAGCTCTACCGGCGAAGAAGGTGTTCTGATGCTGGTAAACATGATAAATGCTCCGGGCAAAGGTAGCAACGCAAATGTCGACTACGCCTTGAGCGGCCTGACACATTATGTCATGGCAAAAGGCGAGGAGAATGCCCGGTTGGTGACTGCAAATGCTTATCTGAAGGCGTTGGAAATGGTAAACGAGCGCGAAACGAAAGCGTTTATTATCCGTCAACTTCAGATGTTGGGAAAAGACGAATGCATAGATGCACTGGCTTCTTATCTGAATGATGAGTCGTTGAGCGGTCCCGCCGCCCGTGCGCTGGCTGCCAACGGTAGCGAAAAAGCCGGACAGGCATTGGTTGCAGCCTTGAAGAGCCGTTCCGGTTCTCCCAAAACACAAAAGGATGTGATCCGTGCGATTGCTGATGCCCGGGTGGATGGGGCTGAACCTGTCTTGTTGGCGTTGCAGGGAGCATCCGATCCGAATATGCAGAAAGAGGTCTTGTTTGCCTTGAGTTGCATCGGAGGTCCTAATTCCTTGCCGGTTTTGGCGAAAGCGGCCGAGAACGCCGGTTACACAATGGAAATGACCGGTGCCAACGAAGCTTATATCGCTTTGTTGAAACGATTGGTAAAGAGTGATCGCGTGGCGGTGATGAAGGCCGCAAAGAAATTGCAGAAAGAAGCGGCTAAGGCCGGACAGGAACAGACACGGGAAGCCGCCTTGCAGATACTTTTAGCTGCCGAAGAACCGGCCAAAGTATCCAAAATGGTCATCGCTGCCATGAAAGATCCGAGCAAGAATTACCGGAATGCGGCTTTGAGCTACGCTTCCGGTTTTGCGGATAAGGAGTTGTATATCGAACTGATGAAAATGGTTCCGAAAGCCAAACCTGAATTGAAAATAGATCTCTTGAACTGGATCGGACGCGAGGCCAAGAAACCGTCCAAACACGATATTATCCAGAATCTGGAAATACGTTTCGATCTTCCTGCCAAGCAAATCTTGTTGGAGCAGCTCGGTGATGCCAACTTCGACGTGAAGCAGGCTACCGCTTGGACATTGGTGAAGATAGGTGATAAGTCTTATATCCCTTCGTTGGCCGAATTGCTGAAGAACGATGACAAGCAAGTTGTCTTGTTAGGACAGGATGCTCTGGCCGCTTTCCCCGGAGATATCGACGGAGCGGTGGCGAAGGCTGTCTCTTCTGCTGCCAATGCAGGCAAAATAGCCGGACTCGAATTGTTGGCCATGCGCAAGGCTACTGCTAATATCAACACCGTGCTGGATCAGATCCAGACGGGTGCTCCTGAAGTGAAGGCAGCGGCTTACGTGGCTTTGAAGGATGTGGTGGGAGAACGGGATATAACCAATATGTGCGGTATGCTGGAAACAGCCGACGCATTGGCTGTTCCTCCTATGCAACGGGCTGTTATTTCGGCATTGTCCTCTCTTCCTGCTGCCGACCGGGTAGAAATGGTGACACGCCGTATGTTGCAGGCTGGCAATAAGGATTATTTGTATTATCTGGTGTTGTCTTCTACCGGCCAGCCGGATGCGTTGACGACGATCGTGAAAGGTTTTCGTTCCAATACGGGGGTTAAACGAGATGCTGCCTTCGAAGCTTTGCTGAATTGGAAGGGTATTGAAGTGGCGGACGAATTATATACGATCTGCAAGGAAAACCCGTCGTCCGATTATTTTGATCCGGCTCTCACTACCTATGTGAAACTGGTTTCCAATCCGGCCTTTACAGGTGAAAACCGTTTGTTGAGCCTGCGTAAGGCAATGGAAATAGCTAAAACGGATGCACAGAAGATCGCCATCCTGCAACAGATTGAAAATACCGGAACATTCTTGGGCATGTTGTATGCCGGCGAATTCCTGGACCAGAAACCTGTGCAACAGGCTGCTGCCAATGCTGTTATGAATATCGCTTTGGGCAATAAGGAGTATATGGGGGCGAATGTCCGTGCCTTGTTGAACAAGGTGATGGATGTGCTTGACAATCCGGATGCAGGTTACCAGAAGGAAGCGATCAAGAAACATCTGGCCGAGATGCCGCAGGGCGAAGGATTCGTCTCGTTGTTCAACGGCAAGGATTTGACCGGCTGGAAAGGTTTGGTACAAAACCCGATTGCACGTGCGAAAATGAAACCGGCACAGTTGGCTAAAGAGCAGGTGAAAGCCGATGAAAACATGCGTCGGGATTGGAAGGTCGAAAATGGCCTATTGGTATTCGAAGGAAGCGGTTACGATAACTTATGTACGGAAAAACAGTATGGCGACTTCGAAATGTATGTGGACTGGATGCTCGATCCGGCCGGTCCCGAAGCGGATGCCGGTATTTACCTGCGTGGTACGCCTCAGGTACAGATTTGGGATACTGCACGTGTAAACGTAGGGGCGCAGGTCGGTTCCGGTGGACTATACAACAACCAGGTGAACGAGAGCAAACCGTCGAAAGTGGCAGATAATAAGTTGGGTGAATGGAACAGCTTCTATATCAAGATGGTTGGTGACCGTGTAACTGTCGTGTTGAATGGAGAGAAAGTCGTGGATGATGTGATCCTGGAGAACTATTGGGATCGTAAACTCCCGATCTTCCCGACCGAACAGATCGAATTGCAGGCTCATGGCAGCAAGGTCTATTACCGGAATATTTATGTAAAAGAGTTGGAACGCAAGGAACCGTTCAAACTTTCAGCCGAAGAAGAGAAGGAAGGATTCAAGATTTTGTTCGACGGTACGAACATGCATGAATGGACAGGCAATACAGTCGATTATACCTTGGAAGACGGTTGTATCTCCATGATTCCGAGCAAGAGCTACGGTGGAAACTTATATACGAAAGACGAGTATGGCAACTTCGTATACCGTTTCGAATTCCAATTGACGCCGGGTGCTAATAACGGTGTCGGTATCCGTACCCCGATGGAAGGGGATGCCGCTTATGTCGGCATGGAAATCCAGATTCTGGATTGCGAACATCCGATTTATAAGGATATTACTCCTTTGCAGCATCACGGTTCCGTTTATGGAATTATCCCGGCTAAGGCGGATCATCATAGTGCGTTCAAACCTGCGGGTGAATGGAATTATGAAGAAATTGTAGCCGATGGCGATAATATCAAGGTGACGGTCAACGGTGTGGTGATTATGGAAGGCAATATCCGGGAAGCGACGAAGAACGGTACGGCCGACCATAAGGAACATCCGGGCCTGTTCAATAAGAAAGGACATATCGGTTTCTTAGGTCATGGCTCTCCCGTCAAGTTCCGTAACATCCGTATTAAAGAGTTGAAATAATGCTTTTTTATCTATAGTTAAATAGCAGCATAGGCAGGAATTAGCTTGTGCTGCTATTTTTTTATGATAAATGATAGGATTGAAATACCTTGAATATTAAGGGGAATAAAATTTGTTGATCTGATTTATTATAACGACTTTTGTACGGAAGATAACTAAAGTCGTGTTCATGGAAGTAGACCGGTATCAATTAATATTAGATAATGCTCAAGTTGGCTGGTGGGAAGCTGATTTTGAAGAAAGATGTTATATCTGTTCGGACTATTTGATTAGTCTCCTGGAGTTGGATGGTCCGAAAATCCTCTTAGCAGATTTCCTTTTGTTGATCCGTGAAGACTATCGGGACCGTATTGCCAACGAGTTCGCTTTCTTTAAAGGGATTGGCATATACGAACAGATCTTTCCGATGAAAACTTGTTATGGGTACAGGTTTGTCCGCACAAAGATTTATAAACGTGAAAAGGCTCCCGACGGCAAGTTGACCGTATTGGGTATTTTACAGTTGATCCCTTTTAGCGAGACGGAGGAGAACAGGCCTGTTGTGAATGGGCAAGTCGATAGTGTTCTCAGGCATTTGGGGAGCTTGTCCCGTGCCTTGCATTCTTTTATCCAGACAAATGATTTGCACAAATCGATCCATTTGGCTCTTACGGAGATTCTGTTTTCGATCGATACGAAAGGCCGTGTATATATTATGGAATATGGGGATGAAGGGCTGATCGGCTGCACATATGAGGTGTGTAGTGAAGGGATTGAGCCTGTTCGTCTGTCTTTGCAAAACATTCCGGTTGCGACATTGCCCTGGTCTACACAGAAGATACGGAATTTATATCCGGTTTTGATTAACAATCTGGATGAATTGCCTCCTGAAGCGGCAGAGGAAAAACGTTATCTGAAAGTGCGCGGCGTTTGTTCCCTGATTTTGATACCGTTGATAATCAAAGGTGAGCCGTGGGGATATATGGGGATAGATATCGTGGATAAATATCGTATGTGGAGCTTGGAGGATTACCAGTGGTTATCGTCTATTTCGAATATCATCAGTATAATAACGAAGATGGCTCGTACCAATGAGGCATTGGACCATAGCGAAAAACTGCTTCGGAATATCTATACCAATATACCGGTCGGTATCGAGCTGTATGACAAGAATGGCTATTTGGTGGATCTCAATAATATGGATGCCGAGATATTCGGTCTTCCCTCCAAAGAGTCGGCTTTAGGGATTAATATCTTTGAAAATCCGATAATCCCCGACGAAGTTCAGAAAAAGCTGATTCGTCAGGAGCCTGTCTCTTTCCATCTTGATTATTCGTTCAATACCGTTAAAAACGATGCTTATTATCCGACGGTAAAGAGCGGTACGATCGATCTTTTTACGAAAGTCAGCATGCTCTATGATATACATGGAGATCTGATTAATTATATGTTCATCAATCTTGATAATACGGATAAGGCGCTCGCCTATAACCGTATCGAAGAGTTTGAACATTTCTTCAGTTTGGTCAGCCGCTTTGCAAAGGTAGGATATGCCAAATTCGACCTGCTGAGTCGTGACGGTTATGCCATCGACCAGTGGTATCAGAATTTAGGTGAAAAAGAGGGAACACCCTTACCGGAAGTCATAGGCGTTTATAACCGGATTCATCCGGAAGACCGAAGAGTTATGCTTAATTTCTTCGAGCGCGTAAAGAAAGGACGGTCTGACTGTATCCGGAAAGAATTAAGGGTGAAGCATGGGGAGAACTGGCGTTGGACTCGTGTGAATGTGATGCGGAATACACAGTCTACCGATCCGACGAAGTTGGAAATGATTTGCGTGAATTATGATATTACCGAATTAAAGGAGACGCAGATGCAGCGTGAGAAAGCGGAAGAGTTGGATCGTTTGAAATCTGCTTTCCTTGCCAATATGAGCCATGAGATCCGGACTCCGCTGAATGCCATTGTCGGATTCTCCACGTTGTTGGTCGATACGGACGATCCGGAAGAAAAGAAGCAGTTTGTCGAGATTATCCAGAAAAACAATGAACTGTTGTTGCAGTTGATTTCCGATGTGCTGGATTTGGCCAAGATAGAATCCGGCATAATCGAATTGAAACTTGTCGAGGTCGACCTGCGTGAACTGTGTAAAGAACTGGTCGTTTCGATGCGCATCAAAGTGCCGGCTGAAGTCGCGCTATGTGTGGCTCCGGACCTGCCTTTCTGTATTATGCGTTGCGATAAGGTGAGGCTGACACAGATCATATCCAACTTTATTAATAATGCCATCAAGCATACCAACAGGGGAACGATCGTGCTTGGTTACGAGGTACGGCAGGATGAAATTGAATTCTCTGTGACGGATACCGGAGACGGTATGTCGCCCGAAGTGCAGCAGCATGTGTTCGACCGTTTCTATAAAGGAAACAGTTTCAAGCAGGGGACGGGTTTGGGACTCTCGATCTGCAAGAGTATAATCGAACAGGTAGGCGGAAGAATCGGGGTAGAGTCCGAAGAAGGGAAAGGTTCCCGTTTCTGGTTTACTTTACCCCATTAGATTTGTATTTTATTCTTTCTCACCGTAAGACAAATCACCGGCGTCGCCTAATCCCGGAACGATGTAAGAATGATCGTCCAGTTCATCGTCGACAGCCGCTACCCATACGGTTGTGATATCGTCCGGCATTTTACGTTGGATATATTCGATTGCCTGCTTGCTGGCAATGATGGAAGCGACATGGATATGTGCCGGGTGCCCTTTGGTGCGCAATGCCTCATAGGCCAGTTCCATGGAGCTGCCGGTAGCCAGCATCGGGTCCGTTATAATCAATGTCTTGTCCGTTAATCGGGGAGAAGCGATGTATTCGATATGAATATCGAAGTTCAGGCGGTCCTTGTATTTCCTGTAAGCGGAAACGAATGCATTTTCCGCATTGTCCAGATAGCTTAGGAAGCCTTGATGGTAGGGAAGACCGGCACGCAGGATCGTACTGATGACGACTGAATCGTCGGGAGTATTCATCGGTGCTGTTCCCAGAGGAGATTGAATGTCTTTTGTGCTGTAAGTGAAATCCTTACTGATCTCGTAGGCCATGATTTCACCTATCCGCTCGATGTTACGGCGGAAGCGCATGCTGTCTTTTTGTATATTGACGTCGCGCAGTTCTGCGACAAACCGGTTTAACACCGAGTTTGATTCTCCAAGATTAACTATTTTCATGATTGAATTGTCATTTTCCGGCACCGAAATTACTTATAATTTGGACAGGTTGCAAAAAAGAAGGCAACCTTTTTTAGATTGCCTCCCTTTGTCAGGTAAAAAAAGTATTACTTCTTTTCTCCGGGTTTGTTAATTGCATCCAACAAATACTTACCCGGTTTGAACTTCACGGTCGTTCTGGCTGGAATCATAACAGGTGTTCCAGTCTTGGGGTTACGAGCTAAACGTTCAGTCTGCGGATGCGGTATCAATGTACCGAAACCGATCAATACGATTTCTTCGTTGTTAGACATGGCTTCTGTTACGATGTCGACATAAGCATCCAACAATTTCTTCGCTTTTTGTTTCTGTAATCCCGATCTCTGGGCCAGGGCCTCAATCAATTCTGCTTTGTTCATGAATGTTTTTATTTAATTAATGATATTCAAGGCAAATGTACGCTTTTCATTGATATGTTGTATCTTTTTTTGCATATTAAAGAAATCAGCGTTCATTTCTTATTTAACAACGCGTATATGCATTTGTTACGATTAGCGAAACAAAAAATGTTAAATAGCCTTTGGTTGCTATATTTGGAGCGCTTTTTTATATGCCTGCTGATTGATTTGATATTTATCGTTACTTTTGTCCTGCAAAATAAAAACATACGCAAGATGAGAATAGAAGATAACTACTCGCTGGAGAGACATAATACATTTCACCTTCCGGTGAAGACCCGCTGGTTTATGGAGTATACGAATGAAGAGGAACTGGGGCGTATCCTTCGGGACGAATATTTCCAGGAATGTCTGTCGTTGCATATCGGAAGTGGCAGTAATCTGTTATTCATAAATGATTTTAACGGGATTATCTTGCATTCGCAGATAAAAGGGATCTCTGTAGCGGAAGAGACGGACGATTCGGTACTGCTTCGTATCGGGGCTGCCGAGAAATGGGACGACGTAGTCGCTTATGCCGTGTCCAAAGGTTGGGGAGGAATAGAAAACCTCTCCGATATTCCGGGCGAAGCCGGAGCCGCCGCTGTCCAGAATATCGGGGCATACGGTACGGAAATCAAGGATGTGGTCGAGACGGTGGAGACGTATAACCAGCTTTCGTTCGAGAAACGCACGTTTACCAATGAAGAATGCCTCTATGGTTACCGGAAGAGTTTCTTCAAAGATGAGCATAACGACCCTCACATTGTTACTTATATCAATGTACGCTTGAGCAAAGAGCCTCGATTATCTGTCAATTACGGCAATTTGAAGGAGGAACTGGCTAAGTATCCGGAGATGACGTTGCAAGCCGTACGGGACGCCGTGATTTCGATCCGTCGTCAGAAATTGCCTGATCCCGATGAATTGGGAAATGCCGGAAGTTTCTTTATGAACCCGGTTATTCCGGTTGCATGTTACGGGAAGTTGAAGGAGCAATATCCGGATATGCCGTCTTACCCGGCGGGAGAGGGAAAAGTGAAAGTGCCGGCAGGCTGGTTGATCGAGCAGTGCGGTTTCAAAGGCAAGTCGCATGGTGCGGTCGGCGTATATGAAAAGCAGGCATTGGTATTGGTTAATTTGGGTGAAGCCAAAGGACATGAGATCGCATTGGTTGCCGAAAGTATTCGTACGGCCGTTCATGACCGGTTCGGTATCGAGATTATGCCAGAGGTAAAATATGTAGGATAAATGGAAATCTTGTTTTTAGGGACGGGTACTTCTACCGGAGTTCCCGAAATAGGTTGTCAGTGCGAGGTGTGTACCAGTCCGGATAAGCGGGATTGGCGTCTGCGTACGTCCGTGCTGGTGGAGACGGATGGTAAACGGCTTCTGCTGGATTGCGGTCCGGATTTCCGTTGGCAGGCGATCCGTAGCAAGACGTACCATCTGGATGCAGTCTTGATCTCGCACGAACATTACGATCATGTCGGCGGATTGGATGACCTGCGCCCTTTTTGCCGTGAAAAGGGGGTGGACGTGTATGCGGAAGATAATGTGGCGGAAGCCATCGAGACGCGCATCCCGTATGTGTTCCGTGCCCATAAATATCCCGGAGTTCCGAACCTGGAACTTCACCGGATCGGAAACGCGCCTTTCGTGGTTGCCGGAATCCCGGTCATGCCGGTCCGGGTGATGCATGGGAAACTGCCGATCTTAGGGTATCGTATCGGGAATATGGCCTACCTGACAGATGTGAAGTATCTTCCGGAAGAAGAATATGCCAAACTGGAAGGCTTGGATGTGCTGATCCTGACCGCCCTTCGCCGAGGTTCCCATCCGACGCATGAATCGTTGGAGGAGGCTCTTGTCAATATCGAGCGGATAAGGCCGAAGGAAACGTATCTGATCCACATGAGCCACCGTATCGGATTGCATGCGGAGGTCGAGAAGGAGCTGCCGCCTCATGTTCATCTGGCTTACGACGGGTTGCATGTTTCCTGCATTTCTTCATCTAAGGTATTACCGTCTTGTAAATAAGAGCTTTAAAGATGAAGGATTTTATCTCTTGTCTCATAGCTTTTTATTGCGTAAGTAATAGGATTGGTCTTGTTCGACAATAGTCAAACGCTTGTCCGACATTTGACAAACAAGCGTTTGACTGCTGTCGAACAAGCATTCGATAGTTGACGGTTGAAATAGAAGCAGGCAGGTTTGTGTTAAGAGAATGGCTATTTGATCTTAAATAGCTGCTGACAGATGCAGTATTAATATTATTTCCTTCATCTGTAATAACGTGAATACAAAATATTTAAGTGTACAGATGAAGGATTATTTTTCAAAAACTTTTGTTGGGGGATGAGATCTCTCCGGCAATCAATTCATACCCCTTGTTGTTCGGATGGAGGCCGTCACCTATAAACAGGCTTTCGTCTATTTTGCCGTCTTGCTGCAATAGGGCTGTTCCCGGATTGGCAAATTCGTAACCTTCCGTTTCCACCATCTCCTTAATGTCGAAGTTGATGTTCCTGACCCATTGCTCCTGATTGCGGCGGGGAAGGATGCCGATCACTTTGACGGAGGCTTCCGGTTGCCGCTGGCGGATGGCGGAAAGGAGGAAGCGGAGGCCTTCGACGATCTCTTTGTCACTGTTCAGGCCGCAATTGTTCGTGCCGATCATCAAGACGACTTTTCCGGCCTTATAGCCATCCAGTTCGCCATGGTATATACGCCAAAGCACGTTTTCGATACGGTCCCATCCGCAGCCCAAGTTCTGGAAACCGGCAGGACGCATGACTTTTTCCCAGGTCTCCCGTCCGTTCTTGTTGCGGTGTTCCGGTTCGCCACCCCAATAGTGGGTGATCGAATTGCCTAAGATTACAGCTTTAGGCGGATGGTTGCGTACCTGCTCCAGGAAAGCGCGGTGACGGGAGAGCCATTCGTACATATGCGGTTCCCGGCGTTGGGTGACGGGGATGGTGGTGGTCAGGGAGCCAAGAGGAATATGCAGGATTTCCCGTACCTTTCTTTCTACGACAACCGCCTGTTGCTTCATTCCGAAGTCGGACGGGTGCACATAGTCAACCCAACCATCGGACGGTATGTTCAGGTCTTCGCGGGATAAATAATATATATCTTTAATTCCTTCGGACTGAATCTGCTCGTATGCTTTACGGGAAGCACGGTTAACCAGGGTGACTTCGTTGTATTTTATTGAATCCATATACATATTGCTATAGCCTCCGTGTTCGATCAGCAAGATGGGAGCCGAATGTTTTTCCCGAAGTTGCTTGACGGCGGCGATGGCCAAAGCCGTAACATCCTCTTCCTTCTGATTGGGCAAGTTCGGCATGCAATCCAGTATGTACAGCCGGGCATCCGTTTCGCCGATGAATTGCAGCACTTCTTTCGCTAGTTTGCCATTGCCGGAAAAGCCGAGGTTTATGAGCGGATAGTCCAGCGAACGTTGGAGGATCGTTCCCCAGGCCATTGCCGGGCGGGAAGCGCAGGCCCCTTGTGCGATCGAAGTTCCGTACAGGACAATCGGCCTTTCGGGAGAAACCGGGATGAATTCCAACTTCGCATCTTCGGGCGTACCGATCTCCAACCATTTCACTCCGTTGTACAAGGGCAGATAAAGCCGGTATTCGAAACCTTGTTTGTGGTAGCGGTCTTTGCCTATATTATTATATGTATAGGTGATCGTGTCCTTGAAAGAATAGTTGCCGAAACAAAAATGCCATTCCCCGTCGCTGTTAATGCTGTAAAGGTCGACTCCCGACACTCCGGTCGAAGGCATATGCGGCATATTCAGGCTACCGGTAACGGTGTAGCGCACTTTGATCTGCGGGGCATTACTGTAGAAATGAATGGCGAGTCCTGCCGAATGCCGCGACAGGTTCCATACCGGTTCGCTCACCACGCCTTTTGCACGTTCGGGCAAGCGCGTGTAAGAATTTCCGATCTCTTTTGTGAATCCTTGATTTTGGATAACCGGAAAACCGGCTTCCATCGGGTTGTGCCATTTCCATTGGGCGGCAGCCGGAAGGAAAAGCAGGCAACAAAACAATAAACAAATAAGCTTTTTCATGGATATTATCTCCTTAATAACCGTATTATGATACAATATCTACAAAGATAAGACAATTTTGCAAAAGCATTTCCTGATTAATCCTGTATATTTGTCGCCAGTTAATAAAATTTGAAAACCATGAAATTAAAAGCTCTTATTGCGCTCTTCCTGATGGGGAGCATGTCGCTGACGGCTCAGAAAAGCTATCAGTTGCAATCGCCGGACAAAAAACTGCAAGCTGTCGTTACGGTAGGTGACGATATTCGTTTTTCATTTACACACGACGGGACGGAAATCCTCGCCGCATCTCCGATCTCCATGACGTTGCAGGATGGAGTTGTCTTAGGGGCCAGCCCCAAAGTATCGAAAGTGCTGAAAGCGGCAGTCGATAAAGTGATCCCTTCTCCTTTCTATAAAAAGACGGAAGTGCAGGATGTCTATAATGAGATGACACTTTCGTTCCGGGGCAACTACGGCCTTGTTTTCCGTATGTATAATGACGGCCTGGCCTATCGTTTCACGACGAAGATGAAGAATGATATCGTCGTGATGGATGAAGAAGCCGACTATAATTTTTCTTCCGACCATACGGCCTTTGCGCCTTATGTGAACAGCAAGAAGGCTACTTTTGGGGAACAGTTCATGAACTCTTTCGAGCAGCCGTATGTACACGAACCGATCACGAAGTTGAACAGCGAACGTCTGATGATCCTTCCGTTCTTGGTGGAATTGGACGGTGGCAAGAAACTCTGTATCACCGAGGCGGACCTGGAAGATTATCCCGGTATGTTCTTGAATAACTCGACTGACAAGCCGACGTTGAAACCGGTGTTCGCCCCTTATCCGAAAGTGAAAAAGCAAGGCGGCCACAATAATTTGCAGATGTTGGTGGAAGAGCGCGAGGACTATATTGCCAAGACAAGCGGCACGCGTGCTTTCCCGTGGCGTGTGTTTGTCGTTTCCGAGAATGACAAGCAGTTGGCTGATTGCGATATGGTGTATCGTCTGGCTTCTCCTTGCCGCCTGCAGGATGTTTCTTGGGTGAAACCGGGCAAGGTGGCATGGGACTGGTGGAATGACTGGAATATCTACGATGTGGATTTCCGGGCCGGCATCAACAATGAAACCTATAAATATTATATCGATTTCGCTGCCGAACATGGCATCGAGTATGTGATTCTCGATGAAGGATGGTCTGTCCACTTGGCTGCCGACCTGATGCAGGTTATTCCGGAAATCAATATCCCGGAACTGGTGGATTATGGCAAATCCAAGAATGTAGGTATCATTCTCTGGGCGGGCTACCACGCGTTTGACCGGGATCTGGAAAAGGTGGTGAAGCATTATTCCGATATGGGTGTGAAGGGATTCAAGGTCGACTTTATGGATCGTGACGACCAAGAGATCATCGACTTCCTCTACAGAGGCGCCGAAACTTGTGCAAAGTATAAGATGATGGTCGATTATCACGGCATCTGCAAACCGACAGGCTTGCAACGTACTTATCCGAACGTGATCAACTACGAAGGCGTTCATGGCTTGGAAAATATGAAATGGGCGGAAAAGAGCTATGATATGCCGCTTTACGACGTGACGATTCCTTTTGTCCGCATGGTTGCCGGTCCGATGGATTATACGCAAGGCGCCATGCGCAATGCGATCCGCAAGAATTATGCTCCGATCTATACCGAGCCGATGAGCCAGGGAACGCGTTGCCATCAGTTGGCTACTTACGTGATCTTCGAGTCTCCGCTGAACATGTTGTGCGATAATCCTTCCAACTATAACCGGGAACCCGAATGCAGGGATTTTATCGCCAATATCCCGACCGTATGGGAAAAGACGGTTGCTCTGGATGGTAAAGTGGGCGAGTATGTAGCCATTGCCCGCCTTCATGGTGATAACTGGTATGTGGGCGCTTTGACAAACTGGGATGCCCGCGAGGTGGAGCTTGACTTGTCTTTCTTGGGCGATGGCAACTATAAACTGGAATTGTTCAAAGACGGCATCAATGCCGATCGTGCCGCTTGCGATTATAAAAAGGAAGTCATACCGGTTCCCGCCGATCGCAAAGTAAAGGTGAAGATGGCTCCCGGCGGTGGTTGGGCTGCCAAGATTTATAAATAAAACGTATTTCCCGTGTAGTTGTAAAACACACGGTCCCCGAATGTCTGCCGGAACAACGCGTATTTGTCTATACCCGTACAATGACAAATGCCGATCTGTTCCGGCAGATTGTTTTTCAGGTAGTCCGCTATGATACTGAATTTCTCGTCCTGGGCATTGTGGATATGAAAACCTCCGGCCAGGAGTTTGAATGTATATCCGGTAAAACTCTTTCCGATAGTCCGTAGAATATTGGTGATTCCCCGGTGGGAACAGGCGCTCAATACGGAATATGTGTTTTCTGCTATCAGTGCGACCGCCAGTTCGTCATTGAAAATATCGGGAACAACTCCTTCGGGCGTTTGGGTGAAGAATCGTTCGAAGTGAGTATCTTCAGGATTTATAACCGGAAGGTCCGGGAATAGGAACAATCCGGGAATAAGTTCCGTCTGCCCGGTGATAAAACGGAATCGGGATAAATCCAACAGGTTGGAGTCAATGACTCCGTTCTCCCGTTTATCTTTAAACTTCCGGTAAAGGGCTTCCTGTTTACAGATAACCGGAGCTTTTTTATTGACGGAAAGGAAATGCCGCAATCCTCCTGTATGATCACTGTGTCCATGTGACAGGATAAGGAAATCCACTTCCGCAATATCGATACCCGAAAGCGTTGCATTGCGGATAAACAGATCCGACTGTCCCGTATCGAATAATAGTTTATACCCGTTGTTTTCAATAAGCAATGAGAGCCCGTGTTCCGCCTGTAAGTTCCGCCCGTAGACGGCATTCTCCACGAGTGTCGTGATCTTGTAATGCATAATCTTATCCTTTTAATTCCCAATTACCGGACAAAAATAAAAAGAAGGAGTGTCAAAAATAGAAAACGGAACGCAGATGACACAGATCCGACAGAGAACCGCAGATTTTTTTATTGATCAACAATAATCAATCTGTGTGAATCCGTCTCATCTGTGTTATCTGTGTTCTAATATACAGATTTATGACATACCCCCTTTTTTAAGGTTCCTGGCGGATTTTAGACCGACAAGATAATATTTTATTCTCAATTGATTAGAATATTTATAGTTCCGCTACTGTAAAACAAATATTCTATTTAAATTTTTTGTTAATGGCTATAAAAATGTGGGAGTAAACTCAATTCCCAAAGCACGAGCAATACGAAAGAAACTCGAAATCTGTATATCTGTCTCTCCTTTTTCCACACGGGCAATATAGCTTCTTGCTGTGCCAACCTTTTCGGCTAACTCTTGCTGGGTTATCTTTAGTTCTTTCCGACGGTCACGCAATATCTCGCCATAATACCACGCTATTGACTTCTCATGGAAAGCAGTACGAGAGTCAGTACCCACCTCTCCATATTTATTGTCCAGTAGCTCACCCGCTGTATGCAACTTTGCTAACTTATTTTCATCTAACTTTCTCATAACTCAAAGTCTTTTAATATCCGTTCTGCAATCTTTATTTGTTTACTATAGTCTTTTGTGGATTTCTTCAGAAAACCATTCAAGAGTAGTATCTTCTTTGAAAGAATGATGTTCTCATTATCAACAGCAAAAAGAATCGTTCTATATTCATTCGTATTAACAGAAACCCTCATTTCATACAAGTCCGTATGCTATGTTTCACGAACTTCGTACTAAGTACATACTCTGTTCTGATAATATCCATAGTATGTTCAAACTTAGCTTTTACTTTATCTTGCAACATATCGTAGAACTCTGCAAACTCATCTGAGAAATACAGTTCACGTATATCATTATCCTTTTTATCTGTTGCTTTTATAATGCAAATGTAACTAATCAGATACAATTAAGCAAATATAATATAGACTCTTGGATGTATTTAACACAAATCCGAGTTCTTTTTACTATCTTTTCATAGAGCACATCTAAGCCATGATAGACAAATACTTCTGTAATGCAGCTATTTCCGCTTCAACAACCAGCTTCTGAAAATCTTCCGTCAGATGTTCCGCGTGTGACTTTTCTAAAGCCTTGTAATAGTTTACCTTTGCGTCATTACTACCTTTCAGGGTAATAATAACATAGCCATGACGAAGAAGATACAAGTTCATCAACAGACGAGAGGTACGCCCGTTACCATCTATAAACGGATGAATCCGCACCAATTCATCATGTAGATAGGCAGCAATAAGAACAGGATGTACCTTTTCTGCTTCCATTTGCTTGAAACGGAGAATGAAATCTTCCATCTGCTTCTCTATCAGATAAGGTTGTGGCGGCATATGCGTACTACCTGAAATCATAACCGGAACAGTGCGATACCTTCCGGCATTCTCACGGTCTATCCCATGAAGAATAAGGGCGTGTATTTCTTTGATGGTTCGCTCGCTTATCTCTATATCTTGTTTGGCAATATCTTTAATGTAACTAATAGCTTCCGCATGATTGATAGCTTCCAAATGTTCACGCATGGACTTACCCGAAATAGTAACACCTTCGTTCACTACAAGGGCTGTTTCCTGCAATGTGAGCGTATTTCCTTCTATACGATTACTTTCGTAGGTATATTCAATATCCAAAGCATCCTGAATCTTTTTCAAGGCTTCTTCGGGCAATGGACGTAAAGCTGATAGCTGTTCTTTCTGAACATCCAACTCTTTCAGCATAACATTTATATCTTCACTCATGGTTATTCTATTTCTTTAATTCGTTCTACTTGCTTATTCAGGAAGTAATCGGCATACGGAGAATAATTTTCTGTTTCATAAAAGGCAATCTGTCCTTTCCTGTAGTTCAGTATATCAGCATCTCTTGAAGAATAAACAGGAATAATATCAGCATTCATCAATGCAATGCTTTCCATCATTCGGGAGGTACGTTTGCTCCCGTCTATAAAAGGTTGTAGTTTGGCAATGTTGCAATGAATATAAACGGCTCGCTCCAATGGATTTGTATATTGTTCTTGTTCATAAAGTATTTCATTCAACTTTGTCCGAATATCATGCAAATCCTTTGGCGGTATATATTCTGTGCCGCTAATACGAACAGCCCTTGTTCTTAAAAAGCCTGATTCTTCATCAGAAACCAACCCGGTAGATATAGATTGATGCACTCTGAATAAAGTACGCTCATCTATTACTTCCTGATTTTTCCCTTTATTGATATATTCCAGTTCGGAAATGAAAGTATTATATAAGTTCTTCAACATCTTGGCGTCCTCATACTTCTTTTCAGAGGTGATGCCATCTTTAAGCAATGCTTCTGTTTCCACATAAGTATAGGTATTACCTTCTATCTTACCGGAATAGTAGCACCACACAACGGCTAAGTCCTTTATTTCATTTGAACGCAAATCCGATAACTTTGCCAAAGGATGATTTATAATGAATTGCGCTTTTTCCTGCTGCTCTTTATTAAATATCTGTTCCATTGTTTATGGTCAAATCTTGTTATTTCCTATAATACTCTTACCTTCATAATACTTAATCCTGCCTTTAAGTTCATCAATATCCTTCTTGATGGAATCAGAGATAGGAATATTATGCTTATCCAAGAAAGCAGTGAGCTTTTGAAGTTCTTCCTGCACTTCCATTTTCCGGATGCCATAATAATAGGTAGAAGTGAAATCAAATTCATCTTTGGTCATTAATACCCGTGCCACATCTTTAGGAGTTGCCTCGTCGGTGATATGAATATCCGTTTCCAGCATCGAAGATATGTATTTTAAATCCGAAGCATCGGGGCTATACTGTTTTTTTAGTATATCAAAGTATGAATTAAACTTTTGTTCTTTGGTGTCCCATTCAAGTTTCACCATTCCGAAACCATGAATAGAGTAAGCTATCACTTTCTTGATAAGCCCCTCCAGTTCTTCTTTACTGATACAAATACCATCTGATGTGCTAGTGGAATAGTTATCAAAGAAATAAGCAGGTTCTACATTAAAGTATTGAGCCATACTTAATAATGTGTCTATTTTAGTAGAGTTTGCTTTGATAATTTTGTGCAAGCTCTGCTCTGTCATACCCAATTCAACAGCAGCCTGTTTCATTGTTACGTTTTTCTTTTCGCACAATTCCTTTATTCTTTCAAGATGAACCATGTAATTGTATTTAAAAGTCAAATACTAAATAAATAGTTTATTTTGGTATATTATTTCTATATTTACAGTATCAAAGATAAGAAATAAATTTAGTATTCAAATGATAAACAGATTTTCTAACTAAAAAAGTAGAAGCATGGAAACAGTAATTTTCTCCGTTTTACTGTAAAACAATTGTAAAACAAAAGCTGAAAACTATGAAAATTCTTCTTCCAATCATTTTATTACGGAGGACGTAAGTAGCTGAAAAACAAAAGGATTAGAAATTTCCATTCTAATCCTTTCTTGCTTTTTGAGGTTCCTGGCGGATTCGAACCGCCGTACACGGTTTTGCAGACCGCTGACTAAGCCACTCATCCAAGGAACCGGAATAAAATAGTAAAAAGTAATTTCCAATTCTCAATTTTGAATTTTCAATTACCAAGAGGTTCCTGGCGGATTCGAACCGCCGTACACGGTTTTGCAGACCGCTGACTAAGCCACTCATCCAAGGAACCGATACATTTAAAAAATAACCATTCCGGTTTTGCGAGTGCAAAGAAAGATAATATATTTGGAATATGCAAATCTTTTTCTCCCTTTTTGTATTCGGGGAGGTTTGGAGAAGTAAGGAAAAAGAAGTTACTTTGTCATCTGTTAGTATAAACAATAAGATAATGACATATATTGAAACTGAAATCCCCGGCGTGTGGATCATTGAACCGAAAGTGTTTAAAGATGCACGTGGATACTTTATGGAGGCTTGGAAGAAGGCGGAGTTTGAAGAACATATCGGCAAAGTGGAATTTGTGCAGGACAACGAGTCTTGTTCGTCGAAAGGCGTGTTGCGAGGATTGCATTACCAACTGGCTCCTTACTCGCAGTCCAAGTTGGTACGCGTGATAAAAGGATGTGTTTTGGATGTGGCTGTCGATCTGCGTAAAGGTTCTTCGACATTCGGGAAATATGTCGCCGTAGAGTTGTCGGACGAGAATAAACGTCAGTTTTTTATCCCGCAAGGATTCGCCCACGGTTTTCATGTTTTGAGCGAGGAGGCTGTTTTTACTTATAAGGTCGATAATCCTTATATGCCTACCCATGAACGCGGATTGCGTTTTGATGATCCTTCGGTCGGTGTGGATTGGAAGATCATGGATCCGTCTATCCTCAACTTGTCGGATAAAGACAGGAACGCCCCCTTGTTGCAGGATGCCGAATTGAATTTCGAATTATAAATCTAAAATCATAAATCATAAACATGAAGACTTATTTGGTTACCGGAGCCGCCGGTTTTATTGGCGCGAACTTCATTAAATATATGTTGGCGAAATATCCTGAAATAAAGATCGTGGTTCTGGATCTGCTGACCTACGCAGGTAATCTCGGAACGATTGCCGAGGATATCGACGGGGAGCGTTGCGAGTTTGTAAAAGGTGATATCTGCGACCGTGCGTTGACGGACGGGCTCTTTGCCAAATACCAGTTCGATTATGTCGTTAATTTTGCGGCGGAAAGCCATGTGGATCGTAGTATCGAGAATCCGCAGCTTTTCCTGGTCACGAATATATTGGGTACGCAAAACCTGCTCGATTCCGCCCGCAAAGCCTGGGTGACGGGCAAAACGGCTACCGGTTATCCCGAATGGCGCGAGGGGGTCCGTTTCCATCAGGTATCTACTGACGAGGTGTATGGCAGTTTGGGTGCCGAAGGCTATTTCCATGAAACGACCCCGCTGGATCCGCGCAGTCCGTATAGTGCATCCAAAACGAGTGCCGACCTGTTTGTACAGGCTTACTCCGAAACTTATAAGATGCCGGTCAGCATCACCCGCTGTTCCAACAACTACGGTCCGTATCATTTCCCGGAAAAGCTGATACCGCTGATTATTAAAAATATCCTCGAAGGCAAGCCGCTTCCGGTTTATGGTGACGGGACAAATGTACGTGACTGGTTGTACGTGGAAGACCACTGCAAGGCTATCGACCTGGTGATCCATAAGGGACGGGCAGGGGAGGTCTACAATGTGGGCGGCCATAACGAGAAGCAGAATATCGAGATCGTGAAGTTGACAATCAGCACCATTCGCCGGTTGATGACGGAACAACCCGAATATCGCCTGATTTTGAAGAAAAAAGAGATCGGTGCGGACGGGCGGATTTCCATCGACTGGATCAACGACTGCCTGATTACTTTTGTAAAAGACCGCTTGGGCCATGACCAGCGTTATGCCATCGATCCGACAAAAATCACAAACGAACTGGGCTGGACACCTGAAACTTCTTTCGAAATCGGAATTGTCAAGACGATCCGTTGGTATCTGGACAACCAGAAGTGGGTGGAAGACATCACGGGAGGAGACTATATGAAATATTATGAGCAGATGTACGGGAACCGTTAAGGTTCCCTTTCCTCCGCTGCCTTTGCCAAAGCTAAGTCTTTCCCTAACTCCGGCGCCGCTTCCTCGATCTGTTTGCGTACTGCGTCGCGGATATCTTTCCGGATATTCTTGCGTGTGCTGTCCAGTTCCGCCTGCTTGGCCGGCTTGAATATATCCTTGTATTTACATTTCGTGATCTTATACTTGAAATCATCCAGGTTGCCGGTGATGTCGATTCCTAATTTGAAAGGAACGGGAGATTTGAGGACCGATAGATGGTAATTGAATGTCATATCCAGATTGTGCGTTCCGCCGACAGCCACTTTGTAACGGTCCATCTCCACCAGGAATGGGAAAACTTCGATCTTATTGTCTTTGATGGCAAGGTCTACTGAAATACTGTCTATCATATTCCGCTTCTTGTTTTTGAACATCAGTGTCTTGGATATTTCGGTAAATGTTTCTCCATCGAGCAGTACCATATTGTTCCCGTGCAGATAGCAAGACGAGTTGATGGACGGCATAATGAGAGACATGGTCGAATCTATCTTGCAGGTAGCCGTGACCTGGCAATCCAAGACGCCTTCGAACGAACGGAGCATCGGGACTAATGTGTCGATGGAAGGGAAGAGGGCGATCAGCTTCTCCACTTTCACATCTTCCATATCAAAGTCCAAACCGGCGGTCGCCTCCTGTCCGTTCTTAGCCCGGTAGACCATTGTCAGGTTTCCGTTCCCCATATTGGATTGTATGTTGAGCTTGCTCAGGTTGATACTCTGATCGCGCAGGACAATCTCGCCGACCACGTTCTCTAATTCCAAATCCTTGAAATCGATGCGTTTTGCGTTCGTATGGAGAGCCATGTCGAGAAAGGCGGGAAGAACGAATAACTGGCTGGTCGTGTCGGTTCCCGTCTGCGCGATACTATCTTGCAGCGATTCGGTATTGAGTTGTGCGATATTTTCATCGCTGAGTACCGGCAGTTCCGAGTTTACCGCATATTGCATGCCGTTGTTGATCGCCTGCATCAACTGGTTGCAATCGATATAGTCCGAACTCAGATTGAAATCTCCTTTCAATTTTCCTCCGCGAAGCATCGCCCTCCGGATCTGGCTGATCTCGCCGTTAAGGGTAAAATTGCTTTTGCCGAGATGCAGGCGGGCATCTGTCAGCGTGATGTCGTTTGTGTTGAACTTCATCGTCGTCGGCTCCATCCACATCGGGAGCGGGAACATGCGGCTGAACCCCCGCATTTGTTTGAAAGAGATGCTGCCCCGTGCTTCCCATTTGCGCAAGAATTGGCTTTCTGTTCTGGTGCTGTCGCCGGCGGCGGTTTTCCCGGCCATGTCCTTTCTCTTTTCAGCCAAGCGTGCACGTTGTTCGTCGGTCAGTATGCGCCGTTGCCGGTTTGCCATCTGCTGGCGCCGTGCATCCCGGTAGGGAAGGGCCTCGATCGTAAACGAACTTTCCGTCAGGGAGAGTCCTGTCCGTAGAGGTACACTGATGTATTTCAGCGTGTCGATCGAAATAACGGCGGCAGCTGTCGGGGTTAGTTTGTCGGAAGCGGACGGTTTGATGCCGCCTTTCAGTTCGGAACGTCCGGCTACGATCCAGACGGAATCGGCCGTGCGGGTTCTCAGATGGCTGAAAGCCAATCGTCCGGTCATCGGTATGACGGCTGTCGTGTCGATAACAGGAGATGTCTGAGCAAGCATCTCCAATTTGCTTATGTTCGTGCTGATTTGATCTTTATATCGGATGTTCAGGCTGTCTATTCCCATCGTCATCCTCATCAGGTTGGACGATTCGATGTAGAGGCTTTTCTGATGTGTCGTGTCGATTGACAGATGGGCGCCGGAAATGAAAATATCCATGCCGAGCGGCTGGCTGAACGCTTTCAGTTTGTCAATGTCGAGTTTTCCCGAACTGTGTATCTTCCCGAACCGGCTTTCGACAAGGTCATTCACGGTAAAAGCGGTCGACAGGTCTGCATCCATTGCGCCTTCCACCAACAGCGTGTCCGGATTAAGGAATTCCTGGCCCAACCGGGTGAAATCCACCTTCCCTTTCATTCCGGCCCGGACGGCCGGGTTCTTGAACAGGTTGGTTACTTTGGCTTGCATATCCAATGAAGTGTTGAGTCCTTTCATCGTGAGTTGTTCGAGCGAGACGAAAGAAGAATCCGGGAAAGGTCCGTTTAGATGGATATCCAGATCCATTTCCAGTGTGTCGATACCTTGCTTGATGTCTTTGATATGATAGGACCCGTTTTCTATTTTGCAACACAGGTTCACGTTGGGCACGATACTGTCCCCTAAGAACCCGTGAATGTTTCCTTCCATAAGGATCGAACCCTCCGCCAGTGTCTTGCCGCGATTCTGGAAATACGCATCGGGTATGAATTTCAGCAGATCGTTCATATCCGAAATTTTCAATCCCATATCCATATCGATACGGGTGCGCCGGTCTTCCGGGAAGTGGCGTATGGCGCCGTCGGCAGTGAAAGGCAGATTGTTTACCTTCAATTCCGCATCTTTCAAGGTAATCGAATTGTAGTGTTCGGCGAGCACTAACCGGCTTCTGAGACGAAGCGACAAGTCGTTCTTCAGCGTATAAGTCGGGTTGCTGAATAAAAGGGATGAACAGCCCGTTTCAAAATCGAGCGTATTGGCTCCTCCTGCCAATGAGCCGTCGAGACGCACGAAGAAGCCCTGAATTTCGGTAAAAAGGTCTGACTGGCGGTCGTCATACGTGAAATGTCCTCCGTAAATGCGTACCTTTTGCAAGTCGATAAAAGGCAAGGTCTTTTTGTCTGTATCGGCCTCTGTCGAATCGGTCTCGCTTTTGTAGATATCCCAGTTCGCACGTCCGTTTTTATTGACGAATCCATAGAAACGTGGGTTCTCGATGGAAAAGTCCTTGATCGTGATCTTGCCGCCGAAAAGGTAATCGAGGGGTTGTAAAGACACGGTTGCCCGGCTGAAAGCAAGCAGCGAATCGGAAGGAATCGCCAGTTCTTCTTCATGGGCGGTCGAATCTTCGGCTGCGTGCGAGATCAGGTGGCCGTTTGTCAGTTTCACGCCTAAATAAGGATAGGTTTCGAAATAGGTCAGTTCCACCCGTTCGCAATCCAAATGTGCATCAATGAACTTATTGGCCTGCTCGATAACCAGTGGCGTCAGTTTCTCCGGAGGCAATACTCCCCAGTTCAGAATGCTGAATCCGATAGCCGGGAGTATGAATATCAGGGTTATAGTCGCCAGAACGATGATCGTCAGTATTCTCTTTTTCCTTTTCATATTTATCTTATGTATGCTTCTGTCAAGAATTATAATATACAAAAGTATGAAAAAGCCGGAGATGACGAAGGTGATCTGTTGCCTTTTTTGAATAATCCGTTTAGTGCTCATTCCGTTTTGCCATTTGAAGATTGGGTCGTGGTTTAAAAAAAGATAGACAAAGTAAGATTAGGATCGCATGGCGAGCCCCCTTATTGTCAAAAACGATCTGAAATTGTAAAATCTGAGTTAAAATAAACGGTTTGCAGAGGTCTGTTTTCTGTTTAAAAGGTGGTTAGGAAAAGGTTTTCCCGGTGAGGTGCGCAGTTTTTTCCCGCGAAGACGGTCTTCGTTGCCATGACGACCGTCTTTGTATAGGGTGAAGTCGGCATCCTAGGGCGATGAAGTCCGTCTTTACGGCGATGAAGACGGTCGTCACGGAAACGGGGTGCCGGAATCCTTGAAAATACCCTCGGATTTCTTTCCATATTCCCTTACTCTCCCTTTTGTTTCCCCGGATATCCGATTCTCCGGGAGTTTAGCTTTGTCGGAATGTCGGGAATTCCGGTAAAAAGATTGACAAACAGCCGGCTTTTTTCATTTTCCAAGCGGACGGTTTGCATATATGCCACGAAAAGCGCCGCTTCGGTGTGTAAAGGTCAATCTGAAAGCGTTCAGCTTTTCGATTGAAATAGAAAAAACAGGGGATATTGTAGAATTTATCCTTGTGAAATAATAATTGACTTTATTTGAGTTCGTGCCTAAACAATGCAGATGTGCAGTTTTGGACAAATATCGTTTTGCTATATGTATTACGGTAAGGCTGTATATTTGTTATGTTAAAAAATATTACCCGCAATACTATTCTAAAAACATGGGATAGAAATCCGATTTTGATGGGGTAGTAGTGACATTTTGATTATCCTTGCATAGGATAAGAAACTTTTATGTATCTGTCTGAAGACAGTACGAAGCGGAGATTAAGGAAGTTGTTGGTAACGATTTAGCGACCGTGTAACTGCATTGAACTGCTGCGCTTTGCATCTCGTCAAACAACTCTATTCAAACCTTCAATGCGGCAGGAAAGCCGATGTAAGGCATACACTGGATAACGGCTTCCAACGCATTCAGCACTTTCGGGAATCCGATAATTGGAGAACACTGGTAAATCGCTTCGCGCAATTCAATAGGTGTTACACCGACATTGAGTGCCGCCCCTGCATGACCTTTCAGTTGGGGCAACTGCTGCATGGTGGCAAGGCACACGCAGGTAATCATCCGTTTTTTCGGTTGTTTGGGCTTTTGCTGAGAACGAAACGACGACCAGTAATAAGCCGAGAAATACTTTTTTCATTGTTTTCAAATATTATTTGTTGAATAAATTGCGGGCGTTTTCCGAGAAGAACCGTTCCGAATAGGGCGACAATTCCTTGTCTGCGGTAAATTGTTCACGCATCCGTTGCAGGTTTCCAAGCAATACACCGTCCGGCATATAAGGATAATCCGAGCCGTAGAGAATGTGATCCGGCGAGGTGATTGTCAGCATCATTTTCACGATTTCGGAGCTTGCTCCTCCGGCAAGGTCATAGTACAGACGGGATAAATTACCGTCCCAGTCAATCGAACCCATAAATCCCTTTGCCTGCATAGCCGGATGAATAGCCTTCATGCGGGGGATCGCCATCGGCAAAAACGACCCGCAATGAGGAACAATCATCTTGATGTTCGGATAGCGTATCAACACGTTACGGGAAATCATATTGACAACGGCGCGGGTCGTTTCAGCCGGATATTCATAGACCGCAAGCGGGGCGGTGGCTATAATGCCGTCATTGACCGGCGTGGGCTTGTGCGGGTGAATGATTACGGTAACATTTCTACGGTTCAAGACCTCCATCAACGGGTCGAGTGCTTCATCCCCGATATATTGTCCCCGGCTGTTCGTGGCCAGCTTGACGCCATCCGCTCCAAGTGTGTCGAGTGTATAAATCGCCTCTTCGATAGCCGCGTCCACATCGGGCAAGGGCAATGCCGCACAAAACTTGAATTTCCCCGGATAGGTTTCTTTCAGTCGGGCACAATACTCGTTGTACTCCCGAATAATCCGTCGGCTCTCCTGCGTATCTCCGAACCACGGTTGCGGAGCGGGCATCGTCAAGACGGAATATTCGATTCCCGCTTTGCGCATGAAAGCGATATGCGATTCCACATCCCACGCGGGAAGCGGAAAGGTCTCCTCCATCGTGGCATCATGTTTTTCCAGCACTGCCATATAGCCGGGCAATATGTTATGGCAATGCACGTCGATAGTCTGTTGTGCCCCGGCTTGCCTCATAAAGAGTATGGACATGACGATATACAGAATGAATCCCTTTCCCATACCCGTTACTTTTCGTTGTTTACATTGGCGAGCCACTCCGCAAATTGCGCTTTCGCCAGCTTCCCGTTCAAGAGTTTTCCCGTACACCAGTCGATTCCGGGGTACGCTTTGCGAAGATTCTTCTCGCAATTTGTCGCCGCTGCCAATTCCTCGGCAGCTTTTCTCGTCGTACCGCTACAAGAGAAATAGGCGACCAAAATCTTTCGACTATCCATATTCTTTTTCATACGAGCGTGTCAGATCATCGGCATTTCCCACGAGCCTCTCGTATCGACACCGGTATTTTCGGCTGCATTTTCCAAACTTTGCATTTCGTCGGCAGTCAAGGAAACCTTTGTCGCTTGCAAGGCGTCCTGCACTTGCGAGGGCTTCGTCACGCCGATAATCGGTGTCGTGCCTTTCGCTATCGCCCATGCCAGAGCCACCTGCGCCGGCGTGATGCCGTACTTGTCGCCCACGGTGCGCATCACGGCAACGAGCCGCTCGATTTGCGGTAACAGCGGATTGTAGGTATCGCCCCGCTGGCTGCCGGCGGGCAGTAGGTGTGTGGTATCGTATTTCCCGCTCAACGCTCCTTGCTCCAATACCATGTAAGCCCAGAAGTCGATATTATGTTCTTTGCAATAATCCAGAATACCGGCCTTTTCCGACGAACGGTAGAGCAGGCTGTAATGGTTCTGCACGGCAGAGATATGTACCCCTTCTTTCGAGAGAATCTCCTCCGCACGCTTGATCTGCGCGAGGTTGTGATTGGAGACGCCGACCCGCTTTACCTTTCCGCTTTTTACCAACGGGATAAGGTAAGGCGTCCATTTCTCCACGTCGGCCGGGTTGTGTATCCAGTAGATGTCGATGTAATCGGTGGCGAAGCGTTCGAGGCTTCCGGCCAGCATATCCGCCACGGGGTTCTCCGTGTCGCCCGCAATCTGCGGTGTGAACTTGGTCGAGATAAATACATCCTCCCGCTTGCAGTTCTTCGTAAATATCGAAAGCAGCGTTTCCGAAGCTCCCATGCCGTACACCACGGCGGAGTCCCAGAGGTTCAGCCCGTTGGCCATCGCCTCGTCGAATACGGGTTTCAGTTCTTCCACTCCGAGATTGTTCCCGAATACTTGGTCGCCACCGGCGAATCCTGCGCCCCACGACCATGTTCCTAATGCTATTGACGGTTGATTTTTCATTTTATATTTCTCCTTTACTGCGACGGCACAATGGGCATATTGCAGTCCGTCATGTATTTGTTCATTTGGTCAGTTTTTTGTTGTAACTTCAATTTCAGATAACCATTCCGCTACACGGCTTTCCGCTTGGGAAAGAGTGCCCGATGTCAGCAACAGGCTTTCCGTGTAAGTCGCGTCGGGACAATGTTTCCGGGCGTCACTGACCGAAGTCGATATTCCGCTACTTCCACTGGTTGCGAACAATGCGATGCGCTTGCCTGCCAGTTTTGCCGCGTGTTCATGCAAGAAGGTCTGCATCGGCGTTGCCATATGGCTATACCAGATAGGATAACCGATAAAAATAATGTCATACTCCTCGAAACTCTCGACCGAGGTTTTCACCGGCGGAAAATTTCCCGTCTCGATAGCCGCTTGTTCCTGTTGTGAACGCTCCAACATGGCATTGTAATCCGTGTCGTAGGGCGTTCCGGGTTCCACTTCGATAAGATCGCAGCCGAGTGTCGTTCCGATTCGCTGCGCCACACTTTCCGTATTGCTCGTGCGTGAACAGTAAAGCACCAGATAACGTCCGTCATTATCCGGCGTTTCATCTTCATCATTATCGTTTCCCGGTGTTTCGGGTTGTTCGGTGGCAGAGCCTTCCGGTTCGATAGGATCTCCGTTACAAGCTGTCGCTGTCAAAGCGAGCAGTAGAAAAGGGAAAAATAGTAACTTTCTCATCGTTCTAAAAATTAAATGTTCATATTATTTTGATTTCTCTGCGGCAAAGGTAGGGCGTTTCGGCTGCTCCCGCTGTATCCCGATTACGGATTGAAGTAACAGTATTACGGATTATAAAATCGGGATATAAAACACTTGTAATGAATAGGATGTAGTCGAAACGGCGGTTCTGTATACATATTACGGGTATTTGTAACCGTATTCCGGTTTTCACATCGGAAGGTGTCGGATATTTATGCGGAATCCTTATTTTTGCACAAAACAAAATGATAATTGCTATGGAAGAAGTAATAAAGGTCGATACAATCGATCAATATAATAAGTTATTCGGGTTGGAAACTTTGCATCCTTTGGTTGCCGTTGTCGATTTATCGAAAGCTCCGGTATGGCCGGAACATTTCCGGTTCAATTATGGTGTTTATTGCATTTATCTGAAAGATGCAAAGTGCGGGACGATTCGTTACGGACGTCAGACTTACGACTATCAGGAGGGAAGTGTTATCGCTTTCGCTCCCGGACAAATAGCCAATGTCGATATGGAACGGGGTATGAAACCTTCGGGATTGGGATTGCTTTTTCATCCCGACTTGATTCGGGGAACGGCTTTAGGGCGCGAAATCAAACAATATTCATTTTTCTCCTACGACTCGAACGAAGCACTCCATCTTTCCGAGCGGGAACGCACTATTTTCACGGATTGCCTCGATAAGATCGGTCTTGAGTTGGAACACTCCATCGACAAGCACTCCAAACGGTTGATTGCAACCAATATCGAATTGCTGCTCGATTACTGTATGCGGTTCTATGACCGACAGTTCGAGACCCGTTCAACGGTAAACCACGATATACTGGTACGGTTCGAGCGTTTGATGGACGAGTATTTCCAAGATGAACGCTTGCGGCAAAACGGATTGCCGTCAGTCAAATATTTTGCGGACAAAGTTTGTCTGTCGCCCAATTATTTCGGGGATTTGGTAAAAAAAGAATCGGGCAAGACAGCGCAGGAGTATATTCAGGATAAAATCATAGATGTCGCCAAAGAGCAGATCTTGGGAACAAACAAAACGATCAGCGAAATCGCATTCGACATGGGATTCCAATACTCCCAGCATTTCAATCGCGTATTCAAGCGGAGCGTGGGATACACCCCGGCAGAATATCGGAGGATGCAGGCATAATCATGGGAATGACTTTGGATATGGTTAGTATGGAAAACAAGAAATGTGATGGTAATCTATTGAATAATAGATTTTTGAAGAAGATGAGTATAACAATGGGTAACGATATAGAAACGAGCCAACTTCTTTAGTTTGCTGTATTTTTCCATTATTTCAAATAACTCTACCATAAAGATAATCATTCTTAATAAATATTACTCCATTTGTGCGTATCTTTGTAATTGTCATGAAACATTTGCCTGATTGAGTAGTATGGAGCCCTAAACTAATAAAAAATATAAATGGACGTGTAGTAGATGACCTTGATAGCAGATTGTCTTCTAAATCAGAGTTTCTCCGAAATTAAGTATGGCAAGATTGACACTTATGACACGTTAATGAGTTTGGTAAAGTAAAAAGTAATATATTTATGGATTTTCGTCTGAAAGTATTTCACAGCGTAGCCACGAATTTGAGCTTTACGAAGGCTTCAAAAGAGTTGTTTATCAGTCAGCCAGCCATCAGCAAGCATATTCATGAATTGGAGGTGCAATATAAAACACCCTTGTTCGATCGGGTGGGAAGCCATATCGGACTGACCCATGCGGGTGAATTGTTGTTGTCGCATACGAAACAGCTGTTGGCTGCATACCGGCAGATGGATTTCGAGATGAACCTGTTGACGGATAATTTTGCCGGGGAACTGCGGTTGGGGGCAAGTACGACGATTTCCCAATATGTGCTGCCGCCTGTCCTCGCCTCTTTTATCAAGAAGTTCCCGGAGATAAAAGTCTCTTTGCTGAACGGGAACAGCCGCGATATCGAACAGGCCTTGCGGGAGGGAAAGATCACCCTCGGTCTGGTCGAAGGAACGGCGCACCAGAGCACGCTTCACTATACCCCTTTTATGAGAGACGAACTGGTCGTCGTGGCGCATACGGGCAGTTCATTGGCGGCCTATAACGAGATTTCGCTCGAACAGCTCCGTACGCTGCCTCTTGTCCTGCGCGAAAACGGTTCGGGAACGCTGGATGTGGTGGAAGCTGCCCTGGCGGAACATCAGGTGAAACTTTCGCAACTGAATGTGGTGTTGCAGATGGGGAGTACGGAAAGTATTAAGTTGTTTTTGGAGAACTCCGAGGCGTTGGGAATTGTTTCTATCCGTGCCGTGACCCGCGAATTGATGTCCGGCAGGCTGAAGGTGATCGAAGTGGAGGGGTTCCGCGCCGAACGGATGTTTACCTTTGCCGAGCCGCAGGGACAGAACGGGGGAGTGGAAGAGAGCTTCATCCGATATGCCTGCCAAAACTGGCGATAACCTGATGTTATACTCTATAAAAACATATTAGGAAAGGATAGAGGAAAAAAGCCTTACTTTTGTCACGGTTTTAAAAAATAATGGATTTTAAACTTGATTGAATATGTTTAGCGAAAAAAGGAGTAACGTACTTCATGGCATTCTGTTGATCGCCCTTTTCTCTTGTTCTGCTTTTTACATAGCAGAGTTTCCCTTTGTCAAAAATCTATCCTTCAGTCCTCTGATCGTCGGTATCCTGTTGGGAATGGTATATGCGAATAGTTTGCGCAACCATCTGCCTGAGACATGGGTGCCCGGTATTTTGTTTTGTACGAAGCAGGTGTTGCGTGCCGGTATCGTGTTGTATGGTTTCAGGCTGACATTCCAGAGCGTGGTCGAGATCGGGCTTCCGGCCATCCTGATCGATGCGATTATAGTGGCGGCTACCATATTCATAGGTTTGTTTGTCGGGCGTTTGCTGAAAATGGATAAAGATCTCGCTTTGCTGACATCCACCGGTAGCGCGATCTGTGGGGCTGCCGCCGTATTGGGAGCCGAGCCGGTCGTGAAAAGCGAGCCGCATAAAACAGCGGTGGCTGTTTCGACAGTCGTTATTTTCGGCACTTTGTCGATGTTTATCTATCCGGCCATGTACCGTGCAGGCATATTGGACCTGACACCTGAACAGATGGGGCTTTATACCGGATCGACCTTGCACGAGGTGGCGCATGTCGTGGGAGCGGGGAATGCTATGGGAAAAGAAATTTCGGATACGGCCATTATCGTGAAAATGATTCGGGTCATGATGCTGGCTCCCGTCTTGGTGATAATGAGTTTTGCTTTGGCGCGTACTGCCGTGAAAACCGTATCCGGTGGCGTAAAGGGAACGGCTGCTGCTCCCGCAAAACGGGGCAAGATCACGATCCCCTGGTTCGCTTTCGGTTTTCTGGCCGTGATCGGTTTCAACTCTTTTGACCTGTTGCCTCATACGGTTGTGGACGGGATCAATAATATAGATACGTTTATGTTGACGATGGCGATGACGGCGTTGGGAACGGAAACCAGCATCGAAAAGTTTAAAAAAGCCGGGGCGAAGCCTTTTATCTTGGCGGCAGTATTGTATGTCTGGTTGTTAGGCGGCGGCTATTTATTGGCGAAGTATTTGGTTTAACATAAATTGCTTGCTACAGTGGTGAAGGAGTGTCCTATAAATTATTACCTTTGTGCCCAAAACAAGAAAGATAGAGAAAAGTGGCTTCAAAGGTAACAAAAGGTATTATAATTTCGTTCTGGGTGCTGTTTGCCATAGCAGTAGGTGCTGTAGTTTTATTGTTTTCAGCGATAGCCAAAGGCTCGATAGGCTATATGCCTCCGGTCGAACAGCTTGAAAATCCGATTGATAAATATGCTTCGCAAGTGATATCATCGGATGGAAAGACACTCGCAACTTATGCCCACAGTCAGGATAATCGTATTTTTGTCAACTATAACGACCTTTCGCCGGATTTGGTGAAAGCATTGATCGCAACCGAGGATGTCCGTTTTGTGGAGCATAGCGGTATCGACGCGCAGGGACTGTTCCGTGCGGTCGTGAAACGTGGAATCCTGATGCAGAAAAGTGGCGGTGGCGGTAGTACCATTACGCAGCAGTTGGCTAAACAGCTTTTCTCGCCGAGCGCCGACAATGTGATGGAACGTCTGTTCCAGAAGCCGATCGAATGGGTGATTGCCGTTCAGTTGGAACGCTTTTATACGAAGGAAGAGATCATTAATATGTATCTGAACAAGTTCGACTTCCTTTATAATGCAGTCGGCATCCAGTCGGCTGCCCGCGTTTATTTCGGAAAAACACCCAAGACATTGAAGATCGAGGAAGCGGCGACGCTGGTCGGGATGTGTAAGAATCCTTCTTATTTCAATCCTGTGCGTCATAATGAACGGACACGCGGGCGTCGGAATACGGTTCTGGAACAAATGCTGAAAGCCGGTTACATCACACAGGCCGAGTGCGATTCTCTGAAAAAGTTGCCTCTTACCGTACATTTCAACCGTATGGACCATAAAGACGGTTTGGCGCCTTATTTCCGCGAGTTCCTGCGTCTGACCTTGACGGCGAAGAAGCCTGAACGCAAAAATTACCGGGGATGGCAGATGCAGCAGTTCAAGGAAGACTCGCTTGCTTGGGAAACAAACCCGATGTATGGCTGGTGTAATAAAAACAAGAAACCTGACGGAGAGTTTTATAACCTGTACACGGACGGGTTGAAAATCTATACGACGATCGATTCCCGTATGCAGAAATATGCCGAAGATGCTGTTCGTGAACATATCGGGGAGTATTTGCAGCCTGCTTTCTTCAAGGAAAAGAAAGGCAAGAATTATGCTCCGTTCTCACGTGATTTGCGGCAAGGTGAAGTCGATACGATCTTTATGCGTGCGATGCATCAGACAGATCGTTACCGCGCGATGAAAAAAGGCGGAGCGAGTGAAAAGGAGATCAAGGCGGCTTTCAACGAACCTGTCGAAATGCGTGTCTTCAGTTGGAACGGAGCGATCGATACGATCATGTCACCGATGGACTCGATCCGTTATCATAAGAGTTTCCTGCGTACCGGGTTTATGTCGATGGACCCGCGTACCGGTCATGTGAAGGCTTATGTAGGAGGCATCGATTATAATGATTTCCAATACGACATGGTGAATGGAGGACGACGCCAGATCGGTTCTACTATCAAGCCGTTCCTCTATTCGCTGGCGATGATCGAGGGGATCAGCCCTTGCGACGAGATGCTGCATGTTCAACAACGGTTGACCGATGAGAACGGCAGGCTTTGGGAACCCCGTAATGCGAATAAGAAACTGATAGGAGAAATGGTTTCCGTACAGTGGGGGTTGCAGAACTCGGACAACTGGGTGACTGCCTGGTTGATGAGCCAGTTGTCTCCTTATACGTTCGTCCGTCTGCTGCATTCGTTCGGCTTGAAGAACGAGATGGACCCGGTGATTTCGATTTGTCTGGGTACTCCGGACGTGTCGGTGGGCGAGATGGTCAGTGCCTATACGACTTTTGCCAATAAAGGAATCCGTGTAGAGCCGTTGTACGTGACCCGTATAGAAGATATGTCCGGAAATACGATTGCCAACTTCAACCCCCAGATGAGCGAGGTGTTGACGGAAGATGCTTCCTATAAGATGCTTCACATGCTGAAAAACGTTATAGACGGCGGCACCGGTAGCCGTGTCCGCTTCCGTTACGGCATCAAAGCGCCGATGGGAGGAAAGACCGGTACGACACAGAACAACTCCGACGGTTGGTTTATGGGCTTTACGCCGAGCCTGGTGTCCGGTGTCTGGGTCGGTGGCGAAGACCGTTCCATCCACTTCGACCGGATGGCGGAAGGACAGGGAGCCAGCATGGCTCTGCCGATCTATGGGCTTTATATGCAGAAAGTCTATGCCGATAAAACGTTGGGCTATTCGCAGGAAGAAGATTTCGAGATCCCCGAACAATATCAGAATCCGTGTAAGATGACCTCCGAGGAAGAACGGAAGCAGACGCCGACAGACGTGGGGGGCATCGATAAGATGTTCGAGTAAAGGGCGATTTGCCTTAGAGTGCAATTAAAATGCATGGTTATGGAATTGTCATTCCATGCCCATGCATTTCTTTTTTTATGCCTGTGTGTTTCTTTTTTATGCCGTTGGAACCATAATCGGAATTTATTTGTTAGATTTGTAAGTGTTAACTTTTAATGACGCGGGATATGGAACGGGAATCTATCATTTCTCAATTGTATGACAAAGGCAAGATCTTTGATTTTGTCGTGATTGGCGGCGGCGCTACCGGTCTGGGTGTGGCGCTCGACGCCGTGACCCGCGGATACAGTGTGGCTTTGTTTGAGCGCTCGGACTTTACGAAGGGAACTTCCAGCCGGAGTACGAAACTGGTGCATGGAGGTGTCCGTTATCTGGCACAAGGCGATATCGCTTTGGTTCGTGAAGCGCTTCGTGAACGGGGGTTGCTCCGGCATAATGCTCCCCATTTAGTGAAAGACCAACTTTTCCTGATCCCTTGCTACCGTTGGTGGGAGGGACCTTTTTATACGGTCGGGCTGGTACTTTATGATCTGATGGCGCGTGGTCTCAGTCTCGGAAGATCTGTCTGTATCGGTCCTAAACGGGCGGTCCGGACAGTCCCGATGCTCCGCCGCGAGGGGATGACGGCGGGTGTGCTTTATCATGACGGGCAGTTTGACGATTCGCGCCTGGCCATTAACCTCGTGCGTACGGCGGTCGATGCCGGTGCATGTGTCTTGAATTATATGAATGTAATCTCTCTCCTGAAAGAAGAAGGCAAAGTGTCCGGTGTGCAGGTCCGTGACGAAGAAACGGGTACGGTCTATTCCGTAAAGGCCCGTTCCGTGATCAATGCAACAGGTGTTTTTGCCGATGATATCCTGCAGATGGACAAGCCGGGCAATCGCCCGACCGTGCGTCCCAGCCAGGGAGTGCATCTGATTTTAGATGCTTCTTTCCTGGAAAGCGATTGTGCCGTGATGATCCCGAAGACATCCGACGGGCGTGTGCTCTTTGCCGTCCCCTGGCATAATAAGGTGGTAGTCGGCACGACCGACACGTTGATGGAGCATGCCGAGACGGAACCGGTCGCACTCGAACAGGAAATACAATTTATACTCGATACCGCAGGGAAGTACCTGACACGGGCTCCCCGGCGGAGCGATGTCCTCTCCGTGTTTGCCGGCCTCCGACCGCTTGCGGCTCCCCGTAATGAGGGTAAGAAGACAAAGGAGATCTCCCGGAGCCATAAACTGATCCGGGAAAAGTCCGGTTTAATAACGATTATCGGGGGAAAATGGACGACATACAGGAAGATGGCGCAGGATACGTTGGACTATGCGATCCGTTATATGCATATCCCGACACGGGAGTGTGTGACGGAGCATTATCCGGTTCACGGTTCCCGTCCGAATCCGGATTTCTCCGATCCGTTGTATGTTTACGGGACGGATGCGGACGAGATACGGGTTTTAACGGCTTCCTCGCCGGAGATGGGCGAAAGGCTGCATCCCCAATACGCTTTTACCAGAGGAGAGATCGCCTGGATCGTGCGGAACGAAATGGCCCGGACCCTGGAGGATGTCTTGGCACGCCGGTTGCGTGTGCTCTTTATGGATGCACGTGCCGCGATGCAAATGGCTCCTGCCGTGGCCGCTGTTTTAGCAAAGGAACGGGGAAAGGACGAAACATGGCAGGCCGCCCAGCTTAAAGACTTCGAGCGGGTAGCATCAAATTATATATTGAATGGATAACCAAATGAAACGGAAGATATGAATTTCAGAAATAAATACGTGCTGGCTATCGACCAGGGCACGACCTCTTCGAGAGCCATTCTTTTCAGCCATCAGGGCAATATCATCACGCTGGCGCAGAAAACATTCCAGCAGTATTTTCCTAAGCCCGGCTGGGTCGAACATGATCCGAACGAGATTTGGTACACGCAATCGTCAGCCATCAAGGAGGCTATGGCCAAAGCGGATGTGACGGATGCGCATATCGCCTGCATCGGCATTGCCAACCAGCGCGAAACGACGATCATATGGGACCGGGAGACCGGCTTTCCGGTCTATAACGCCATCGTCTGGCAGGACCGGCGTACGGCAGACTATTGCGAGGAGTTGAAAGCAAAGGGGTATGCTTCCCTGATCCAGCAGAAGACGGGATTGGTGATCGATGCGTATTTCTCTGCCACGAAGATACGTTGGATCCTGGATCATGTGAAGGGTGTCCGGGAACGTGCCGAGCGTGGGGAACTTTGTTTCGGTACGGTCGACTCCTGGCTGGTCTGGAAACTGACCCGCGGGACTGAATTTATTACGGATATCACGAATGCCTCCCGTACGATGCTGTTCAATATCCATACGCAGGAATGGGATAAGGAGCTGCTCGACCTTTTCCAAATCCCGGCCTCCATGATGCCGGAAGTGAAGAGCAGCAGCGAGGTCTATTGCGAGACTTCCACCCCTGTCTTTAAGACCGGCATCCCGGTTTCGGGGATGGCGGGTGACCAGCAAGCCGCCCTGTTCGGGCAACTGTGTACGGATATCGGCATGATCAAGACGACATACGGGACTGGATGTTTTATGATCCTGAATACCGGAAGCAAGCCCGTTTTGTCTCAGAATAACCTGTTGACGACGATTGCCTGGAAGTTGGACGGGAAAGTGACGTACGCGCTGGAAGGAAGTGTTTTTGTCGGGGGTGCGGTCGTCCAATGGTTGCGTGACGAGTTAGGGCTGATACAGAGCGCCGCCATCACGGAACAACTGGCCAATTCCGTGCCGGACAACGGAGGTGTCTATTTTGTCCCGGCGCTGACCGGGTTGGGGGCTCCTTACTGGGATCAGTATGCCCGTGGCGCCATCATCGGGATCACACGCGGAACGAGTACCGCCCATCTGACCCGTGCCGCCCTGGAAGGTATTTGCTACCAGGTGTATGATGTCCTGATGGCAATGGAAAACGATATACATGCCAAGCCGAAAGAGATCCGCGTGGATGGCGGGGCGATTGCCAATAACTTCCTGATGCAATTCCAGGCGGATATCTGCCGTTGTCCGGTGGTCCGTCCGCGCGTCCTCGAAACGACGGCTTTGGGCGCCGCCTATCTGGCAGGATTGTCGATCGGCTACTGGAAAGATGTGGACGAGCTGAAAGAACAGTGGTCCTTGGATAATATCTTTAGTGCCGAAATGCATGAAGAGACGGCCGAGGCCTTGCTGACCGAATGGCATAAGGCGGTCGGGAGGAGCTTGAACTGGGCGGCGGAGTAATAGGCAATTTATACATCATAAATCTAATATCATGACTCCATTTATAGCGGAATTTTTAGGAACCATGCTTCTGATCCTGATGGGAGGAGGCGTTGTGGCGAATGTGTGCCTGAGTAAGACGAAAGGGCACGGTGCAGGCTGGATGGCCATTACGACAGCCTGGGCTTTGGGCGTGTTCATAGGCGTAGTGGTGGCCGGCCCCTATAGCGGGGCGCATCTGAATCCGGCTGTTTCCATCGGGTTGGCTATCGGGGGTACTTTCCCCTGGTGCGATGTGTGCCATTATATTATAGCCCAAATGTCAGGGGCGGCTTTAGGGGCGCTTTTGGTCTGGCTTGTCTATAAAGACCACTTCGAGGCGACGGACGATCCGGACGCGATGTTGGGTGTCTTCTGCACCAGTCCGGCGATAAAGAACCCGGCCATTAATTTCCTGACGGAAGCGGTCGGAACGTTTGCCTTGATGTTCGTCGTGTTTTATATCACGGGCGGCGAGCTTTCTTTGAAGGATAGCAATAGCACGTTACCGATCGGGTTGGGTTCCGTAGGGGCGTTGCCGGTGGCGTTTACCGTTTGGGTGATCGGGTTGTCGTTGGGCGGTCCGACCGGTTATGCGATCAATCCGGCACGCGACCTGGCTCCCCGTTGCATGCACGCCCTTTTGCCGATAAAAGGGAAAGGCGGGAGCCAGTGGGGATATGCCTGGGTCCCGGTCTTAGGACCGATCGCAGGGGCGGCCGTAGCAGCTATGTTGTATTATATTCTATAATTATATGCCATGAATTTACGAAATAAGGTTTCTCTGCTTGTATTCTTTTTTGTGACGATTCCCTTGTTTGCCCAAACACCGCAACGGGAATTGGAGAGGCTTCGGCAAAACTATATTCGGTCTTTCATATCGAATGACGAACAGACCGCTTCGCTGGTGGAACTTTTGTCCGGCATACAACCTGAGACGGAGATCTCGGACCAGGTCGTTGTCGAGCTTCACCAGCGCTATCCCTTTAACATCGAAAAGATAACGGGTTATATCGAGACGATCCGGGAAGACGGTTCCTGGCCGGATATCGACTACAACGACCGGAAACGTTCGGGTTGGTCTGTCAAGCAACATGCCGACCGCGTGTTGGAACTTGCCAAACTCTACCGGGCGGAAGAGGGCGATTGCCATTGGGGGCCGAAACTCGAATCGGTCATTCACCAGGCATTGGGATACTGGTTCAGGGAGAAACCGGTCTGTAAGAACTGGTGGTATAACCAGATCGGCATCCCCAAGACATTGGGGCCGGCTTTTCTCCTGATGAAAGAACGACTGAGCCCGGAGGAAAAGGCAGGAGCCATCGAAGTGATGGAAAATGCCAAGTTCGGCATGACCGGCCAGAATAAGGTCTGGCTTGCCGGGAATGTGTTGATACGCGGGTTGTTGCAAGATGACTTCGGTTTGGTGAAGGCAGCCCGTGACACCATTGTCTCCGAGATTACGACCGGGATGCAGGAAGGGATCAAAAGCGACTGGAGCTTCCACCAGCACGGGCCTCAACAACAGTTCGGCAACTACGGGCTGGCGTTCCTGACGGAGATGAGTGCCTATTCCGGCCTGTTTGCGGGAACCGTTTTTGCCTTGAGCGAGGCGCAACAGGACATTTTGAATTCTTTCCTCTTGAACGGTTATCGCTGGATCGTCTGGAAAGGATATATGGATGTCAATGCACTGGACCGGCAATTGTTCCATAGCGCACAGATACATAAGGCGTTCAGCCTGGCCTTTGCCACAAACGCCCTGATGCGGGGCAGTTCCGGAGATGATATCCGGCAGATGAACGAATTCCTGCAAGATAACTATGCGCCCGAAAGAAAAGGAAGCGCTTTCACCGGACATAAGCATTTCTGGGATTCCGACCAGACCGTCCATCGCTCTCCGGCCTGGATGGCTTCGGTCAAGATGGCTTCCGACCGGGTGATCGGGACGGAGCTGGTGAACGAAGATAACCTGAAAGGATTTTATATGGGCGACGGTGCTCTGTACACCTATTGCCGGGGCGACGAATATCTGAATATTTTCCCCTTCTGGGACTGGCGCAAGATTCCGGGCATCACCTCTTATGAGAGCGAAGCTCCCGTGCCCGCCTTTTTCCACTATGGGGCGCATGTGCGGAACAAGACTGCTTTTGTCGGCGGCGTGACGGACGGACAGGCCGGGATGACGGCAATGATCCTGGATCGGGATGGTTTGCAAGCGTATAAATCCTGGATCTTTACCCGTGATTATGTCCTTTGCCTGGGAGCCGGGATTCATTCGGACAGCACTTTGGCGGTTACGACTTCCATCGACCAACGGGTGAAACACGGCGATTTGCTTCGTTATGCCGGCGGCGACTGGTTGCCGGTACAAGGAAAGTATGTTTCTTCCGCGGAAAAACTACGTTTCTTCCATGACAACACTGGGTATATCCTGTTGCAACCCTCCGCATGTGTGGCTGTCTCGGAAAAGCGTTCCGGCCGCTGGTGCGACTTTATGGGTTCGTACGCTCCTAAAACGGTCGAAGGCGAGATCGTCGGTCTATATATCGATCATGGAAAAGAAGATAATGCCGGTTATCAGTATCTGATCCTCCCGGCTTCCACTTCCGAAAAAACGGCCGCTTTCCCGGTGCAGGATATACGAGTGATCCGTAACGACAAAGCGGTCCAGGCGGTTGCCGCCGGCGGCTGTTTTTATGTAACGGCCTATGAACCGCAGAAGTTGGATTTGCAAGAAGACTTGTGGGTCGACATACAGACGCCGGGCATTTATATGTTTCATCGGCATAACGGCAACTGGCAGATCGAAGCGGCCGATCCGACTCATAAACAACCTTTTTTGTCACTCAAAATGAACGGGCAGGATGTAAAGGCCGTCTTCCCTCCCTCGCATGAACCGGGGAAAAGCATTTCTGTGCAGCCCTTTATCAATGCTCCTTCGGTCACGGAAATCAAAGTGGATGGAAAACGCGACGATTGGAAAATCGCTCCGGCGGTAACTGGGCTGACCGCTCCCTGGGACGGGGCGGAGAAAGACGGGACTGCTTTTTATGTCTGTCACGATAAGAAGAACCTCTATTTCCTGTATGTCGTGTCTGATACGACTTTGGTCTATAATGACGAGAAGACGGAAGCCTCTGTCGGCAATGGCGACCGGATCGAGTTTTTCATGAGCAAAGACCCGGAGATGAAGACCTATTATTGCGCAGAGATCGACCCGCAAGGGAAAGTGATGGATTATGAAGCGCATGCCTATCGTAAGTTCGATTTTAGCTGGGACTTCAAGGACCTGAAGCTGGCAACCTATGTCGGCAAAGACTCCTACCGTGTGGAAGGTTCCATCTCGTTGAGGTCCTTAAAAGCATTAGGGCTGGTTTCTCCTGACGGTGAAATCCGCATGGGGGTTTACCGGGCCGATTATTTCGGGGATGCCGGTGACCGGGTGATCTGGTCGTCCTGGATCGTTCCCGATGCCGCCGAACCGGATTTCCATATTCCGTCTTCTTTGGGGGTATTAAAGCTGGAATAATTAGAAGCCGTTGGCGCAGTTCAGCGCCTTAGGCGGCGGAGTTTAGCGCCTTCGTTGGCGGAGTTTGGCGCCTTTACTGGCGCTGTTTAGCGCCTTAGGGGGCGCTGGGAATCGACAAGAGCGATTGTTTTGGTAAGAATTCCGTACCTTTGTCACAACTAACATAAAAAAGATATGAATAGAACACTGATAAAAGACGCCACCGTCATCAACGAAGGCCGTACCTTCATCGGTTCGGTACTGATCGAGGGTGATAAGATTGCCGCAGTATATGAAGGAGATGTTCCGGCTTCGGCCGGGGATGCGGCCGTGATCGACGCTACCGGGAAATTCCTGCTTCCCGGCGCTATCGACGACCAGGTGCATTTCCGTGAACCGGGACTGACGCATAAGGGCGATATCGCCAGCGAAAGCCGTGCCGCCGTGGCCGGTGGAGTGACTACCTTCATGGACATGCCGAATACGAAACCTCAGACGACGACCCTTGCCGATCTGGAGTGGAAGTGGCAACGGGGAGCCGAAACGTCGGTCGCCAACTATTCCTTCTTCTTCGGCGGGACGAACGACAACATGGATGAAATCCGTAAACTGGACCGTAGCCGTGTGCCGGGGCTGAAACTCTTCCTCGGTTCTTCCACCGGTAATATGCTGGTCGATAAGAAGGAGAGCCTGGAACGTATTTTCGGCGAAGCCGGAATGCTTATCGCCATCCATGCCGAAAAGGAGGAAGTCATCAAACGGAACATCGCCCACTATACGGGCCTGTACGGTGAAGACCTGGATATCTCCTTCCATAGCAAGATCCGTAGCGAGGAAGCCTGCTATGCCTCCTCGTCCGAGGCTGCCGAACTGGCTGACCGTCTCGGTTCCCGCCTGCATATCCTGCATCTTTCGACGGCAAAGGAACTTTCTTTGCTGAGCAACAAGCTTCCGCTCGGTGAAAAGAAGATCACGGGTGAAGTATGCGTGCATCATCTCTGGTTCCATGAGGACGATTATGAACAGTTCGGAAACCGTATCAAATGGAATCCGTCTATCAAGACGCTGGCAGATCGTACGGCGCTCCGCGAAGCCGTTAACAACAACACGATCGATATCGTGGCGACCGACCATGCCCCGCATCTCCTTTCCGAGAAGGAGGGAAGCTGCCTGAAAGCCGCCTCCGGAGGCCCGCTGATCCAGCATTCGCTCATTGTCATGCTGGAGTTGGCGATGGAGGGCCGTTTCACCTACGAGAAGGTGGTGGAAAAGATGGCGCATATGCCGGCAGAGCTTTTCCGTGTGGATCGCCGCGGCTATATCCGTCCGGGCTATTATGCCGACCTTGTCCTGGTCGATCCGAAAGAAACCTGGACGGTGGCAAAAGAGAACATACTGTATAAATGCGGCTGGTCTCCCTTCGAAGGCTACACATTCCACCATGCCGTCTGGAAAACATTCGTCAACGGGCACTCGGCCTACGACAATGGCCGGGTGAACGATGAGGTGCGCGGGATGGAAGTACGGTATAGTTGAAAATTAAGAATTAAGAATTAAAAATTAAAAAGTAAAAGTGATAAAGATACGAAGTTGACTTTCATTTTTTAATTTTTAATTTTTAATTTTCAATTGATATTTATCAACTTGTGTGTCTGCAGGCTGAGACGCCATTGGGGGTGGTGGAGGATATACTCTACCACCTCTTTGGTGTTCCGGCAGGAGCAGGGTTGGAGGAAATGCCAAGTCGCTTTCAAGCCTGCATATTCCGTCAGGTCCTGCCCCGTATAAACCACCTTGACCTCATCGATATGCGCCAGCCGCAAAGGAGCCCCTTTCGGGGAGCAGGTTACCCAGTCGATGCCTTCCGGCAACGGGTTTGTCCCGTTAGTCTCGATGCAGATATATTTCCCCGCACGGTGCAGCAGGTCGATAAACGCCTGGTCGATCCAAAGCGAAGGCTCTCCCCCTGTCAGGATAACGACATTTGAAGGGAAGGCCGAGACTGCCTGTAAAATCTCTTCATCCGACATCGAGGTTCCTTCCTCGTGCCGGGTATCGCAAAAGCTGCATTTCAGGTTGCATCCGGAGAAGCGGACGAAGACGGCAGGCGTTCCCGTATGGAACCCTTCTCCTTGAAGGCTGTAGAATATCTCGTTAATCTTTCTCATAGATCGCCGTGTTTCCTTCTGATTCCTGAACTTCTACTTTATAGCAGGTGGGGAGCTGGTCGCATATCCACCGGGCGATATTCTCGGCCGTCGGGTTAAAAGGGAGCACCTCGTTGAGGTTCCGGTGATCGAACTGATCTTTCACAACCTGCTTGATATGGCTGAAATCGATCACCATACCATCTGCGTTTAATTCTTTGGAACGGCAATGCACAATGATAATCCAGTTGTGACCATGCAGATATTCGCATTTGCTCGGATAGGAAAGCGACAGACTATGGGCTGCCGAAATCTCCATACGTTTGATAACGGTATACATACGATAAAACTGTTTTAGAATGTTATGTCTGCACCTAATGTCACCTCGGTACGTAGTGCAAAATTACAGAAAAATCGGATACTGAAGCGATACTTGATGGGTTGAAATATTAAAAATATCTGTAGCGGTTTGTATGTATTTAAAACAATGCTCCGAGGGTGATCTGTCGTGAAAATGTGTTTTTTTATTGCAGAATAGGAATATTATGTATTAATTTGCTTCATAATCAAAGATATGAGGTGGTTTTGATGTCTCTGAACCGGTATTCCGGCAGCAGTCCAATATTGTTAAAAAATAGAAGAAGCTGCAAATAAGTTTCGATAATCTTAAAAATGTGTTTTATAATATCTTTTTTTATTTGTTCAGTAATTTAAAATGCCTCATCTTTGTAAGCAGATAACCTAAACAATCTTTTTGCCTTAAAGACTAATACCTATTAAAACCTATAAAGAGGACCTTTGAGAAAAGGTCCTCTTTATGATTTTTAGGGGGTTACTCTTCTGTCTCTTCTATTTTTGACGATATTTTCCCGATCGCTTCATTGAGCCTTTCTTCTGGTGGGATCACGTTGAAGTTGCCCCAGAACTTTTCGTCGTAAGCAAATCGGGTTTCTGCAAAGATTGTCCGTGTCGGTAGCGCTTCGCTACGGGCAAAGCGATTTACCCGGTTCGTGTCTATTTTGCAGGTGACCATTTCGAACCAGGTATGCAGCGGGAAAGTTCCGAACAGCTGTTTCCTTTTCTTTATCTTGAAAAAGAGGTCGCCCCGGACATGGTTGATGTAATACTGGCCGTTGTAAGGTTTGTACGTTACGGTATAAATCACCTTTTGGGGAGTGATCTTCAGGTTGCGGCTCTTTTTCTCCACCAGCATCCCGGTAGCCTGTTTGATATGTTTCGGGTTGATTTCGAAGTGGGTGCGGAGCAATGCGTTGTTTTCCGTGTCGATATACAGTTCTCCCCGGTAAAGGGCGGAGCCGATATTTCCTTTTTGCTCGAAATAGATCACATGGGCTAACCGGTCGTCGATCACGGCGATATCGGTAGAGGCATACATATAGGGTTCTATCTTTTCATCCGTCAGAAGAAAGTCGGGCAATTCCTTTATCAAGTCCAGGCTCAGGCTGGCGCTGATTCCCGACTTCATCCGGGCGATGAGCGTGTCTTTTTCCTGTTGGCTGATGATCCGGCGCATTTTGAGCAGTTTGACCTGGTCCGGTGCCGGACCGGGCTTGTAGGCCGATTTATAAACTTTGAATACGCCCTCCGTCAATCCTACGAATCTATTTTTCCGTTCGATTCCTTCCCGGTAGAAAGTGGTCAGGTAAGCGGGGGATTGCGGGTAATTCTTCCGGATGTTTTCCTTCATGTCGCGAAGCAGGCGGAGCGGGTTGACAATGCGCACCACGACTTCCTGGATCGGGATCACTTTGGCATCGAGTGCGATCACCGTGTTCTGTCCGGCGAGGGGGAAGGCTTCTATCTTGCGGGGTTCGTAGCCCAGGTGGGAGAAGTAGAGCGTGGACCGGCGGAGCGAATCGGGCAGCGTGAGCCGGAATTCCCCGTTTGCGTTGGTGATGCTGCCGATTGAAGTATTAAGGACTCCTATGGTGCCTGCCTCGATCGGTTCATTCGTTTGTTTGTCCTGTAGGATTCCTTTGACAATGAAATGGTGGTCTGTTATTTCTGGAGGAAGGCTATCGGGAAGGGCAACTTGCCCGGCGGATTGCGGCCCGGAGATCAGGATGTGATCGCCTATGACACGTAGGTTCAGCTCTTTGTTTCCTACGATCAGGTAGATTGCCTGCCGGATGGTGTAGTCGCCTTTCGGGATGCGTACCGTTTTTTCATTATCGATCAGCTTGCTGTCATAGATAAAGAGAAAACCGGTCTGCTCCGTTACTTTGTCAAGCAGGCGGTAGACGGTATTTTTTTCTTTGGATAAATGAATCATGCGGGCCAGGACATCATCGCCTTCTCCTGCGCGTAACGGACCTGTCGGAAGCAAAAGCATCCAAAGGCACAGAAAGAGAAGGCGAAAAATCTGAATCATTAGCTTCACTGTATTATAGAAAACAATTAATTGTAAATTATCAATTGTCAATTGAATAAGAGGATCGTGTTGTCCTGCCGTGTTTTCTTCAGGTCGAGGGCAAGGCAGATCAGTTCAGCCATTGCTTCGGGCGTATCGTTGGAGAAGGTGACGGTAAGCGTCCGGTCCCATAGCTCCGGTGTCGTCTCCAACCGGATATCCGGATTTTGTAGATTGATCACCCGCAGGATATTGCCCAACTTCTCGTCCTTGAACCTGATTCGTTCGGTATAGCGGTCGAACAAGGCCGGGTCGGGCGTCGTGCTCAATTGCAGTCTCCGGGAGAGGAGCGTGACGGTTTCCCCCGCTTTTACGTGGATGTCCTGACCGTTCTTCTTCAATGTCACTTTTACTTCTCCCCGCTGTACGGACAGTTCGAAAGGAGAGCTACCGTTACTTTTCACATTGAAAGCCGTCCCTAACACTTCGATACGCGTATCTTCGGTTTCGATCACGAACGGCCGCTTGCGGTTACCGGCTATGTCGAATAAGGCATTTCCCTGCAAACTCACTTCCCGCCGGTCGGAAGAGAAATGTTCGGGATACATCAATGAAGTGTTTCCTGCCAGATAGACCACGGAACCATCTTCAAGGGTGGTTACCAATGCCGTTGCCGTCTCACTGTTCTGGCGGGTGAGCAGATTCGGGTCCGCATCCTGTCCGGGCCTGCCCAGATAGGCGACAGACACAAGCAGGCAAAGAAGGGCGATGGCGGCTGCCGCTCCTCCTCTCCACACAAGGCCTCTGAATGGCGAAGCCGGCCTGTCCGAAAGCAGCCCTTCTTCATCCAGGCGTTGGTACAGCGTGTTCCACGCCCGGTCTGTTTTTCTTTTATTTCTTTCTGTTTCAATCATATTTCATGTAAATCTCTAATTCGTCCCGTAGTGTTCGGAGTGCTTTTGTCATTTCGGCCTCGACTGTTTTGACCGACAGGGAGAGGCTGGAAGCGATCTCCGCATATTTTTTTCCTTCAAAGCGATGCATCCGGAATATGCGGAGACGGCGTTCGGGGAGCTTTTCGAGTGTCCGGTTTACCAGGGCTTCCAGTTCCTTGTATTCGATCTGCTCCTGTGGATCGTCCCGCGTGCCGTCTTTGTCCGGGCGGGAGAGGACGGCATCCCGGTAACGGTTGCGTACATCCTGTTGTTCCCAGTACTGGAGGGATTGGTTACGCACGGCTCCATACAAATAGCTCTTTATCGTATGGAACAATTGTAACCGTTCCCTTTCCTTCCAAAACACATAGAATAATTCCTGCACGATCTCTTCCGCGATATCCATTCTCCCGGTTATGCTGGCTGCATACATACAAAGAGGCAGATAATACAGACGGAAAACTTGTTCAAAAGCCTTGACGTCTCCATCTTTGATCTTTGTAAGTATAAGCAGGTCTTTCATGTTTTGTAATTATTCAATGTGCCGATATGCCAATGTTCCGATTGGGAAATGTTGCTAATTTATACATTAATCTATTCATTCGCAAATCGGCAGATTGTTTGATCGGCATATTATTTATGTTGCTTCTTCAGCCTGTTGACGGCATGTTCCAGTGATTCCGTCGGTTCGATGATATTGTAGGAACCCCAGAAATCTTCATCGGCAAAGTTGGAAACCTTGTCCGATAGGGACTGGTTTTGCCTGAATGCCATTTTGTAGGGAATGGTGTTTGCGTTGCTTTCCTTGCCGTCCGTTACGACCATCTCCGAAAGGATGGTGTAATTGGTCGAGAACAATTTGCGTTTCCAGTCGCATTTGAAGCGGACGCCGTTACGGATGTAGCTCAGATATGTCAGCCCGTTGCGATCCTTGTAGTTGACCAGGAACGAGACTTCGACCGGTTTGAACCGTAGCCCGAACGGCTTTTTCCGGAGGATCGCCTGCGTGGCCTTGTTGCGGTCGTTCATGTCGAGGAAGAACTCGGCCCGGGTGAAAGAGAGCCGTTCCTTGTCGATGTATAGTTTTCCGTAATAAAGCGCATACGGCAATATGGCTTGCGGTTCGAAATTGATAACATATTGCGGGCGGTCGTTGATCGTTGTCGCTTCTTCCATCCGGAATTTATAGTAAGGAAGGCTTTCGAGGTCGAGCAAGACATCCGGATTCTTCACCACGTCCACATAGACGGACATGTTAGGACCTCCCAATAGCTTGACAGCCAATGTATCGCTCGCTTTCTGGCTGAGCAGCTTGCGGCCTTTGAATATCTGTACGCGATCGCGGTCTACTCCCTCGTCGTAAGGAGTCTTGTAGATATCGATCACCGCTTCCGAGATGTTGATATACCGGCGTCCTTTCTGGGCCGTTTCGCGGTAGAACCCGGTCAGGAGGCTATGTTTCGAATTGTAGTTGGCCGGAATCTTTTTGATTGCTTCTTCCACCAGGTAGCGCGGGTCGCGGGCATGGATGATCACTTCGTCGAGCATATTCGTGTAGGGGGTCAGCCATACGGTCTGTTCTTCCACATCCTTGCCGTTGAGTTCTATTTTGCTGTTGAAATATCCGAGGTGCGAAATCTCCACTTCTTTGGCATGGATGGAATCCTTTACCTTGAAGGAAAACTCACCGTCGGCGTTCGTGACCGTGCCGGTCGTACTGCCCGGAATGGAAATATTGACATATTCCAGGCTCTTTTTGCTCTTTTTATCTTTTACGATACCACTGACCGTGATGTAACCCCCTTCGTCAGCCGAATCCGTTTGCGCCTGCAGAGGAGTGAATCCCGCCAGCAACAGTGTAATGAGCAAGTATCCCCATAATTGTGTATGCATTGCTTTCATATCTCATATAGTTTGATAAGTTAATACTCGTGTTTGTATTACCAAGATGGTTCAGCCGGCAAATACCCTATGCTTCGTCCCGGATTTTTTTATTATGATGGACATAATTTGAAAATTTGACTATTTTTGCGCAGGTTATAGAAGATGAGACGATGACAGAGCAGGAGATCAGAAAATATTTAAGGCAGATCGAAGAAGAGAATTCCCAGACTGCTCTGCGCTGTTTTTATAATCTTTGCTTCGACCGTTTCTTTCGTATAGCCTACTACTACCTGCATACGGAAGAATGGGCGCAGGAGGTCGTCCTCGATGTGTTCCTGAAAATATGGGAACGCCGCGAGTCCTTGCACCATATTGCCAATCTGGAAGATTATTTCTTTATCATGATAAAAAATGCCTCCCTGAACTATCTTGAAAAAGAACAGCGCCGGAAAGACATGGCGGCGGATGCTTTTGACGGTACGCTCCTATCCGGCGAATCGCCTGAAGACATCCTGGTCAGTGAGGAACTTTTCGCCCACTATGTCAAGGCCCTCGACCGCCTGCCGGAACGATGCCGTGAAATATTTATCCGTGTACGCGAGGAAAAACAGTCCTATGCCGAGGTCGCGAAAGACTTGGGCATAAGCGTCAATACGGTCGACGTACAGTTGCAGAAAGCGACCGGGAGGTTGCGGGACATGTTGGCGCGTTATATAAGCGGAACCGGAAAATGAATACTTTTTCCGTCCGATTTAACAAGGTAATGAGATGAAAGATAGGGATAAATTCATCGCGCAACAGCGTCTTCTCTATCCGGACCGAAGTTCTTGTAGTTATTGTACGGTTTTCCAAAATACCCGTTGGTCCAAATCGAAACAGTAGTGCATAAAATTGGGTTTTCTACCCCGTTTATTTCAAATTTCTATTGCGGGTAATATTTTTTAAGAAACCTTCAAAAGTATAAGATGCTGGATGATAGATAAATATGAATATCGCTCTTTTAAGGGATGTTATTGTATAATTTAACATTTCAAATAAAGGATGTGCCATCATTTCTTCTGATTATCAAACGAGGTCTTATTTCCATGAAATATCGGGTGAACCTATTCTTTTCCATATGCACTGCAGCGTTTCTTTCTTCCAAAGCATCTTATCTGTAAATAGGGATTATCGGACGATGAAGCGGTCCGGATCGTTAAAGTATATATAAATGCTTGGAAACTATTTGGAAACAGCTATATTTGTCAATAAAATGGATGGTTTTTATTAATGAGGCAGAAAGGGTAATTAAACCTACCCCCTTGTATTTAGTCTAAAGAGTAGAAAAATTATAAAGTAGAGGAGAAACGAATATGAAACCCATGAAATTAACGTCTTTGATGGTGATGCTTCTGGTTGGCTTCAGTGCCGCAGCCCAGGAGGAGTTCTTTGATGATGTGTATTTCTCTTCCAGCAAAAAAGATAAGAAAGAAAAAACAGAAGAGAAGGTTATACAGCCTAAAGAGAAAGTGGAACGCACGGCAATAGCGTCTACATACAGCACAAGCAAACGCAAGAGTGCTGTGTCTGATGAAGAACGCGATGTAGATGAATATAACCGCCGCTATACTTCGGTCGACGTGGAAGAGCCGTATGACGAAGAATCGGAGGGTGAAGTCCTGGCCGAATATAACGACGATATGGATAATGAAGCAACGGTCGCTTCCGGTTCTAAAAAGGAACGCCGTTCGGATACGGAATATACCGAGCGTATCATCCGTTACCATTCGCCGAGCAAGATTACGATTGCCGGAGCAGACCAGGTCGATCTGTATCTGAGTGACGGGTACTACGGGTATGGCTACGATACGGACTATTCCAATGGCAATGCCAACGTAAGTGTCAATGTGAATATCGGCAACGGCTGGGGCGGTTACTATGATCCGTGGTACAGCGGATGGTATGGTGGCTGGTACGGCGGTTGGTATGATCCCTGGATCTACAGCCCGGCCCGCTATTGGGGCTACGGTCCCTCCTTCGGCTTCGGCTGGGGTTGGGGCGGCTTCTATGCCGGCTACTGGGGACCGTCCTGGGGCTGGGGGCCTGGTTACTGGGGACCTGGTTACTGGGGACCCGGTTATTGGGGCGGTGGATATTGGGGTGGCTCTTGGGGGCATCATCACCATCATGCAACACCGTATTATCGTACTAATGCAGGTCGTTCAACTTCTTATGCAAATAGTTATAGAGGTAGCGGAGGTAGAAATGGTAGTTCGACTTATAGGCAGTCTTCGCGTGATAGATACAATAATGGCTCAGCCACTTCTTTGAGAGGAGATGGAAGCACTTCTGTTGTCAGTAACAGAAGCAATCGATCTGGTCGCCCTTCTGCTTCACAGGGTACAACTATCCGAAATGAAAGTATTACAGCGCGTCCATCCTCTTCCAGTAGCTCGGCAAGAACACGTGTAAGCCGTCGGAATGATGCTAATACAATTGGATCATCTTCATCTTCACGTATTTCTTCTCGCTCATCATCTTCTAATTCTTCAAACCGTCAGTACACAGCTCCGGCAAGAAGTAATAATAGAAGTAGTTTTGATAATAGTAGTACTCGTTCTTCTCAGTCAAGAAGCCAGAGCACTTATACACCTTCAAGAAGTAGTAGTTCCGGTTCTTCTTACAGTGGTGGCGGTGGCCGTTCTGGTGGTGGTGGCGGTAGCGGCAGAAGCGGTGGTGGCCGTCGGTAACGAGTTGTTTGTAATATAAAATATTGAGGGGCAGATTTCTGCCCCTTTATCAATAAAAGGTATTAGTAAAAGAAAAAAGTGATGAATAGAATAGCATGCTTATTAGTTTCAGCATTCCTATTAAGTGGTGGTGCTGCGTTTGCGCAAGGCGAGTTGGATGCCTATAGGTATTCTCAAACCGATTTAAATGGTACTGCCCGCTATTTGAGTATGGGAGGTGCTTTTGGTGCATTGGGGGGGGATATTTCTGCAATGTCTTCCAATCCGGCCGGCCTGGGAATCTATCGTAGCTCGGAAGTGGTTACAACATTGAGTTTGTCATCGATCAAAACGAAATCCGACTGGAATGGTTCAAAGGCTGATGGCAGTAAAACAAAGTTTAATTTTGATAATATCGCCTATGTAGGATATTTTCCCACAGGAAATGATGAAGGGGTAATAGGGTGGAATGTTGGCTTCTCTTATAATCGAGTAAAGAACTTCAATCGTAATTATCGTTTATCCGGTACTCAAAATTTTTCGTTAGCTGACTATGCTGCAGCTAAGGCTTCTTATGTTGGAACTGATAATAATGGTGGCTGGTTTGGTGTTAAAGAAAATGATATGCCTCCATTTAATCAGATTAATAGTGAATCAATTGCAGCATATAATGATTTAGGAGGAGTTTGGTTACCAGGGTTAGCTTATCAATCAGGAATGATTGGAGCAAATAAAAAGGATGCAAATGATGATATGTATCATTCAACTTTTGCAGAGTGGGATGAGGCGAATCAGACGTGGTATCCTGATAGTCGACCGGATCTTTCTTCATTGGAAGTCAGTGAAAGAGGGGCTATTGACCAATATGATTTTTCGTTTGCTACAAATATTTCAAATAAGTTTTTTTTAGGTGCTACTATTTCTGTAACTGATTTGAATTATCGGATGTCTTCTGAATATACAGAAGAATATTATTATACAGATGGTTCTATAGATCATTTGTTTTGGGATAATGAGTTAAGAACCGATGGTACTGGGTATTCATTTAATATAGGAGCAATTATTCGTCCTTCTGATTACCTGCGTTTAGGTGTCGCTTATAATTCTCCTATTTGGTATAAGTTGACAGATTCTTATTTTGGAAGTGCAGAAACGCTTAATGGGAATTTTGATCCAGCAAAAGCAAATGGTGCAACTCCAAGTAATCCGAATCCTTATACAATGTATAAACTTCGTACTGCGGATAAGTGGATTTTTAGTGTTGCTGGTATTATTGGACAAACCGCTTTGATTAGTTTGGATTATGAATTAGGAAATTATAGCTTTATGAAGCTTTCCGACCAGGATGGATATGAATATACAGATATAAATAAAGATTTAATTAAAAAAGATTTTGGTTATGCTCATACGATAAAGCTTGGAACTGAGATAAAAATAACTCCTCAATTCGCTATTCGTGCCGGTGCTAACTGGCGGACAAGTCCGATGAAAAAGGAGTTTAGAGAAGGGGCTTTCGAGGTATTTCCGGCAGGAACAGTTGCCCATTATACCTTGGATAAAGGAACAACTTCGTATTCCGTAGGTTTTGGATATCGTTTTACTCCTAATTTTTATATGGATTTGGCTTGTGTATATCGTCAATATAAGGAAGATGCTTATACGTTTTCTAAAGTTATTATAGAAGATAATAATGGTTTTCACACGCTTGTCGATTCAGAAGCAATCGGGCTGAAAACAAATACTACCCAAGTTGCCCTTACGTTAGGTTATAAGTTTTAACTAATATAGATTATATAATTCATCCTCTATCCGTGTAACTTATTTACGGGTAGAGGTTTTTTTTTGAAAAAACAAACAAAAAATTTGTTTATATGAATGTATTGTATTAATATTGTAGTGTTGATTTATTATTTTTCTGTACAGAGAGTGAATATATCTTAGATCCTTACATTTCTTCCTAAACCTTTGTGTTTTTATCAGAATTTGCCTGATGGAACCAACCTTTTATAAAGAAGTGCTTCTATTTGTTTTTAACTACGTTGTTTTTATGTTTTTTTATTTAAATCTGAATGTTATGGAAATATTAAGTAAGCTATTGGCATGTTTATTAGTATGTAACATGCTCTTTTCATTGTCGTGTCGTGATGAAATAATTCCAGAAAAAGACTCACTTAATAATTTGTGTAAGATCAAAAGAACCATTATTTTTGTCTTATTCTAAAACTGAAGGGAATGTCCGTAGATGCAGTAAAACAAGAACTGTTGGCGAAGTTGAAGCAAGAGCATTGTTTCTGGTCGTACAATGAAAGCTCGGTCAATGAGGTTTCGGATGAAATATTGATAGAGAAAACTTTGTTGCACTTGGATTTGGAAGAAATCAACCAGCTGTTTCAGATATTTTCATTCAAGAAGATAAAACAAGTGTGGCTGGACTATCTTATTCCTCAAGAGGAATATCTTTATACGTTGAACCGCTTTTTTGCTTGGTATTACTTTAAAGTAAAGAAACCGGATGCCTATATCAAATCTATGGCTACTCGCCAGAGTGAAGATTTGGACTTTATGAAGTGGCGTACTTGTAAAACGGAGAAGATGGAAGTCATGTTACGGCGAAGTTATTTCCGTGATTATTATGATATCTTTTCTATTTTGAAAAGTGGTATGTCTATAAATGATTTAATTTCTTTGGCTTTAAGTTATTCCGGGCATAAGTTGAAATCTAAAAATTTGTTGGCTATGCTTACTAATAGCAATCGTTTCACAAGAGATGCCGGATTTGATCAATTGTAACCAGTTTATTCTGTTACTGCACAAGAGATAGAAGAATTTATCAAATCCAGCCTGTTGTGAATGGCGACTTTGTTCGTAAAAGCCCCCTGTTCGTACATAAAACGTACGGGCAGGGGGCTTTTTTGCGTAAAAATAAAGGAAATGTTTGCCTATTTAAAATACTTTTCGTTCTTTTGCCTTTGTAAATATAAATAATAGTATTGTCTAACAATTTTAAACATCGTTGCCTATAGCATAAACATTACTCAAGAAAAAACTAAAAATATAGAAGTAATGAAGACTTTAAGAATGATGACTGACGAAGAGTTGGTTGTTCTTTATGCAGAAGGTAATAATGCTGCTTTCGATGTATTGTTGAATCGTTATAAAAGTAGCATACACTCCTACATTTACTTTATAGTTCATAACAAAGATCTCACAGAAGATATCTTTCAGGAGACTTTTGTTAAGGTGATTATGACTATTAAACAAGGCCGTTATACCGAAAACGGCAAGTTTAAGGCATGGATTACCCGCATTGCTCATAACCTGATTATCGACAACTTCCGCCAGGAACGTAGCGAAAATACGGTTTCAAACGATGAGGTGGAAGTGGATCTTTTCAATAATATCAAACTTTGTGACGGTACGATCGAAGATAACATCGTACGCCATCAGGTATTGTCCGATGTGAAAAAACTGGTGAAGCATCTGCCCGACAGCCAACGCGAAGTATTGGAAATGCGTTATTATCAGGATCTTAGTTTTAAAGAAATTGCTGATATTACCGGTGTGAGCATCAATACGGCTCTGGGGCGTATGCGCTATGCGATCTTGAATATGCGCCGTATGGCGGAAGAAAACAGTATCGAGCTGTCGATGGCCTGATCGTAAAAAATGAAAATTTATTTTCTTGTCATACAATAAGGAGAAAGCCTTCCCGTTTTATTATCAAACAAGATAAAAAACGAGCTGCCTATGAAGAGACTTTCTACTCAATGTATGAATGAAATAGAAAATAAAACAGACAGGAACCGAAAAGAAAGGAAAACAACGCCGCGTCGGCAAACACTTGATTTCCTTACTCAATTTGCGAGGGTTTATCATTCAGAACCCGCTTTACGCACGGAATTCTGTGGTTTGGTAATGAACTAAGAAATTTGGAAAGAGGATGCCTTTACTGGTATTCTCTTTCTTTTTTCATACCTTTGCAGAAAAGCAAAAAGAAGTATGAAACATAAAATAGCACCTTCTCTGTTGGCTGCCGATTTTCTGAACCTGCAGCGGGAAGTGGAAATGATCAATAAGAGTGATGCCGATTGGTTGCATCTGGATATCATGGATGGGGTGTTCGTCCCTAATATATCGTTTGGCTTTCCGGTTCTGGAAGCGTTGAAACCGATCTGCAAGAAACCGATGGATGTACATCTGATGATCGTGGAGCCGCAAAAGTTCATTCCGGAAGTGGCGGCTACGGGCGCCTATATGATGAATGTGCATTATGAGGCCTGTACGCATCTTCACCGTACGGTGGCGGCGATCAAAGAGGCGGGGATGAAGGCGGCTGTCACATTGAATCCGCATACGCCGATATCCCTGTTGGAAGATATCTTGCAGGACTTGGATATGGTGTTGCTCATGTCGGTGAATCCGGGGTATGGCGGACAGAAATTTATCGAACATTCGATAGATAAAACGGCTCGTCTGAAAGATATGATCCTGGCAAAAGGATTGAACACCTTGATCGAAGTCGATGGCGGGGTGAATATGCAGACTGCAAAACCTTTGCTTGAAGTGGGTGCAGACGTGCTGGTTGCCGGCAGCTTCGTTTTCCGTTCTCCTGATCCGTTGAAGACGATCCGGGAACTGAAAGAATTATGATAAAAGAATTACAGATCCGTCCATTTGCCCGTCCGCTGCTTGTCTGGATCACGGGGATTATGTTGCAGACCGTTTTTTCGTGTTGTATTTATTCTTGGGTATTATTATTGCTGCCTGTTATAGCCCTTGCCACAGCCGGTCTAACCTTGAGAGGGCGGGAATATTTTTGTTATGAAACCCGTTGGCTGTGGGGAGCGGTTTTTTTGTCCCTGTTGCTTTTCCTTTCGATACAAAAGACTGCTTATTCGCAGTCTGAATCTGTATCGGAGCATCCGGTTTCCGGCCTTTCCCGTTGGGCCCGGGAAGAACAGCAGCGATTATTGGAACCGATCGCAAAACTGAATCTGACCGATGAAGAAAAATCCGTACTGGCCACTATTACCGTCGGTTACCGGCAAGCCATGAGCCGGGAAGTGAGAGACCGTTTTTCAGCTACAGGGGTAGCGCATGTTTTGGCCGTAAGCGGCTTTCATGTGGCAATCGTCTGTGGATTTTTGTCTTTTCTTCTTTCTTTTCTCCCCCGTAACGGGCTTGCCAAGTGGGTCCGGTATCTGTCGACCATTGCGTTGTTGTGGGCTTTTGTTGCGGTGACAGGGTGTGCCGCCTCGGCTGTCCGGGCAGGATTGATGCTGACTTTGTTTCTGACGGGACTTGTCTTGGGGAGGATGACGGAACGGTATAACATTCTGGCGGCTTCGGCTTTCGGCATGTTGGTTTATGAACCGCTTTTTCTGTTCGACATCGGTTTTCAACTAAGCTATTTGGCCGTGTTTTCCATTTTGTATTTTCAGCCCCGGTTACAACATTTGATAGAAATCCGCAATCCCCTTTTTCTGACTCCGTGGAGATGGATCACCGTAACGCTGTCGGCACAAATCGGCACGACGTTCCTCTGTCTTTATTATTTCGGGCGATTTTCAACCGTCTTTTTGTTGACGAATCTGCCACTTACCTTGTTGGCGACGCTGTTGGTGCCTGTATGCCTGGTCTGGATGTTGCTGCCGGCAGGTTTTCCGGGTGCTGAGTGGTTGCAGGTTGTTGTGGAATGGCTTGCGCATCGTTTGCTCTGGATCGTAGATTCTTTTAGCCGGGTGCCGGGAGCGTTTTTTTCTTTCCGGTTCGATTTCCTAATGATGCTGGTGGCGTATGGAATGCTTTTGTCCACCTTATTGTATGGTCATACCGGGCGTTCGCGCTATCTGTTTGTCACGCTGTTTTTGTTGTTAATTATACTCCTTGTCCGGGTGATTGAGAATTTAAAGCTGTGCGGAATCTAAAAAAAGTAGTACCTTTGTCACTGAAAATAAGAGAATATATGATTACGAAAATCATTCACGAAGAGAAAATTCAGAAAGCCAAGAAGTACGTCGAGAAAGGCGAAAGTTTTGTAATAGTGACACACGTTACCCCTGACGGGGATGCTATAGGTTCCGCATTGGGACTGTACCATTTTTTGACAGCCTATGGAAAAGATAATGTGGCGGTAGTGGTTCCCAACGATTTTCCTCAGTTCTATAAATGGATGCCGGGTCATAAGGAAATCGTCATTCATGAGAAATATCCTGATTTTGCCGAGCAGTTGATCCGGGATGCGGATGTCATATTCTGCCTCGATTTCAACGAACCCAAGCGTATCGAGAAACTGGCTCCGGCTGTTGTGGCGGCAGAGGGGCGTAGGGTGATGATCGACCATCATCTGAATCCGGCCGATTTTTGCCGGGTTACGATGTCATATCCTGAAATGTCGTCTACGAGCGAGATGGTTTTCCGTTTCATCTGCCGCATGGGGATGTTCGACCTGATCAATAAGGATTGTGCCGCTTGTATCTATACGGGCATGATGACGGATACCGGTTCGTTTACCTACAACTCGAATAAGCCGGAGATTTATACGATCATAAGCGAACTGATCAAGAAAGGCATCGATAAGGATTTGATCTACCGGAAAGTGAACCAGGTCTATTCGGAAAGCCGTTTGCGCATGATGGGATACGTCTTGTATGAAAAGATGAAGGTTTATCCGGAGCAAAACGCCGCTCTGATCACGCTTTCGTTGGAAGAGATGAACCGTTTCCATTATGTGACAGGCGATACGGAGGGATTTGTCAACCTGCCGTTGAGCATCGAGAATGTGGCTTTCAGTGTCTTTATCCGCGAAGATAAGGATTATGTGAAGATCTCGCTTCGGTCTGTCGGAGATTTCCCCTGCAACCAGTTTGCAAGCCGGTATTTCAATGGCGGCGGACATAAAAATGCTTCGGGTGGAGAATTCCATGGTTCATTGGCCGATGCTGTTGCCGTGTTTGAGGAGGGTTTAAGGGTATTTAATCCTAATAAAACAGAAGATTTAAACAAACATGCCTGAGATATGGCTGAGATTATATACATTTGCCATTCATTTACAATAAATACGTAACAGATGAAGAGAGGTTTTTATATCCTGTTGATTATGTGCACTGCCATAATGGTGGTGTCGTGTGACAAGACAAAGTCATACACTGATATGTTGAAGGCCCAAAGAAAAGCGATCGAGCGTTTGCAGGTTGATAGCGGATTCGTCTTTTTAGATGAATTTCCTAAGGACAGTATTTTTAAGGAAAATGAATTTGTTGAGTTGGATAATGGTGTTTATCTGAATATCGTCAATAGAGGAAACAGCGAACGTGCGGTGTTGGGACAAACGGCGATCCGTTCCCGTTTTATTGCTCAGATGTTTATGGAAAATAGCAGCATGGGAACCGGTACTGTCAACCTGCTCGGGCCGCATTCTAACGGAACGTCTCCAGTTGAGTTCAGGTATGGTTATTACACCAGCCTTTATCCGGATATGGATTATTATTATGATATATTTATTTGCGAAGGTTTAGGTGCCGGACTTCCTTATGTGGGAGACAGCGCGGTTGTCAAACTGATCGTTCCGTTTAAACTGATGAGCAGTGATTTCCAGAGTACGGGAACTCCTGTCTTTTTTGAGAAAGTGAAATATACTTTTATAAAATAAATCTAACTAAATGACACTGATTAAATCTATTTCTGGTATCCGTGGGACAATAGGCGGAAACCCGGAAGACGGGCTCAATCCGTTGGCTATTGTCAAGTTTGTGGCCGCTTATGCTACATTCATTAAGAAAAACACGAAGGTGACAACAAACAAGATCGTGGTAGGCCGTGATGCACGTATCTCCGGTCCGATGGTTAAACAAGTCGTTCTCGGTACGCTTACCGGAATGGGCTTTGATGTGGTAGACATCGATCTGGCTACTACCCCGACCACAGAGTTGGCCGTTGCCTGGGAAGAAGCTTGTGGCGGTATCATTTTGACTGCCAGCCATAATCCGAAACAATGGAATGCCTTGAAGTTACTGAACGAACGGGGTGAATTCCTGAACGCTGCCGAAGGCGCCGAGGTACTGAAGATAGCGGCTGAAGAAAGTTTTGTATTCGTCGATGTCGACAATTTAGGAAAAGTCTATCTCAACAATACCTACAACCAAAAGCACATCGAGAGTGTATTGAAGCTGGATTTGGTGGATGTCGAGGCTATCAAGGCCGCTAATTTCCGTGTCGCTATCGACTGTGTAAACTCGGTAGGCGGTGTCGTTATTCCCGAATTGCTTTCTGCTCTGGGGGTAAAGGAAATTTTCAAGCTGCATTGTGCTCCTCACGGTAACTTTGCACACAATCCGGAGCCGATCCCTGAAAACCTGACGGAGATCTCCGACTTGATGAAGCATGCCAAAGCCGATGTCGGTTTTGTCGTAGACCCTGACGTAGACCGTTTGGCTATTATCTGCGAAGACGGGGAGATGTTCGGCGAAGAATATACATTGGTGGCTGTCAGCGACTATGTTTTGAGCCATACACCGGGCAATACGGTTAGCAACCTGAGTTCAAGCCGTGCTCTGCGTGACGTAACCCGTGCTCACGGTTGTGAGTATAACGCGGCAGCAGTGGGCGAAGTGAATGTCGTGACGAAGATGAAGGATACTAACGCCATCATCGGTGGTGAAGGCAATGGCGGTGTGATCTATCCGGCCAGCCATTACGGTCGTGATGCTTTGGTGGGCATCGCCCTGTTCCTGACTCATCTGGCAAAGAAACAGATGAAGACAAGCGAATTGCGTGCTTCCTATCCTCCGTACTTCATTTCGAAGAAGAAAGTGGAGCTGACTCCGGATATCGATGTGGATGCTATCCTGGCAAAAGTGAAAGAGAGATTCGCCCAGTATGATATCACCGATATCGACGGTGTGAAGATCGACTTCCCTGAAAAATGGGTTCATCTGCGCAAGAGCAATACGGAACCGATTATCCGTATTTATTCCGAAGCCCACACGATGCAGGAAGCTGAAGAAATTGGTGACGAGCTGATTCAGATCATTCGTGATATGTGTAAATAATCTTCATCGAGATAAAAAGAAAAGAGGTTATGCTTGATTGCATAGCCTCTTTTTTTGTCTTTTCATAACACCGGTGTTATGAAACCCTTGTTTTCCTTTTTAATGGTGGAACAACCGTATGCCTGTGAATGCCATTGCGATGCCGTATTTGTCACATGTGTCGATCACATGGTCGTCACGGACGGAACCGCCTGCCTGTGCGATATAATCCACGCCGCTCTTATGCGCCCGTTCGATATTGTCGCCGAAGGGGAAGAAGGCATCGGAACCCAATGAAACGCCTTTTAGCGTGTCCAGCCAGGCACGTTTTTCTTCGCGTGTCAGGACTTCCGGTTTTTCAGTGAAGAACTGCTGCCAGATACCGTCGGCCAAAACATCTTCATGGTCGTCGCTGATGTAGACGTCGATCGTGTTGTCGCGGTCTGCACGGCGGATCTTCTCGATCCAGGGCAGGTTCATTACTTTCGGATGCTGGCGCAAGTACCAGATGTCCGCTTTGTTGCCTGCCAGACGGGTACAGTGGATACGACTTTGCTGGCCGGCACCGATACCGATGGCCTGTCCGTCCTTGACGTAGCAGACTGAGTTGCTTTGTGTATATTTCAGCGTGATAAGAGCGATGATCAGGTCGCGCTTCGCTTCGTCCGGGAAGTTTTTGTTCTGGGTCGGGATGTTGGTCAGCAGGCTTTCGTCCAGCTTGATCTCGTTACGTCCCTGTTCGAATGTGATACCGAAAACATCTTTGTGCTCGACGGGGGCTGGGCGATAAGCCGGATCGATCTTGATGACATTGTAAGTGCCTTTCCGTTTATTCTTCAGGATTTCGAGTGCTTCCGGCGTATAGTCGGGAGCAATGACGCCATCGGAAACTTCGCGGTTGATGAGACGTGCAGTCGCTTCATCGCATGTGTCGCTGAGTGCGATGAAGTCACCGTAAGACGACATGCGGTCGGCACCGCGGGCGCGGGCATAGGCGGTTGCAAGAGGAGTGAGCGGAAGGTCGTCCACAAAATAGATCTTTTTCAACGTGTCACTCATTTCGATTCCCACGGCGGCTCCTGCCGGACTTACGTGCTTGAAGGAAGCGGCGGCAGGCAGTCCGGTTGCTTCTTTCAGTTCCTTTACTAATTGCCAACTATTGAAGGCATCCAGGAAGTTGATATATCCGGGACGTCCGTTCAAGACTTCTATGGGCAGTTCCCCTTGCTGCATGAAAATGCGCGACGGCTTCTGGTTGGGGTTGCAGCCGTACTTGAGTTCTAATTCTTTTGCCATTGTTTTATGCTTTAGTGTTTTGCAGTTTACATGAATAACCGTTTGTATTCCCCTTCGAAGTTGGGCGTGAAAACTCCTTTTCCTATATTTTCGAGGATTTCGGCAGAGGACCAGAAACGTCCGCCGTCCAGTTCGGAAGGGTCGGGGGTGACCGGACCCTCGTAAGTGGTGCGGTAGGTATTGACCAACTCTTTTTCTATGGCCGATTCGAATACATAACGGGTGATGAATCGCGGGACGAAATCTGTTATCCCTAATTCTTCCCGTACTTCCCGGCGAAGGGCTTCTTCGACCGTCTCTCCGTAGTCGATATGGCCTCCCACGGCCGTATCCCATTTACCGGGTTGGATATCTTTGTTCATCGAACGCTTTTGCAGGTAGAGATCGCCCGCTTCATTGAAAATATGCAGGTGCACTACTGGATGTAACATCTTCGATCCGCTATGGCACTCTTTGCGCGTCGCCTTCCCTATCGTCTCTCCCTCCTCATTCACCAAAGGAAACCATTCTTCTTTCATTGATTTTTGATTTTGAGAACAAAGATAGAGAAATAAGGTTATCATTGCCAACAAATATATGATATATGGAGCAGGAAGATTTAAATAAGGAGCCTAATCGTTTGTAGGAACCAATGGTTGAGAGTATCATGCGAGACAATCAAATACAAATATTGACTGTCTGGGATAATTGAATGAATCCGGACACATTAAATCGTATTATTTCCCAATCCCGCTAATTACCTTTATCAATTCCTCATCCGATAGTCCGTCGCCATAAGTGGCGTAGTCCATGCGGAAGGTGCAACCATTCTTATATTCGGAACAGCCGTAAGCGGTTTTACCACGCAGGATGCCGCCTTTTTTGCAGATAGGGCATACCGGCTTTGCGGGAGCGGTTGTTTCTTCCGGCTGACCGGCAGTCTTTTCTTTTTTGGCACGCGGCTTGCGCGGTTTCTTTTCTTTCGGTTCTTTTTCGGCTTGGGGCTTTTCCGGAGCAGCCTGCTCGATCGTGATGGTGCGTCCGGTCTGGTCGGAGAGGACGTTGATCACTACCTGATGGACCATCTGCTTGAGTTCTTCCAAAAAAGTACGGGCTTCATAAGTGCCCCGTTCGATCTGCCGGAGTTTCTTTTCCCAGAGACCGGTCAGTTCAGCGCTTTTCAACAGCTCTTCCTGTATCGTGCCGATGAGTTCCACACCGGTAGCCGTAGGGAAGAGATTCTTACGTTCCTTGCGGATATAATTACGTTTGAACAACGTCTCGATGATGGCGGCACGGGTGGAAGGACGGCCTATGCCGTTTTCCTTCAATGCGTCTCGCAATTCGTCATTGTCCACGAGTTTACCCGCGGTTTCCATGGCGCGGAGCAATGTCGCTTCGGTGTAAGGTTTGGGCGGCTGTGTCCATTTTTCGCCTAATGTCGGTTTGTGGGGGCCGCTTTCTCCTTTCACGAAATCCGGCAGTACGCCTTCTTCGTCTGAAGATTCGGCATCCGGATCCTTTTGTTCGGCACCGAACACGACGCGCCATCCCGGTTTCAGAATCTGTTTGCCTGTTACTTTGAAATCGACTTTGCTGACTTTACCCAGTACCGTAGTTGTCGAGATTTCGCAATCCGGATAGAAAGCCGCGATGAAACGGCGGGCCACCAGGTCGTACACTTTCCGTTCGTTGTCTGTCAGGTTACGTGCCGGTACGCCGGTCGGGATGATGGCATGGTGGTCCGTCACCTTCGAGTTGTCGAATACACGTTTGTCTTTCCGGATCTTTGCCTTCAGCAATGGAGCTGTCAGATCGGCATAGTCGACCAAGCCGCTAAGCGTGTTGGGAACTTTCGGATAAATGTCGTCACTCAGGAAAGTGGTATCGACACGCGGGTAGGTCGTCACCTTCTTTTCGTATAGCGACTGGATCAACTTCAACGTTTCGTCTGCCGTGAAAGCAAATTTCTTATTGCATTCCACCTGCAACGAAGTCAGGTCGAAAAGGCGGGGAGCATATTCCTTACCCTTCTTTTCAGATATGTCGGTGACGGTGAAATCCTCTTGCCGGACTATTTCCAGGAAGGCTTCCCCTTCTTCTTTCTTCGTGAATTTGCCTTTGGTGGCCGAGAAGGTCGTATTTCGGTAAACTGTCTTCAGTTCCCAATAGGGTTCCGGCTTGAAGTTGTCTATTTCAGCTTGCCGGTTTACGATAAGTGCAAGGGTAGGCGTCTGCACCCGTCCGATGGAGAGCACTTGCCGGTTTTGTCCGTAGCGGAGCGTGTAAAGGCGTGTCGCGTTCATCCCTAACAGCCAGTCACCGATGGCACGGGAAAGACCGGCCTCATACAACTTGGTGAAATCGGACTGTTCTTTCAAGTGTTGGAAACCTTCGCGGATCGCTTCTTCGGTCAACGAAGATATCCACAGGCGGTAGACCGGGCATTTGCAACCGGCCTTTTGCATGACCCAACGCTGGATCAGTTCTCCTTCCTGGCCGGCATCCCCGCAGTTGATGACCATTTCGGCGTTCTGCATCAGCTCTTCGATCGTTTTGAATTGCTGTTCGTATGTGGGGTTGCTGATCAGCTTGATCCCGAACCGGGGCGGGATCATCGGGAGGGAAGCCAGGCTCCATCGTTTCCAGTTGTCCGAATAATCGTTGGGTTCCTTAAGAGTGCACAGATGACCGAAAGTCCAGGTTACCTGATACCCGTTCCCTTCAATATACCCGTTCATCTTTTTTGTTGCCCCGAGAACTTCTGCAATTTCGCGTGCTACACTGGGCTTTTCAGCTATACATACCTTCATCCGTAAAACACTCTTTTTTGAAATAAGCATACAAAAGTACGTTTTCCCGGTGACTTTCCGAAATCATCTGTATGATTTTACCTTGTCTTCGTTATCTTTGGTCTCGTATCCGGCCTGCTGACCGGATGCGTGAAAAACTGATAATCTGACCCCCGATCAGGAGGCAGGTGTTTATTCGATATTCTTCCTGATTTTTGTCAGGTATTCCTTCATCCCTTCCGAATCCTTGTCTTTGATGATGCCCTGCAAGATGTCCAGTTCTTCTTGGATGCGTGCGATCTGATGAGGCGTGCGCGGGTTGAAAAGGATTTCCGTCAAGAGATAATCATCTTCTGAAAGAAGACCTCTGGCGATCTTCATATGACGTTTGAAGGTTGTACCCGGAGCATCCTGGTGCTTCATCGTGGCAGCGAATACCATTGTAGATGCAAACGGAATACCGAGCGAGTAGGCCACGACTTTGTCATGTTCCTCGAAAGTATATTCGCAGATATGCAGGCGCAGGCTGGAGTAGATATCTTTGAAGAATATTTTCCCCAGATGATCCCCTTCGGAGATAATGATCGTATTCTCTTTTTCCAGTTGTCCCAGGTTTGCGAATGTCGGGCCAAACATCGGGTGGGTGGAAACATACGGGAAGCCGCATGTCTCGTAAAATTCCTTCAGATGCGTCTTGACCGATGCGATATCCGAGATGATGCAGTAGGGTTGCAGGTAAGGCATGACATTCTTGAACGCTTCGATCGTATAGCTTAATGTCACGCAGTTGATGACTAATTCAGGTTTGAACTCGGCTACTTCTTCCGGCTTCTGCAGGCGAAGGGCGTTATAAATGAAACGCATCCGCTTCGGATCGTTTTCAAGCACGGCTACTTCATGTTCAAAACTAAGCAAATCGGTGAAGAAAGATCCCATCTTCCCTGCACCTAATATCAGTATTTTCATTATTAATAATTTTTCAATGTGATAATGTGTCAATAATAACGTACCAATGTGCCAATGAAACATGCCTTCTGATTGACACATTGGCAAATTATTATTATTCATTCATGATGATCATCTGTTGGCGTACGGATTCTTCATGGATTTCTTTCAGGATTTCTTTTACAAAGTCCGTGTTCAGTTCCATCTGTTCACCCATATTGGAACGCTTTTCCAGAATCTCGCTGTATCGCGGTGATTGCAGGATCGGCATATTGTGTTCTTTTTTATACACGCCGATCTCGCGGGAGATACGCATACGTTTAGCCAGCAACTCCAATAATTGTTCGTCGATACCGTCTATCTGGCGACGGAGTTCGGCCAGGTTTTCCGTTGTCTGGTTGGAGTCGCGGATAACCAGTAAATTCAGAACGTAATCCAATACATCCGGCGTGATCTGCTGTGAAGCGTCGCTCCAGGCGCAATCCGGGTTACAATGCGATTCGATGATCAAACCGTCGAAACTCAAGTCCATAGCCTGCTGGCAAAGAGGTGCGACCAGTTCGCGTTTGCCTCCGATATGGCTCGGATCGCAGAAGATCGGCAGGTTCGGCATGCGGCGGCGAAGCTCGATAGGAATATGCCAGAGCGGGAGGTTACGGTACATCTTTTTATCGTACGAGCTGAAACCGCGGTGGATGGCACCCAGGCGACGGATACCGGCACCGTAGAGACGCTGGAAAGCACCGATCCACAACTCCAAGTCCGGATTGACCGGGTTCTTGATCAAAACAGGAACGTCCACGCCTTTCAGAGCATCGGCGATTTCTTGTACGGCGAACGGGTTAACCGTTGTACGGGCGCCGATCCACAACACGTCGATCCCTGCTTTCAATGCTTCGAACACATGGTCTTTCGTTGCCACTTCGGTAGCCACGTACATACCTGTTTCCTTTTTTACCCGTTTCAACCATTGTAGGCCTTCTGCACCGATTCCTTCGAATCCACCCGGTTTGGTACGAGGTTTCCAGATTCCTGCTCGGAACAGCTTGATGCCTTTGTCGGCGATTCCTTTTGCTGTTTCCATTACCTGCTCTTCTGTCTCTGCGCTACACGGACCGGCGATTACGACAGGGCGTTGCGGGTCTACACCGGGTAACATGATTGATTCTAATTCCATTTCCATGACTGTATGATGATTTATGATTTATAATTAATGATTTATGATTTATGGGATTATGATTTGATGGCGACGCATAAATCATAAATCATAAATCTTTTTCACTCTCTTCAGGGCTTCTTCCAAAGTCTCGTTTTTGCAACAGAGCGAGATGCGGATGTAACGTTCGCCCTGGCTGCCGAAGATGAATCCCGGTGTCAGGAATACATTGGCTTCGTACAGGACCCGGTCGGCTATCACTTCGCTGCCTTTTGCCTCGGCGGGGATTTTTCCCCAGAGGAACATGCCCACCTGCTTTTCGTCATATTCGCATCCCAACGTATGCATGATCTGTCCGGCGAGGTCGCGCCGGCTGCGGTAGACGCGGTTCATATTGTCGTACCATTCTTTCGGGGCGCTCAACGCTTCGACGGCTGCGTGTTGCATCGGCTTGAACTGTCCGGAGTCGATATTGCTTTTCACTTTAAGGATCCACTGTACGAACTGGGCGTTGGAGGCGAGCATCGCCATACGCCAGCCCGGCATGTTGTGCGCCTTGCTCATGGAGTTCATTTCGATACAGATGTCTTTGGCTCCCGGTACGGACAGGATGCTCAACGGATGCTCGTTCAGGATGAAGCTGTATGGATTGTCGTTGCAGATGATAATCCCGTGCTTTTTTCCGAAAGCGACCAGCTTCTCGTACAGTTCCATGCTGGCATTTGCCCCTGTCGGCATATTCGGGTAGTTGGTCCACATCAGCTTGACGTTCGAGAGGTCCATTTTTTCCAGCTCTTCGAAATCCGGTTGCCAGCCCAGTTCTTCTTTCAGTTCGTAAGGGATCAGGTTGGCTTCAACCAGTTTGCTTACCGAACTGTAGGTCGGATAACCTGGATTGGGAACCAACACGCCGTCGCCCGGATTCAGGAATGCCAGCGAGATATGCAGGATTCCCTCTTTGGAACCGATTAACGGCTGGATTTCCGTTTTCGGATCGAGATCGACGTCATACCATTTCTTATACCAGTCGGCGAAACCTTTACGCAGTTCGGGAATGCCTACATACGGCTGATAGCCGTGTTCGTTCGGCTGACGAGCATGTTCACACAAAGTCTCGATGGTCCGTTCCGAAGGAGGAAGGTCGGGACTGCCTACGCCGAGGTTGATCACGTTTTTGCCTGTGGCATTCATTTCGGCTACTTCTTTCAGTTTCCTGGAAAAGTAGTATTCCTGTACGCTACCTACACGGTTAGCGGGTGCAATTGTTTTACACACTTTGTTTTCCTTCTGCATATTCGCCTAATATTTTTAAGTCTTTTGTCAACGGTCTAATAGCATCCAATGCCTGTTTGTAGCGCAGATAATCTGTAAATGTCAGATTGATATAGAACAGATATTCCCATTCGCGTCCGATGATCGGCAAGGATTGTATTTTGGAAAGATTCATGTCGTAGAAAGAGAGGACGGAGAGAACTTTGGAGAGGCTGCCGGCTGTGTGGGGGAGGGCGAAAACGACGGATGCTTTGTTTTTGTCTTCACCTTTGAGCATCTCGTCTGCCGTCCATCGGTCGGCGATTGCCAGGAAGCGGGTGAAGTTGCGTTTGTTGGTTTCGATCCCTTCGGCCAAGACTTCCATGTTGTAGATCTGGGCGGCCAGTTTCCCGCAGATGGCGGCGTGTCCTTTCAGCTGGTTTTCCGAAATCCACCGGGCGCTCATGGCGGTGTCTTCCTTTTCGACCACTTTTGCGTTGGGCAGCGTATCGAGGAAATCGGTACATTGCATCAAGGCGATCGGATGGGAGTTGACCTCTTTGACATCGTGGATATTGGTCCCCGGAAGTGCAACCAGCGAGTGGGAGATACGCAGTTTGTATTCACCGATAATTTGTAAACCGCTTTCGCGGATCAACTCGTGGTTTTGCAACAAGCTGCCTGCGATTGTATTTTCGATCGCCATCATTCCTAAAATGGAAGGATCTTTCTTGATGGTCGAAATAACATCTCTGAATGTATTGCAACCGATAATTTCAATCTCTTCACCTTCGAAATAATTACGGGCGGCTATGTCGTGATACGAACCGGCTATTCCCTGGATTGCTACTTTCTTTTTCATCTTCTCTTTATCTATTAATTTTCAATTCTCAATTTTCAATCACAAAAAAAGTCCCACCGAAACCGGCAGGACTTCATATTTTGTTATTGATATATACATTCATTCATCAACGCTTCACATACAAACTCCTGCCTTCACTCTGCTAAAGTAAAAGTAATAAAAGTAATATGTAAAGCTAAATCGATTCATTTTGTCTCTTTGTTTTTAAATACGCAGCAAAAGTAACGCTTTTTTGGAAACTACAAGCATAAAGTGATAATTTTTTTCATTACATCCGAAATATTTATTCCGTCAGGGTTGTCTTCTTAGCCAGATAGACATGAATCGGTCGTATATCATGTATCCTTTTGCCGACTTGTAGGCAATCTCTCTATCAATCAGTTTTCCTAATGCCGTGTTCACGCTGCTGGCGGCTTTCAGCTTGTATTTCGAGATGAATTTTCCGGAGTTTATTTCGGCTACGGTTCCCTCTTTCGCTATCGCTTTCATTAATTTGGCCGCCACTCCGAAATAGGCTGCTATCAGATTTTGGTATCCATAGACACCTTCGTCCGTCAGTTCCTGTATGGCGCGATTGGTGAATGTTTTGTCTGTTATATCTGTGTCATAACCGTATAATCTGTTTATCAGTGCCTGCATATACCTGGTATGTCCTTCAAACTCGTCATACATATATAGAACGTGCCACTGTCGAATTTCCGGTTTACCTCTTGGAAGAAATGACAGGTAAAGTCGTAGTACTCTTCCTTCCGGCAAAGATAAAGCGGGCATTGGGAACAAATTGGATATAAGAACGTAGCAGGGCTTCGACCCCTTTTTCCGGATATTCGTCAATCTGCTGAAATTCGTCAATTGTGAAAGTTAATAAAGCGAAGGTAAAAAGAAATGTGCTATGAAAAACGAGTACTTGATATCTTTATGCGTGCTATTTTTATATTTTGCAATCTTCACTTTTCCCTAATTCAAGCTTCTGGAGTGAAAAGCGAGTGAGATTAGGCGAGGTTTTGGAAATGGTCTAAATCATTTTTCAAATCATCTGAATGTTTTCTTGAAACTATTGGGATGATTTCGGGCAGTTATACTGATGATTGCTGAAAATGATTTAGATCATTGGAGGAAAGTGATTCGAGAAAACGAAAAAGTTGTCCTGTCTTTCTTGGATAATATGTTTTCAAGCAGTTTTTTAAGGTTGAAAGAGCTATAAAAAGGAATGAATCCCAATTGTCTTCCTGATGAAAAAAGAACCTCTTTGCTGACGATCTTCCGGGGATGACCTGCATAAAAGTCAAATCGATCAACGTTGTGTCACATAAATTGGCAAAAGAATAACTTATTGCCGGACCTTAACTCCCGGAGAATCGTTTCTATAGCTTCTTTCCTTGCCTTCTACACTTGCACGACAAAGAAAAGGCAGTTGTTTTATCATTTTGTAAATTACTTCTCCTTTTGCGGTTTGGTGACTGTGAATTTGGAATACTTTTCATATTGGCTTCCTCGGCTGAAGACATCCGGCAAATGTTTGGCGGCGAACCGTAATTTTTCTTCATCTGTATGGAAGTCTTCCCCTTCGCAATATCTTTCTATGGTCGCGGCTGCCCCAATAAGAGCGTTCTTTTGAGATTCTGTCACGATCGGCAGTTCGGCGAAGTCCGTCTCAATCACGTTTTGGGGATTTACAGGCGCAATTATAAAGATTTTTTCGTTACATTCTCCTTCTTTCAACCGGAATAGCCGGTACTGTTCATCTGTAAGTTCAAGGAAATCTTTTTCCTGAGGAATAAATCCCAATTGGAATATAGACTGGAGTGCTTGCCCTCCCAAACCGAATAATAAATCAAAAACATCCATAGTGTAAATTTTTATTATAGTCTATTAGAAAATCCGATGATAAACAAGGTGGTCTTTTTCAGACCACTTTCAATCCCGCTTGCAGCGTACGCATTTCTTTTGGAACGGATTTCCTGATACTTTCGATCAGAATACTTGAAACCGAATGCCGGATAAAATCCTTGCGGGTTACCCAGACGATTTCGCGTGCCGGTTTGGGGATGGCGAACGGGCGTACCAGTTCTTTTTGCTGTTCGCTTAACTGATAGGTAGCCAACTCCGGAATGAAAGTGACGCCATTGCCGCTTTCTACCATACGCATAAAAGTTTCCAGGCTTCCCAGGCGGTAAGCTGCCTGACGGAGTTTGACTTTTTCCATTTGGCAGAAACGCATCAGCTGGTCACGGAAACAATGCCCTTCATCCAACAGCCAAAGACGTTCGTCGCTGATGTCTGCGGAACGGACCATCTCTTTCTTGAACACGTTTTCGTTGCGGGCTACATAAGCATAAAACTGTTCGTAGTATAGGAGGTCTCCCTGTAGCTGCATCTCCGTCGGTTGGTTTGCGATGATGGCGGCGTCTATCTCGCCGTTGAGGAGGGCTTTCATCGTAGGGGCCGTTTGCATTTCCAGGATGCGGATGTCCAGATCGGGGTGCTTCTCCGATACTTGCTGGAAAAAGCGGGGAAGCAGATAAGGAGCGATCGTCGGTAATACGGCGAGGCGGAACGTGCCTTTCAAAGATTGCTCTTCTTCGTTTACGATATCTTTAATCAGAGAAGTCTGGTAGAGGACGACGCGTGCTTGGTCGATCACCTTACGGCCGGCAGGGGTAGGGCAGACCGGCTGGATATTTCGATCGAAAAGCTTCACGCCCAGTTCATCTTCCAGTTTCTGGATCATCATGCTTAATGTCGGTTGAGTTACGCGGCAATGTTCTGCAGCTTTGGCAAAATGGCGGTAGGTGTCTACAGCCAGGATGTATTCTAGTTGTTGTATATTCATATTCTTTGCTTTAATAGTCACGAAGGTAGGAAAAAAATCGTGAAATACACATTTATTTCGATTATTTTGTCGAGGTTGTCTACTTAGCCGTATAGACATAAATCGGTCGAATATCATATATCCATTATCAACTTGTAATGTCTATTTATCAATTAGTTTTGCTAATTCCGTGTTCGCGTTGCTGGTGACTTTTCTATTTGTGCATGATCATATAACATGTTTAACCGTGTCTGTAAATATTAGGTATGTCCTTCAAACTCACCATACTTATCTTATGTTCAAATTATCAAATTTATTCATTCTTGATTTTTTGTGGAAAATTGGTGTGGTTATTCTGTTTTTTTGTATTATTGCAATATGTAATAATTGGTTGGCTTTTATCTAATATTTATGAGTGAAGCGGAACGAAATACAAGATTGACAAATATTGCAGATTATCTGATTGTTAATGCCAGTTTCTTGAATGATATAGGATTGTATCATGGAAAAATGGGGATTAGCTTGTTTTTTGCGTATTGTGCATCCTATTTTCAGAATGATATATATAATGACTTCGCAAAGGTCTTATTAATGGAGGTCAGTGATGAAATATCTGAAGACATGAATATGAGTTTTGAAAATGGGATTTCAGGAATAGCATGGGGAATACTCTGTCTATGGGAAAAAGGCCTTATATCTGGGAATTTGAATGATTTATTGAAAGATATAGATTGTAGAATGATGGAAATTGATTTGTTAAGACTATCAAACTATTCTTTGCAGAAGGTTGGTAAAGGCATTTCTTGTTACATAAAATATCGTTTAAGATTAGTTGGTGATGATATTGAAAAGACTTCGTTCGACAAACTATATATATCGGAATGGATAGAGATGAGAAAGAAATTAACGGAGTTGGATGATATGTCGCTTGCAAGTATTGTTTCAATGAATCAATTTAAATATGATTTATTAACCAGTCGGGTCTGGAAACTTGGTTTGCAAGATGGCTGTGCTGGTTATGGGCTTAATTTGATTATGTTATGAAAAAGGTTTATTTGCTTTTGGAAAATAATAGGTCATCTTTATATGGCATTGGCACTTATGCTACTCAAATTTCTCGATTGGTAGAATATTGTAACAGTATTTCATTCAGTATAGTCCGACTACATGCAAATGTAAATTTTCCAATTGTGAAAAAACATGATTCATATATGGAATATTCAATACCAGATAGTAATGTCTATGGTGTTAAGAATGATTCTATCTATTATAGGAATATATGTTTTGTCTTGCAAAGATATATACATAGAGGTGAAGGTGTGGATGTGATTTTTCATTTGAACTATTATCAGCAGTATTATTTGATAGATTATTTGAAAAAGTGGTTTGTTGGATGTAAAATAGTTTTTACTATTCATTATCAAGAATGGTGTTTTTTATTGAATGGAAATACTGATTTGTACAAAAAGATTCTACATAAAGAAATATTTGGATATGATCAGGTATGGAATTGGTACTTAGGAGAGTGTGATCTGTTTAAAAAGGTCGATCAAATTATATGTTTATCAGATTATACAAAAAGGATGTTAATAGAAGAATATCCTGTCAATGAAGATAAAATATCACTTGTGTATAATGGACTTTTTGATGAATATCAATTTACTACAAATGAGTATAGGTATGCAGTGAAAAAGAAGTATTGTTTACCGATGAATAAAAAAGTAATATTGTTTGTTGGGCGGTTGGATGAAATAAAAGGTGTGGAATTTTTGATTTCTGCATTCCTAAAATTGCAGGAAGATATTGATGATTCAGTATTAGTGATTATAGGGGATGGTAATTATCCTAAATATTTGAATTTGAGTCGTTCTTGTTTAGGTGAAATTTTTTATACTGGACGTTTGAAGAAAAGTGATTTATATGATTTTTACCGTATCGCAGATGTTGGTATTATGCCTTCAATGCACGAACAATGTAGCTTTGTTGCAATTGAGATGATGATGTTTGATATTCCTTTAATTATATCAACTACGACAGGTCTAAATGAGATGATGGAAAAAGAATGTAATATAAGTGTATATAGTAAAGATAATTCGATGGTAATTTCTTCTTCAGAGTTGGCTGAAAAAATAAGAAATACATTGAATGGATATGATTGTGATAAACGAAAATGTAGGGATAAGTATTTGAAAATGTATACACTTGATAAGATGATATTAAATATGAAAAATGTATATATGAATTTATGAAAAAAGTTAGTGATAATATATTAATAGCTACTCTTCAGTTATTGAATGTAAAACATACGGAGCATTATTCTCGTAATTATTATGAAAATCATCCGTATAAATATAATTTGTATGGTCTGTCTATGATGTTTAACCATTATGGGATAGATAATGTTGCGTTACGATTGGAACCTCAGCGTCTTTTAGAAATAGAAAAACCTTTTATAGCTTTTGTTGATAATGACTTTGTAGTTGTTTTCAGTAAAACTGATAAAATGGTTAGTTTCTATTGGAAAGGAAAAAATATAACGATTGAAAAAGAACAATTTTTAAAAATTTGGTCGGGAATAGTACTCTTATTAGAGCCTGATTTAGAAAAAAGTGGTGAACCGGATTATAAGAAGCATCAAAAAGAGAATCTTTTTTCAATTGTTGCTAATCTATTGTTATGTTTTTGTGTTATTGCTTTTTCTTTGATTATTTATTCAAAGCAACAATCATTCTTTGATTTGAAAATGAATATGTTGTTGTTTTTTAATGCATTAGGAATTGTATTTACTTACATCCTCGTATCTAAACAATTAAATAGGAATGGAAAATGGGTTGACAGAGTTTGTTCCTTGTTTAAGAGAGCTGATTGTAACTCTGTATTAGATTCTCCTGCTTCTAAAGTATTTAATACATCATTGACCTGGAGTGAAGTTGGTATTAGTTTTTACATTTCAAATGTGGTAGTTTTGTTGCTATTCCCATATTTGTATTTGAGTGTTGTGATTATAAATGTAATAATACTACCATATTCATTTTGGAGTATATGGTACCAAAGATACAAAGTAGGTCAATGGTGTATATTGTGTATTCTTTCTCAATCTGTGTTTTGGTTGACATCAATTTGTCATTATCAGTTTGACCTTTTTTCTTTAGAGCGAGTTTCTATATTAGATATAACTTCTTTGTGTTTCCTTTATTTGTTAGTGTTGTTTTGTGTGAAGAAAATTGTACAAACTTATGAAAAAATTGAAAGCTTAGAATATAAGGAGAGGAAAGTTAATAGTATAAGGTTGAAGGAAGAAGTCTTTTTTACTTTACTGAATGATGAAAAGAGGTATGATGTAGATAATTCATCTTCATTAGTGTGGGGGAATATATCAGCCAATATTCAAATATTATTGGTTACTAACCCGTATTGTTCTCCGTGTGCTCGAATGCACAAAAGAATGGAAAATATTTTTAAATTAGTTAGCGATAAGATTTGTATTAGATATGTTTTATCTTCTTTTAGTGACGATTTAGAAGAAACGAATAAATTACTTATATCGATGTATATGCATACAGATTCCAACAGATCATTTGATTTGTTCTGTAATTGGTATGATGATTTGCATAGGCGAGATATTGATTTTTTGAAAGAATTTGAAAATAAGATAGATAATGTCGTTCTGGAAGAGGCTTTTCGGCAAAAGAAGTGGTTGTCTGATAATGCGGTATCTGTTTCTCCATTGCTTATAGTTAATGGATTTAAGCTTCCAGAGTATTATTCAATTGAAGATTTGAAGTATTTTTTGGAGATAGATGTTTAGATTTTTTTAAAAATGAAGGATAAATGTATTGTTTTGTCAATATCTTTAAATCTTGTTTAAATATAATGTTTAATTTAAATTTTAAAGCGTATGAGTTTTTTAAGTAACATGAAAGATTCCTTATCAATGGATGAGAGAATTTTGACGAAAAAGGAAATGAAAAATATCCAAGGAGGAAGTTCTTATGGATATGGTGTAGATGGCTGTTCGATGACACGTTGCGGTGGTGTTTGTTATTCGGATATGACAGGTTCTGTAAAAGGAAATTGTACTCAATTTGTGGATACGAACGGCTCTCCTGTTTGTAAATGTGTTTATCTTTAATCATCTAATGCATTGTGCTTAGTAATGAGTGCAATGCATTTTAAATGAAACGAACCTCTTATGAAGCAGTTGTTATTTTTTTGGATGTTTGTCCTTTTGTCGGCGAGTTGTTATGCTTCCGATACGACCTTGCAGGTCGTGGCCGGTAATTTGAAGCGTTTATACAACTTATATCCCATTGAGAAAATCTATATACATCAGGACCGGACGATCTATCGGGCTGGAGAAACGATGTGGTTGAAAGTATATCAGGATTTTCTTTCCGAAAGTGAAGGCAAAAGTCAAGTTGTTCATCTTCAACTGATCGATGGATATAACCGGTTGGTGCTTGAAAAGCAATGGCCGTTGAGGGATGGGAAGGCGGTAGGTGATGTGCTGCTTCCGGATACACTGCCTACAGGAAACTATCAGTTGCGCGGTTATACGAATTATATGCGGAATTTCGGCGAGGAGCACTTCTTTACGCGTGAGTTGAAGATTGAGGGGCTTGGTGCTTTGTCTCAGATTAAAATAGACTTTTCGGTCAGACAGAATAACGTGTCTGTCCAACTGAACGTACCTTTGAAATTGAGGCAAGAGAAGAAATTACGTTACTGTGTGAGGGTTAATGGCAACGAATCCCGAAGTTTTTCATTTGCAGCAGATGAAGCAGGGGATGCCCGATTTGATATTTTGTTGCCGGATGAGGTGAAGAGGGAGGACGAGATTGAGTTTGTGCTGTTTGTGGGTGAGCAGAAACATTCCTATCCGGTCCCATTCAAACAGACGACGGAGCTGGCCTTGCTGCCGGAAGGCGGCTATTGCGTGGAGGGGTTGGTTTCGAAGGTTGCGGTCAAGCTGACCGGTTCGAACGGGAAAGGCTTGGCGGCAAAGGGGTGTATATTGGATTTGACTGATGGCGAGGAACGTCCTTTCCATACTTCCGATTTGGGGTTCGGATCGGTTTATTTCCAGCCGGAACCGGGGCACGAATATGTTGCGGTGGTGGATAGTTTGCAGTTGCGAGTTCCTATGCTCGAACCTTTGAAGCAGGGAATCGTCCAACAAATCAGATATTGGAATGGGCGTATGCGCATCATGCTGTCTCAAAATTTGGGTGCGGATGTTCCGGTCTTTCTTCTGATCCATCACCAGGGAATGATTTATTATCATGCCAAACTGCATTTAACAGAGGAAAAGACCGTGATGGATATCGCCTACGACCTACTTCCGGCAGGACCTTTTACAGTCACGCTCTATGATGGGCAGGACCGGGTTTGTAGCGAACGTCTGGCTTTTGTCAAATATCCGGAATGTATGCCGGTTGCCTTGTCTGGCGATAAGGCCTGCTATGGACATCGTGAAAAGGTGACACTTGAAGTCAGGGTTGATAGTCTTTTGCATAGGGCGATAGATGGTGATTTCTCGTTATCGGTTGTACGAAAAGAGTTGGATCCGATTTCAGAGCGGAGCAACTACTACGTGGATTATTATTTGGGAAGCGAGTTGAAGGGGTATATAGAAAACCCGAATTCCTATTTTGAAGAACGGGATTCCTTGTCGTTATCCCGTTTAGACTTGCTGTTGTTGACGCATGGCTGGAGGCGTTATTCATTAAAAAATATATTGCAGGGCGGTTTGCTTGAGATGCCTTATCCGGTCGAACGGAGTTTAGGATTTTCGGGTTGTATTCTGGATGGTATGCGTTTAAAGCCGGAAGAAATGGAGATCAACGCTTTGTTTAAACAAGATACGATTGCCCAGACTTTTACATTCCATCCGGCACGGGGTGGTGTGTTCCGTTTTTCCGGATTCGATTTTACAGGGACGAGCGAGATGTTGCTGTCTGTCACTGACAAGCAGAAGAATGCGCTGGATTTTACATTGATGGAGTCGAAATCTCCCCGGTCTGCCTATTACAGTCCTCTGCTGACCTTGCAGGATTCGTTAGCCCAACTGTCTGTTCGGATGTCCCGGTATGGGAATGTCGGGAAGGTGAAAGATATTGATAAGGTTGTCCATGAATTGCCGGAAGTGACGATCATGAAGCGCAAGAAACACACACAAAGTTTTAGTCTGCACAATGAGGACTTTGCCAGTCATTCGTATGTGGTGCGCGAGAATGAACATTTTTCCCCGAATAGCATGGCTTCTTTGCTGTCTCGGGTTCCGGGACTGAAGGTCTATCCTTCGCCGGATGGTTTGGGTACGAGAATACGGGTAAACGGTGCTGTAACGACTGGCGGTTTTAGTAGGGGAGGAGGCAGTAGTTCTAACAACTCTAACGAGAATAAAGCCCCGATCCCGGTATTCAAGGGAGCTTCTGCGGATGCATTGGATCCGGTAATCGTATTGGATGGAGTGATCGACTATATCGGCTATGCATTGCAGATGGATCCGAACCGGGTTAAAAAAGTGGAAGTCCTAGTCGGTGCCGCGGCAATGGTTTATACTCGGAACTCTTTTGCCGGAGTGGTGGTGATCCATACGAAGTCGTGGAAAGACCGGATTGACTCGACGCCCGTAAAGTCGAAAAACTACCGGTTTGTAGGCTATGACCAGGTGAAAGAGTTCTACTCTCCGGATTATTCGTGGGAGAAAGATCGTTCCGGCTGGGTGGATGAGCGGAACACGTTGTATTGGAATCCTTCGGTGACGCTGAATGAAGAGGGGAAGGCGGAACTTTCTTTTTACACATCGGATATGAAAGGCGAATATGAGGTGATTTGTGAAGGCCGTTCCGGAGGGAAGATCGGAATTGGCCGAGGTGTCATAGTGGTGAAGTAACGGCTGTGTGTAGGTATGCGACGAAAACAAATGCAGGCCGGATGAAATATTTGTGTAAAAAAGACATTTTATTGCCGAAATACTTTTATAAGTCTGAGAAATAGATTTTCTTTGTGCTTGTTAACTGAGATATATAACCTACAACAAATAAAGTCTATGCTGCAAAAATTAGTGTTAGCCATTGGAGTCACGGTTGCCTTTGGCGCCTGCCATTCCACTTCGTATCATTCCGACGAACCTATAGTCGAGGTACCTTTTACAGAGGTGCATGTGACGGATCATTTCTGGGCACCCCGTATCGAGGTGAACCGGACTGTTTCTATCCCTTCCGCTTTCAGGCAATGTGAAGTAAACGGACGTTTCGATAACTTTGCTTTGGCCGGCGGTTTGATCAAAGGAGAACATAAGGGGGATTTTCCCTTCGACGATACCGATCCTTATAAAATCATCGAAGGAGCGTCTTATTCACTTGCCGTTAAATACGATCCGAAGTTGGATGCTTACTTAGACAGTGTCATTACGTTGATCGGAGCGGCACAAGAACCGGACGGCTACCTGACTACCTGTGTGACGAACAAGTGCGAACGGCTGAATCGCTGGTGGGGGACGCACCGTTGGGAAAAGCTGAACAGTCATGAACTATATAACAGCGGCCATCTTTATGAAGCGGCTGTGGCCCATTACCAGGCGACAGGCAAACGCAATCTGCTCGATGTTGCCATAAAAAACGCTGATTTGGTCTGTAAGGATTTCGGGCCGGACGAAGGGCAGAAACATGTACCTTCCGGACATCCGATTATCGAGATGGGACTTGCCAAACTGTATAAAGTGACCGGGGAACGGAAGTATCTGGATATGGCGAAATATTTCGTCGAAGAAACCGGGAGGGGTACGGATGGACATCGCTTGAATGCCTACAGTCAGGATCATAAGCCGATTTTGCAACAGGATGAGATCGTGGGCCATGCTGTCCGTGCCGGTTACCTGTATTCCGGTGTGGCCGATGTCGCTGCATTGACGAAAGATACGGCCTATTTCCATGCGATCTGCCGGATATGGGATAATATGGCGACTAAAAAACTATACATCACGGGAGGGATCGGATCGCGTGCGCAGGGAGAAGGTTTCGGACCGGAATATGAATTGCACAACCATAGTGCCTACTGCGAGACTTGTGCCTCCATTGCCAATGTATATTGGAACCAGCGCATGTTCCTGGCTACGGGAGATGCCAAATATATAGATGTACTGGAACGGGCTTTATATAATGGTGTAATTTCAGGTGTATCATTAAGCGGAGACAAGTTTTTCTATGACAACCCTCTTGAATCGATGGGGCAGCACGAAAGGGCTCCCTGGTTCGGCTGTGCCTGCTGTCCGGGTAATGTCACCCGGTTTATGGCCTCTATTCCCAAGTATATGTATGCGACACAGGGAAACAACCTCTATGTGAATTTATATGTGGGTAGCGAAAGCCGGGTTGCTTTGGCGAACGATACGATCACATTGGTTCAGGATACGGAATATCCTTGGGATGGACTGGTCAAATTGACTGTTTCACCGCAAAAGGCCTCTTCTTTCGGCTTGAAACTCCGTATTCCTTCTTGGACAGGTAACGAGCCGGTTCCCGGAAGTGATTTATATACATACGTAAAGAAAGACAGGGAACCTTGTGCCGTTTTTGTAAATGGAACGCCTTTGAAAGAGAAAGCGCATCATGGATATGTCGTGATCGAACGGAAGTGGCAACCGGGCGATGTCGTCGAACTTCGTATGCCGATGGAAGTCCGGCGGGTAAAAGCGCATGAGAAGGTACGGGCGGACGAAGGTTTGCTGGCTGTTGAACGCGGTCCGGTCATGTATTGCCTGGAAGGGGTGGATATGCCTGATCGTCATGTGTTCAACAAATATCTTCCGGAGGATGCCGATTTCACCTGCCAATATGAGAAAGATAAGTTGAATGGTATTGTGGAGCTAAGCACTACGGTGAAGGAATTGGACCGTAATAAAGAAAACGGCGTTGTCTCGGAAACGGAAGTTCCGGTGAAACTGATTCCTTATTCAACTTGGAATAATCGTGGTAATGCCGAGATGGCTGTCTGGATTCCGGCTTCAGCCGATTATGCGAAACCGACACCGGAGCCTGACATCGCTTCCCGTGCGAAGTCTTACACGATTGTCAGTGCGCCGATCCAGAAAGACGGCATTGCCCGTGAACGCCGTGAGTGGTGTTATGGAGTGAATGATCAGTGGGACCCGAAAAGTTCGGATGACATGTCGAAACCTTACTGGTACTTTTGGTTGAAAGAAGGGACGCAGGAATCGATCGAGTATGTGTTCGACCGGCCGGAGACGGTCCGGAATGTCGGGGTGTACTGGCTTGATTTCGATCATTACGATGGAAATTACCGTGTTCCGGCAAGCTGGAAAGTACAGTATAAGGCTGGAGACAACTGGAAGGATGTCGAGGCTAAAGGTGAGTACGGTTGCCGGAAGGATTGTTATAACTCTGTCGACTTTACTCCTGTGAAAACTACCGGATTGAAGCTGGTTATCCAGTTGCAGGAAGGTGAGTCGGGCGGTGTGATCGAATGGAAAGTAAATTGATACTGAATATGAAACGAATCTTATTATTTGCACTTGCCGGAATCAGTTTGGCCGGCGGTGCGCAGACACATGATGGCGGATATCCGATTACGCCTGTACCTTTCACTTCTGTAAAAGTGACCGATAGCTTTTGGGGACAAAGGCTGAAGGCCAGCCGTGAGGTGACGATACCGCTTGCGTTCAGCAAATGCGAGGAGACCGGGCGATATGAAAACTTTACAAAGGCGGCTCATCCTAATAGCGACTATAAGGTGGAAGGCTTCTCGTTCGATGACACGGATGTGTATAAAACAATCGAGGGGGCAAGCTATTCGATGCAGACTTATCCCGACAAGAAGCTGGACAAGTATATCGATAGCGTATTGACGGTAGTAGCGGCTGCACAGGAACCGGACGGTTATCTGTATACCGCCCGTACCATGAACCCGCAGCATCCGCATGAATGGGCGGGAAGCGAACGATGGGAAAAAGTGGAAGACCTGAGCCATGAGTTTTATAATCTGGGACATATGGTCGAAGGAGCTGTCGCACACTATCAGGCAACCGGTAAAAGGACATTTCTGGATGTGGCGATCAAATATGCCGATTGTGTCGAGAAAGCGATAGGCGACAAGCCTGGGCAACTCGTCCGTGTACCGGGCCACCAGATTGCCGAGATGGCGCTCTGTAAACTTTATTTGGTGACGGGACAAAAGAAATATCTCGACCTTGCCAAATTCTTTCTTGACAAGCGGGGATATACGCAGCGTAAGGATGCCTACAGCCAGGCGCATAAACCAGTGCTGGAGCAGGACGAGGCAGTCGGGCATGCCGTCCGGGCCGCTTATATGTATTCCGGTATGGCGGATGTGGCCGCTTTGACAGGCGATACGGGATATGTCCATGCGATCGACCGTATATGGGAGAATGTGGTGACGAAGAAATTATATATTACGGGCGGTATAGGCGCCACTAACAATGGGGAAGCCTTTGGCGAGAATTACGAGCTGCCGAATCTGTCGGCCTATTGCGAAACTTGTGCCGCAATAGGGAATGTGTATTGGAACTATCGCCTGTTCCTGCTTCATGGCGAATCCAAATATTATGATGTGCTGGAGCGTACCTTATATAACGGACTGATTTCGGGTGTTTCCCTTGAAGGCAACGGATTCTTTTATCCGAACCCGTTGGCATCGACCGGTCAGCATCAGCGTAAACCCTGGTTCGGTTGTGCCTGCTGTCCGTCTAATATTTGCCGATTTATTCCTTCGTTACCGGGGTATATATATGCAGTTCATGACAAAGATGTATATGTCAATCTCTTTATGAGTAATTCTTCCGATTTGAAAGTTGGCGGCAAGAGTTTGAAACTGACTCAAAGTACCGGATATCCTTGGGACGGTGATATCCGTCTGGATGTGGCTCCTAAAGGCAAGCAAGACTTTACGTTGAAAATCCGTGTCCCGGGTTGGGTAAGAGGCGAAGTGGTTCCGAGTGACCTATATACATTTTCCGACAGTAAACAGTTGGGCTATTCTGTCAAAGTAAACGGCGAACCGGTAGAAAGCAATCTGGACAAAGGCTATTTCTCTGTCACCCGCCAATGGAAGAAAGGGGATGTGGTAGAGGTCCATTTCGATATGGAGCCGCGGACGGTCAAAGCCAACGTGAAGGTGGAAGCCGATCGCGGACGTGTAGCCGTAGAGCGTGGTCCTGTCGTTTACTGTGCCGAATGGCCCGATAATAGCTTTGGTGTCATGAACGTATTAATGAACCGGAAACCTGAATTTACAGTCGAACGCAAATCGGACTTGTTGTACGGCATCGATGAGATCAAAGTGGCGGCTCAGGCTTTGAACTATGGCCGGGACGGGCGCCTGTCTGTCCAAGATGTGACGTTGACTTTGATCCCTTACTATGCTTGGGCACACCGTGGGAAAGGGGAGATGACCGTTTGGTTGCCCCAGGAAGTGAATGCCGTATCTCCGGTATCGGACCGGTAATCCGTTCTGTCGGAAGCGTGATAGAATAGGTCTATTTGCATATAAAAATTATCTGTTTGACAGGCACTTATATCTGATGTATCTTTGCAGTACAAGAAAAACAAAAAGTATAACAATTAAAAAGTAAAGTATTATGAAGACATTAGATTATATCCATTTGGATGCAGTTGCAGCAGGTAAAGTAGTTGAAGCATTACAACAGTTATTGGCCGATTATCAGGTATTCTATACAAACCTTCGTGGTTTTCACTGGAACATCAAGGGACACGGTTTCTTTGTTCTTCACAGCAAATTCGAAGATATGTATAATGATGCCGCCGAAAAGGTGGACGAACTGGCTGAGCGTATCCTGATGTTGGGTGGTGTTCCGGTAAACAAGTTCAGTGAATATCTGAAAGTTGCCAAAGTTAAGGAAGTATCGGGCGTATCTTGTGCAGACGAAGCGTTGGAAAACATTCTGAACACTTACGGCCAGTTTATTGCCGAAGAACGTAAGTTGCTCTCTATGGCTTCCGAATCCGGAGACGAGGCAACAGTAGCATTGATGAGCGATTACCTGAAGGAACAGGAAAAATTGGTTTGGATGTTAGTGGCTTACTCTTCTTGCGACTGTAAGAAATAATAAGTGTGTAAGTAATTAATAATTTATTCGTTGCGTTTGGAAAAGGCGGCCTCGTGAGGAGACCGCCTTTTTGATTTGTGCCCGAACCATACGAAAGTGCGTTTTGGACAATTATCAAAATGACACTACCTACCGGGTAAATCGGATGGGTCTTGTTCACTTTTGCTGTATGGTTACTTTTTGTGTATTTAATTAATAAAAGAGCACAGCTTAAAAAATAAAAGTCTATATTATAAGT
>NZ_CABUOD010000020.1 GCF_902493135.1 uncultured Parabacteroides sp.
CCGGAGCGTCTGCTGTTTGAGCGAAGCGAGTTTCAGACGCGACAGCGAACGAAGGGAACGGAGTAGCGAGGCAGGTTCGGCCTTGATCTTTTGGTTACTTTTGGATCAAGCCAAAAGTAACAGACAAATAGTCCGTGAAACGTCTTTTATTTTATCCGAAAACAGAACGGAAGAACGCCAAAAACAAATACAACATAATAGTTATCAACAAATTACCGCAATAGCATCCAAATATGTCTCCTAAAAAGAGGCCCCGGCAGTTTCGGCAGATTCGGCAGTTTTCCTACTTTTGTGCCCAACAAAAGCAAACAGGTGAAAGTTGTTTGCCCCTTAACTTTCATCTTTCATCTTTTAATTTTCACTTTTCAATTTTCAACTCCATAAGCGCTTTCCAAAGGGAATCGGCAGGCACGGGAGCGACAATGCTGACCGGTTGTTTCGATACGGGATGGATAAATTCGGCACTGCGGGAATGCAGGCTGATGCCGCCGTCCGGATTGGAACGGGGAAAACCGTATTTCAAGTCGCCTTTGATAGGACATCCCATCTTGGCAAGCTGGCAACGGATTTGATGATGGCGGCCTGTTTTCAGGTCTATAGCCAACAGATAATAGTTGTCCGAGCGGGCAATCACCTTATAATGCAGGATCGCTTTCTTGGCATTCGGCCGTTCCGTGTCGTAAGCATAACTCTTGTTCTGCTTCTCGTTGCGGACCAGCCAGTTCACCAGCTCTCCCTCTTCTGCCGGCGGACAGTTCTTCACGATCGCCCAATAGGTCTTCTTCACCTCGCCGACCCGGAACATCTCGTTGAGGCGGGCGAGCGCCTTGCTCGTTTTGGCAAACAACACGACACCGCTGACCGGGCGGTCCAGACGATGCGTAACGCCGACAAAGACATTTCCGGGTTTACAATACTTCTCTTTCAGCCATGCCTTCAGCATGTCCGAAAGAGGAGTATCACCGGTTTTATCTCCTTGTACAATCTCACGGCAAGTCTTGTTCACCGCAATGATATGATTGTCTTCGTAGATAACTTCCATATATTACATGTTCATGCCGCCATCCACCTGGATCACCTGGCCGGATACATAAGAAGACATGTCGGAAGCCAGGAAAGTAGCGATGTTGGCCACATCTTCAGGCGTACCGCCACGGCGCAGAGGGATCTTCTTTGCCCATTCGGCCTTCACTTCTTCCGGCAGTCCGGCGGTCATATCGGTAATGATGAAGCCCGGAGCGATTGCGTTGGCGCGGATGCCGCGTGAACCCAGTTCCTGCGCGATAGACTTGGCCAGGCCGATCATACCGGCCTTGGATGCCGAATAGTTGCTCTGGCCGGCATTGCCGTGCACACCTACGACGGAAGCCATATTGATGATGCTGCCCGAACGCTGTTTCATCATCACCGGAGTACAAGCGTGGATGAAGTTGAAAGCCGATTTCAGGTTGACGCCGATGACAGCATCCCACTGGCCTTCGCTCATACGCATCATCAGACCGTCTTTCGTGATACCTGCATTGTTCACGAGGATATCCACACGACCGAAATCCTTTACGATTTCAGCTACGACATTGTGCGTTTCTTCGAAATTGGCAGCGTTGGAAGCATAACCTTTTGCTTGAACGCCCAATGCTTCGATTTCCTTCTGGGTAGCCAGACCGTTTTCGTCGATCACCAAGTCCGTGAATGCGATGTTTGCACCTTCTGAGGCGAACTTCAATGCGATCGCCTTGCCAATACCACGTGCGGCACCGGTAACGATTGCCACTTTTCCTTCTAATAATTTCATATCAATTCCTTTTTAAATTCAACACTTGATCAAGCAAGCACCCGTAGAATAGCCACCGCCGAACACGGTAATGGCAACCAGGTCGCCGTTCTTGAAACTATGATCATTCTGGGCGTACACCAGCGCAGAGCTTACCGAACCGGTATTTCCCAATTCTTCAATATTGTGCAGGAACTTCTCTTCCGGCAGGTTGAGTTGCCTGGCGATGTTGGACATGATGCGCATATTGGCCTGGTGGCCGATGAAATACGTCAGGTTGTCCAGCGTATAGCCATTCTTTTCCAGCAGATAGAGCACGTTCTTCGGCATGTAGGTGCATGCCTGGATAAACACGTCACGGCCTTCCGGCATCATGATGCCGCCGTCGTACGGACGAAGATGCACCGCACCCGGAGCCTTGCCTAAATAACCGAGTCCTTGTGTATATACTTCGACGATTTCCGGATCTTTTTCCGAAACGCGCTCCTTCGAGATGAAGAAGGCCGTTGCCGCATCGCCCCAGAGGTGGCCGGCTTTCGGGTCCGTCTCGTTATAGTAGGCCGAGTTCTTGTCGGCAGACAGAACCAGGGCTTTTGTCGCTTTTCCCATGGCAAAATATCCTTCCACGACTTCCAGCGCATTCAGGAATGAGGAGCAGGCGGAAGAAAGATAGAGCGCTTTTGCATTTTCGATATTGAATTCATGCTGGGCAAGATGAGCCGCAGTCGCCACCGTATCGTACGGAGAGTAAGAAGCGGAAATAATCAGATCCACATCCGTAATATCATACGGCAATTTAGGTAGGGCGTTACGGACAGCTTCCATACTCATCGTATTGATATTTTCCTCGGCTTTTGCCTTAGACCGGGAACGAATCCCCGTGCGCTGTTCAATCCACTCGCTGGTTAGCCCGTTTAACTCTAAAAAATGTTGGTTATCGACCCGTTCTTCAGGTACATAAAACCCTGTTGCATTAATAAACATTCCTCAGTATTGTGTTACTTTATCTTTATACCATTGAATATCAAATTCATTACATTATCTCTCCGTTTAATCCGCTGGCTGATATTATCCCCCATGATTCCACGTATATACGGAACTTCCAACCCCTTCAGGGCATGATGAAGAACGACCGCCGTGATCTCGGTATCGGGCATCGCGAAGATGCCTTCCTTTACTCCGGCTTCCAGAATTCCTTGTATCAATTCCGTCTCGCGGATATCGAAGTTCTTCCTGATCTTCTCCACCCGCCAGATATCGCGAAAGAAGTTCGCACGCAACGTCCCATTACGAAAAACCAACGATTTAATTGCATCCAGTCTGGCATACAGGAATGTGATCAACTTCTCATCTGCAGGCAAGTCTTTCGCGGCTACATCCTGCAGCATCTTGTACAGCTGGTCCAACTCGGATTCGACGACTGCCAGATAAATCTCGTTCTTGCTTTTAAAGTACGTGTAAAGCGTACGCCTCCCTTTCTTGGATGCCTGTGCAATATCGTTCATTGTCGTATTATCCACCCCCATGCGGGCAAACAATTGTCTGGCCACATCCACCAACATCTCACGTGTTTTAGAAACTGTCATCGGCATTTGTATTGCACATTTTGATTAAAACTGTGCGCAAAAGTACCGGAAAAAATAATAACTACCAAAAACATACTTACATTTTATCCAAACGGACCTTTATAATAGAGATATGAACCAATCGTTATCCTAAAAGAGCGGAGCTTATTCCCGGAAAGCCATACCGAATATTTCTTTTAGCCGAAAGACAAAGAAAACCGTCGAAAAATTTGTTTTATCGGAAAGAAGCAGTATCTTTGCACTCGCAATCACAAAATGATCGCAGCCATATCGCGGAGTGGAGCAGTGGTAGCTCGTTGGGCTCATAACCCAAAGGTCGTAAGTTCGAGTCTTGCCTCCGCAACTCAGTAAGCCTTCGGTTCATCAGGACCGGAGACTTTTCTTTTTCACTTCCCCTAAAATTTATTAGTTCTATTTAAACCCGGCATGAACTCTCCGGCACATTTGTTGTTATTTTATATATGTATTAAAATCAGAAGAAGAAGTAGACTTAATAACATATATAAATATGGCCTATATAGATTATTACAAAATTTTGGGAGTAGACAAAAGCGCTTCGCAGGACGACGTCAAAAAGGCGTACAAGAAGCTTGCGCGGAAATACCATCCCGACTTGAACCCGAATGATCCGGACGCCCACCGCAGGTTTCAGGAAATAAATGAAGCCAACGAGGTGCTCAGCGACCCGGAGAAACGGAAGAAATATGACCAGTATGGAGAAAACTGGAAACACGCCGACGAATTCGAAGCCCAGCGACAACAATATCGCCAATACCAGAACGGACAAGGCGGAGGAACCTACTGGAGCACCTCCGGCGACGGCAGCGAATTTTCCGACTTCTTCGAACAGATGTTCGGAGGCATGGGCGGCAGAGGCGGACGCGGCGGCAGAAGCAGCCACGGTTTCCGCGGACAGGACTACACGACAGAGTTGCAGGTCTCTTTGGCAGACGCCGCCAAGACACACAAGCAGATCATCACCGTAAACGGCAAGAACCTGCGTATCACTATCCCGGCCGGCATCGCCGACGGACAAACCATCAAACTGAGAGGCCAGGGCGGACCGGGCGTGAACGGCGGGCCGGCGGGCGACCTGTACATCACCTTCCATATCCCGGAAGACAGCCGGTTCAAACGGGTGGGCGACGATTTGTACGTCACCGCTCCTTTAAACCTGTACACGGCCATCCTCGGCGGGGAACAGATTGTCGAGACAATGGACAGCAAAGTCAAGCTCAAGATCAAACCGGGAACCCAAAACAACACGAAGGTGCGGTTAAAAGGAAAAGGATTCCCCGTTTATAAGGAAGAAGGGAAGTTCGGAGACATGATAGTGACCTACTCTATCGACATCCCGACCAACCTGACGGACAAACAAAAAGAATTGTTCCGCGAAATACAAAGTCTTAATTAAAAAACGAGATTGTTATGCAAACAGATTTAATCATAGTCAGTGAATACTGCCGGATATGCCATATCGAACCTTCGTTTCTTTACCTGCTGCAAAAAGGCGGCCTGATAGAGATAGATACGGTAGAAGGGGAAAGCTACCTGCCTGCCTCCCAGTTGTATGACGTAGAACGATATACGCGTATGTATTACGACCTGTCCATCAACGTAGAGGGGATCGATGCCATCCATCATCTGCTGGGACGGGTGAAATCTCTGCAACAGGAGGTGCAACGGTTGAGAAATAAACTGAGGTTATACGAAACAGAAAATCATGATTCGATAGAAGATTTATAAACTGTCAAAATGCTGTTTCTTAAGGCCCGGGAAGCGGGGTACAAGAATATTTCGCAAACTATTTGTAAATATATTTGGATTGTAAGAATATTTTTGTACCTTTGCACTCGCAATCAGGAATGATCGTAACTATATCGCGGAGTGGAGCAGTGGTAGCTCGTTGGGCTCATAACCCAAAGGTCGTAAGTTCGAGTCTTGCCTCCGCAACCGGTAAAAGAGAATCAAGTAATTGGTTCTCTTTTTTTTATTCACCTTTGCCGCCCAATAAAAAAGGGATAGATCACCTGTTATGCAAAGCCGGCTCCCCGGCAACCGGCTTTATATCTGGGGATGGACGACGCAGAAGGTACCCGATGATTTGCTGACAAGCTTGTCATCGCAATAAATCTCGCATTCGCAAAAATGGAGATGGCTTCCCGGCTTCACGACATAGCCTTTAGCGATCAATTCCTTTCCCCATGCCGCCCGCAAGAAGGATATTTTAAGCTCGGCGGTCAGTACGTCGCGGTCCAAAGGCAGCATCGTGTAGGCGGCAAAACCGGCAATCGTGTCGGCAAGGGCCGCCAGGACGCCTCCGTGAATAACGCCGCTATACTGCCGCTGTTCATCATGCAAGGGCATGCGGGCTTCCACCCTTCCCTCTTCCACCACCGTAAAGTCAATACCCAAGTGATTGACATACGGGTTTGTATTCACACGGCTTATCAGCCGTTCCTTTACTTCCTGATCCATATTATCGATTCTTTAAAACAGCAAATGTTGCAAATAGACGAACAGGGCCTCCTTAAAAAGAGGACGTCCGTCTATTATAAATTCAATTCTTTTAATGTTTTCCCTTCCGCATTCAGCACACGAAGAGTCATCTCCTTTCCCTTCTTCTGCAAAACCATCACAGTAGCGCCATCCATCCGATAGCCGCCACCCACTACGACAGGATAATTGTTGCCGTCAGAACCTTCGGGGATATAAGCGAAACGATGAGTGTGGGCATTGATGCTGACGGCGAACGGCGCTTTCTCAAGGATCGTCCCCCACTCGTCGCGGCAAGGATTATACGAATCATAGCCCTCTCCTTTCCCAAAGATGGGAACATGATGGATCAATACCCGCTTGGAGGCTTTCCTGAAGGCTTTGGACGCCAGTTCTTCCCTAAGGAAACCGGCCTGTGCCTTACGCAGATCCGAAAAATCGTTCAACCCGTAATAGACCCAATGTGTATCCGGTTTGTCTTCACCGCAATCCAGCATGACGATACGCGTATCCCCCCAGTTGAAGGCGCCGTAAGTCTTATCGCCCACATAGTCGAAAAGACGGCGCAGGCCGATCGAATATGCGTTGCGTATCTCATGGTTTCCACGGATATAGAATACAGGCACCCGGTCGGCTCCAACCGTTTCGTTCAGTTCGCCAAGGAAGCGAGTCGCCTCGTCATGGTTGGCCGGATCGTCGATGCAGTCGCCATTGAAAACGACAAAATCATATTTCAAATCCTTCACCTGCTTATACAGCGCCTGCAAAGTCTCGGAATGTTTATGCAGGTCGTTGAATATAATGGCCGTAAAATCGGTATCCGTCGCAGCAGGCAAGGTGAAAGTATGGAAATCGGAAACGGCCGTTTCGCCGAATATTTTCTTATAAGCCTGATAAAGCATGATTTCCCGGGAACACACCCGGTAATAATAGGTTTTTCCCGGTTCCAAGCCTTCCAGTCTGATTTTATTTTGCAGATCGTTGCAGATCACTTGCCCGTCCACGATCGTACGGGCTTTTTGCAGGTGCTCCTTATCGGTCCCGTATTCCACATAGCTGTAAGCCGGGACGGTGGTCTGCCACATGACCGTAATTCCGTTTCCTACGGGATTTTGCAGATAGGGTTCCGTACGGAATATTTTGGCCGCGGGCTGGTTGAAGATAATATCCGTAAGCACCGGGCGATGGTCGGAAGCGGCCGGCTCGTCCCATACACGGGATGAGATACGGGTGAAGGCAGCCGTGTCTTTTGCATAGGCGGCGATGTAATCAATCGTTTCTCTGGGGGTATCAGCCGGGAAAGTCGGCTTTTTCATATCCGTCAGGATCACAAAATCCTTCTGCAACTGCCGGATAAACTCCGAATCGGGATGCGCATTCATATCGCCGGCAATAAAGAAAGGTTTGTTTGCCGAAGCCGCCACCTGCCTGATGACGGGCAGGGAAAGCATCCGGTCTTCCTCCGTCAACGAAAGATGCGTACAGCAGTAAATATACTTTTCAAATTCCACGACAAGCAACGCACGTGCCTCCTCCCTTCCCGGCAAGGGAAGGTAACGATAGCCGAGAGGCTTCTCCTTGCTCAACATGCCGATACCGTATTTTCCGCCGTCGTAATCGATTGCCGGGGCATACATATGATGCATCAGGGTAAGTCCGGCTATTTCCCGCAAAACGTCTTTTCCTCCGCTACGGCCTGTCACGCTGTCGATCTCCTGCACGGCCACGACATCGGGACAAACTTTAAGAATCACTTCCGCCGTGCGCCGGAAATCGGACACATCGTCCATCCCTCTCCCGTTACGGATGTTATAACTCATAATACGCAACGTATTATTCTCGCGTTCGCTTCTCTCCTTCGAGTAGACTTTCCCCAGTGGCAACAACAACATCAATGCCGTCACCAGCCAAACCGCCTGTTTCATTTTATCGCCGGATTATAGATTAGGGCACAAATGTAACAACTTTCGATGAGTCCGTCAAGATAAAACCTTGTCGGGCATCCCAACTCCGATATTTTATTTTATGATCGTTCCGAGAGGCAACAAGTGGACCGCAAATCGTATTATGAATGTAAAACCATTCCCTTCACATTATTAAATTTGACAATAACCCCCAATTGTGGTATTTTTCTATTTCATCTGAAATTCCAGTTCATTTAAAACTTACGTTTTGTTCGGATAAGGCGTATTCCGGCTGGAAAGAGAGTTCACGAGGCCGGCACCTCATCCCGATACCGGATTCGTTTTGTCGGTCCGGCCGCAAACAATAGAACAATATGCTAATCCCCAACTCCCGGAGAATCGAATATTTGCAAACCGGGACAAGCCTACATCCTCTTACGTCAAAAGTTTTTTCCTGCCTTTCCGCCATGAGGTGCGCAGAACTTTTCCATGACGACCGTCTTCGTTGCCGGGAGTTGCCGGGACCATAGGCAATGACGACCGTCTTCATGGCGGCGAAGTCAATTTTCACGGCCATGAAGACGGTCGTCATCGCGGAAAGCCGGCAAAGAAACGAAAAAAGAACCGTTCTGCCCTCAAAATGCAAGCAACCGGACCGTTCCTGCATCAGGCTCCCTAAATGCCAAATAAACCGTTTTTTACAATAAGGAGGAGGAAGGGGTTTCTTTAAATACGAAATCCAACGTCCGTATCATATCGTCAATATCCTCATCCGTCGTGTCCCACGAAGTGACAAAACGCGCTTCGTTGGCTTCTTCATTCCACATATAAAAGAAATATTTTTCTTGCAGCTTCTTTAGCGGTTCCGTGGGGATGGTAAAGAAAAGCTGGTTGGATTCTATCTTCTGGGTAAACCGTATCTGCGGATATTTTTTCAAGGCTTCCGCCAGGCGATAAGCGCTATTGTTTGCTTTCCGCGCGTTTTCCAACCACAGGTCATTTTCCAGATAAGGGATAAACTGGCAGGAAAGATAACGCAGCTTGGAAGCCAATTGAGCAGATTGCTTTCTGAAATACTGCAAATTCCCGGTTATCTCCGGACGGAAAGAGACGACAGCCTCTCCCATCATCATCCCGTTCTTGGTTCCCCCGAAACTGAGGATATCCACCCCGGCATCGACGGTCACCTCCCGCATCGAACAATTCAGATACGCACAGGCATTCGCCAGGCGTGCCCCGTCCATATGCAAATACATATCATACGAATGCAACAGGTCGGCAATCGCCTTGACCTCTTCGATCGTATAAATCGTCCCCAACTCGGAAACTTGTGAAATATAAACAGCTTTCGGCTGCGAATGATGGCAGACGCCGAAATTATGCAGACGGGGCTTGATCAATTCCGGTGTCAGTTTTCCGTCCGGAGTCGGAATCGTCACGACCGCGCAGCCGGTCATACGGGCAGGAGCGCCGCACTCGTCCACATTGATATGAGCTGTTTCAGCACACAAAATACTATTGAACGGACGTGTCACGGCCTGCAAAGCCACAGAGTTCGCCCCTGTTCCGTTAAAAACAAAAAAAGGCGATGCCATTTCGCCAAACACTTCTTTTATTTTCGCAGTAGCCGCTACGGTCCAGGGATCGTCGCCATATCCTACTGCATGGTTATCATTCGCCTTTATCACGGCATCCATTACCAAAGGATGTACGCCCGAATTGTTATCACTTGCAAAACTTCTCATTCCCATTTAAAATTTTGCGCCAAAAGTAATAAAAATAAACGGGAGCACCTCTCGGATGCCCCCGTTTATTTTTTTTACATATTTATTTTAAACTTCACCTTAACTTCGATGAAAATCTTTCAAGACTTTTTGCAATTCCTGACGGGCGAAGAAGATACGACTCTTAACCGTACCCAAAGGAACGCATAGTCTTTCGGCTATCTCATTGTACTTATAGCCACTCAAAAACATGGAGAACGGAACTTTTAGCTCATCGTTCAGGCTGTTTATCGCTTTTGTAATTTCTTTAATTTGATAAGCGCCATCCGGGGAATCAAAACCTGAGTCATTCACAACATCTAAATTATATAAGTCCACCCCCTGATCGACGACGGTCTGGGTACGAACGATTTTATGGTAATTATTTATGAAAATATTGCGCATTACGGTCAAGACCCATCCTTTGAAATTGATATTGTCTACAAACTTTTCCTGATTGTCTAAAACCTTCAGCGTTGTATCCTGCATCAAATCCTGGGCGTCATCACGATTAGCAGTGAGCATTAATGCAAAATTCATCATATTTTCTTGCATACTCAATAATTTTTTTTGAAATTGCAACGCGTTCATATTGCTTACTTTTTTATAAGGTTTAATACCGGTTTAGTATTATCCTTCAGCATTGAAGGACATTACAAATGTAGAAATAATATTTTAATTACAATGCGGTTTGATGATTATTAATATTAAAAATCGTAACTTAATACATTTATAACAAACAGCCCTGTAAATGAGCAGGATTTACAAGTTATGAAACAACAAAAATGCAAAATTCACAACATGTATATTACAAATTCGTATGACATGTAAAAGAGATGGAGAATAGTATAAAATGAAGAAAAAATTAGGACTTTTTTTAGCTGTCATATTGGTCCAGATAGCCCCTTTCATATCGGCGGCAGATGCTTCGCACCCGTTAGTCTATAAAATCGATATAAAAAAAGAGATCAGCAACACCACACGCCTGTATCTTAGCAACGGTTTAGCGGAAGCCAACGCTTTGGGTGCAGATGCCGTCCTGATCCACATGAACACATACGGCGGGCAGGTGGATGCGGCCGACTCGATGCGTACGGCTGTTTTATACAGCCCCATCCCTGTCTATGTCTTCATCGACAACAATGCAGCTTCGGCCGGAGCGCTCATTTCGATCGCATGCAAGAAAATTTATATGCGGAAAGGCGCCAACATCGGGGCAGCCACCGTCGTGAACCAAACAGGGGAGGCAATGCCGGACAAATACCAGTCTTATATGCGCTCCATGATGCGTTCGACGGCCGAGGCGCACGGACAGGATACTATTATACAGAAAAACGACACTCTATACAAATGGAAACGGGATCCGCTGATCGCCGAAGCGATGGTAGACGAACGGGTTGTCATTCCGAACCTGATAGACACCGGAAAAGTCCTTACTTTTACAGCGCAAGAAGCTCAAAAGTGGGGGTATTGCGACGGCATAGCGGAAAATGCAGATGAAGTAATCACACAATATTTAGGATATAAAGAATACGAAATGAAAAGTTATACCCCCAGTTGGCAGGATGACTTAAAAGGATTTTTGATGAACCCTATTTTTCAGTCTATCCTGATCATTATTATCATCGGAGGGATTTACTTTGAAATGCAAACACCGGGACTGGGCTTCCCCTCTGCGGCGGCACTACTGGCGGCCATCCTCTACTTTGCGCCGCTCTATATAGACGGGCTGGCGGCAAACTGGGAAATTCTGACCTTCATCATCGGCATTCTATTGCTCGCAGTGGAAATCTTTATCATTCCCGGATTCGGAGTTGCCGGAATAAGCGGTATCGTATTGGTGATCGGCGGCCTGGTCATGGGCTTGCTGAATAATGATCATTTCGATTTCGAAGGGGTCAGCGGAAAAGAGATCGGTGAAGCGACATTGACGGTCCTGGTCGGATTAGTGGCCGGCTTCGGCCTGATGATCTGGCTGTCCAATAAGATAGGACACCGGGGAATGTTCCGGAAAGTCGCGCTGAATACGGATTTGAAAGATGCGATATCCTCCCCTGACTTATCTTCGCTGGTCGGGAAAGAGGGAATAGCCGCTACCGTATTGCGTCCTTCCGGAAAAGTATCGGTCGACGGAGAATATTATGACGGGGTTTCCGAATCCGGCTTTATAGAGAAAGGATGCAAGGTCAAGGTTGTCCGCTTCGAGAATGCGCAGGTGTATGTAGAAAACCTCTGACACGCGGCCGACCGCAAAGGCCGGCCCTACGCAGGGACGCGCCGATACAAGATATGCTTGTCGATCACGACATATTGCAGGGCGTTCATGGCCAGGAGATCGCTCAGGATATTCTTTGCGGTGTAATAATTGATCCGCCCGATACGGCAAAACTGGCTGATATTGATATGGGGACGATTATCCAGATACGCAAACAAACGTTCTACGGGTTTACTTATCTTCAATAAAGTCCCGTCCGGTTTATGCTTTTTCTGCCAGGCGAGCACCAGTACTTCGTTTGCCAATATATTTTCATCGGCGACCCTTATATAGGCTTTAAACTTATCATCCTTATCGGGAGCAGTGTGCGGTTTATCCGGACTCGGGGCGATGTAGACCTCCAGAACCGTCTTGCCGTTCACCTCCCAACGTGTCGCTTCAAAAGGGACTTCCGGGCGGGTGTACATCCTGGAAGCTGCCTCAATCATATAATATTCTTCTTCGCTTCTGACACCGGAGATATTCCCGTTATCTTTCACACCGATCAAAAGGCGTCCGCCGTCAGTATTGGCGAAAGCACTCAGCGTACGCGCGATCTTCTTGCTGTCGCTCACTTCGAACTTAAAATCGAGTTGTTGGTGTTCCCCCTGCTCTATCAACGCTTCTATCGGATGTATCTTCTTCATTTTGGCAATTTTTTAGAACGGCAAAATTAAAATAAATACATAACTTTGCCAACGGAAAAACAACGAAAGCATGTCTCAAATACCATCTCTTATATCGGATCTTGCTGTCATACTGATTTCAGCGGGATTGGTTACCTTGCTTTTCAAAAGGTTAAAGCAACCGGTCGTACTCGGATATATCGTAGCCGGAATCCTGGCCGGTCCGTCTATCACACTAATACCGACTGTCACGGATGTAGAAAGCATCCGTATCTGGGCGGATATAGGCGTGATCTTCCTTCTGTTCGCTTTAGGGCTCGACTTTAGTTTCAAAAAGCTGATGAAAGTCGGCGGGACAGCTGTGATCGGGGCTATTACCATCGTGATCGGCATGATGACCCTCGGCTATACAGCCGGATTGTCTTTAGGTTGGGGACATATGAACAGCCTGTTCCTCGGAGGAATGCTTTCCATGTCGTCTACAACGATTATTTTCAAAGCGTTCGATGACATGGGACTTCGCAACCAGCGATTTGCCGGAGTGGTCTTCGGAATCCTTGTGGTCGAAGACCTGTTTGCCGTTTTACTGATGGTTTTGCTGTCGACATTGGCAGTCAGCAAACACGTGGAGGGAATGGAACTGCTCAACAGCGTGGTCAAACTGGGAATCTTTTTGCTGTTCTGCTTCGTCATAGGCATCTATCTGATCCCCTCTTTTCTGAAAAAAGCCAGGACTTTCCTGAATGACGAGACTTTGTTGATCGTCAGCCTGGGACTATGTCTGGGGATGGTTATCATTGCCACAAAAGCCGGTTTTTCTTCCGCTTTGGGAGCTTTCGTCATGGGATCTATCCTGGCTGAAACCATTGATGCGGAACATATAGAACATATCATCAAACCTGTAAAAGACCTTTTCGGAGCCATATTCTTCGTCTCTGTCGGGATGTTAATCGATCCGGCATTGCTGTGGGAATACAAAATTCCGATCCTGATCCTTACATTGGTCGTAATGGTCGGACAAATATTATTTGCCGGCTTCGGGGTATTGCTTTCCGGTCAGCCGGTCAAGATAGCCATACAATCCGGTTTCTCTCTCGCTCAAATAGGCGAATTCGCCTTTATTATCGCATCGCTGGGGCTGACATTAGGGGTAACCGACAATTTTCTCTATCCTATCGTCGTGGCGGTCTCGGTCGTTACGACTTTCTTTACGCCTTACATGATTCGCATGGCAGAGCCAGCATGCCGGGTTGCCGACCGGGTGATACCGAAGTCATGGATGAAATTTCTCGAACGCTATTCTTCCGGTTCCAATACCATACGCCAGAAAAGCGCCTGGAATAAGTTGTTGAAGGCACTGGTTCGTATAGTCGGCACCTATACGGCCGTTACCCTTGTCCTGATCTTTATCTGGCTTCAGTTCGTGGCTCCTTTTATAATGAAGGAACTCCCCGGCATACGGGGGGCAGGCATCTCACTCGTTTTGATCCTGCTATTAATAGCTCCCATGTTGCGTGCGATCATGATGAAGAAGAACCATTCGGCCGAATTCCAACAACTATGGCTGGACAACAAGTACAATCGGGGTCCATTGGTTTCACTGATCATTTTACGTATTATATTATGTATCGGGCTGGTCATGTTGCCCGTCGCCCGTTTACTGAACGCCGCAGTCGGTATCGTCTTGGCGATTGCTGCAACCGTCATAGTTATTGTCATTTTATCCAAACAGCTGAAAAGACAATCGATCCTGATGGAACGGCACTTTTTCAGCAACCTGTCCGCACGCGAATTGGAAAACGAACGGAAAGCTCCGATCAACCAGCGGTTTGCCAACCACCTGTTGGAACGCGACCTCCACTTAGCTGATTTCGAAGTGAAACAAAACTCTCCCAGCATGGGAAAGACCTTGAAGGAACTCAACTTCCGTCAGAAGTGCAATGTCAACATCGTGACAATTATCCGGGGAGAACGGCGGATTAATATTCCCGGAGGAGAGGAACGCCTCTATCCATTTGACAAATTGGTCGTAGTCGGTGCGGATGATGATCTCGAACATTTCCGCCAATATCTGGTCGAACGATATAAAAAGGCCCAAAACAATAAGGAGCAGACAGTGCATGAAGTCAATATGGAGCAATTCATCATTGCCGAAGGTTCGCACCTGATCGGACGTACAATCCTGGAATCCGGCATACGGGACAAGTCTGCCTGCTTGGTCATCGGCATCGAACGAGGCGCTTCTTCCATCAAAAACCCCTCTCCTTCAACCGTTTTCGAAGAGGGAGATATTGTATGGATTGTCGGAGAGCATGAAAAGGTACTCCGGTTGAGCGAAGGAAAAACGGTGGCAATCGATAACTGACAATACACAATTTCATAAATCATAAATTATAATTCAAAAACATGAAGTTTATAGGAATAATCCCCGCGCGTTATGCCTCTACCCGCTTCCCAGGGAAGCCACTTGCCGATATGGCAGGCAAACCGATGATCCAACGGGTTTACGAGCAAGTCCAAAATGTGCTTGATGCCGTCTGCGTAGCTACGGACGACAGCCGTATAGAAGCGGCAGTCCGGGCTTTCGGCGGCAATGTCGTCATGACCTCCGACCAACACAAAAGCGGTACGGACCGTTGCTATGAAGCATATTGTAAAATAGGAGACGGATATGACGTGGTTGTCAACATACAAGGTGACGAACCTTTCATCCAACCGGAACAGATCGAAATACTAAAAGCATGTTTCATCGATGGCAACACCCAAATCGCCACCTTGGTAAAACCATTTCGACCGGATGACGATTTCGAAACGACCTTATTCAACCCCAATTCACCGAAAGTTGTCTTGAACAAGAATAACGAAGCCCTGTATTTCAGCCGCTCGATCATCCCATACATGAGAGGCAGGAAATATACCGAATGGTTGCCGAACCATACCTATTATAAGCATATCGGACTATATGCTTACCGTGCCGACACACTAAAAGAGATCACCCGTTTACCTCAGTCTCCTCTGGAGCTGGCTGAAAGCCTGGAACAACTGCGCTGGCTGGAAAACGGCTACAAGATTAAAGTCGGAATTACCCGGCAGGAAACAATCGGCATCGACACGCCGGAGGATATGGAAAAAGCATTGGCTTTCCTTAGAAATCAGCAATCAGGAAAATAAAAGATCCCAACAATGCCGACAATATACCAACCATAACAATAACAGATAAGGCGCTAATCGGCATATCCCGGAACTTTTTTATCTGCAAAAACAGAAGACTGAAGCAAAACAGAAGAGGCGGAAAAAAAGAGGGCATACCGTGATGCGGATATAAATAAGCCTGCTCTTGTGTCAGCGAATAAAAATGTCCCAGCCAAATCGGCATAAAAATGCCTGTCACTAAGAGCAGACTCCAATACAGCCAGCGCTTGGGCTCTTTCCCTGTCTCATAAAAAAGGACTAACAGCACAAAGAAATTAAGCCGGTTACCCGCAAGAAAATAGATCACAGGCAATGCCAACAATCCCGCCAATATGCTCAACCATTTATTATTGATGTAAGTATATCCTAAAAAGAGGAGAAGAGAAACGACCGTTGCCAAAATAGAAGGCAACAGATAAGTCGGATAGCAATAACCGCCCCATTCCAACATAATCGGAAGAAAAGCATACAACGATGCCATCTCGCCAACATCAAAACGTTTCAAGACCAAAGTCAGAAACCACCATTCCAAAATTAAAATCAAAGTGATCAAGAATGGAGCGCCGGATGATCCGCCAAAAGACATCAGCACATTTCCACTATAACAAACCAACCATGCCGGTTTAGCCAGATAAGAGGCAAAAGCCCCCAACATGAATAGACCATCAGTCTGTTCTTTCAGAAAAAAAGCAACCGGACATACAAATTTGAAAAAAGCAAAGCAGGTCACGCCGAATACAACGACAGCAATACTTTGCAAAAGAACTTCTTTCTTTGCCATACGTGAATAATTTATACCCTATAACAATCTAAACACTTCACAATGAAATGATCTATATATAAGTTCTCATCATCTATTGATTCGTCAACTCGCCGCTTACTTTAGATAAGCGCAAATGTACAAACATTCTGTAATAAATAATCCCGTAAATCTGTTTTTTTAAATCCAAGACGGCTAAAATCAAAATTTGCACAAAAAAACAGGCAAGGAAGTAAAACTTGTTCCTTGCCTGTTATATTTATGCCGAACTTCTTCGAAAAGCAATATTATCTGTTCTTTCTCTGTTGTTTCTGCTTTTCCAATTGAGCTTGTTGGGCTTTCTGGGCTTCTTCCAGCCGCTTCATAAAGCCTGACTTCTTCATCGGCTTCTTTTTATTTTCTTCCAACTTGGCCAACAGTTTATCTTCGTTAATCGTATAACGGAAGATGACAGTCTGCAAGATCGTGATCAAAGTGGAGATGAAGTAATAGTAAGTCAGACCGGATGCATACTGGTTAAAGAAAACCAACATCATCAGCGGCATCATATACATCATCGCCTTCATGCCCGGCATCTGCTGCTGCCCGGTGTTGGTCTGCTCCATATTGAACTTCGTGTATATGATGTTCGTTACGGTCATCAACAGACAGAACAAACTGATATGGTTGCCGAAGTACGGTGTAATAATAGGAATATATGTATTCCAACTTACAATCGCATCATAAGTAGACAAATCGTGTGCCCAAAGGAAACTCTGGTGACGCAATTCGATTGCCGACGGGAAGAACATGAACAAGGCGACCAAGATCGGCATCTGCAACAACATCGGAACACATCCCGACATCGGGCTCGCTCCGGCACGGCTATACAGTTCCATTGTAGCACGCTGACGCTCTACAGCCTTATCCTGTCCCGGATATTTAGCATTGAGCTCTTCCACCTGCGGACGCAATACACGCATCTTGGCCGATGACATATAAGACTTGTACGTCAACGGGAACAGGATCAATTTAACGATAACCGTCAGCAGGAAGATCAACAAACCGTAGCTATGGATAAACTGCCCAAGGAAGTTAAACAACGGAATGACGAAATACTGGTTCACCCAACGGAAAATACCCCATCCCAGCGGCACGATCTTTTCCAGATCCAGTTGGTCGGCCTTTTCCACATTATCGTCAAATGACTTCAACAGTGAAAACTGGTTCGGACCGAAATAAAAACGCAGATCGGTCGACTCGTTTCCTTTCAAATCAAAAGGAACGGAGGTCGTTGTTTTATATTCCTTCAGGAAAGGGCCGCCTTCGGGCAACATCTTCGAATCGATAGTCGTCGACTCGAATCCTTCGTTTCCGGCGATCAGGATAGAAGAAAAATACATATCTTTATAAGCGACCCATTTCAACCGGTTAGACAATTGCTTACTATCGTTCTTGGTTTCGCTCAGGTATTCCACGTCGTCAGCCATAAATTTATAATACACCGTTGCATAACGGTCTTCAAACTTACGCCCTTTTTCCTGCTGGGTTATTTTTTGCTGCCACAACAGGTCCAATGCGGTCGTACCCGGCGACAGTACACCATTCAAACCGGTTCCCTTAATAGAGAACTGCAACATATAATCGTCAGGTTTCAAGGAATACATAAAATCCAGATGGCTGCCTTCGCCTGTATTCAGGCGCATGGTGATACTGTTCGGGTCATTCCCTTTTACAGGAGTAAAATACAAATCGCCGGTATTTACCACACGATTATCAGCCGTTACCAAAGTAAAATCGAACTTCGAATCCTTCTCATCAAAAAGCACCAGAGGTTCGCCTTTATAATTATCGTACTTTTTCAGGCGGACATATCCGATACGTCCTCCCTTATTATCCAAACGGACTTCAATCAGCTCGTTTTCCAAAACAGTGGAACCATCCTCTCCTACCATTGCATCAGCAAAAACGCCAAACGTGTTTTGTAAACGGGCAAGCCGTACGGAATCGGGCAAGCCGGCCAGTTCTTCGTCCGCTTTAGCTTCCTTATTCAATTCTTTCTGCTGTTCCAGCTGCTTTGCATATTCTATCTGGGCGATCGAATCCTGCATCCGGCGCTGTGCTTCCATCTGCTCCGGCGTAGGTTTGTTCAACCACGTAAATACAATTAAGACAACTCCAATAAGCAGGAAACCTATTATCGTGTTTTTATCCATCTATAATTCTTATTTTTTATTTTCAACTGCAGCTTTCACAAAGCTAACGAAAAGTGGGTTAGGGTTAACCACCGTACTGTTATATTCCGGATGGAACTGAACCCCCACAAACCATTTCAAAGCTGGGATCTCAACGACTTCAACCAAGTTCGATTCCGGATTTTCGCCGACGCACATCATACCGGCGGCTTCAAACTTATCGCGATATTCACTGTTGAATTCAAAACGATGACGATGGCGTTCCTGGATATGTGTCTGTCCGTATGCTTCATAAGCCTTGGAGCCTTTCTTCAACACACAGTCGTATGCACCCAGGCGCATAGAGCCACCCATATTGGTCACGTTTTTCTGCTCTTCCATCAGGTCGATCACCTTATACGGAGTATTGGGTTCCATTTCGGTCGAGTTCGCTTCCGTCAGCCCCATTACGTCGCGGGCAAATTCGATCACCATGCACTGCATGCCCAAACAGATCCCCAGGCAAGGAACATCGTTTTCACGAGCATACTTCAATGCGGCAAACTTTCCTTCAATACCACGTTGCCCGAATCCCGGAGCAATCAAGATTCCGTCCATATCCTTCAATAATTCGGCTGCATTGCCGTCATTCAGTTTTTCGGAATGGAACAAATGCAAATCGAGCTTACGATCATTATAAATAGCTGCCTGCAACAGAGATTCGTCGATCGACTTATAAGCGTCCTGCAGCTCAACATATTTACCGACCAAGCCGATCTTTACAGTTTCGGTAGCGTCTACCTTACGTTGTAAGAACTGATGCCAAGGCTTCATTTCCGGTGTCGGTCCGACTTCCAGTCCGACTTTACGCAGGATCACTTCGTCCATTTTCTGACGCTGCAATACCAACGGTACTTCGTAGATCGTCGGAACATCGATCGACTGTATAACCGCATCCTGTGCAACATTACAGAAAAGAGCGACTTTACTTAATATATTGGCACTTAACTCATGTTCGGTGCGCAACACCAGGACATCCGGCTGGATACCCAACTCTTGCAGCTGTTTTACGGAATGCTGTGTCGGTTTGGTTTTGTATTCTTTTGCAGCCGCGATATAAGGCACATAGGTAAGATGTACGCATATACAATTCTTTCCCAGTTCCCATTTCAGCTGACGTACGCTTTCGATAAACGGAAGAGATTCGATATCGCCTACCGTACCGCCGATCTCAGTAATCACGAAATCAAATTTGTATTTATTTCCCAGCAATTTCACATTGCGCTTGATCTCGTCCGTGATATGAGGCACCACCTGGACAGTCTTTCCCAGGTAATCCCCTTTACGTTCTTTGCTGATAACGCTCTGATAGATGCGTCCTGTAGTGATGTTATTTGCGCGGGTTGTCTGAACATTCAGGAAACGTTCGTAGTGTCCGAGGTCCAAATCCGCTTCATGTCCGTCTACGGTAACATAGCATTCCCCATGTTCATACGGGTTCAACGTACCCGGATCGATATTAATATAGGGGTCAAATTTCTGAATGGTAACCTTGTAACCTCTTGCCTGAAGTAGTTTACCCAATGATGCGGCAATAATTCCCTTACCTAAAGAAGAGACCACGCCGCCCGTAACGAAGATGTACTTTGTATCTGCCACGATAGTAATATTTTAATTATCTTTTAATTGCACACTCGCATTTCAAAATTGCAAAGTTACATATTTTCATCCATATGGCAAGGGGTAAGAATATATTTGACGGAGCGACCGCATCAAAAGATTGTTTATACGCCTAATGTTTCTTATCGCCTCGGCTACAATTCTGTAATCGTCGGTGATTTTATAATCAGTGCCGTCGATTACAGAATAGTAGGGCAACCGAAATAGAATAACAGGGAAAGAAAATAGGTTAAGAGAGGCATTGCGTCCTTTTTTCTTTCTTTTTCAATAGAAAATAGCGTATCTTCGTTGTTACATAAGAAATGACATTCTAAATTAGAAGAAAGCATGAAAGGTTTAAATGGTTCAGTCCTACGTTGCATATTCGCAATCGTGCTGGGACTTGTATTGGTTCTTTGGCCGGAAGCGGCTGTAACTTATCTGGTGATAACGATCGGGATCTGTTTCATCATACCCGGATTATTCTCGCTCTTGAATTACTTCACCCGCGAGAAAGTGGAAGGCGAGCCGAGTCCGATGTTTCCGATCGACGGGGCGGGCAGCATCCTGTTCGGGGCATGGCTGGTGATCATGCCGCAATTTTTCGTCAGTATATTAATGTATATTTTAGGGGCTTTGCTGGTTCTTGCCGGAGCACAACAATTGATATCACTGGTTTCCGCCCGCAAATGGCGCACAGTTCCATACGGATTTTACATCCTGCCGTCCCTCATCCTGATAACAGGGGTCATGATCCTTGCCTACCCGTTCGGAGCGGCAGCCAACACATTCGTGATTTTCGGAGTCGCTTGCCTGGTCTACGGCATATCCGAATTGATCAACTGGTATAAGTTCAGTAAAAGATAAGAGAAACCGGAGTACCGCCCGTTTCAGGACTTACGGTACTCCATCGGGGAAATCCCCATGTGTTTCTTAAAAAATTTCCCGAAAGTCGACTGGTCGGAAAAGTGAAGTATATCCGCCACCTGCTGAACAGTTGCCTGCGGGGCTTTCAAGAGGATTTTCGCCTCGACGATCAAAGCATCGTCTATCCACTTATTTGCGGACTTGCCCGTCAGTTCCTTCAAGATCAACGACAGATATTGCGGCGTGATAAATAACTTTTCGGCATAAAAAGTAACCACATGCTGCTCCTTGCAATGTTCAAACAACAATTGCAGGAACTGTTCGAACAGTTCTTCCTTACGGGAAAGGGTCGGCCGGATCAAACGGTCTTTCTTGCCCAACAATATATTTCCCAGTTCCAACAGAAAGCCTATAAAGGCATTCTGCACCAGTTCCTTCTGATAAAAATGAGTGCGCTCCCTCATTTTCTCCCGTATGACCTGCATACAACCGGCCAGTTTTACCGCTTCTTCCGGTTCCAGTTCCGTACAAGGATTCTTGCGGACCTCCATATAGTTCGCAATCGCCTGAGTCCTGTTACCTCCACCCGGATTACAATCGTTCAGAAACTCCTTGGCCGCAATCAGCAAGCGGCCTTTAAAATCTTTACTGATCTTGTCAAGCTGGAGCGCATGCGTAGGCATGATCGTTATAAAACTATTCGGCTTGACAGTGTAAGAAACATAATCCAGATGAATTTCAAGCGTTCCTTCGAAAGTCAACACCATTAAAAGCGCATTCAACCGCATCGGAGCAAAACGTTCGGGCGAGTCGGGATCTCCGATATCCATACTACCGTCCAGATCTGCAATCGAAAAAATATCCTGAAAACTATCACGGAAAATAATGCTTTTATTCAGCTCCGCCAATTCTATTAAAGGAAGTTTTTCCATCTTTACCTATTTACTAATCGTGTACTTGCAAAGGTAAACATTTTTTCAATAAACAGAAAGATGTTTCATTTTTTACCAATGAATAACGGTTTTTTAGGAATAAGAGAACCTTCACTTATTCGTTTTCGACTAATTCCGTAACAGAATAAACCTTTTTAGTTTTCCAAATTAGACAGACCTTTGCAACGTCAGATGGTATAAAAAGTAATCATTAAAATCGATGATCATAAAAGAACAAACAATGTTAACGGCATTCGACTTATTTTCTGAACACGGGATTAAGAACGTCAGTATGGATGATATCGCTCATAACGCGAGTATATCCAAACGGACCCTTTACGAGCTTTTTGAGGATAAGGAAACGCTGCTGACAGAATGTATCAACCTGAGTTACAACCAAATGAAGCTATCCATGAAGCGACTTGAATCCGAGCCGATAACAGCACTCGAAGTCGCGTTGCTTTTCTATGAAGAGCTCATGAAAAGGCCTCGTTGGTTTAACCCGAAATTCTATGATGATCTGAAACGCTATCCGAAAGCATTACAGAAAATGGAAGAAGAGAAATCCCGTTTTCTGAAAAAATGCATAAAACTACTGTCCCGAGGAGCAAAAGAAGGTGTTTTTCAACCGAATATCAACTTCGAGATTGTAGCTTTGCTGGCCAAAGAGCAGGCGAAGATGGTCCGTCCGCCCAAAGCCCTCTCCAAGCATTCCGTGGCTGAAGTGTTCAATACGATTCTTTACACTTTCCTTCGAGGAATCTCTACAGAAAAAGGTATTGCCATTTTAGACCGGTATTTATTGAAATATATACAGAAGCAATTAGATTGAACGAACGATTTTATTAAAAAATCAAATTTACTTATTTTAAATGAGACAAATCTTAATTACAAAAAAGATGATGTGGGTAGTGATGATGTTACTGCCCTCCCTGGCCTTCTCCTCCGCTAAAGCCCAGGACACGCTGATCCTCGACATCGGGAAAGCCCTGGAGATTGCGCTGAGCGAAAACCCCACTGTAAAAGTGGCCAATAAGGAAATCCAGAAGAAAAAATATGCACAGAAAGGTTCCTATGCCGCTCTATTTCCCCAAGTAAGTTTTGCAGCCGACTACAACCGGACCTTGAAAAAACAGGTGATGTATATGGACGGTTTCGACATGGGGAGCTCCGAAATACCCGGTATGGAAGACATGCCGAGTATGGATGAAGGGATCGAAGTGGGGCGTGATAATAACTGGAGCCTCGGCTTCAACGCCTCGATGCCGATTGTCAATGCCGCTCTTTGGAAAAGCCTGAGTATCTCGGCTGTAGATGTGGAATTGGCTATCGAGCAGGCGCGTTCCTCTAAAATCGCGATGGTCAACCAAGTGAAGAAAGGGTATTACGGCGTGCTTCTTGCCAACGATTCATATCGCGTATTCAAGGAAAGCTATGACAACGCAATGGAAAATTACTTGGATATCAAGCGAAAGTTCGAACAGGGAACCGTTGCCGAATACGACCTGATACGCGCCGATGTTACCGTCAAGAACAGCGAACCCAATATGTTGCAAGCCGAAAACGCATTGGTCCTTGCCAAATGGCAACTGAAAGCATTGTTGGGCATGGATCTGGACCTAAATATCGAATGTAAAGGACAATTGACCGATTTTGAAAAGGATCTTTTCGGCGATTTCCTTTCGACAGACACGACGCTGGCCGACAATACAGACCTGAAACAGATGGATTTACAGGCAAAGCAGTTGGAAAAGACTCTGACCATGCAAAAATTCGATTATTTGCCGACACTGTCGCTTACCGGTTTGTATCAATGGACAGCCATGAACAACAACTTCAAGTTCAAGGACTATATGTGGAATCCCTACTCGATGGTCGGCGTCTCGCTTTCCATCCCCATCTTCTCCGGCGGCAGTAAGTTCTATAAGATCAAACAGACAAGAAATTCGATCGAACAGTTGAGCCTGCAAAGAGAGGATACGCAACGGAACCTACAACTGGCGATCAAGCAATATATAGATAACATGAATACCTGCGTCAAACGGTTCGACGCTTCACAGAAAGGAGTGGAACAAGCCGAACGGGGGTATATGATCTCACAGAAACGCTATGATACAGGTGCCGGGACTCTGCTCGAAATGAACGATTCGGAATTGGCGCTGACACAAGCCAAACTGAATTTCAACCAAGCGATTTACGATTATATGGTAGCGAAGGCCGACCTGGAAAAGGTGTTAGGCCAGCAAGAGTTTTAAAGAACAGAAAATAGACATAGAATAAAAATATCACAAAATGGAAACAAATAGAAAACAACACTTCATATCACTCCTCATTTTACCTTTATTGCTGTCCTGTTCGTCAGAAAAGAAAGATCCGGCACAAACGGAGACCGCCAGCAATAAAGCCATTGTGAGAGTAGAAACCGTTTCAGCACAAGACGTAGAGCAGATCAGTGAATTTACAGCGACGGTCGAAGCTAACATTTCCAACAACATCGCCCCGCAAACCCCGGTGCGCATAGAGAAGTTGTTCGCGGAAGTCGGCGATCACGTAAAAGCGGGCCAACTCCTGGTCAAGATGGATGAGACAAACCTCAAACAGACCAAAATACAATTGGACAACCAGGAACTGGAGTTCAAACGCATCGATGAACTGTACAAAGTAGGCGGCGCCTCCAAATCAGCCTGGGATGCACAGAAAACGCAGTTGGACGTAAGCCGTGCGGCCTACAAGAACTTACAGGAAAACACACAGTTGCTGAGTCCGATCACCGGCATCGTAACCGCCCGCAATTATGATAGCGGAGATATGTATAGCGGAGGCTCGCCGATCTTCACCGTAGAGCAGGTCCGTCCGGTCAAACTGCTGGTAAACGTATCCGAAAGCCTCTTCACGAAAGTGAAAAAGGGAAAAGATGTCGACATCCGGTTGGATGTGTACGGAGACGAAGTATTCAAAGGGAAAGTCAGCTTGGTTTACCCGACCATCGACCCGAATACACGCACATTCCCCGTCGAGATCAAAATCGACAATAGCGACGAACGCGTCCGCCCCGGAATGTTTGCCCGCGTGACGATCGGTTTCGGCACGCAAAACCATGTGGTGGCTCCGGACCTCGCGATCGTAAAACAGTCCGGTGCAGGCGATCGATATATATATGTATATAAAGACGGTAAAGTTTCCTACGAAAAAGTAGAACTGGGACGTCGTATGGGAAACAAATATGAAGTCATTTCGGGTGTGAACAATGGCGACCAGGTCGTAGTATCCGGTCAAAGCCGCCTGAACAACGGAATGGAAGTAGAAATCGAAAAGTAAGAGACAAACACTATGAGTTTATATGCAACAGCAGTAAAAAAGCCGGTTACGACAGCCCTTGTCTTTGTGGCGATCGTGATCTTCGGTCTTTTTTCATTAACAAGATTATCTGTGGACTTGCTGCCGGAGATCGAGACAAACACGATCATGGTTATGACCTCCTATGCCGGCGCCAGCGCTGCGGATATCGAAATGAACGTCTCCAAACCATTGGAGAACGTGCTGAACAGTGTCAGCGACCTAAAGCACATCACGTCACAATCGCGTGAAAACATCTCGATCATCACACTCGAATTCGACTATGGCACGGATATCGACGTGGCGACCAATGACGTGCGCGACAAACTGGACGTTGCCGAGCCGATGCTGCCGGATGATGTGGACAATCCCATTATCTTCAAATTCGGAACGAACGATATTCCGATCATCATCCTGTCGGTTACGGCGGAAGAGAGCACGAACGCCTTGTACAAGATTTTGGACGATAAGGTATCGAACCCGCTTGCACGTATCAGCGGTGTGGGAGCGGTTTCTATTTCCGGCACGCCGACACGCGAAATACAGGTCTATTGCGATCCGTACAAACTGGAAGCATACGGCGTTTCGATCGAAGGAATATCCGCTATCATCGCACAGGAGAACCGGAACACTCCGGGCGGCAGCGTGGATATCGGTTCCAATGCCTATGCGCTCCGCGTACAAGGTGAATTTACGGATGCGCACCAGATGGACAATCTTGTGATCGGTCATAAGGACAATAAGACTATCTACCTGCGTGATGTCGCCCGTATCGAAGACAGCATCGAGGAACGCGCCCAGGAGACTTACAATAACGGCAAGAAAGGCGGGATGATCGTTATCCAGAAGCAATCGGGAGCCAACTCGGTGAATATCGCCAAGAAAGTTCACCAGAAACTGCCGGAAATCCAGGAAAGCCTTCCTTCGGATGTCAAGTTAGGAGTAATCCTGGATACCTCCACCAATATTCTGAATACGATCGACAGCCTGAAAGAGACCATCTTCATCACCTTCATTATCGTTATGCTGGTAGTGTTCGTGTTCCTCGGACGATGGAGAGCGACGTTTATCATTATCCTGACCATTCCGATCTCGTTGATAGCCTCGTTCGCTTACTTGCTTGCATCCGGTAACACACTGAATATTATCTCGCTGAGTTCACTCTCCATTGCTATCGGTATGGTTGTGGATGATGCGATCGTGGTGTTGGAAAACATTACGACCCATATCGAAAGAGGCAGTGCGCCGAAACAGGCAGCCGTGCATGCGACAAACGAAGTGGCTATTTCCGTAATCGCCTCGACCCTGACCATGCTGGCCGTGTTCCTGCCTCTGACAATGGTAACGGGTATGGCAGGCATTCTGTTCAAACAGTTGGGGTGGATCGTCAGTATCATCATGATCGTTTCGACGGTCGGGGCTTTGACACTGACTCCGATGTTGAGTTCGCAACTACTCAAGCAGAATCCTAAAAAAGGCCGCTTGTACACCTTGTTCTTCACACCGATCGAAAAGGCATTGGATGCGCTGGACCGTGGCTATTCCCGTTTCCTCTACTGGGCGGTACGTCACCGGAAAACGGTCATATTCGGAGCTACTCTGATCTTTGCGGGAAGTATGTTATTGGTTCCGACCATCAAGACAGAATTCTTCCCGACCCAGGATAATGCGCAGATCAGCGTCCACATCGAATTGCCGGTCGGAACCCGCCAGGATATCACCCGTAAACTGGCATTGGAAATCGACGAACTTTTCCGGCAGAAATATCCGGAAATAAAGACCAGCAACTTCACCGAAGGACAGGCCGACTCTGATAATACTTGGGCTCAATTGAGTAATAACGGGACACATATTATCGACTATTACATCAATATGCTGAGCGTCGGCGATCGTGAACGCGGCATGGTTGAAATCTGCGAAGAGATGCGTAAGGACCTGGCTAAATATCCGGAGATCAAGACCTTCAAGGTTATCGAAGGCGGGCAGGAAGAAGGCATGGGCGGACAGAATGCGGTCGACATCGAGATCTATGGCTTCGACTTCGGCCGGACCGATGCCGTAGCCGCCGAACTGGCCGAAAGGATGCGTAAGGTGAAAGGTTGTTCACAGGTCAACATCAGCCGCGAGGACTACATACCCGAATACCAGGTTGATTTCGACCGGGAAAAGCTGGCGATCAACGGATTGAATATCACAACGGCTGCTATGGCTTTGCGCAACCGCATCAACGGCTCTACCGCTTCCAAATATCGTGAAGACGGTGACGAGTATGATATAAAAGTACGCTACGCTCCCGAATTCCGCCAGTCGGTTGAAGATATCGAAAATATCCTGGTCTATAACAGTGCCGGTCAAGGCATCCGTATCCGCGACCTGGGTAAAGTAGTAGAACGGATGACACCTCCGACCATTGAACGTAAAGACCGCGAACGTGTCATTACCGTATCGGCGGTAGTCGGAAAAGGAGCCGCCATGAGCGATATCGTAACAGCCGCCCGGAACCAGCTGAAGGAAATGGATATACCTTCGGATGTCAGCTGGCAGTTAGGAGGAACGTACGAAGACCAGATGGACACCTTCTTCGACCTGACAATCCTGATGATCCTGATCATCATTTTGGTATTTATCGTAATGGCCGCTCAGTTCGAATCGCTGACAGACCCGTTCGTAATCATGTTCTCCATCCCCTTCGCCTTCACCGGTATAATCCTGGGGCTGGCAGTGACGCAGACTCCATTGGGCGTCATGGCGCTGATCGGTCTGATTATGTTGATGGGTATCGTTGTCAAAAACGGTATCGTGCTGATCGACTACACGATCCTCTGCCGGGAAAGAGGAATGGGAATCCTGACCGCAGTAGTGACTGCCGGAAAATCCCGTCTCCGCCCGGTATTGATGACCACCCTGACCACCGTATTGGGTATGATCCCGATGGCAGTCGGAACAGGCGAAGGCTCTGAAATGTGGCGTTCGATGGGTATGACGGTAGCATGGGGACTTTCGGTATCAACGTTGATCACCCTGGTAATCGTACCGGTCGTTTACAGTGTGTTTGCCGGAAACGGAGTCCGGCGCAGACGCCGTAAGATGGCAAGAAATAGCATATCTTCTAAAAAAGAATAAATAATAATTAGGAATAAGTTAATATGAAAGCTATATTTGTATCATTTAATCAAGCATATTACGAAATGATCCTGAATGCGATGGACCGGAACAACATCCGGGGCTTCACATACTGGGATGAAGTACAGGGACGTGGAAGCAAGACCGGCGAGCCGCATTATGGGAGTCACGCCTGGCCGACACTGAACTCGGCAATCCTGGCAATGGTCGATGACGATAAAGTCGACCATTTCCTGGAGATACTTCATCAGATGGATCAGAAGACGGAAGCGCAAGGATTACGCGCTTTTGTCTGGAACATCGAAAAAACAATTTAATAACATAATGAACGATCTTTTTAACATTCTCATTTTCAGCAAAGACTATAATCATGGAGCGATCATCCAGGACTATATAAAAGCTATCGGATACAGTTCACAAGTATTCGACAAGGAAGAGGAGGCATATAAAAGTTTCCTTTCCAACAATTTCACATTCTGTATTATCGACCACGATATGGACGCGAAAGAAACACGGACATTGGCAGCCATGATCAAAAGTTCAGAGAACATCATTCCTGTCATTTTCCTATGTGAACATCCGACGAGAGAAGAGATAGCATTGCTGTTTTCATTCCATGCGGACGATGTGATACGCATACCTCTTGACACTGACATCTTACAGGCCCGGATCAAGGCGATACAAAGCCGTTACCAGCCTCTAAACAAGAAAGAGGTCAGGACCTATTTTTTCGGGAAATTCAAATTCGACGTGCACAAACAGCTCTTGTCCATAGAAGACAAAACGACCAAGCTGACGACCAAAGAAGCCGATTTGCTTACGTTGTTGTGCCAACATGCAAACGAAATTGTAGACAGGATGTACACCCTGAAAGTCATATGGAGAAGCGATAACTACTTCAGTGCCCGAAGCATGGATGTTTATATCACCAAATTGCGCAAATTATTGCGAGATGATCCTACCATCAGAATCATAAACATTCACGGGAAAGGTTATAAATTATCAACACGCGAAGATGACAATTGAACATTTCACCTTATTTCTAATCGTAATGGCAGCGATCGCCGCCATTGTCTTCATAGCCCTTTACTTCGTTGAAGCCGGTTATGGTATGTTGTTCGATAAAAAATGGGGATTTCCGATACCGAACAAGATCGCTTGGGTTTGTATGGAAGCGCCGGTTTTTATCGTCATGTTTTTGTTATGGAACGGATCGGAACGACAGTTCGAGACAGTACCGCTCCTGATATTCCTGTTCTTCGAACTGCATTATTTCCAACGGTCTTTTATTTTTCCTTTGCTGATAAAAGGCAAAAGTAAAATGCCGGCAGGCATCATGCTTATGGGAATCACCTTCAATCTCCTGAACGGTTATATGCAGGGAGAATGGATTTTCCACCTGGCGCCGCAGGATATGTACACGGAAAGCTGGTTGTACAGCCCTCAATTTATCATCGGGACGATCTTGTTTTTCTCCGGTATGGCAATCAATATCCAGTCGGACCATATTGTACGCCATCTGAGAAAGCCTGGCGACACGAACCATTATCTGCCTCAAAAAGGCCTGTTCAAATATGTGACATCGGCCAACTACTTCGGGGAGATCGTGGAATGGTGCGGGTTTGCAATCCTGACCTGGAGTGCAAGCGGGGCTGTTTTCGCGTGGTGGACATTTGCAAACCTCGTACCTCGCGCAAACACCATCTACCATAAATACAAAGCGATGTTTGGCAACGAGCTGGGAAACCGGAAACGGGTGATCCCTTTTATATATTGAATGACTAACTCATATAGATATGGAAAAAGAATCTGTACTGTTCACTCCCGGTAAAATCGGGCCGTTGACCCTGAGAAACCGGACGATACGGGCGGCTGCATTTGAAAGCATGTGCCCCGGAAACGCCCCTTCCGACATGTTGTACGACTACCATAAATCGGTGGCCGCCGGCGGGATCGGCATGACAACTCTGGCCTATGCGGCTGTTACGCAAAGCGGACTTTCCTTCGAACGTCAGCTCTGGATGCGCCCGGAGATCATCCCCGGAATAAAACGCATCACCGACGCCATCCACAAAGAAGGGGCGGCCGCCTCCGTACAACTCGGACATTGCGGAAACATGTCCCATAAAAACATCTGCGGATGCAGGCCCATCTCCGCATCCGGCGGTTTCAATATCTATTCCCCCACCCTTGTCAGGGGAATGAGACCTTCCGAAATCACGGCTATGGCAAAAGCATTCGGGCAAGCGGTTCATCTGGCTCGCGAAGCCGGAATGGATGCAGTGGAAATACATGCCGGCCACGGTTATCTGATCAGCCAGTTCCTTTCTCCCTATACCAACCACAGGAAAGACGAATATGGCGGCAGCTTGCAAAACCGGATGCGCTTTATGAAAATGTGCATGGACGAAGTGATGAAAGCAGCCGGACAGGATATGGCAGTGCTGGTAAAGATGAATATGCGCGACGGCTTCAAAGGAGGAATGGAGCTGGATGAGACGCTCGAAGTGGCCCGTACCCTGCAGGACGAATGCGGAGCACATGCCTTGATACTTAGCGGTGGCTTCGTCAGCCGCGCCCCGATGTACGTGATGCGGGGTTCCATGCCGATTCATACGATGACGCATTATATGCCTTTCGGCTGGTTACCGCTCGGAGTCAAAATGGCCGGACGGTTCATGATCCCGTCCGAACCGTTCAAAGAGGCTTACTTCCTGGAAGATGCCCTGAAGTTCAGGGCGGCGTTGAAAATGCCGCTTGTCTATGTCGGCGGTCTGATTTCACGCGAGAAGATAGACGAGGTCTTGAACGACGGTTTCGAATTCGTGAGCATGGCACGCGCCTTGCTGAACGACCCGTCATTCGTAAACAAGATGAAGGAAGACGATCATGCCCGTTGCGACTGCGGACATAGCAACTATTGCATCGCCCGCATGTATTCCATCGAAATGGCATGCCACAAACATATTCAGGACTTGCCCAAAAGCATTGTCAAAGAAATAGAGAAATTAGAATATAAGTAATGGAAAAAGGATTAGCCATCATAACCGGTGCCGACGGAGGCATGGGACAAGTAATCACGGCAGCCCTCGCAAAAGAGGGCTATCCGGTGATTATGGCTTGCCTCGATCCGGAAAAAGCCGCCCCCATATGCGCCCGGATCCGGCAAGAGACCGGAAACACGCAGATTGAAGTCCGGAAAATCAATCTCGCCTCCCTCTCATCCGTCAACAATTTCACCGGCCAATTACTAAAAGAAGGACGTCCCGTCAGCCGCCTGATGAACAATGCCGGCATCCTGACGACTCCGGTACGCAAAACCGAAGACGGGTTGGAGACAATCGTAAGCGTCAATTATGTGGCTCCCTACATGCTCACCCGCCAGTTATTGCCCTTGATGCAACCGGGATGCCGCATTGTAAACACAGTGTCCTGCACGTATGCTATCGGCCGGATCCAACCGGACTTCTTTGAAAAAGGGAAGAACGGACGCTTTTTCCGCATCCCGGTCTATAGCAATACCAAACTGGCGCTGTTATTGTTCACCCAAGAGTTTGCCGAACGGCTGCAAGACAAGGACATCACCATAAATGCCTCGGACCCGGGAATCGTCAGTACGAACATGATCACGATGCAAGCTTGGTTCGACCCGCTAACCGACATCCTGTTCCGCCCCTTTATCAAAACACCGGCCCAAGGCGCGGCGACTGCCATCCACCTGGCTCTTTCGGATGAGGCAAAAGATAGAAACGGTTGTTGCTATGCCAATTGCAAAAAGAGGAATGTGTCGGAACGCATCCGACATCATGCACAGCAAAAACAACTTTGGGACGATACGGAAACCTTGCTCCGACAAAAAGGAATCCGGTTCTGAACCGGCATGCACTTTTAGTTCCATGCCGATGAAACATCTGTTCCATGCCGAGAGAATTATAGTTTCATGCCTATGGAACTAAAAATTCATGCAGACAAGATTTTGCAGATATAAATATAAATCGTACCTTTGCACCGCTTTTAACCCCCGTACGTGTGATGGGAAATTAGAAAGCATAAATATCTAATTTTGAGTAACACAAAAATTAAAACAAAATGAAGACATTTCAATTAGAAGGAAAGTCAAGAGAAGTAGCCGCTACTTCTGCAGACCAGAAGAGAGCATTGAAGGCTATGCGTAAAAACAACGAAATTCCTGCTGTACTGTACGGCGGTGAAAAAGTATCTCATTTCACTATCACGAAAGACAGTGTCCGTAACTTGGTTTACAGCCCTGAAATCTTTGTCGTAGAACTGGCTATCGACGGCAAGAAGACAATGGCTATCGTTAAAGATATCCAGTTCCAGCCTGTAACCGACGCTATCTTGCACATGGACTTCCTGGAAGTATCAGAAAACAAACCGGTAGTAATGGAAGTTCCGGTTGTTCTGGAAGGTCATGCTGAAGGTGTCAAAGCCGGTGGTAAACTGAACTTACAGATGAGAAAGCTGAAAGTAAAAGCCCTTTACACAGCAATTCCTGAGAAATTACATATCAATGTCGACCACCTGGGATTAGGCAAGACTATGCAGGTTGGCGCATTGCACTTCGAAGGCCTTGAACTGATGAACGCTAAGAACGCTGTCGTTTGCGCCGTTCAGTTGACTCGTGCCGCTCGTGGTGCTCAGGCTAAGGCATAATAAGATTATTATTCCTAAATAATGTAAGGGGAGGATATTCAGCAGAGTATTCTTCCCTTTGTCATATACTAAAAACTACATAACAATGAAATATCTGATAACAGGACTTGGAAACATCGGCTCCGAATATTTAGGGACGCGCCATAACATCGGATTCCGCGTTGTAAACGCATTGGCTGAAGATGCCGGAGTTTCTTTCACGGAAGAACGTTATGGTGCAATCGCCCGGATGCGTGTCAAGAACTGTGAGCTGATCGTACTGAAGCCTAACACGTTCATGAACCTGAGCGGCAATGCCGTCCGCTACTGGTTGCAGAAAGAAAACATTCCGGTAGAGAATCTGTTAGTTATAGTGGACGACCTGGCACTTCCGTTCGGTACACTCCGCCTGAAGCCGAAAGGCAGCGATGCCGGACACAACGGATTGAAAAACATCCAACAGTTGTTAGGCACACAAGAATACAGCCGCCTCCGTTTCGGTATCGGCAGCGATTTCCCGCGCGGAGGGCAAATCAACTATGTGCTCGGCAAGTTTCCGCCGGAAGAACTCCAGGAAATGCCGGAAAAGATGAAACGGGCAGTAGAAATCATCAAAAGTTTCTGCCTGGCCGGCATACAGAACACAATGAACTTATACAACAATAAATAGTTAACAAGCGGCAGCCGGCTGTTCCATGCCACAGTCACCAAGCAGTCCCTGCCAACCCATAATAAGATGAACGAAGTCCGTATAGACAAATGGATGTGGGCTACCCGCATATTCAAAACACGTACGATAGCCGCTGAAGCCTGCAAGAAAGGCAGGATCATGATAAACGGCGTTACGATAAAGCCTTCCCGTATGATCAAAGTCGGGGAAGTGATCCAGGTACGCAAACCGCCTATCACCTTTTCCTTTAAGGTACTGGATTTGACAGAGCGACGTATGGGAGCCAAGCTGGTCCCTGGCTATCTGGAAAACGTAACGACACCCGACCAATACGAAATCCTGGAAATGAACCGCATATCCGGATTCGTAGACCGGGCACGCGGAATGGGCCGTCCGACTAAGAAAGACCGTCGAGAGTTGGAACAGTTCACCGATCCCGGTTTATCAGACGACGGTTTCGATTTCGAATTTGACTTCGAAGACCCGGACGACGAGGAATAATAGAGCCTAAAGGATAAAAAAATAACCTTTAGGCTATCCAACTACAGGATATAGGGTAGCGGCAAAAAAGCTATAGCTTTTACTGAAATAGGTAGGCATCTTTTTGACAAAGGATACCTACCTATTTTAAGAAAGATGCCTGTTTCTTTTTGATGAAATCCGGCTACTTCAGCAAAGGCTTCAATTCCTTCTCAAATATATCTTTGCTGACAATACGATAATGAGGCGAATAGGAATCTTCAAACACTTTGCTGTGATGCCCGACAAACTCTCCCCTATCCAACCGCTCTTCTATCTCTTTGCGGTCAGCCTCATATCCGGGCAAAGCCAAATCCATTAGACGAATGATCGCCTCGATCCGAAGCCACTCTTTTTTCCATTCGTCAACCGTAACAGGCCGGATGCCGTTTACACTGCGGACAAAAGCATCGAAAAAAGTGGCATACGGAATCTGTCCGTTCTTGATAACCGATAGATTTACCCGTAGGAAATTGCCTTCCCAACCGGTCGGCTCGGCAACATCGCCGGTACATTCCGTATAGGAAGCAAGTTCATGACGCAGATAATTACCGGCTGATGTTGTATCGCCGATGATATGCCCCGGACCGAATTTATCCTGAAAGAAATTCTTATAGAGATCCTTCAATGTCGATTTGGGGTACTTCTGCATCTGCCGGGAAACGGCAACATGCACGGCTTTTTCAAAGTCCTTCTTTTCTGTCGCTGAAAGGCAGAGACAGAAAAGAAAGAATAAAGTCAGAAAACCATATCTCCGCATCGTTTATTTTATTACTTCTTCCAATGTCTTGTGCAAATCCTCACCCGTTATATTCTTGGCAATAATCACCCCGTCCGGTCCCAACAGGACATTGGCCGGAATACCACGAACACCGTAAAGAGCCGGTATTTCCGAATCCCAATACTTCAGGTCGGAAAGATGCGTCCAGGCCAGATTGTCGTCGGCAATCGCTTTCAGCCATTTGCTTTTATTATTGTCCAGGGAAATCCCTACAATCGTAAAGTTTTTATCCTTATAGTCATTGAAAGCCTTCACCACATTCGGATTCTCGCGGCGGCAGGGAGGACACCAGGAAGCCCAGAAGTCCAGCAACACATATTTGCCTCTGAAATCCGAAAGCGACACAGATACACCTGCCGTATCAGGCAACGAAAATTCAGGAGCCACCTTACCTATCTGCACATTCTCCAATTGCTTGATAATTCCGTCCAAATCTTTCACATAGGGGCAATCAGCCAGTTCGGGGGAAATCTTGGCACGGGTCGCTTTCAGTTCATCCAGCGGCAACTGGTAAGTGAAGTAACGATACAGATAAAAAGCGGCGGCAGGCGAAGCCGGGTGCTTGGTGATCAGGCTGTCAATGTCATACCCTTCTTCGAAGACCTTTCCGGCATTCTCCTGAAAGATCGTATTGACAGGAGAGTTCCGGACCGTAATCGTCTCGCCGTCATTACTTATCCGCACATCCATATTTGTATTTTCGACAAAGAACTGAACCGGATAATTCATGTCTTCTGTTGCCAGACCAAACAATAAAGGCTGATCCACTTCTCCTTTAAAAGTAAACTTCCCATCTTTTACCTCTGCCGTATCGACATCAAAAAACATCTTATTCCGGAAGGACTTGAGATAAACCTTCCCATCCGTCCTGCCGGTCACTTCTCCATTTATCACATAACCTTTCGGTGCTTCCTGGCAACTTGCCAACGTCAGGGCCACTAAGGCTGTCACTACTAATCGTTTCATTTTCTATCTGTTTTGTTTATTATTTAATCTCAGGGTGATGATATCGCCCTTTTTTCAGCGTTCCCTTTCCATATTCGATCGCACGGACCGGACAGCGGTGAATGCAAGCGACACACTGCACACAGGTATCCGTCCAAACAGGCTTCCCTGCCTGCATGCTGATCGTTCCGGTCGGACAAATCCGTTCACATAACCCACAGGAAATACAAGCATCCGTCACCCGGAAAGAATTACTTCCGATGGCCAGATGTGTAAAAAGAGGATAAATCCAGTAGCTTTTCAAACCGGGCATACTTCCTGTCTGATACAAAGTGTCCTGCCGATGCTCCCGGATCGCTTCGATAATCCCGGCCACACGCGCCGGAGCATCCTGCAATTTCCGTTCCTCCACCTCTTTGCTGTCTACATTGAAACCAGGCAACAAGATATAATTGTTCGGCATGATGACAGAGTATGCAGCCGTAAGCGATATCGCTCTTTTTCCCAATGCTTTCCCGATCAGCCGGTCCGTATGCCCGCATTCATCTCCACAGGTAGAAACGGAATAGACCGGCTGTCCGTCGTATCCGTTTAAAGCCAGACGGGAGATAAAACGGGTCACAGGCACCGCCGGTCCCCAGGAATGCACGGGATAGACGAACAAAATCTTTTCATCCGGTCCAACCTGATAAACCAAGTCTTCCTCTTCCTTACGCAGTTCATCCGCAATTGAAATCAACGGTTCTCCAAACGCCTCACTCAGAGCCTTTGCCACCCAAAGAGAGTTTCCTGTTCCGGTAAAGTAAAATATCATATTCTTATTTCTGTTTGAAGTACAAAAATAGGTATAATTCAAGAATATATCTTACCTTTACCTTATTAAGAAACCTAAATAACAACGTTACGACTACAATTCCACATCCCAGATTCCGGCGCTCTTTTCCAATTCCACTAAAGCCGTGCTGTAATTAAACAAAGTTTCGATGTACCGGGCTTGCACTTCATCATAAGTTCGTTGTGCGTCGAGAACTTCCAACAAAGAGACTTCCCCCCGGTTATAGCTGTAAATCTTGCCATCTATCACTTCACGCGCCTGGCTGAGCATACCGTTTTCATAACGTTCCACCTGCTTGGAGAAAGATCGATAACTGCGGTATGCCTGCATGACTTCTGTCTGAACCTGTAGCAAAGCCTGCTGATATTGTGCTTCAGCCTGGTGTTCACGGAAACGGGCGGCACGGACAGCGCCCTTGTTGAAGTTGGAGAACTTCAAAGGGACGGCAATGCCGGCTGTCACTCCCGTAAAAGGAGGAGCGGGTGCTTCTTCGTTGTACACGCGTGCATTACGACTGACAGCAATAGACAAGTCCACATCCGTATTCCTTTCACGCCGAGCCACCTTCAAGGCACGGGAAGCGACCTCCTTATTCTTGAGGGCGGCCACCAGGTCGGCACGATTCTCCACGGCATTAGAAAGCAGATCCGCCATTACGAAATCGCGGGACGACATACGCAAGTCGGCTTGCGGCTGAAAAAGAGTGTCATGCGCAAGCGTACCGGTCAGCAAGTTCAGATGGGAGAAAGCATTCTGCAACTCGGCACCGGCCTGCAACAGTTCGTTATGCAGTATTCCGGCTTCCAGACGACTCTGCGTAGCATCGATCTCCATGATTTTACCTAAAGAATGGCGGACACTGTCGCTTTCCGCCAACTGCCGGATATTTTCGTAAGCATTCTCCTTTACCTTATATAACTCGTATTGCTTCAATGCTTCCAGATAGGAAACGGTAGCTTCCGAACGAAGATTACGGAAATAATCGGCAAGCAATGCTTTCGTCAGCTCGTTTTCACTGCGGGCAAGTGCTATGCCGGCACTGCGCTTACCAAAAGTAAACGTCTTGCTTAACTCGACTTCCACTCCTTCCCCCATTTGAAGGCTGTTATTCTCATTATTAAAATAGGAAACGGACAAATTCGGATCATTGAACACCTTGGCTGCCGTCACTTCAGCCTCCGACACATTCACATTCAGACGCTCTGCAGCGTATTCCAAGTTGCCTTCCACAACCTTTTCCATATATTGACGATAAGAAAGAGGAACGATTTGCTGGGCGGAAAGCGACAAGGCACCACATAAACCGATTATAGACAAGTATAATTTCATTGCGATTCTATCTTATTTGATTATTCAATTTATAACAACGACTCACCGCTCCCGATACTTTTATCCACTTCCCGAAGCGGCTCTTTGTCGAGGTAACGCTTCTCCACCATATAATATAGGGCAGGAAGCACATACAAGGTGATAACGGTTGCGAACAGCAAGCCATATACGATGACGGTTGCCAGCGGCCGCTGCACATCCGACCCGATGCCGGTACTAAGGGATGCCGGCAGCAAACCGAGAACCGCAACCGTGGCAGTCATGAGGATCGGACGGAAACGGTGCTTGGTCCCGGTAATAACCGATTCCTTGAAATCGCGTCCACGCGTACGGAGGTTGTTGATATGCGAAATCATAATGACACCATTCTGGATGGCGACACCGATCAGGGCGATAAAACCGACCGCAGACGACACGTTCAACGTCATCCCCCGCACATTCAACGCCAACATACCACCGAACAGGGCCAACGGAACGACACACATCATCAGGGCTGCCTGCCGGAACTTACCGCAAGCGGCGAACAAAAGCAACAGCATAATCCCCAATGCCAACGGCACGACTGCCGCCAAACGGCTGTAGGCACGATGCTGGTTTTCGAACTGTCCGGCCCATTTAAGATGCACCCGGTCGTGATCGTACTTCACCTCCCGGTCGATAATCTTATCCGCCTTATTCAGAAAGGCAGTCAGGTCGACTCCACGCAAGTTCACACGAACCGTCAGATGACGCTTGTTCATCTCGCGGGTAATCGTGCTGGCGCCGGTCGTCATCCTGATATCGGCAACCTGCGAAAGCGGTATCTTCGTACCGGCATCCGTCGTCAGCAACAGATTTCCGATCCGTTCGGGCGAGTTGCGGCTGGCATCGTCGAAACGGCAGATCACATCATAGCTCTTGCTGCCGACAAAGATCTGGGAGATAGCCTTTCCCCCGATTGCCAACTCGATCAGGTCCGCCACATCCGATACATTCAAACCGTACTGTGCAATACGGTCGCGGTTGGCGATAATCTGAAGCTGGGGAAGAGGCGGCTCCTGGTCAACGGCGACATCGGCCGCTCCCGAAATCGTCTTCAAGACATTGGCCACCTTCTCGGCGATATGGCGTGTTTCGGTAATATCGTCTCCATAGATTTTCAAGGCCAAGTCGCTATGAGCACCGGCAATCTGGTCCATCACCATGTCGATGATCGGCTGGGAGAAACCGACGGAGTAGCCCGGCATGGTAGAGAGCTTCTCAGACATTTCCTCAATCAGATCGGCCTTCGTCTTTCCATATTCCCAAGTGCTGTAGGGCTTAAGGCCGACACCGCATTCGATATGAGACAGAGAAAACGCCTCCGCCCCCTCGTCGTCACGGCCTACCTGCGTCATGACATACGACACCTCATCGAACTGCTTCAACGTCTTACGCAACTCGGCTCCCATTTCTTTCGACTTCTCGATGGAAATCCCCGGAGGCAGCTGCACCTGTATCCAGATCGCCCCTTCATCCAAAGGCGGCAGGAAATCCTTGCCGACGGTATAACTCAGCACACCCGCACCGACCAAGATAAAAGCCAACGGCATGAGAACCCGCTTCGGCTTTTCCAGCAGATTCGTTATCTGCCTGTTATAACCTTCCGAAAGTTTTTCGAGCCAACGGTTATGATAGAGTTTACGCGGCTTGCGGTAAGCAAAGAAGGCCAGTCCCGGAATCAGCAACAACGCCACGCACAAAGCCCCGGCCAAAGCATATCCCACCGTATAGGCCATCGGCGTAAACAGTTTCTTCTCGATATGCTCGAAAGCGAAGAGCGGAAGATAAGCCGTAATAATAATCAGGGTGGAAAAGAAGATCGGCCGCGCCACTTCGGTCGTACGGCGTAGTATGGACTCTTCCGTCAAGATCTCGTCCGAATGCCGTTCGCGCTTCTTCAACACCGTTTCCATCATCACGATCGCCCCGTCCACCAAGATACCGAAGTCGATCGCCCCCAACGACAGCAGGTTGGCCGGAATATCGGTAATGTGCATCAGGATAAAGGCGATCAACAAGGACAACGGAATCGTCAAAGCCACCAGCAACGCGCCCCGCCAACTTCCCAGAAACAGGATCAGCACCAGCACGACCAGCACCATCCCTTCGAAAAGCGTGTGCGACACCGTATGCAAGGTCGTGTTCACCAGATCGGTTCGGTCCATAAACACATGGATGCGGGTTCCTTCCGGCAAGGTCTCGTTGTTCAGTTCCTCAACGGCTTCATGCACCCCCTTCAGGACCTGCGAAGGATTCTCTCCGCGCAACATCTGCACGATCCCTTCCACACCGTCCGATATATCGCGTACACCGTCCGTAAAGCCCAACACGCCTTTGCGCTCCAGATTTCCGTATTTCAGACGCCCGATGTCGTTCAAGTAGATCGGAACGCCATTCTCCGTCTTGATCACGATCCGTCCCAGGTCTTCCAGATCCTTCACCAGCCCGATCCCGCGGATCACATAGCTCAGGTCGCCCCGGCTCAACATGCTGCCTCCGGCGTTCACATTATTCTTTTCGATCTTCTCGGTGATATCGCCCAGCGTCACGTCATATTGATCCAGCTTATGCGGGTCCACCTCGATCTGGTACTGGGTCGTGATCCCGCCATAGTTACTGACGTCGGCAACACCGGTCACCTGTTTCAGGCGCGGAATAACCACCCATTTATGCAGGTCTGTCAGTTCGCGGCGGTCCAGACGGTCGCTTTCCAGCACATAGCGGAAGATTTCCCCGGTCGGCGAAGTCAACGGGTTCAGCCCCGGAACCGCATCATACGGCAGCTCCACATCGACAAGCCGTTCCTGTACACGCTGGCGTGCCCAGTAATCCTCTATGCCATCATCGAAAACGAGTACGACGGTGGAAAGCCCGAACGTGTTCTTACTACGCATCACGTTCAGTCCCGGCATCCCGTTCATCGCCCTTTCGATCGGGATACTGATCTGCTGCTCTATCTCTTCGGCCGCCAGCCCCGGCACCTGGGTAACGATCTGGACGGTCGTATCGGCAATGTCAGGATAAGCATCGATCGCCAGCTTTGTCCACGAATAATAGCCGACAACCGCTAAAAACAGGAACAGGACGAACATCAGTCCTCGCCGATGTATCGCCAGATAAATAATCCTTTTCATAGCGTTTACCGTACATCAATTAAGTAAAAAGCTCCGGCGACGACGATCTCCTCTCCGGGGACCAAGCCCGACAGCACAACGGTTTTCTTCCCATCGCTGACACCCGTCGAGACCTTCTGTTTCCGGTAATTATTATCGCCCAAAGCAACGAGCACATAGCTGTCGTCTTCTTCCTGCAAGATCGCGGATGTCGGGATACGGATCACCTCGGCGGCCTTATCGCTCAACTTTACCGTGCCGTACATGGCAGGTTTCATCAGCCGGTCACGGTTGTCGCATTCGATCAGCACCTCCACCGAGCGCGTATCTTCGTCCAGCATTTCGCCGATATGGTAAATCTTTCCCGTAAACGGCTGTTCCGGCAAGGCGACCAGACGGATCTCCACGTCGTCAAGCGCCTGCACCAGACCCATATCCTTCTCCTTCACATGAGCCGCCACCCAGACTTTGTTCAGGTCGGCAATCACCGCAACCGGATCGGCATCTTCCTTCATATACTGGCCGATCACAATATGATCCTTTACGACCTCTCCCGCTATCGGGGAACGGACGACAAGCGGCTGTCCCAGTACCAGATCGTCCGGGTTGATCTGGAACACCTTCAAGGCAGCCTCGGCATTCTCATAGTCTTTCTTCTTCAATTCATAATTCACCTCGGCCTCTTCCAGTTCCTTCTGAACGCCGACCTTGTTGCGGATCAAGTCTTTCTCGCGCTTCAGGCTCTTCAAGGCCAGCTCCATCTCCTGTTTAGCTTGGTAGTAAGCCTTTCCCGTCTCGAAGAACGAAGGGGAACTGATCTCGAAAACCGGGCTGCCCGGCACCACTCTCTGTCCGAGACGGACGAACGACTTGCTGATACGTCCGGCAAACGGAGAAGCGATCTCCGCATAGTTAGCCGGGATCGCCTTTACGACGCCGGATGTGCTGAACTCCATGCAATAGGGTTCACGCACGACTTTCTCCGTTTTCAGACGGGACAGGATCGGCGAGCCAGCACCGATCTGTATGGTATCTCCTTTTAAAGTGACAGCGACAGACGCCTCATCGTCCTGCTTGTCGGAATGGCAGGCGCTCAATACTATTGCAGGAAGCAACAGTAACAATATTCGTTTCATAATAATAAGAAATTATTGCGTTTGGAAATTTCTCCCTGCCACTTTCGGGAAAGGGACAGGGAGCGATTGTTATATTCCCCGTCTCTCCTAAATAGTTTCATAAGTATGAAACAAAAGTTTCATCGGCATGGAACAAAAGTTTCACTACTATGAAACAAGAGTTCCAATACTATGAAACAAAAGTTCCACTACCATGAAACATCGAGTTCTACCGGTAGAACATTCAGAGACGAGGAGGGACGTCAAGAAACACGTCCGTATATTTTTATCCAATGAATACGGGAGGGGCACGTTGACTCCTGCTGCGGATGACCCGAAGGACAGATACAGACTCAAGTTGCAACAGGAAAGTAGCAAGCAGCACCCAAGCGATCCCCACGACAAAACCCGGAGTCTCTTCCAAGACCAGATCGTTCAGCAGATGGATGGTCTCGAAAGCCTCGGTAGTATGGCTGTGCTGGGGTTGCCCGTCCTGTCCGGGCAGATAGGGATGCGAGTGGATAATCGTGTAGGTCGGAAAATGGTGGACATGGGTAAAGGCAACACCTCCCGCGTAGTAGCTGATAAAGAGCACTACCAACAGAAACTTCAATATGGAATTGCGAAACACGCCCACTTGCCCAGGTTTTTGCCTGCAAAGATATTTATTTCTTCCGTTATCTGGATACGAATCTGTCACGTTTATCAGACATTTACCTGAAATTCATTTGGAACACGAACTTTTTATATCTTAATTTGCATCACCATAAAACACACACAATATGAAAAGAGCTATACTTATCTGGGCGGCGATGGCTTGCATGGCTGCTCAATCGGTCCCGGCACAGGATGCTGCCGTAAACAAAATTATCGAAATCGGTCAAACGGACAACCAGGTGATGGATCATTTAGATGTGCTCACCAACCGCATCGGCGGCCGCGTGATCGGTTCGAATGCCTATGACAATGCGGTCGACTGGGTGTCCTCCAAGTTCAAGGAATGGGGGCTGGAAGTCGAATTGCAGGAAGCCGGTACGTTACCGGTCGGCTTCAACCGCGGACCGTGGTTCGGCAAGCTGTTAGGCGAGAACGGGATGGAACTGCACTTCGTCACTCCCTCCTACACCGCCGGAACAAAAGGAGTACAACGTGGACATGTCTTGCAGGAACCGCTTACCCAAAGCGAATTCGACCGTATAAAAGGACAACTGAAAGGAGCTTGGGTGCTGATTAACGGAAAGAATGTCGGCTGGCCGGTCGACCGTTCCGCCAAAGGCGACTCCATCCGTGCCGCCATCATTGCCGAAAACAATGAAACGGCCAAGAAGAATTACCAGATCATGGAGGATAACTGGCGCAACAATACCGACAACCCGCTGTTGCCGTTGAAAGAGGATGTCCCGGCCTTGTTTTACAAACAGATGTGCGAAGCCGGCGTATTGGGCTTTATCCAGTCGGCCAGCGTCCCTTTGCGGGCTCTCTATGACAAGGCGGTCATGCACGATCCGACTTTCACGTTCGACAACCTGCCGGACGTTTGCGACATCAAGTTGGACGAACACCAGTATGCGACCATCAAGCAGATGGTAAAGGAACGCCGCACCTTCTTCCTGGAATTCGATATCCGCAACCATTTCCGGATGGGGCCGGTGAAATACTATAATGTGATCGGCAAGATCAAAGGCTCCAAATACCCGGACGAATATGTGATGGCGAGCGGTCATCTGGATGCGTTCGACGTGGCGACGGGCGGCGTGGACTGCGGTTCCGGCGTTACTCCGGTGATGGAAGCGGCCCGCATGATCATGAAATCCGGCGCAAAGCCCAAACGGACGATGTTGTTCTGTGCTTTCGCCGGCGAAGAATTCGGATTGTTAGGTTCAACAGCCTGGGTCAAGGCCAACAAGAACAAATTGGATAAGATCTCCAACCTGTTCAACCGCGACGGCGGCCCGACACCTCCCGTCGGACTCGACGTACCGAAAGCGATGTACCGGGATTTCGTGAAGATATGCGAACCGATCAAGAAAATCCGGCCCGACTACCCGTTCGAAGTGAAAGAAGCCGGCCCGTTCACCAAGCCGTCGCAACCGGGCGGCACAGACGCTTCGGTCTTTGCCGTCGAAGCTGTCCCGGCTATCGACTTCAACGAAAAGGACATCAAAGGCTATAACTTCAGCTACGGCGAAATCTGGCACACCGAACGCGATACTTACAGCAAAAGCATCCCGGAATACCAGGAACATGCCGCTACGGTGATGGCGATCGTGACGTTAGGAGTGGCGAACCTGGATCATTTGCTGTCGAGGGAAGGCTTGTATAAATAGTTACTTTCGGCTTGGCCCGAAAGTAACCGATATTTTTACTACCTTTGCACACTCAATAGCAAATTAATAGGTATATAAGATATGATAACGGTTAACAATCTGGACGTACAGTTCGGAAAACGTATCCTGTTCCAGGATGTCAATATGAAGTTTACACCGGGCAACTGCTACGGTATCATCGGGGCTAACGGCGCCGGTAAATCAACATTCCTCCGTGTTATCAGCAAGCAGCTGGACCCGACACGCGGAACCGTGTCTTTAGGACCGGGCGAACGCCTTTCCGTATTGAGCCAGGATCACTTCGCATTCGACGAATATACCGTAATAGACACGGTGTTGATGGGCCACACCACCCTTTGGGAGGTGATGAGCGAGAAAAACGCCCTGTATGCAAAACCCGATTTCAGCGATGCCGACGGTATCCGCGTATCGGAACTGGAAGAGAAGTTCGCCGAAATGGAAGGCTGGAATGCCGAAAGCGATGCCGCCGCCCTGCTGAGCGGCCTGGGTATCTCGGAAGAATTCCATTACACACTGATGAAGGACATGAGCGGTAAGCAGAAAGTACGTGTCCTGCTGGCACGCGCCCTTTTCGGACAACCCGATAACCTGTTGCTGGACGAGCCGACCAACGACCTCGACCTCGAAACTGTCATGTGGCTTGAAAACTACCTGGCAAACTTCGAACACACCGTGTTGGTTGTCAGCCACGACCGTCACTTCCTCGACTCCGTTTGCACGCATACGGTAGATATCGACTTCGGCAAGCTGCAGATGTTCGCCGGAAACTACAGTTTCTGGTACGAATCCAGCCAGTTAGCACTCCGCCAGCAGCAGAACCAGAATAAGAAAGCGGAAGAAAAGAAGAAAGAATTGGAAGAGTTCATCCGCCGCTTCAGCGCCAACGTGGCGAAGTCCAAACAGACGACCAGCCGAAAGAAGATGTTGGAGAAACTGAACATCGAAGAGATCAAGCCGTCTTCACGACGTTATCCGGGTATTCTGTTCACACCGAACCGCGAACCCGGCAACCAGATATTGGAAGTAAAGGGGCTGACAAAGTCCATCGACGGAAAAGTCCTGTTCCGGGATCTGAACTTCAATGTAGAGAAAGACGACAAGATTGTATTCATCAGTCACGACCCGCGTGCGATGACCGCCCTTTTCCAGATCATCAACGGAGAAGAAAAGGCAGATGCCGGAACCTATCAGTGGGGACAAACCATCACGACGACCTATCTGCCGCTCGACAACTCCAACTATTTCAACTCGGATTACAACCTGATCGACTGGTTGAGCCAGTTCTCGCCCGACACGAACGAAGTCTTCCTGAAAGGCTTCCTCGGTCGTATGCTGTTTTCCGGCGAAGAGCTGTTGAAGAAAGTGAGCGTACTTTCCGGAGGTGAAAAGATGCGTTGTATGATCTCCCGCATGATGTTGACGGATGCCAACTGCATCATCCTCGACACGCCGACCAACCATCTGGACCTGGAATCCATCCAGGCTTTCAACAACACCTTGCAGTCATTCAAAGGAAACATCCTGTTCTCCAGCCATGACCACGAGTTCATCCAGACGGTTGCCAACCGCATCATCGAGCTGACTCCGAACGGCATTATCGACCGTATGATGGAATACGACGACTATATTACCGATCCGATGGTCGCCGAGCTGAGAGAAAAGCTTTATAAATAAACAAGCATTGATAACTTTCCAGAAGAAGAACCAGGTACGCGTACCTGGTTCTTTCTCCGATACCTTCCCTGTATATGAAGAAAAGAATCCTCTTCCTCCTCGCCCTATTTTTGATCTGGTTACCACTCTTGGCAGTCCAAAAGCCGGTGTTCATGCTGTACCACCATGCCTTAGCGAGCGGATGCCTGCTAATCGATTACCTTAAGGTAATTACACACGGGTTGCTGTTGGACTGTACGATAGCCGGCTATCTGACGGCGTTACCTTTACTGATGACATTAGTTTCGGTATGGTTGCCGGGGACTTTTTACAGGAGACTGCTGAAAGGATATTTCGGGATCATGGCGGTATTGATCGCAGCGATCTTCTCCATAGATGTGGCTTTATACAGCTATTGGGGATTCAGGTTGGATGCAACGCTTTTCTTCTATCTCCAATCACCCGGTGATGCGATGGCAAGCGTACCGCCGGGACAATTCGTTGCCCAGTTGCTGATGTTCGCCGTATATGCTTTCGGGATATATTGGGTATTGAAAAGGTTTATCGTTCCGCTCTTCCCTGCAACACAGGTACGGAAACGGTTGAGCGGAAGCCTTATCATTATCCTGTCGGGAGGAATACTCTTCATTCCGATACGGGGAGGAGTAACGACTTCGACGGCGAACGTGGGGATGGTATATTTCAGCCAAAACCAGTTCCTTAACCATTCGGCAATCAATCCTTGTTTCAGCCTGGTCGCCTCGCTCAGCAAGCAGCAGGATTTTGCGGCACAGTTCAATTTCTTTCCGGAAGAGGAAAGGAAGGAGATAATGAGTACCTTGTCCCAGCGCTCCCGCATCAAGTGCGGGAACGAGGAAGACGCCACGATGCCGCAAGCCCTTCTCAATACCTCTCGGCCGAATATATTGATTATCCTGATGGAAAGTTTCTCGGCGAACGCGATCGGGGCGGTCGGCGGAGATTCGGTCATTACGCCCAACCTAAACCGGTTGAGTAAGGAAGGTGTGCTTTTCACCAACATGTATGCCAATTCGTTCCGGACAGACAGAGGTATCGTTTCGGTGCTGAACGGGTATCTGGCGCAGCCGACCACTTCCATCATGAAGTATCCGGCAAAAAGCCAAACGCTCCCCTCCATTGCCAAAAGACTGACTAACGAAGGATATGTCGCCGACATGCTGTATGGCGGAGACATCAACTTCACCAATATGCAGAGTTATTTCTTCAGTTCCGGTTATGGCCGGATCACGGCAGACCGTGATTTTCCGCTCACCAGCCGCCTGAGCAAATGGGGAGCGAACGACGATGTGACGTTCCGACACCTGTACGAAGACATCAAAAGCAGGGACAGCCAGGCACCCTGGCTCAGCACGTTCCTGACGTTAAGCAGCCATGAGCCTTTTGAAGTACCCTATCACCGATTGGACGAAATGGGACTGTATCCGAACTCGGTTGCTTTCACGGACAGTTGCATCGGCGACTTCATCGATAAGCTGAAAGAGCTGCCGGCATGGAAGAACACGCTGGTTATTTTCGTTTCCGACCACGGATATCCTTATCCGAAAGAGGTAACGGGCTATGAACCCCGCCGCTACCATATCCCGATGCTCTGGATCGGCGGTGCGGTGAAAGAACCTGTCGTGATCGACAAATATGCCAACCAGACGGATCTTGCCGCCACCTTGTTGAACCAATTAGGGATCGATCACGACGCTTTCACTTTCAGCCGGAACATCCTAAGCCCCGATTACCCGGAATATGCTTTCTACACTTATTCCAACGGGTTCGGGTTTATCGACAGTACCGGTATCTCCGTCTATGACAACGAAGGAAACAAGCCTCTGATCGAAACTCCCCGCGAAGGCAGCGACCTGCGACTTCGCAAAGGAAAGGCATTGCTGCAAACTCTTTATGACGATTTAGGAAACAGGTAAACATGCAAGATGGGAAGTGTTTGTTATATTTATCCGTCGGTAGAAGTAAAAGGATCAACCAAATATTTCACTACATTTGTACCCACGAATCATTAATATAGACACGAATTATTTTAATATATGAAGGACATTAAAATCTATCCGAAAGATTGGTTGCAGTTGCACCCTTATAAGCAGTCAGATCCGACAGATCTCTATTATACTAATATCGCAAACCGCATTTACGGCATGCTGGAAGAAACACACCTCGCCTATTCTTTTGAGAAGGACGAGGTGAAACAGATCTGTATACGCATGGCTGCCTATTTTGAGGACGTCATTTCCGGTCTGAATATCTGGCGCTCGTTCATCACGGAGCACAAAGCCTTATACGGTAAATTCCTCCCGTTTTATACACCTGACGATCATTATTATGATGACGAGGTCAACTATGAAGACATCCGGTTCTTGCTCTGGCATTACACACAGCAGTATCACGGGCATCGCAATGGCACATTCGTCAGTCCCGACAATGCGGCAAATGGTGATACTGCCAGCCTGATCTACCAGATGTTTTGCGACGAATGGACGACAGCACCGGAGAACGAACGGCTGCAACAGCTCTTTGCTCCGGAAACCCGCTATGAGGATGTCGACAAATACAATGAATTGCTCCACTGGTTCCACTACCGATGTTACCTGTTTACCGATTCATTACAGGAACTGACGGATACAGTCAAGGAATATTGGAAACAGGTGAAAGATAAAGACGAGCAGTTCATCATAGTTGCCCACAATACATTGGCACATATTTCCAAAAGAATGTTCTTGGCTTACACCTCCCCAAAATGGCTTTCGTTGATTCTTCCGGCAGACCATCCGGATCACAGCCTGTTCGTTGAAGAAGGTGAAAAAGCACAGACATTCAAAGAACCGGAGTCCGAAGAGAGTGAGAAAGAGCTGGCCGAGCACTTCGAGAAATTCACGGCAGCGGCAGAAGGTAAAGCACTTCTTTATTTCCAAAACAAACAGGAATTCCTCGATTTCCTGACGAAGATCGGTATCAAAACGGAAGGAGCGATAGGCGATACAATCCCCCGGAAATTTGCCGTTTATGCCACCCCTTCAGAAGGTCTGCAAATCCTGACTGACGGCGTTGAGTATATCAAAGACGAAAACAATCCCTTCTACGATCAGAAGAAAGCGGAAGAGCAAGGTCTGTCCTTCTTCATGATCCGGAAATGCAGCCCGTATCTGCTGAGAATATTGGAAGAAAAAGACATGTTGTCAGATGCGCAGGCAAAGAGCCTGATCGGTGAGGAACGCAGCAAGGCAATCGTTCACGAGAACTGGGAGTTCCTGATGAGATATTTCCTTCGGGAATATTGATTTATCTGTTACTTTGGGCTTGATCCAAAAGTAACGGATAAATCAGTTTTTATCCGCCGGATACCGAATTCCCAATTGCCTGCGCACTTCATCGATGATTTCCAACGTGATCAGGGAATGTTCGTGGCTGTTGATCACGGATTGTCGTTTACCCGACAAAACCAGATCGATAAACTCCGCCACCTCATAATAATATTCATCCTTATCCGTCACCGCACTTATATCTTGAGGTTGGGCAGAGAGACCTTTACCGGAAGCGGCCGCCAGGCGAGGCGTATATTTCACCTCACCGATTATATTGATCCGGTCGAGCGTTATGTTGCCATCTTCCCCCTGTATCTCTGTAGGCAGGGAAGAATTGGCTATTTTGGAATAGAGAACGGTCGCACTCATTCCTTCGTATTCGAAATTGACGGCTCCCTGTCCATCCGCTCCAGACGAAAGGACAATCCCGGAAGCATCCATCTTTTTCGGGCGTCCGAACAAAACGACCATCGGATAAACGGTATAAATCCCGATATCCATCATCGCCCCATTCGACAGTTCGGGCCTGAATGCATTCAGCACGACTCCTTCCTTGAATTTATCATATCGGGAAGAATACTGGCAATAGCAGGAAAAATAGCGTCGTATCGTTCCCAAGCGTCCCAAGTTTTCCCGTACCGACCGGAAATTCGGGGTAAGAGTCGGCTTCATTGCCTCCATCAGCGTAACGTCATACTCCGCTGAGGCAGCGATCATCTCCCTCACCTCCCGTGCATTCGAAGCGAAAGGTTTCTCACAGAGCACGTGCTTTCCATACTTCATGCACAAGATACTCTGTTCCGCATGAAGGAAATTAGGCGATGCGATATACACTGCATCGATCAACGGACTTTTCGCCATCTCTTCCAGAGAAGTAAAAGTATAAGGTATCTGATGTTTGGCGGCAAAGGCATCCGCCGTCTCCTGTTTGCGGGAATAAACGGCAACCAATTCAAAACGGTCGTCCTGCCGTGCCCCGGCAATCACCCAGTCGGTTATAAAATTAGTCCCTACTACTCCAAAACGTACTTTTCCGGTATGTTTTTCCATATATTCCATTTCTTGTCAGCGTAATATTAATGTATTTTCCTCTATCGAAAGTTCGGGAACCTTGTCCGTACTACTCAATGTCAGGCAATAGGGAACAGCATCTTCGAGACGGTTCGCTTTCAGACGTCCCATATGGTCCGTCGTGTCCAAATAAGCAAGCAGGTCCTCCTTGTTGCTCGTCCACATATCACGGGCAATCACGGCTGCATCGCTGCCCGCTTCATACAGGCCGGTATTCAGCAACGTATCTGTCAAAGCTCCGCCAAAAAGCGTATCTTCTATATTCACCTTATCCTGCCATCCGGAACAGAGCACGACTACATCCCGCTTATGGCGGGCACAGTAATCGGCCACAGCCTGCAGATTGATGAAAGCTCCCGTTATCACCCGGAAAGCAGATTGGGCGATCGTGATCGCACGCGTACCGTTAGTTGTGGTGAACACAATATCTTTTCCGGAAACCTTTTCCGGCGTATAGTCGAACGGGGAATTCCCGAAATCGGCAAACCCACAACGCTTCACATTCCGCTCCGCTCCGACCAGCCAGCCTTTTGCCTTATATGCCTCGGCCTCTTCGACAGTAGCGACCGGACGGATGCTACGAACACCATTACTAAAAGCAGCGGCCATCGTCGTCGTTGCACGGAACACATCCACGACCACCACGATAGCTTCGGGATTATGATAGACCGGATATAATGCCGGTGAAAAACAAACATCTATTTTCATATCAAACGATTATTATCCCTACAAAAATACGGGAGATTTTAAACATTTCCCACATCCGCTTGTTCTTTTAGTACATTTTTGAATAAACGTTTTAAACTAAGTCGTATGAAAAGAATTGTATCTATGATGGTGATCTTCACCCTAATGTTGGGTGGTATGACACATGTGCAGGCTCAGACAAGTAAAGCCGCAGAAAAAGCTGAAAAAAAGCAGGAAAGAAAAGAGAAAAAAGAAGAAAGGTTAGCTAAGGACGCCGTCATGGGCGAAGAAGCATTCAACAATGCCATGCAGGCTATCACAAACCAGTCGTTCGTACTCGAAGCCAACTCCGTACAACCGTTGAACGGACGTGTTTACTATGTCAACTCAAACACAAACTTCGTTTCGTTGAACGACGGACAGGCTATGGTTCAGATTGCATCCAACTCTCCTTACCCCGGTCCTAACGGTTTAGGCGGTATCACCGTACAAGGCTCAGCATCCAACGTACAGGTCAAACAGGAAAACAACGGAAACGTATATCTGACCATGAGCGTACAGGGTATCTTTATCTCTGCAACCGTCAACTTGGTATTATACAGCGGAACCAACAATGCGATGGTTACTGTAGACCCGAACTTCTCAGGAAACGACCTGACAATGAACGGAACATTGCTTCCTTATTCAGACTCTAACGTTTTCCAAGGAACTACTTACTAATTCATATATATATATTAAACAACAATGAGAGGGCGGCCCGATAATCGAGCCGCCCTCATTTTTTTTATGACAGTCCGGTTTACTTATCGACCCGGAACATATTGTACGAATGCTTCCATCGCTTCATAAGAGGCAAGGCCCAACTGATGATAGAGTTCGGCAGTAGCCCGATTGCGGTCTTCGGCACGTTGCCAGAACAAGCGTTCGTCGTCACCAAGGAACGGTGCGCTTTCAGCCTGCGACTGGTGCTTCAGGATTGCATTTCTCTTGTGACGCAACTCTTCGGGAGAGATAGGAACGGCCATTTCCACATGGTCCATTTCCCATTCGGCCCAAGCCCCGCGATACATCCAGATGCGGCAGTTCTTCAACCATTCTTCATCCTTCAGTTCATCGATAGCCGCCAGAACGGCATTCAGGCATACACGATGAGTTCCATGCGGGTCGGCAAGGTCGCCGGCAACGAACATCTCATCGGGTTTCACATCCGTCAGCAACTTCTTCACGATGGCAATATCCGCTTCACTCAGGTCATTCTTCTTCACCAAACCCGTTTCGTAGAAAGGCAAGTCGAGAAAATGGATATGATCGTCATTCTTGATTCCGCTGTAACGGGCACCTGCACGGGCTTCTTCCCGGCGGATCGTGCCTTTCATAAAGAGGACATCGCGTCTTTCAGCTTCACCTTCCACCTTTTCATAACGGAGGAAATGAATGATTTCTTCGGCTTTCTTCTTAACCGTTTCGTCTTTTGTGTACTTATCGCAAACGTCACGCAGATATTCACAGTAACGGATTACCTCTTCATCCCCTACGGCAATATTGCCGGAAGTTTCGTAAGCGACATGCACATCGTGATGCTGTTCACACAAACGATGGAATGTACCACCCATCGAAATCACATCATCATCCGGATGCGGACTGAAGATAATCACCTTCTTCGGATACGGAGTCGCACGTTCGGGACGGTTTGAATCGTCGGCATTCGGCTTGCCGCCCGGCCATCCGGTAATCGTGTGCTGGATATCGTTGAATACCTTGATATTCACATTATAGGCCGAACCGTACAGGGCAAGCAGTTCACCCAGGCCGTTTTCGCTATAATCCTTGTTTGTCAGTTTCAAGATCGGTTTGCCCGTCAACTGGCACAACCAAACGATTGCGCGACGGATCAGTTTGTTGTCCCACTCGCAATTGGTAACCAGCCAGGGATGACTGATACGTGTCAGATCATAAGCAGCCGACAAATCGACTACGACTTTCGCATTCGTATGGTTCTGCAGGTAAGAAGAGGGAACAGCGTCACTCACTTTGCCTTCCACCGTTTTTGCGATGATCTTCGCCTTGTCTTCACCCCATGCCATCAGGATCACATTACGGGCTTTCATCATGGTAGCGATCCCCATCGTGATGACTCCCGCAGGCACATTGTCCAGTGACGGGAACGTACGGGATGCTTCTTTACGGGCAGCCCCTTCCAGCAGAACCAGACGGGTACGCGAACTCAAAGTCGCACCTACGCCGTTGAACATAATGTTGCTCGCATGTCCCACGCCCAACAGGATATAATCCAAACCGCCTGCCTTCTGGATGTTTTCTTCGTACATCCGGCAAAAGTCGATGATGGCATCCTTCGGCATACATCCGTCAGGCGCATAAATATTTTCAGGAGCGATATCGATATGGTCCAGCAAAGCCTCTTTCAACTGCGCCACATTGCCGGCGGAAGGAGAGACAAGCGGAAAGAATTCATATTCGACAAAGACAACCACGTTGCGGAAGCTCAGTCGTTCTTCCTTATGCATACGGATCAATTCTTTATATACGCTCAGCGGAGAACGGCCTCCGGGAACAGCCATCACAAAGTTTTCACCGATTTCCTGTTTCTTGCGAATCTGATCCGCTATCTCCTTAGCGATAGCAAACGAACCTTCATCGGCCGATTTATAGATGTTTGTCGGAATCTTTTCCAGACGGGTTAAAACTGAATGCTCGAAAGCATTCTCCGGGCGATAATACCGCTGCGGTATTCGCGTCAGGGTAATCTGCGAACTAAGGTCTGTTTTCATGTTTAATTCTTGATTTAGTATATTATCGTAACTTGAATCACAAATATAACAATTAATAAATGATTATAGCTTTACAGACCATTTAAAAAATCAATACGATTATAGGAAATATAGATATTACGGATTTTGGCAGAGATGAATCAAATGTATCATTTAAGAACCAGGTTCGCGGACGACACGGATCGGACGGATCATCTGCGAGCCTGGTTCTTCATTCTTTATCAGTTCTAATCTTCTTAAAACAACGTATTGGCGGCCGGAACCAGGTTCCCCATCGACCAAACGGCACGGACAGCCAGATTACGGTCCATGATGATGATATCGGCATCTTTTCCGCGCTGCAACGTGCCCGTACGGTCGGATACCCCCATCAGGCGTGCCGGAGTTTCGGAAGCCATGCGAACGGCATCGGCCAACGGGATATTGGCTTTCTGGACCATCGTACGGACCAGCACGTCCATCGTAGCGATACTTCCGGCAAGCGAAGAATGGTCGGCCAACTTGCAAACACCGTCTTCAATGATAATACGTGAACCTTCGGCCGGTTTCACATCGCTCGCGGCATAAGACAACGCATCGGTTACAAGGCACGTTCGTTCCACCCCTTTCAGCTTATACACCAGACGAAGGATCGTAGAAGGCAAATGTTTACCGTCGGCAATCACTTCCACCGTCATATCGTCCATCAGGAAAACGCTTTCCACCGTTCCTTCGTATTTATATTCACGACGCTTGTGGAAACCGGGCATTGCATTGTAGAACTGGGCCGCATGGGTAAAACCCGCTGCATAGGCCCCTTTGATATCCCCGAATTCGGCTTCCGTATGCGTAATGGCAGCCAAGATACCTTTCGATCTGAGATAACGGGCGAAATCATGCGCACCCGGCAATTCAGGACTGGCATCCCAACGCTTAATACAGTTCGTGCTTTCCAGGATAGACCTATATTCTTCCTTATCCGGATCTTTCACATCGTATAAGCTACCGGCCATCTTGGCATTCAGGTAAGGCCCCTCCACATGAAGTCCCAACACAGGCCCGTCTTTTTCCGCCATAAGCTTCTCACAGACAGAGACAGCTTTGCATATCGATTCTTTCGAAGAAGACGACAACGTGGGGAAAAGAGTCGTCGCACCATGTTTCATATGCGCGGCAATCGCGCTATGAAAGGCTTCTTCCGTACATTCCTTAAAGTCGTGGCCGCCACCGCCATGCACGTTCATGGCTACGAAACCGGGAATGATATACATACCCTTGGCATCTACCACTTTGGCGCCGATAACAGCCAGGTCACTGTTTGTCACCTCCAAAATCTTCCCGTCGCTAATCAATACGGAGCCATCCTTCAACCATCCCTGCGGGGTGAGGATCTGGCCATTTATTATTTGTGTCAGCATAAATCAAAACAGTTTATTCGTTCCTTCCACTAATTTACCCATCGCCCAAACAGCACGGACGTTCAAGTCCTTATCCAGAATCTGGATATCCGCATCCTTACCTCGTTGCAAAGAACCTTTACGGTCGTAAACGCCCATGATGCGTGCCGGAGTTTCGGAAGCCATGCGAACGGCATCTTCCAACGGAATCTCGGCTTTCTGGACGACCGTACGGATCAGACGGTCCATAGTCGCAACACTACCGGCAAGCGCAGAGCGGTCCGCCAACTTGCAAACGCCGTCTTCGATGATCACACGCGGATCGAAAGCCGTCTGGCTGTCACTTGCGGCACAAGCCAGCGCATCGGTAATCAGGCAAGTGCGTTCCACGCCTTTGATCTTATAAACCAAGCGGAGGATTGTCGGAGGCACATGGATACCATCGGCAACCACTTCGACCGTCATGTCGTCGATCAGATAAATACTCTCGACCGTACCTTCATATTTATATTCACGGCGTTTGTGGAAACCGGGCATTGCGTTGTAGAAATGCGTGGCATGAGTATATCCGGCTTCGTAGGCAGTCTGAATATCCTCGTACTCGGCTTGCGTATGGCCGACAGAAGCCAGTACGCCTTTCGACGTGATGTATTTGCCGAACTGCATGGCTCCCGGCAATTCGGGAGCGGCATCCCAACGTTTGATGCAATGTGTCTCTTCCAACAGGGGAATGTATTCTTCCGGATCCGGATTCTTGATATTTTCCGGCAACTGGCCGCCGGCCATCTTCATGTTGAAGTAATGTCCTTCCAGATGAAGCCCCAGGACAGGACTGTCTTTTTCCGCCATCAACTTTTCAGTCGTTGCGGCCGCCTCACGGATCATCGGGATGGTCGAAGAAGACAATGTAGGAAAAATACTGGTCGTACCATGTTGCATATGAGCGGCTACTGCTGCCCGGAATGCATCTTCGGTACCTTCCATAAAGTCACGGCCTCCACCGCCGTGAACATGGATTTCTACTCCGCCCGGCACGATATACATGCCTTTAGCGTCTATCAAAGTGGCTCCTACCACTGCCAGATCGCAGTTAGTCACTTCCAGAATCTTGTTATCACTTATCAGAACAGAACCGTCTTTCAACCAGCCCTGTGGGGTAAGGATCTTGCCATTTATAATCTGAGTTAACATAGCGCAAGAATTAAGTTTGTGTTTTTTAGTTTTAAGTAGACAAAGGTAGAAAGATTTTCTAAAGAGAGTTAAAGACCAAGCGTTAATATTTACTTTTTCAAAACAGAGAGAGTAAGTCGGTCCAGGAAGGTTTTATTTAAGTGACAATAGCCATGCTTCTATTGTCAAACAGCCCAATCATTGACCTTTGGCCTTTGGCCGAAGATCTTTCCGCCCTTGGTCAAAAACCCTTTCGACACATGTCAAAAACCTTTTCGACAGTTGTCAAAAGTCTTTTCGACCTAACTATTGGCCGCATTCAGTTCTTCCAGTTCGAGGGTCTGTTCCGTCCAGAGATCCATCGTGTCGGAAAGTTTCTTCTTCAATTCGGAATATTCGGTATATAAGGAAACATCCGCCGCCCCTTCGGGAGTGGCGAGCTTGACCTCGATAGCAGCAATGGAGTTTTCGAGTTCCGTTATTTTCTTTTCGGATTCGGCTATCGCTTTTTCAACTTTCTTGATTGCCTTGCTTTGTTCCTTGCGGGCTTCATAAGAGAGCTTGTTTCGGGTCGGCTCCGAAGCGGTTCCATCCATAGAGGTTGTCGCTTGGGTGGAACGTTCCAATTCGCGCAAGCTATCCATCTTCTTATGTTCCAGGAAATCATAAATACCTCCCAAATGTTCGATCACCCGTTTATTTCCGAATTCATAAACCTTGTCTACCAGTCCATCCAGGAATTCACGGTCGTGCGAGACGACGATAACCGTACCGTCGAACTCTTTCAAAGCATCTTTCAGCACATCTTTCGAACGCATGTCCAAATGATTGGTCGGTTCGTCGAGGATCAACAGGTTCACCGGTTCCAACAACAGCCGGATCATGGCCAGACGGGTCTTTTCTCCACCGGACAGTACCTTCACTTTCTTGTCCGATGCTTCTCCACCGAACATGAAAGCCCCCAGTATGTCCCGTATCTTCAGGCGGATATCCCCCTGCGCAACATAATCGATCGTATCGAAAACGGTCATATTCTCGTCCAACAGCTGTGCCTGGTTCTGTGCAAAATAGCCGATCTTCACATTATGCCCCAACTGAAGCTTTCCGGTAAAGTCGATCTCTCCCATTATACATTTAACCAACGTGGACTTGCCTTCGCCGTTCTTGCCGACAAAAGCGACTTTGTCTCCGCGGTTAATGGTAAAAGTGGCATGCTCGAAAATCAGATGGTCGCCATAGCGCTTGGCTACATCTTCCGCAATCACCGGATAGGAACCGGAACGGGGAGCCGGAGGGAATTTCAGGCTCAACATAGCCGTATCCACTTCGTCCACTTCGATGCGTTCAACCTTTTCCAATTGTTTGATACGGGATTGCACCTGCACGGACTTGGTCGCTTTATAACGGAAACGCTCGATGAAAGCCTCCGTATCGGCCAATTTCTTCTGCTGGTTTTCAAAGGCACGAAGCTGTTGTTCGCGGCGCTCCTTACGCAATTCCACATATTCGGAATATTTTACCTTATAATCATAGATCTTACCAAGTTCTATCTCTATCGTCCGGAAAGTCGTGTTATCGATAAACGCCCGGTCATGTGAAACCAGGATAACCGCATTGGCACGTGTCGCGATGAAGTTTTCAAGCCATTGGATGGACTCGATGTCCAAATGGTTGGTCGGCTCGTCCAGCAACAAGATATCCGGCTTGCGGAGCAGGAGCTTGGCAAGTTCGATACGCATGCGCCATCCCCCGCTGAACTCGGAGGTCGGCCGGTCGAAATCCTCACGGCTGAATCCCAGACCGATCAACGTCCGTTCCAACTCGGCATGGTAATTATTTCCGCCCATCATCTGAAAATGTTCCGTCAGATGCGTGACACGGTCTATGAGGTTCTGATACGATTCCGTTTCATAATCGGTCCGCTCGGCCAGTTGCTGATTCAGCCGTTCTATCTCCTTCTCCATCTCATGGATATGCTCGAAGGCCTGTTCCGCCTCTTCGCGCACCGTCTGTGTATCCGCCAGCTTCATCTGCTGGGGAAGATAACCTATCGTCGTCTCCTTCGGTACGCTGACCGATCCGGATGTGGGCGATTGCAATCCGGCAAATATTTTCAGCATCGTCGATTTTCCCGCACCGTTCTTTCCCACCAGTGCGATACGATCCTTCTTATTTACCACGAACGAGACATCATCAAAAAGCGTAAACCCGCCAAACTCAACTGTAAGTCCTTCAACAGAAATCATATTTTTTCTCTTTTAGCAGATGCAAAGGTATATAAAATTTTTATTGGAGCGCCGTCCTTTAATTCTTCTTCCGCTCGATAGGTGACGGAACTTTCTTTGCATATTTATCCCGGTCGCAGACAATCTTCCCATCCACATATTCCAACTCAGCAATCTGGATGGAGGCACGGTGATAGTTCCAACTGTTTTCTTCCACTTCGATACCGTCCATTTTGTACGTTCGTCCCGGATGGGTAAAATAGAAAATAAAAGCACGGTCACCAATCACGACGACATCGCAATGCCTTCCCTGGTCAAAATCGTCCGGACGGAGGCCCGGCTTGTTCAGGATCGTCGAATTATAGGTCCAGTTTGTCGCATCGTCCGATTCGTAACAATGCAAGCCGACATATCCCAGATTGCATTCATCGATGATGTTCCAGTATTTATTCTTCCAATAAAAGACAATCGGTCCTTCATGCGGGACATCGTCGATCTCGCATTTACCAGTTATCTCCCAGGTCGTCAGATCCTTGCTCACACCCGTATTTGTTTTGGAGTCGGGAGTCTTGTACCACATCTTCCACGTCCCATCCGGCATCTGAAACGCCGAAGCGTCGATACAACCATGCGTACCCTCTATTTCCTCCACCAGATCCCAGTTCAGCAGATCCTTGCTCTTGTAAAAGACAAGCCGGGCATCACCTCCCCAGAAAGGATGAATGCCGGGGATAAAGGTCACGATCATGTAATAAGCGTCCTTATGCTTGAACACATCGGGAGCCCAGAAAGTGCTCTGTCCCTGCATAGGTTCCGGCAGGTTCGCCGTCCCGACATAATACCAGTTTTTACCGTTGTCCTTGGTGGCCGCGATCCCGACCTTACTGCCATAGACACAGGCCACTTCCTGCAAGTTAGGGACATTGGCGCGACGTTGGGTGTAGAACATCCACCATTCCTGCCGCTTCTCATTCCATTCGAGCGTCGGGTCGGTCGGACCGTCATGGATTGGACAACGGTACAAAGGGGCCGGCGCATGTTCGATGTCGAACGGCTTGTCCTGTGCAAAAAGGCTTGCCCCGTAGAACAGGACTGCCAACATAAATAAGATTTTCTTCATGCTATTCAGATTAAACGTATTATACATTATATATTAATAGAGTGAGATTTCCCCCAGGCCGGCACGTCCTTCGGAGACATTCTCGATTGTCAAGCGGACATATTTCACTTCCCGGTCAACCGTCATCGGCTTAAACTCCCACCCCGTACATTCGCGTTCATAGAGGAGTTCCCACCGTTCGCCATCCTCGGAAGTCTCCACCTTATGCTTATAGGAAGAGCTGTCTTTCTGGAAAAGGATACGGCTGGCAACCACATATGTCGGACGGTCCAGCACCAAAGTGACCACTTGCGGCAAGCGATCTTCCCCGGCGATCCACCAGGTATGATCGTCATTGTCGATTATATTGGAGGCCGGATACCCGTTTTGGCTGCTTCCGACCTGGACCGACGCTATTTTCAGGCGCGGTCTTTCCAAGACGCGCTTCTGCCAGGAAGAAGGTTTTACCACAACATTGTCTTCTTCTTTCCCGGTAAACAGGGCATGTTTCCCATCGGGCAGAGACTTTCCTTCAAACGGCTTCGTGCTGATTTCAGCTTCACCGGAGGACAAACCCTCTGCTGTCGCTTTCACCGTAATCTTACCGGCTTTCTTCGTCGTGCGGACAAATGCGAACCCAACACCTCCTTCCACCTTCTGAGGATTGATACCGATACGGCTGATCGTGTCTCCGACCAGCATCCCTTCACCGGAGACCTGAATACGGATTTCCTGTCCGGAGTTGTAGACCAAAGAGCCGTTCTTGTCACAGACCTTAATGTAGACGGGAATCATATCCGAGCCGTCAGCAACAGGAACAATGCCATCCGTCTTGATATCCACAACCAGACGATCGGCTTTTTCCGGAGTGCTCACACTATGGGTCGCCACAACCTTTCCGCCAACCAGCGCTTCCGCCTTTAAAGTCCCGGCTTCATATTCCCCGGCATTAAAGACGAATACCGGACTCCCCCCCTTCTCGACAACCGCACGATACAGCGGAGTCCGTTCTTCCCTCGTCTGAGTCCCGACCAGCTTCTCATTACGATAAAGACGGACTTCGTCGCAGTTGGAAAAAACCGTTATATCCGTCGTCGACGAGGCGAAATCTCCCGAAGCATTATAAGAAGCGATAAAGACCATCGGCCCTTCATATAATCCCGGTTGTGAAATTGTCTTGTCCCGCATACTTTGCAACATGAAGTAGCTGAATTTCGGATACCGGTTGATATCCACCACACCGCTATACATCGTTTCATCCTGGCTACCTCGCGCATAGTCATTGTAGCTCCAAACGAAATGGCCGCCCATATGAGGATTGGCATCCAGCATGCACCAGTCAAAATAGCCTTTGCCGTTCAACTGTTCGATACGGCTACGGCACTGGCGCATTTGTTCTTCCTCGCTTTCTTTCAAGCTGACACGCGGTTTTTCGCCCACGCCATCTCCCCATTCACGGGTAAACAACGGCTTGACCGCTATAAAATCTTCCGGATAATTACTCATCACATCCCCGTCTTTCGGGAACTTGGAAACCTGCTTATAAAAGACATCATAATAAGGTTCCATTTCCGCATGTCCGAAGTAATCGCCTGCAGTGTACATCTGATCGCCCGGATATTCGGCATGAGACAGTTCGAAAATCTCCTTTGCCAAAGAGACCGGATAACGGGATTCGTTCAAAGCCGTTTCCCAAAGAACGACGGAAGGGTGGTTCCGGTCACGGCGGATCATCTGGCGTCCGATCTCATACAAACGTTTGATGAAAGTGGAATCCGGATTATAGAACTGCCAACCGGGAATACACTCCACCACTAACAGCCCATATCGGTCACATGCCTCCAGGAAAGCCGGATCGTTCGGATAATGAGCGGCGCGAACCGCATTATAGCCACCTCGTTTCAGGTCGATCACCTCCCTCACCTGCATGGAGTTGGAGGCCGCATCCCCGACGTTGGCAAACGCCTGGTGGCGGTTGGCTCCGCGCATATACAGCTTTTCCCCATTGATAAAGAACCCGTCCTCGGCCGTGTAGCGGATCGTACGGATACCGATTTTCCGGATGGTTTCATCGAGGACTTTATCATCCGACAGCAACTGTGTACGCAAGGTATAAAGGTGAGGCGTATAAGGATGCCATAAGGCAGGTTGATCGACAATGAGGTTCTGCTCCACCGTCCCGTCCGATTGCTTTTGCAAGGTCACCGATGTTTCTGCCTCTGCAACGATACGGCCTGCCGAATCGACCAGTTGCGAGAAAACGGAAAGGGCTTCATCATTATCTGTCAAATTCCGGACATGTGTGGCAATATGCGTTCTTGCTTTCTCCTTTGTCACTTCGGGGAAAGTCACGAACTGGCCACCGCCGGCAACTATGTTTTCCTGTAAAGGATCTGTTATATAAATCTTGTCCGTAATCACCATCCAGACATCCCGGTAAATCCCACTATAATAGTAAAAGTCCATTTTATCCTGCGGCTTTCCCGGAGGTGTAAGCGGGTCCTGTTCGGCAGACACACGGACAGCCAGCACATTATTGCCATCCCAATCGATACGGTCCGTAAGGTCTGCAACAAATCCCATATAACCACCGTGATGATCCGTAATCTCTTGACCGTTCAGATAAACATCGCAATTCACCATCACACCTTCAAAAGAAACGACGATCCGTTTATCCTTATATTTTGCAGGTAGTTTGAAATAACGGCGATACCAACCGATCCCGTCATAAATGGAGTTTCCGCCGCAATGTTTCGTTTCCAATTGCATGATATGAGGCAGGGCGACAGGCATCCATCCGGAATCATCCAGATCCGTCCGGCTCCCTTCCGTCACATCCCCCCGGTAAAAAGCCCAGTCGGTATTCATGTCCAGCACTTCCCGACCGGAAGCAGAAGGAGCGTTGCAACCATATCCCAACGCAACGCAAATAAAAAATAAGAAATAAGAGATTGTTTTATGCTTCATGCCATTTTAAGTGTTTTTCAATACAAAGGAAAGGGATATATTGGAAATGATCCAATATATCCCTCCTTAAAACATGATAAAAATATCAGTTCTTATTAATAACCGTCATTCTGTTTCAATTGATCATTCTTTCGTATATAGTCCTGCTTGATCGGCAGATAACGGTGGAACGGTTTGAACACACGTTCTTCAACCAGCTCGCTACCTGTAATGACAGCACGCTTGGTCGGCTCTTTTTCTTTATAGTCGATTGTACCGGTGATCACTCTCAATTCGCCGTTCAGCACCGTTTCAGCCACCATCTTTCCACTGGCGTCTTTCCAACGGATAATATCCTGACGGCGAAGACCTTCACCGGCTAATTCAACAGCACGTTCACGACGAATCAATTCGCGTAACTTATCTTTCGAACCATATTTGTTCCGGTCTACCTTCGGCATACCAACACGTTCACGGATCTGGTCCAACATACCGTAAATTTCAGCAGACGGCCCGTTCAACTCATTTTCCGCTTCCGCATAGCTCAACAAGACTTCCGCATAACGGAAAATAATCGGCTGGCAATTGGTAGCCCAAACATCATTGTACTGATCCATCGGAGCTAAATATTTCGCCCAAGTCAGACGAGTCTTGGAACAGTTATTCGCCCCATTGTTATTGGGATTTGCCTTTCCATCGATTTCTTTGTCCAATGTATTCAATACTTTACCGTTCCAATCCATACCCGGATAGAGGACAGTCATAGCCATACGCGGGTCACGGTTGGCAAACGGATGTTTTGCATCGTAACTACTACCAGCCTCTTCTTTTGTCAAACCGTTGCTCATTTCATACGTATCAATCAGATTCTGTGTCGGAACCATAGAAGACCAACCACCATCGCCATTGTTATACATCGTTGCAATCATCCAGTTTGAATACAAATTTTCATCGTGCTGGACAGCCGCAATGATTTCCTTCGAATTTTGTCCGGACACCATAAAAAGGTTCTCAAAACTTGGATCCAATTCATATTGTCCCAAATCTATAATAGCCTTGGCAGCATCTTTTGCCAACTGAAAATCCGAATAGAACAGGGCTGTACGCATTTTCAGCGCCAATGCCGTACCTTTGGCAATATATCCGCTGGCTTTCGGCGCATCATTCAGCATCGGGATAGCAGCATCCAGTTCGTCATAGATGAATTTCTTCACCTCTTCTTCTGTATTGCGTGGAACCTTGGCCTCTTCGGCAGTTTCATACGAATCGATGATGGGTACACCACCATACAACCAGTTCATTGTGAAATATTGATAAGCCCGGATGGTCTTGACTTGTCCGATCATATCGTTTTTCTTGTTCGCATCCGCAAACTCGACACTCTCGATATTCTTGATGAAATCATTACAACGGCGGATCATTCCAAATGAATAGTAATTGGCAACATTACCTGTCGGTGTCATTGTGCCTGCACCTATCTCTCTCCATCCTTCATGGGCATGGAAATTGAATCCGAAATCGGAAGCACAGTCCCAATACAAAATACCGGTTTCATCGGCCCAACCGTCATAACATCCGATCAGAAACTTTTCGGCATCTGTTTCCGTTTTCCAAGTCGTTGCCGGAGACAGAGCATCCAACGGAGCCGTATCCAAAAAATCGGAACAGGAAGTAGCCCAAATTGCCATTCCTGACAACATATATACTAATAATCGTTTCATATTTATATCTTTCTTTTAAATCTTAATTTTTCACATTTATCAGAATGTCACATTCACACCAAAGGCATGTGTCTGCGTCAACGGGAAACTGGAACCACGTTCATCTCCGATTTCAGGATCAACGCTTACAAGCATATTATGGATCGTAAACAAATTTTCTACTGAATAGTAGAAACGAACATTCTCAATTCCGACAGACTTCAACACATTTTTCGGAAGCGAATATCCGAATTGCAGATTCTTCATACGTAAGTAGCTGGAATTCTGCACCCAGAATGTAGAAGTCGTATAGTTGTTAGAACTTTCATCATAAGCAACACGCGGCATCGTGGCATCTTTGTTGTCCTGTGTCCAGGCATCCAGCCAAACAGTTGCCGGGTGAGAGTCGTCACCAGCGAAATAACCGGTCACTTCCTTGTTGATCAAACGGCTTACACCAGCTGCCCCTGTAAAAGTCATTGACAAATCGAAATTCTTATAAGCAGCATTCAAATTCAAACCAAAAGTAAATTTCGGGTCGGTCGATCCTGCTAAAACACGGTCAGAGTCATCGATTTTTCCGTCATTATTTGTATCCTTGTAAATCAGGTCACCGGCTTTGAACTTTTTGGAGAACGGATATCCGTCCTTTCCAGCATATTTATCCATATAAGCCTGTGCCGCTTCGTCTGATTCGAAGAAACCGTCTGATTCATAAACCAAGTAGGTATTCAATGCTTCACCGATCCGACGGATCTTATTGCCGTTGTTCGGATCTTGCATCTCCTTAGAACTGCCAGACAATCCCAAGTCCTGCAAAATATTCTTATTGTACGCGAAGTTGCCGGTTGCACCGAACGACCAGTCACCCCACTTGTTATTATAGCTCAAGATTACTTCGACACCTCGGTTGGACATTTCACCCACATTGTCCTTGTATGCACCCAAACCGAACTCCTGCGGAACAGGTACATCCATAATGATACCCGTCGTCTTGCGGTCATAGTAATCGAACGTCACGTTGATCTTGTTGTTTAGTGTCGCATCAAAACCAAGTCCCCATGTACGGGATTTTTCCCATGAGATGGAAGCCAACTTATAACTATCCTGATAATAACCAGACTGCAAAGCGCCACCCAATGGGTAACTTGCACCTAAAGCATACGTGTTCATCCAGGGATAGTAATCACTCAATGCATCCTGATTACCCAATAATCCCCATGAACCACGAATCTTCAAATTGTTCAACCAGTCCTTCGTATTTTCCATAAAGCCTTCTTCACTGATACGCCATGCAGCAGAGAAAGAGGGGAAATAGCCCCAACGATTACCATCGGCAAAACGTGAAGATGCATCCGCACGGATATTGCCTTCCAACAGATACTTGCCGGCATAATCATAGTTGATACGTCCGAACCATGAAATCATTGCCAATTCACGAGTAAATCCAAAACTTTTCTGAGATGCAGGATCACCCGCATTCATATCGGTCAAATCGTTAGTCGGGAAGTTCTTACGGAACTGATGGTTAAAAGAATAGTCATACTTTTCCGTATGCCAACCTGCCATCGCTTTCAAGCCATGTTCACCGAATTGCTTGTCGTAGTTCAACAAAGCATCGAATGTAGCACGATGCCAACCGATAAAACGCTCTTCCGCACGATTCTGCTCCGTTTCTTTATTCGGGTTATACTTAATATACTTCTGAAAAGCAATATAATGCTGCTGATTATTGACATAAGAACCTGTTACCGTCGCAACCAACCCATCAATAATCTTATAATCAGCTGCCAGCGTACCCGAAAAGTTCTGGTTTTTACGTTTAACCGTCTGATCTACATCCAACCAAGCAAGCGGATTTCCATCGGAAATCGTACCATAGGTACCATCTTCTGCACGACCGACAATCCACGGTGAAATACGATTCAACTGACGGATAATCTGGTCGGAACTGGCAGCATAACGAGAATCTCCATCATCCCTTATACCGGAGTAATAAGAAGAAATCGGGTCTGCATAATCATTTTTAATATAAGCCAAATTCAAACGTACTGTCAATTTAGAATTCAACTTCAAATCCAAGTTAGTACGTGCATTGAACTGCTGCCTTTCTGCATTCGGAAGAATACCTGTCTGTCCCAAATAACCGACAGATCCCATATATTTTGCATTTTCCGTACCACCGCTCACACTGACATTGTGTGAATGCTGCACACCGGTTTGGTAAGCCTCGTCATACCAATCCGTATTCGGGTGCGTATCAGGAGAAGAACCATCTTTGAATTTCTGAAGATCCGTTTCATTAAAACGAGGATTCAAACCTTCCGCCACCATAGACTGGCTATACAACCGCGCATAGTCATATGAACTGATACGGTCGATCATTTCCGTCGGTTTCTGGAAACCGACATATCCATTATAGGAAATACGCGGTTTACCTGTCTTACCTCGTTTTGTCGTAATCAAGATTACACCGTTGGAAGCCTTCGAACCGTAAATAGCAGCAGAAGCGGCATCCTTCAATACGGAAATGCTTTCAATATCGTTCGGGTCGACCGAGTTCATCGTACCGGTTTCGATACCGTCCACCAAAATATAAGGGTCAGCCGTGTTCAACGTACCGACACCACGTACGCGGATCGTACCACCATCCTGTCCGGGACGGCCACCGCCAGAAGTTACCTGAACACCAGGCATCGTACCTTGTAACGCTGTAGAAATGTTCTGTACAGGACGGTTTTCCAACGCTTTGCTATCGATCTGTGCAACAGCACCGGTCATATTCACTTTCTTCTGCGTACCGTAACCGACGACAACGACTTCTTCCAACTTCTGAGTGTCTTCCACCAGATTCACAGCCAAAGTAGCTTGTCCGGTGTACTTGATTTCCTGTGTTACATAACCGATGAAAGAGATTTGAAGCACATCACCGTTATTCACTTCCAGAACAAAGTTACCGTCCATGTCGGTAACTGTACCGTTTGTCGTACCTTTTACGACTACTGAAGCACCGGCTACGGGGCCCAGTACATCATTAACTGTTCCTTTCAAACTTTTCTGTTGCTGAGAAATACCAACTTTGGTAGTTGCTGTCTCATTAGCCGCAAGCACTGTTCCTGAGGAACATAAAGCAGCAGACAACAGCAAAAAGCTGACTGGTCTTACGATTTTCAACATACTAATTGTTTTTTGTTTAATAATAATAGTCACTATATGAATAAGATCCAAGGAGGTGGTAAACACCTTACTTATAGACTCTTTACATTCATGGTATGATTTCTAACATATATCATAAATTTGTCATATAAATGAAGACTTAGTTCTTGTAGGACTACGACTTGTTTTAAGAAATATAAAAGAGAATGTACTAATAGGAAGGCTTGCTGTATGGAGTTCTTGTAGGACTACGTCCTTTGACGCGGCAAATGTAACACATTTATTTATTATCATGCATGTTTTTTTAGAAAAAATTAGCATGAACGTTCTTGAATGTATTTTTAATACCGTTTTATACAACGGGACAAATATATTAAAATATTTTACTAACACAAACAATATTAATTGTTATTTTTTCTTATAAGTGCTATCTATAGCTCTAAATCTTTTGAAAATCCGACAATATTGTAGCTTTACGTGAAATACATGAATCAGTGTCTTGTTTCATACATGTCCCCTATTTCTGAAGTATTTTAACCAAGCATACATCTCGAAATGTTAATTAACAATTAAGCATATCGAAATTCATTTGCCTCCATGTTTCTAACAAAACACCTCTTATTGCATAGATAAATATTACATAACCAGACTGTTATGATTCCATGATGTTTTATATAGACAGGGATGATATTAGATCTTTCGTCATAAACTCGCAAAACTTAATCTTAGTCCTACAAGAACTACGCATGTGAAAGCATAAACTTTGGCCCTAATTACTAAAAAATAAGCAAATAAGTGTGAGCTGTAGAAGAAACAGGTCCTCTTAAAGCCTATTATATCTAACTATTATTAAACAAAAAACAATTAGTATGTTGAAAATCGCAAGACCAGTCAGCCTAATGTTGATGTCTGCTGCATTGTTCACAACAGGAACAGTGTTCGCATCTAATGAGACAGCGACTCCTAAAGTTGGCATCTCTCAGCAACAAACGAGTTTGAAAGGTGTCGTTGAAGACGAATTCGGCCCTGTAGCGGGAGCCTCCGTAGTTGTAAAAGGTACAACAAACGGTACTGTTACCGACATGAACGGAAATTTCGTTCTGGAAGTAAAAAAAGGGGATGTAATCGTGATATCCTTTATCGGTTATTTAACCCAAGAAATCAAGTACAATGGAGAACAATCCATCCATGTAGACCTGAAGGAAGACACTCAAAAACTGGATGAAGTTGTCGTGGTCGGTTATGGCGTACAGAAAAAAGTAAACTTAACAGGATCCGTATCTTCTATTAAAGCAGAGACTCTGGAATCAAGGCCAGTATCAAGTGTATCCGCAGCATTAGCCGGACAGATGCCGGGTGTTACGGCTATTCAAAGTTCCGGACGTCCGGGTAGCCAGACAGGAACAATTACTGTTCGCGGTAAAAACTCCGTCAACGCGGCAAGTCCGTTAGTTATCGTAGACGGTGTTCCGGGTAGTATGAACACAATCGACCCTGCCGATATCGAAAGTCTTACAGTATTGAAAGACGCATCTTCTGCTGCCATCTACGGTGTTCAGGCTGCTAACGGAGTTATTTTGATCACAACCAAGAAAGGTAAAAAAGTAGACCGTGCACGTGTTAACTATTCAGGTAATGTAGGTTGGTCAACCCCAACTATGCGTCCTAAATTCTTAGGAGCTGCAGATTATGCGATATTATATAATGAAGCAACTCTTAATGACAACCCGAACAATCCACTTCGTTTTACAGACGAAGACATTGAATTATATCGTAATGGCACGGATCCTTATGGTCATCCCAATACCGATTGGTATAAAGAGACCATGAACCAAAACGCGATTGAAACAATGCACCACCTTTCCATCAGCGGTGGTTCAGAAAAAACAAGTTATAGCGCATCAGTCGGTTATACGCAACAAAACGGTTTGATCGATGCCAATAACTACAAACGTTTTAATGCACGTACCAGCGTTGATTCACAAATCAATAAATGGTTCTCTGCCGGTTTGAATGTTTCAGGCTACAGAGGAACCTTAATGGACGGATGGAATAGCGTTGCCGGTATGACTCAATTCACGAACCGTGCAACCCCTGTTGAAGGCGTACGAAATGAAGATGGTAAATTCATCTATAACGGTAAAGACAATCCTGTCGCTCTATTAGGACGTGACGGTTTCAGAAGAACAATGGACCAACAGGTAAACGGGACATTATATGGACAAGTAAACATTCTGCCCAATTTGACAGCTAAAGCTTTATTTTCAGTACGTAATGATGAAAAAAGCGAAGATGGTTTCAAAACACAGATTGTCTACGGTGCTAAAGACGAAGCGACGACCGGCCTTCGAGAAGGGTATGAAAAACAGACTTGGTGGAACTGGTACACCACCCAGGTATTGATCAACTATAACGAAACATGGGGTAAACACGATTTAGGTTTATTGGGCGGTTTTGAACAGATCGATTACCGCTACAAACATTTAGAGGCGACCCGTAAAGGCGGAGGCAACAATGAACTGCAAGAATCTTTGAGCACATTGGATGCATCTTCACAAACGAACAAAGAGTCAAGATACGAAGTCGCTCATCGTTCATATTTCGGACGTGCCCAATATAGCTTTGCTGACAAATATCTGTTAGAAGCAAATGTCCGTATAGACGGATCATCCCGTTTTGCCTCCGGCAACCGTTGGGGTACTTTCCCTGCCTTCTCAGCAGGTTGGAGAATCACCGAAGAAGAATTCATGAAAAATGCGGGGCTTGATTGGCTCAGTAATTTGAAATTACGTGCAGGCTGGGGACAAACAGGTAACGAAGAGTTGAAGGACGAAGAAGCTTATCTGACCGTTCCTTCATACGCGTACGATAAATATATGTTTGGAAATACGCTTTATTCAACCATCAAAGAAAGCCGTTACGCAAACCAGGAACTCAAATGGGCTACCGTAACAAGTATCGAAGGTGCGATCGAAGCATCTTTCCTCAACAATAAAATAGGATTTGAATTAGCCGGATACAAGAAAACAACCAACGACATGTTGTTGCTCCTTCCCGTACAGGGCATATTCGGTATGGACGCACCCAGACAAAATGCAGGCCAGGTACAGAATACCGGGTTCGATTTAAGCATTTTCCACAACAACTCTATCAGCAAAGATTTCCGTTATGACATAAACTTCAATATCGCTTATGTTCACAATGAATTGACAGATCTGAAAGGGACAGAAGGAAAAGAACCCGGAGACGGACGTGGCAATTTCTGGTTCCTGGAAGGTTATCCTATCGGTTCATATTACGGATATGAAGCAGACGGTTTATTTAATTCAGCAGAAGAAGTCGCAAAAGGACCGACGCGCACCGGGACGGAACAACCGGGTGATATCCGTTACAAAGACTTGAACGGCGATGGAAAAATCGATGCCGCCAACGATCGCAAAGTGATCGGAAAAGAGTTTCCAAGTTGGACTGCCGGTTTAGGAGCCAATCTATATTACAAAGATTTTGATTTGTCATTCTTCTTCCAAGGTGCATTCGATGTAGATGCCTACGTTAATGGTGAAGCAGCCTATGCATTCTTCAACGGCGGTAAGGTCCTGGAACGCCATTTGGACCGTTGGACACCGACCAACCACGATGCGTCATATCCGCGTATCACAATGGCTGACCAAATCAACTATCAGTTCTCATCTTATTGGTTGCAAGACGCTTCTTATGTCCGGTTGAAAAACCTGACGATCGGTTACAACATTCCGAAAGCATTACTAAGCAAAATCAATTTGGATCGCGTAAAAATATTCCTGACCGGTGAAAACCTGTTTACGATAACCGGTATGGATTCACTTGACCCGGAATCAGCTCCATCCAATGCCCGTGGAGGTTTATACTCGAACGTAAGAAAAATATCAATCGGTCTTAAAGTAGGTTTTTAAACAACTAATTATAATTTAGAAATATGAAAAAGAATTATATATATATAGCCCTTCTGGCTATCACACTATTCGGTTTCAGTTCATGTAGCGATTTTTTGGATCGCATACCGGATGATGAACTATCAGACGGTAGCTTCTGGAAAACTCCCAATGACGCAAAAATGTTTATTGCAGACGTATATCGCCAGGTATTACCCGGAGGTGATAACGGAGATATCGACTCGGATATCGATTCGGATAATGCAGTACATGGTATCAAATGGGCTGCCGGAGATGTATCCAGAGGTATCTATGATCCCGCCGCGATGAGTTGGAGCGGAGACTATAAAGCAATCCGCGCTTGTAACATCTTGCTGTCTAAAATAGACAATATATCTGATTACAGCCAAGCTGATAAAGAAGCAGTGATGGGAGAAGCTCGTTTTTTACGAGGTTATACCTATTTCGGACTTATCCAAACATTTGGCGGAGTTCCCTATGTCGACCAACCGGTAGACTTGAGAGAAATGGGAAATATTACACGTACGCCGGTCGAAGAAGTCTACGCAAAAGTAATGGAAGACTTTGATTATGCAATAGCCCATTTACCCGCCCAATGGGGAAGTAGCGATTATGGTCGTGCAACAAAAGGCGCAGCCAATGCCATGAAAGCGCGTGCAGCATTATATTTCAAGAACTACGACACAGCAGCCGATGCCGCGAAAGCCGTTATCGAATCAGGAGAATATGAGTTGTTCGATGCAAATAACACAGGCAAGTATGCCCATCTATTCTGGGAAGAACAAGAAGCTTGCAAAGAGGCTATTTTAGTAAGGCAGTTCAATGCGCCGGAATTGACAAATTACATCATCGGTTGGGGATGTTTTCCAACAAAAGGCTGGGGAGGCATCAATCCGACTCAGAGCTTAGTCGATGCTTTCGAGTGTATTGACGGATCTCCGATTGATAAATCCACAACTTACGATCCCGCAAATCCATTTAAAGATCGCGACCCGCGTTTAGAAGTTTGTGTATTGCACGACGGAGAAGAAATGTATGGCGTAACCATCAAAACAGCCCCACTGAAATCAAGCGGTTCTACCGGCGTTGCCCAACATAACGATGCTACAGCTACAGGATATTACGATCAAAAATGGCTGGACCCGTCAATCGACCCACAATCAACAGGTTGGGACATGGGTAAAGACTGGCATGTTATTCGGTATGCAGAAGTATTGCTGACCTACGCAGAAGCTAAAAATGAGATTTCACCATTAGATGCTTCAGCTTTTGATGCAGTCAACCAGGTACGTCGTCGTGTAGGCATGCCGGAGTTACAAAATACGGATGCAAGCAAACCGACCTATTGCGGCACACAAGATGCCCTCCGTCAACGTATCCGTAACGAATGGCGAGTGGAATTTGCAATGGAAGGCAGCAAGCGCAAATGGGACATCCGCCGTTGGGGCATAGCTAAAGATGTGTTGAACGCTCCGTTCCTGGGAATGAAATACAAGATGGTTGATGATCCTAACGCTCCGGAAGGAGACAACGGAAAGAAATGTATCCTGTATCAAGGTGAAAACATCAAACTGACAGGTAGCAAATATGAAGATCATAACTACCTGTTCCCAATTCCGCAGGAAGAAATCGACCTGAATCCGGCTTTGACCCAGAATCCGGGATACTCAAAAAAATAAGCGATATCAATATTTACAGCAAACACGGGAGGACAGATGTTCTCTCGTGTTTCATTATTTTATGAAGCATATTCACTGGTTACTTTTTGCCCTTCTCTTCGGTTTGCTCCTGTTCATGTTTATGGACAGCCTGGCTTATCTTTTCCCTTACCATGAGCAACAGCAACTTTTCCTGTTTACCAATTCCTATCTGGAGAGTTATTTATCAGAGCCGGGAAAGACTGGTGAATATTTTGCAAACTTTGTCATCCAATTCTTCTATCTGCCTTATACGGGAAAAATAGTATTGGCATTTATCTTATCCTGCCTATATCTGCTACCGACATTAACCATTCGGAGGCTAACCGGGAAACACGATCCGTTACAGATAGCATTACTTCCATCCCTTTATTTATTCATACAATTCGAATCTTCTGATTTCGAGATCAGCAGGATTACAAGCCTTTTCTGTATTTTCCTTATAACATGCTTACTGTCCTTACTTCACAGAAAAACTTTTTGTTATGCCTCGATTCCCTGTTTCCTGCTGACAGGATTCGCATTGGGCTGGATCTATCCAGTGATTGTCTTCATAATCCTTTTGCTAACCGCACTTTCAGCCTGCATACTGCCCCGTCTCATAAACAACCCCAAAACACAGAAAAGTTGTACAATCCTATGCCTGATTGTGTATGCCTCATGCACATTCTATTCATTTGTCCGTACTTACAATATGCGCGAACGGTTACTGATCGAAACAGAGTTTCATGTAAAGAAACAAGAATGGGACCAGGTTCTTACCCATGCAAAAAAATATAGAGGAGAAAGCCAGCTAATGGATTATTTCTGCAATATGGCTCTTTACCATACCGGACGTATGCCTTACGACCTGTTGAATTACCCGCAGAGCTATGGAATCAATTCTCTTTTCCTGCCCTGGGTCAGCGATCCACGACAAAGCAGGTATGGACATTATCTGTATGAACAATTGGGCTATATCAACGAAGCTCAACGCTGGGCGTCCGAAGCGTTGGTAGTCTACGGAGAAACAGCTCCTACTCTCCTGAACCTGGTTCGTTACAACATTGTAAACGGACGTCAGGAAGTCGCGATGCGTTTTATCAGGATCTTAAAGCAATCCTTGTTCTACAGCAAGCAAGCTGAAGAATATGAAAGGCTGGTCCCTACCGGTGAAGTTCCGGGCTTGGCGCCTGTTCCCCAACAAAAAGAGAAGAAAGCACGCTTTGCCAATATTCAGAATTTAGGCCCGGAGCTTATATTTATCTGTGAGCAGGATTCTACCAATCGTATGGCGTTCGAATACCTGATGAGTTACCTGATACTTAGCAAAAAGACCCGACTATTCGTGGAGTACCTGCCACGAATAAAACAATTCTCTTATCCGGGAATGCCGCCTCTTTACCAAAATATACTCGACAACTATAAACAGACACAACAATAACAGCTTATGAAACCGTTTATCATCCTTCTATATATAATATTGATGACTGCCTGTAGCCAGGAAAAGATCACACCGGATGCTTACATAGATAAACCTCCCACCCTGTTCCCCGACTACACAGCAGTCACATTTCCGGTCAACATCGCACCTCCCAACTTTCAGATAGAAGAGGATGGCGAGGAATTTTATGTAGAAATAGGATTCGAAGACAAAGTTGTCTTTACCCGGAAAAATAAAAAGGGAGAAATAATTATTCCTTTGAAGCAGTGGCACAAATTGGCCTCGGCAGCAGCCGGAAATGAGTTTTATATCCGTATTTCCATCCGGCAAAAAGGGAAATGGACACAATACAAAGAGATCCGAAACTCCATTTCCGCAGAGCCGATAGATCCATACTTGGCATACCGCCTTTTATATCCGGGCTACGAGCTATGGAATCAAATGGGTATTTACCAGCGTGACCTCACCTCCTACGAAGAAATCCCCATTATCGAAAACAGATCGGACAGATCGACCTGTATGAATTGCCACACCTTCTTCCAAAACAATCCGGAGACGATGATGATCCATATACGGGGGAATAACGGGGGAACCATTATCTCCCGTAACGGGAATATCGGGAAAGTCGACGTTAAAAAACCGGGAATGAGCAATGGAGGGACATACGCAGCCTGGCATCCGGGCGGGAGATATATTGCTTACTCCGTCAATGAGATACAGCAGTTTTTCCATTCTACCGGAAAAAAGCCGATAGAGGTATCGGACCGGGAATCCGACCTGATCGTATGGGATTGCGAAACAAACCGGCTTATCACCGACTCGCTTATTTATGGGCCGGAATGGATGGAGACATTTCCTACCTGGAGCCCGGACGGAAAAACATTGTATTTCTGCCGAAGCAAGGCCATCACTCCCCGAACCTCTTTGGACAGTATCTATTATGACTTGTACAAAATACCATTCGATGCCCGAAGACAAACATTCGGTAAACCCGAATGCGTATACGAAGCATCGGCTTTCCATAAAAGCATTTCCTTTCCGAGAATCTCTCCGGACGGAAACTACCTGATGTTCACTTGCTCCGATTATGGCAACTTTTCCATATGGCATCCTGAAAGCGAACTTTATCTTTTAAATCTGCAAAATGGAAATATCCGAAATATGCAGGAAGTAAACAGCGATAATGTAGAGAGTTTTCACACTTGGTCTTCTTCAGGAAAATGGTTTGTTTTCAGTAGTAAACGTGTAGACGGACTATGGGCGCATCCGTTCATTGCTTATTTTAATCCGGAAACAGGGCTCGCCGGCAAGCCGTTTATGGTTCCTCAGAAAAATCCCGAATACTATAAAACCTTTATCAAGACATTTAATTTGCCGGAACTCATAACCGTCCCGATAACAGAAAACAAACAGGGTCTTAAGCAAATCCGAAATAAATTGTTATCTTCGCCCCCAAATTAACTACAAATATTAAATATTCATGAAGAAAAAAAGTGTAACTTTATTGGTAGCGGCAACGCTTGCCAGCAGTGTATTATTCTCATCATGTATTGGATCATTTGGGTTATCCAATAAGCTGTTGGATTGGAACAGAAACATTGACAGCAAGTTTGTAAACGAACTGGTTTTCATCGCCTTCTGGATTGTTCCGGTTTATGAAATCTCAGCATTAGCCGATGTATTAGTATTAAACTCTATCGAGTTCTGGAGCGGAAACAACCCTGTTGCAGATGCCGGTACGGTAAAAACAATCGAAACGAAAGACGGCACGTATGCCATCGAAACCAAGAAAGACGGCTACCACATCCAGAAAGAAGGAGAAGAGAAAGCGGTCGACCTGGTCTTCAATGAAGCAGACAAGAGTTGGAGCGTAGAAGCAGACGGCGAAGCTACCAAGTTATTGAAGTTCAATAGTAACGACGAAGTTGTCATGTACCTTCCCGACGGCAAAGAAATGAATGTGGAACTGAACCAGGCCGGCGTACTTGCTTTCAGACAAGTTGCCGAAGGTTATTCCTTCTACGCAGCAAGATAATTGAGAATTGAGAATTGAAAATTGAGAAATGTTTGTTTACTCATGATTTTCAATTCTCAATTTCTAAAGTGCTAATCTAAATTAAAAATGCATATGAAACACAAGATCAAACAAACGATGCTCACAGGAGCATTGAGTTGCTTCCTTCTGGGCACCGCATTGGCTGACAATACGACGAACCGGCCTGCGAAGCCTTACTGGCAGGACATCCAGGTCGTTGCCGTAAACAAAGAGGCACCCCGCTCCTCTTTCATGAGTTATGGAGACCGTGCCACAGCTCTCTCTTCCCGATATGAAAAAAGTCCTTTCTATTCGTTGCTGAACGGCACATGGAAATTCTATTTCGTAGATTCGTACAAAGACCTTCCCGCCAACATCACAGATCCTTCTGCCAGCACTTCCGATTGGGACGACATCACCGTTCCGGGAAACTGGGAAGTCCAAGGACATGGTACCGCCATCTATACGAACCACGGATATGAGTTCAAGCCGCGTAACCCTCAACCTCCGCTATTGCCGGAAGCGAATCCGGTAGGTGTTTACCGCCGCGACTTCGAGATTCCCGCCGGTTGGGACGGACGTGACGTATATCTGCACATCGCCGGAGCCAAATCGGGCTTATATGTGTATGTAAACGGCAAGGAAGTCGGCTATAGCGAAGATTCCAAGAATCCGGCCGAATTCCTGATCAACAAATACCTGCAACCGGGCAAGAACGTACTGACACTGAAAATCTTCCGCTGGAGTACAGGCTCCTATCTGGAATGCCAGGACTTCTGGCGTCTGAGCGGTATCGAACGCGACGTCTATCTATGGTCACAGCCCAAGATCGCCGTCAATGATTACCGTATTGTCTCCACGCTCGACGACACCTACAAGAACGGTATCTTCAGTCTGGCAATGGATATCAAGAACCATTCCGACAAGGTCAAGAACATCGACGTCACATACGAATTATTAGACACAAAAGGCAATGTGGCTGCAACGGCCGAAAACAAGCTGTGGGTAAGCCCGAACACGATTACAACGACTTCGTTCGAAAAGACATTGGACAACGTGGAAAGCTGGAACGCAGAACATCCGAACCTCTACAAGCTGTTGATGACGATCAAGGAAGACGGCAAGGTGACGGAGGTGATCCCGCAGAACGTCGGTTTCCGCCGCATCGAAATCAAAGAGATCGACCGGATCGCCGGGAACGGCAAACCGTACACCGTCTTGCTGTTCAACGGACAGCCGATCAAGTTCAAAGGCGTAAACATCCACGAACATAATCCGCTGACCGGACATTACGTGCCGGAAGAACTGATGCGCAAGGATTTCGAACTGATGAAACAGAACAACCTGAACTCCGTCCGTCTGTGCCATTATCCGCAAGACCGCAAGTTCTACGAGCTTTGCGACGAATACGGATTGTATGTTTACGACGAAGCCAACATCGAATCGCACGGCATGTACTACAACCTGCGTAAAGGCGGTACGTTAGGCAACAACCCGGAATGGTTGAAACCGCACATGGACCGCACGGTCAACATGTACGAACGCAACAAAAACCATCCGTCCGTCACAATCTGGTCATTAGGTAACGAAGCCGGAAACGGTTACAACTTCTACCAGACTTATTTATACCTGAAAGATAAGGAAAAGACCATGATGGGCCGTCCGGTCAACTACGAACGTGCCCTTTGGGAATGGAATAGCGATATGTATGTACCGCAATATCCAAGCGCCGGATGGCTGGAAGAGATCGGCGCACAAGGCAGCGACCGTCCCGTTGCACCGTCCGAATATGCCCACGCGATGGGTAACTCGACCGGTAACCTGTGGGGACAATGGCAAGCCATCTACAAATATCCGAACCTGCAAGGCGGTTGGATCTGGGACTGGGTAGACCAGGGTATCCTTACCAAAGATGAAAACGGAAAAGAGTTTTACGCTTACGGCGGTGACTTCGGCAAAGATATGCCGAGCGACGGCAACTTCCTTTGCAACGGTCTGGTCAATCCGGATCGCACACCACATCCGGGAATGGCAGAAGTGAAGTTCGCGCATCAGAACGTCGGCTTCGAAGCAGTAGATGCGGCAAACGGCGTGTTCAAGATCACCAACCGCTTCTACTTCACGAACCTGAAGGACTATATGTTTACTTATACCATAAAAGCGAACAACAAGATCATCAAAAGCAACAAGATGTCACTCGACCTGGCTCCGCAGGCCTCACAGGAAATCACGGTCCCCGTAGCCGGCCTGAAACCGCAGGCAGGTGTGGACTATTTAGTTGACTTCGCCGTTACGACCATAAAGGAAGAAGGTCTTGTTCCTGCCGGCCATGATATCGCACTGGGCCAGTTCCGTCTGCCTGTCGAAGCCGACAAGATGGCTTATAAGGCCGGTGGTCCTAAACTGACTGTATCGGAAGAAGGAGACAACGTGAAGGTGACTTCCTCGAAAGTAAACTTCGTATTCGATAAGAAAGCCGGCGTCGTCACCTCTTACAAGGTGGGCAACACGGAATACTTCAACGAAGGTTTCGGTATCCGCCCTAATTTCTGGCGTGCCCCGAACGACAACGACTACGGAAGCGGCGACCCGCAGCGTCTGGAAATCTGGGAAATCGCAAGTCGTAATTTCAACGTGACAAACGCTTCCGCTGAAATCGCAGATGGTAATGCAATCGTGAAAGTCGACTACAAATTGCCGGCCGGCAACCAGTTCGTCATCACTTATAAAATCTATCCCGATGGCACCATGAACGTGGCTACACTTTTCACTCCGGCTCATTTGGATGGAAAGAAGATCGAGATATCGGAAGCGACTGCAACCGCCACATTCTCTCCGGGCCGCGAGAACATGAGCGAACGCGACAAGATGGTCGTTCCGCGTATCGGCATACGTTTCCGCCTGCCGGCAACAATGGATCAACTGGAATACTTCGGTCGCGGTCCGCTGGAAAACTATTGGGACCGCAAGGCAGGTTACATGATCGGACAGTACAAGAGCACCGCAGGAGAACAGTATTTCCCTTATGTCCGCCCGCAGGAAAACGGCCACCATTGCGATACACGCTGGATTTCATTAGGCGGTAAAGGCAAGAACCTGTTAATCGTTGCTGACGACGAGATGGAATTCAACGCACTACGTAACTCCGTCGAAGATTTCGATGCCGGCAAGGCGACCGACCGTCCGTACCAGTGGAACAATTTCACACCGGAAGACATCGCCAACCGTCCGGAAATCGGACCGTACGACAAACCTCGCCAGACGCATATCAACGACATCGCACCGCGTAACTTCGTCGAAGTATGCGTAGACCTGAAACAGCAGGGATTGGCCGGCTACGACAGTTGGTATTCACGTCCGGAACCGGAATACACTTTACCTGCAGACCGGGAATACAAGTGGGGCTTCACATTGATCCCCGGAGCCAATGCCAATAGCGCACAGAAGAAAACGGGTTACAGCTACAAATAAATAATCCGGTTTTACATAACAATTAAAAAAGCGGTTGCCCCATTCCGGGCAACCGCTTTTTTGCATCGGTAATATTCTTATCCGCGCTATTCGCTTCCTGAAAAGGTAGGCATCGGCTGTCGAATAGGTGCCTACCTTTTTACTGCTACCCTATAGGCTTTTCACGAAAAGGATATAGGCTGTATTTTTTAGCCTATACCCTATATTTTATGAGACAGGAACCCCTCCGATCCTCTCTATATGATAAAACTAAAAACAGGGTTCACAGGAAGCAAACACCTAATGATCAATGATTTGTTGTGAAACCTGTGAAACAGGTTTACGATCCGCCCATCCTATCGATTCATCCCGCCTCTTTTATCCTGCATTCACAGGGTTCACAGCAACATACTGATCTCCAAAAGCTTCCAAGCTGTGTGAACCCTAATACATAAAACAACCGATGGGCATTTAGAGGATAATCCAAGAATATTTGAACCATTAAATGAAGGTTTTATAAAAAACGGGCCGGACTTCATTCAGCCCGGCCCTCCATAAACTTATTCAGTGATTATCGATTCTACTTGGCGTAGCTTACCGCACGAGTCTCACGGATTACCGTGATCTTCACCTGACCCGGATAAGTCATTTCATCCTGGATCTTCTTTGCGATTTCGTTTGACAGGTTTTCAGTATCCTTATCGTCGATCTTATCGGCCCCGACAATTACGCGGAGTTCACGACCGGCCTGGATAGCATACGTCTTCACTACCCCCGGATAAGAAAGAGCCAACTGTTCCAAATCATTCAGACGCTTGATATAAGCCTCGACGATCTCACGACGGGCTCCCGGACGTGCACCCGAAATAGCATCACAAACCTGTACGATCGGAGCAAGCAGCGTCTGCATTTCCACTTCATCGTGGTGAGCGCCTACAGCGTTGCAGATATCCGGTTTCTCTTTATATTTCTCACAAAGCTTCATGCCTAAGATTGCGTGCGGCAATTCCGGCTCGTCATCGGGCACCTTACCTATATCGTGCAACAGTCCGGCACGTTTCGCCTTTTTCGGGTTCAAGCCCAACTCGGATGCCATCACAGCACATAAGTTTGCTGTTTCGCGTGCGTGCTGCAACAGGTTCTGGCCGTATGAAGAACGATATTTCATCTTACCGATCATACGGATCAGTTCAGGATGCAAGCCATGAACACCGAGGTCGATAACGGTACGTTTACCTGTTTCCACCACTTCGTCTTCCACCTGTTTTTTCACTTTCGTCACCACCTCCTCGATACGTGCCGGATGGATACGTCCGTCCTGTACCAACTGGTGCAAAGCCAGACGGGCGATTTCACGACGGACCGGATCAAAGCCGGACAGCACAATTGCTTCGGGCGTATCGTCTACCACGATCTCGATACCGGTTGCGGCTTCCAACGCCCGGATGTTACGGCCTTCGCGACCGATGATGCGGCCTTTGATTTCGTCAGATTCGATATGGAAGACAGTAATCGAATTCTCGATTGCCGTTTCGGTAGCCACACGTTGAATAGACTGGATAACGATTTTCTTCGCCTCCTTGTTGGCCGTCATCTTCGCTTCTTCCATGATTTCGTTGATATAGGAAGTGGCTTCGGACTTGGCCTCGTCTTTCAGGGATTCGATCAGACGCTCTTTCGCTTCTTCGGCAGAAAGCCCGGAAAGGGTTTCCAGATGTTCGACTTCACGCTGGTGAAGTTTATCCAGATCCTGCTTCTTCTTATCTACCATTTCCAGTTGGGCAGCCAGGTTCTCCTTTACGGCATCCACTTCGCTATTCTTGCGTTGCAGATCTTCCTGACGTTGGTTCAAACTCAACTCACGTTGTTTCAACTTAGCCTCTACAGACTGTATCTTCGAATTACGGGCGGACACCTGTTTCTCCAAGTCCGCTTTCAAATGAAGGAACTTCTCTTTTACTTCGAGCAGCTTCTTCTGCTTCATTACTTCCGACTCCTTTTCAGCCTCGCGTATCACGGCGTCATACCTTGACTTCATAAGGACTCTCATCACAAACCACACGAGCAAACCTCCGACAATGAAGGTCACAAGTGCTATGATTATAGTCATACCCATTTTACTTATAGTTTAAATTCAGTTATATTATTATACAAAAAAAGCACTGCCTTACACGGATACACCCATGCAAAGTAGTGCGGAAACGCATCTTCTTTATTCTTACAACTATTTATCCTTCAGGTAACTTTCCAGTTTATCGGTCAGTTCCTGTATCTTTTCAGTAAAGGGACTTGTGTCATTCTTATCCTCCAACTTCAAGTTTTCCACCGATAGCTGAAAGGTCACCATGGCTAACAAATCTTTTACATCCACTTCGGAATATTTCTTCCGGTACTGGTCCATTTTCTTCCTGATTTGCCTGACAGCCTCACGGGCTACCTGCTCCTCGCTCCGGTCGATCCTGACACCATAACTTTTACCGGCTATCTCTACATGTATAAGAAATTTATCGTCCATCGCCTCTATTCGTTTAATAGTGCAATGCACTTGTCTACTTCCCGCACTAACTTGGATAACCTCATCCTGGCACTTTTCATTTCTCCCTCGTTGACAGAAACGACCCGTGCAGTCAGCATGTTATCACATTTGGCATTCAACTCTTCGATCATCTTCATTGCTTGTCGAAGTTCTCCTTCTTTCTGTACCAAAAAACCTTCAAGCTCGTTGATTTTCTGTCTCTGCCTATCGCAAAGTTCCATCAAATCACGAACCCTAACATCAAATACAGCTAACAATCTTTTATGATCTTCGGTCATTTCACACCAAATTCTACACAAAAGTAAAGGATAGAATTGAATAAAACAACGAATCGGTTTGTTTTTTTGACAGAAAACCACGGCTCTTTCATTTAAAAAATAGACGAATATTGAAAATAAGGCTTATTTTATC
>NZ_CABUOD010000021.1 GCF_902493135.1 uncultured Parabacteroides sp.
CGTGCCTAAATTATGTCTATTGTAAGCAGGATTTTCTTTTGACACACCTTCTTTTCTTTATAAATGCCTACCCATCAATTATAACCCGGATTTTGTGTCAACGCACCACCGGTAGCGTCTATTTCCGTCTGAGGGATCGGCCACAAAATGTTATAGTCTCTTACATTCATAGCCGGAGCCTGTGGGTTATCGTTGTACTTCCGCAGATATTCAAGGAACTTGCCTGTACGACGCAAAACCACATCGCGGATTTCTTCCGTATATAATTCACGGACCCGCTCGTCCAACAGATAATCGATCGAGACATCACTTGCGGTGATCGGCTTAGCGTTCGCACGTGAACGGACCACATTGATGTCATCCGCCGCTTTTTGCATTTCACCCAACTGGATATATGCTTCAGCACGGTTCAAATAAGTTTCCGCCAATCGCATAAAATAACAATCTTTCCACGTATATCCGGCACCACTGCGAAGAGGTTCGGCCTGAATATGACAAGGATCACCGACCTTTCCGATCCAATAAGGATAAATATAGTTACATGTATCCTTCATCTGGTTACGGCCATTCGTTTCATAACTGCCCCACAAACTGAAATCGATCGCTTGTCCGTTATAAGGGGATTCCGGATTTTGGAAATAGAAAGTTCGTTTGATATTATGAGGAGCATTCCGCATATCATTATCCCAATCCGATTCCCAAACTTTATGTGTTACATAGTAAGTCGGACGCGACCAGGAAACCGGACGGCTCAACGTATCTGTATATCCCGTATATTTGCCATCGATCAATTCACCCAAGATGCAAGTATATCCGGCAGGATCATTTCCCAAAGAATAATAACGGGGACCATGACGGCGAGGACCGTTATTTTTGCCCCCTCCATCCGACAGGTTAGCAGCAAACTGAGCGACCCAGATAGCCTCTTTGTTTTCATTCAAATTCTGATTCCCATAAGCAAACAGATCCAAGAAGACATCTCCCGTACCAAACACATCGTTTGTCGAACCGAAACGTTCGGTCATCAACCGATAACCAAAATCCTCAATCACATGCGTAGAAGCATCGACCGCTTTCTGATACTCACCTGCTTGCAAATAGACCTCAGACAATAACTGAAAAGCAGCGCCTTTCGTGATACGCCCCTTTTCATCTTCTTTACCGGGATCAGGAAGATGCTGGGTCGCAAAAAGCAAATCGTTTTCCACCTGGGCATACACCTCTTTCAAAGGGGTACGGACAAAATCAGTCTTAGGCGTACTCACCGCCTCTGTCACCAAAGGAATATCTCCATAAAATGAAGCGAGCAAACGATAAGCGTATGCACGGAAAAAAAGCACTTCTCCTTTGTACATTGCCTGCTGTTCAGCACTTTCCCAGCCAGTCGTAGCTTCATCATCGATATAAAGCAACAATTCATTGGAACGGCTGATCAGCATATACATATTGTTCCACAATTTATAAAACAAGCTATTAGTCGGGGTCAGCACTTCATATGTCACACCTCCCGGATTCTCCCCGTTATAGCTGACATCAGCCATCGAACTGTAAAAATAGACAATGGCATCCCCCCCATAGTATAACGCATCACGCAGATAGTTGTGAAGTCCGTTTATTCCTAATTTAATACCCGATGCCTCGGTATATGTATTCTCCGGTGACAGAAAATCCAACGGTTTCTCTTCCAAGAAATCGTCATTACATCCAAACAGTCCACCCAAAAGGAGTGTCACGGCCACCAATTTAGAAAAGATCGTATTTGATATAAAATTGTATTTCATGATTCTATATAATTAAAGTGATAACTTGATTCCAAATTGCAAACTACGGGTCAACGGGAATGTCGTATATTCAGGGTCCCATCCTTCCCAACCGGTAAATGTATAGAGATTTTTTCCTGTCAGGAACAGTTGCAACTGGCCGATAACCCCAGTCTTTTGCAATAACTTCTTATCAAACGTGTACATCAAGGATACATCCTGAAGGCGAACAAAACTCCGGCTTTGATTGATGTTGGTAGCGATCTGCTGGTTTCTAAACAAAGCCACACTTTCGTTCGAACGGTTTTCCGGAGTCCAATACTCTCTCGTAGAAGGCTGGTTCAAACGAATGACATAATCGGAACTATTGTCAGGAGACAAAAGCCTATTGCCTGCAAGGTAATAGCCACCTCCGCCCAACATCGAGTTCAACATGAAATACAAAGACCAGTTTTTCCATGTCAACGTATTGTTAAAGCTGAAGCGGCAACTCGGATTCTTGTTACCGATAATCTTACGGTCATTTTCCGCATCGATCTTTCCATCTCCATTCAGATCGGCAAACTTCTGCTGCCCCGGATACCAACCGTCATAAATTTCACCGGAATACAAATCCTCCTCTTGCCAAACACCGGTCATCTCATACGAATAAATAGCGCTGATCGATTCGCCGACAAACCAACCATTCGTCAAATCCTGTGTAGCCCCATCCCCATAAAGTTCAGTAATCTTATCCCGGTTCAACGAGAAAGTAAAGCCCGATGTCCAAGAGAAATGGCTATTCTGGATGTTCACGGAATTAAGTTCGACTTCCAGACCTTTATTCTCCACACCCCCTAAGTTGGCCCAAACCCAACTGTATCCGGTGACATTCGGCAACGTACGCTTAACCAACACATCCGACGTCTTTGATTTATACACTTCAAACGAACCGTTCAGACGCTGGTTAAAAAGACCGAAATCGATACCGAAGTTCCAAGAAGAGGTACGTTCCCATTTCAAGTCCTTATTTGCCATCGCAGAAGGATATAAAGAGATCACTTTGTCGTCATTATAGTTATAGGCGCCTAATCCTAACTTGGCAAGTGAAGCATAACGGCCGATTCCCTGGTTTCCGTTCTGTCCATAAGAAAGACGCAACTTCAAATAAGTATCTTCAAACGGATTAAAATCTTCTTCCGAAATCACCCAACCGATAGATGCGGAAGGAAGTGTCACATATTTATTATTACTTCCGAAACCGGAGTAACCATCCCGACGAACCGTACCCGTCAATAAATAACGATTCTTGTAACTGTAATTGATACGTCCCATCAGACCGACATTAGATTCCTGCCAGGCCGTGCTTGCTTCGGTAAACAAGGTTCCTATACCCAAATTGTTATATCCCAAATTGTCTGTATCAAACGATTCGGCAGTGGCAGTAGTCTTATCTCCCCATCTTTTTTCCGTCGTATAAACAAATGTAGCATTCAACGAATGATCACCGAACTCTCTTTGGTAAGCGAAAATATGGTTGAACAAATAGGCATTTTCATTTTCCGGTTCTTTCACTGCCTTTCCGTTATTGACAAAACCACCATCCACATCTGCCGGATAGAACGTATTATTATCCCGATGATAGCGAGTCGTAGAATAGTTGAAATCATAAGACAAACCTTTGATAAAAGGAACATCCACACGCCCGGTCAACGTTAGGAAAAGCGTATTCCGTAAATCCGAATTGTCGATTGCCAGATATTGCAACGGGTCTTTCATGGCCGATTCATTGGCAAACTCCATCCGATAATATCCCGGCGTATCGAAATCATAGGTAGCCATAGGAGTCGCTTTTGTCGCATAATCAAAGTTTGCCGGAATGCCCGAATAATCACGGTGCGAAAAATTGACATTTGCACCGATTTTCAACCAATCCGTCACTTTCGTATCCACTTTCGCATTGAATGTATAACGCTTGAATTGATCGTTCAGCAACAAACCTTCTTCATCATGGTAAGCACCCGACAAATAATAATTGACATAATCGGAACTTCCTCCGACACCCAAATTATAATCCTGTGTCAAACCGGTCTGCATCACTTTATCAACCCAATCTATATCCGTACCTAACATATAGTTATCTTTTTCTTCTTGCGATCTCAGGTAATAAGCTCTCGCCTCTCTTGTCGAAACATCCGGATAGACCGGACGGCCTGCTTCGCTCGTCGGCTTCGTTTGATACCATTTGTGCAGATCCTGCTGATAAGCATAGTCGGCCAAACGCATGGTGTATTCTTCCGCATTCATATACTTTGCTTTGTGGTTAGAAGCGGATTGTGTCCCTATCGACATATTGAACGAAACAGTCGGTTTCTCTGTTTTTCCCTTTTTGGTCGTTACAAGAATGACACCATTGGCCGAACGAGCGCCATAGACAGCCGCCGCACTTGCGTCTTTCAAGATATCGATGCTGCTGATGTCGTTTACATTGATATCAGACATTGATCCATTATAAATAATACCGTCCAGAACGATCAGAGGATTTTGAGAGGCAGAAAACGAATTTGTCCCGCGAATACTCAAACTTACATCCTCTCCGGCATATCCGCTCTGAGCAGTATTGACACCGGCGGTAGATCCGACAAGAGCTTGAGATAAGTTGGTATTAGCGACAGCCGGCGAATTTTCCAAGTTAACCCTTTTCACCGCCCCCGTCAAATCCTTCTTTTTCATAGTTCCATAACCGACAACCACTACCTCTTCCAATGTTTCCGTATCTTCATGAAGAGTAACCGTATAGGAGGTTTGATCCGTAATTTTTATTTCTTGAGAAATATATCCGATATAAGAAACTATTAACGTTGCACCAGGTGCAACGTTAAGGACGAAGCGTCCTTCCGAATCGGAAATAACGCCGTTCATGGTTCCTTTTTCCACAATATTGGCACCTATCACCGGTCCGAACGTATCCATCACAACACCTGTGACCTGTTTTCCCTGCTGAACCACCTCTTCAGAGCCTGTTTCGTTATTTTTCCGATAAAGCAATATATACTTATTGTCTATCTCATACACAATATCGGTGTTTTCAAAAGCTTCATTCAAATAAGAACCTATTTTACCAGATTTTTTATGCAAAGCGACCATTCGGTCAGTGTTTACTTCCTGATTACGAAAAACAACCAAATAATCCGTCTGCTTTTCAATTTGATTGATCAACTGGCCGACAGACAGTACATCCGTTTCCAAAGTAATAACAACATTCTGCGCCTCCGTATTGACAGCAAACATTTGAGCCAGACAAACGAAAAGCAAAAAGAGTGAGATTCTCATGATTCTAAAAAAATCTTTAATACATTGATTTTGTACAATAAAGAGCCGTAACAAAGTTTTTAAATTCATACCTTTGCTTAAAATTAAGTGAATACTAAAATTGATACTAGTGTTTTCTTGATGTCTAACGGCAGGTGCTGGAATCATCTGCCGTTATCTTGTCGGATTGTTTTTTCTATATCATAGGCATTATGATTTAAACGGTTTACATTTTACTTAATATGATCGTATTATTTTCTTCGTCTTTCTCAATTTTGAATCTATGAATCCGTTGGATCATCCGTAGGATTTCATCAATGCCATCACGCTGACGGAACTTTCCCCGATATTTCCAGTTGGAAATAGACAGATCCTTTACCACTATCCTAACATCGTAATAAAGTTCCATTCTTTTCAAGATATTACCCAATGGTTCGTTATCAAAACTATAAATTCCATCCGTCCATAAAAAATAATCGTTATAGGGTATCTTATCAACTTTCATGGTGTTTCCATTGATTGTTACCTGTTCGTCCGGTTTAAGAACAACTCCATTTTCATCAATATCCGGCAAATAAACTTGCAAGGAGCCTTCCAGCAAACTGGTTTGCAATTCCTCTCCGGCATATCCATGCACGTTAAACTTCGTACCCAACACTCTCATTGCCACTCCTCCGGAACAAACGATAAACGGTTTTCCCTGATCCTTTTTCACATTAAAAAAGGCTTCTCCTTCAATCGACACCCGTCTCTCTTTCCCTGAAAAAGCCGCAGGATAAGTAAAAGTCGTCCTGGCATTCAGCCAAACATCAGTACTGTCAGACAAGGTTATTTTGATTCGTTGTCCAGCCGGTACATATAAAGTATTGTTAACTTCGGTCAAAACATTATCTGCCCGGTAGTGATTGGCTATTATCCAATAGGTGGCGATTACAAACAATAAGGCAATTGCCGCATACCTCGACATATGTAATAAGAACCTTCGGATCTTATTACTTTTAATCATTTGATTAAATCGCTGTAGCCCTTGTCGGTTTGCCTCCATACGATCCGTCTGATCGGACAAGGCTAACAAGGCATTCATATTTTTATATTCGATGAATTGCCTCATCAACTCTCCATCAGCTTCAATCTGCCGTAACAGTTCAAGCCTTTCACCCACGCTCAGTTCTGTCTGGAAATATTTTTGTATTCGTTCGTCCATATTATCCGTTTGTATAGAGTAAACACTTCAGTCCAGAAAATCCGCCAAAGAAAAAAAATATTTTTCTCTACCTTTTTCAAAGAGAAAATAGAAACAGAAACAAAGTCATATAATCTTTCAGTTCCACACGCAGTTTTTTATAGGCAATTCCCATCTGTGTCTCAATCGTATTAATAGAGATATTCAATTCTTCGGCGATCTGCTTTTGTTTTTTCCCCTCTAATTTACTCATAATAAAAATCTCACGACATTTATCAGAAAGGGAATCAAGGGCACGGGAGATTATCTTCTCTACATCTTCTTCCGAGAAAAGATCTTCATCGAATACTTCCAAAGAATTCAAATTCATTTGGAGTGTAAGGGCATACTCTTCTTGTATAAGGCTAACTGTTTCCTGGACAACGATTTTATGACGAAGGTGATTCAAACACTTGTTCTTAGCGGTAGTAAACAGATAGGCAACCAGATTGACAGGCATCGTCAGTAGCTCCTTCTTTTCCCATAATTCGGTAAAAACATCCTGCACAATGTTTTCAGCGTCCGCTTCCGAGACCACATACTCCTTGGCAAAATATTTCATCTTGGAGAAATAGGCAAGATAAACCTCTTCGAATTTACTATTTATACTTGAATCATCCAAAATCACCTATCATGGTTAATATTCTATTTTCTGCAAATATAATTTATTTTCATCAAAAACGACCAAAATCGAATACAGCGTCTCATCTCAAAATACGTAACCCTATGCTTTACGATGACTAACCCTATGCTATAGCCATCGTAACCCATAGGGTTAGCACTTGTAAAGCGATACCTTTTTTTCTACTTCTTATTTGCCGGCAGCCTGTCCACAACCATCGGGCGGACAATGTTTCCTCCTAACGAAACAACGCTATCCTTGACAGACATATCAACGACAAACGAATTGCGGGGATGTATCTCCGTCTCGCTCTTGTGCGCATGGAAAACATAGCGCATCTTACCTTCCATATCAACAAAAGGAGCACCGTGGCCGACACCGACCAGCCCGTCGCACTTATGCAACACCGGATTGCCTTCATACTTTTTCCACGGGCCGAAAGGAGAATCGGATGTGGCAAAACCCACCGCATAGTCCTGGCTCGTATAGCCGTTTGCCGAATAAACCAGATAATAGACGCCATCCTGTTTAAAGACGGAAGGGCCTTCCACGACTTTGGGAAGAACCAGTTCCCACGGTTCCTCAGCCTTGAAACATTGCGTCAACGTTTCTTCCTTGATCTCTTTCAGGTTCTCTTTCAGCTCCGCGCACCAGATGACATTGCCGTCGTTGAAACGGACGAAATAGAGATAGGCTTTCCCGTCTTCGTCAAAAAAAACGGAAGTATCGATGCTCTTCTCTTCGCGGATCGGCTTATGCTCGTCCTGTTTGAACGGACCCAAAGGAGAATCTGCCGTAGCGACACAAATATGCTCTTCTGTCGAATAGAACATGTAGAACTTCTTATCTTTTTCAACATAATAGACTTCCGGCGCCCAGAACATCGATTCACCGTAGGAGTTCGTGTGGCTAAGCGACAAAGCCGAGGCACGTTCCCAGTATTCGAGGTCCTTGGAGTAATAGACGTCAAAACCGGTTCCGACATTCGTCCCGTAGATATAGTACAGGCTGTCATGTACCAAGATATAAGGATCAGCCAGAGGGACCGTCTTGGACAAGACGGTTACCGGTTTTTCTTCTTCTACTTTCCCTTCTTCCTTTTTACCGGATTCGGAATCCGAACAACTCATGCAAAAACAAAGGGAGAACGAGAACAATAAAGCAATCCATTTCTTATTCATAAAATCATCAGTTTAATTATTTAATGACAGGACGAAACGCACCGTAAGAAGGCTCCAGCTTATCCACGTAGGGCCAGCCTTCTTCATCCCACAAAATGCGGTCCAACAAGACTTGCCGTTGCGCGTCCAAACGTTCCAGTTCAAAAGCATGGTAAAGCATCCACGTGTTCTTTTCGTCATCTTCGAGAAGGGTGGAATTGTGGCCGGTCCCGACAAAACGGTCATTCTTATGCAGGATTACTTCATGCTTGTTATCCAACATTTGTCCTCCCTGCTTATCGACATACGGGCCGAAAAGGTCTTTCGAACGGGCCACGACTGTGGTGTAAGTACTTTTCTGCCCTTCGCAACAAGAGCCGATGGAGCCGATAAGGTAGTAGTACCCGTCGCGTTTCCACAGGTTGATCCCTTCGTAAGCGTTGCCGGCGATCTGGCGCTTGGTGTCGAGTTTCGGCGTGATCGTCACATCATCCGTCACGTCCAATTCCATGATGTAAATTCCGAAAAAGCTGCCCCAAAGCATATAATACTTGCCGCCTTCCTCGTAGAAATACTGGTCGATGGAGTTCTCCACGTTCACTTCACGGCTATCGAACACTTTACCTTTCGGCGTGAACGGTCCTTCGGGAGAATCGGATACGGCATACCCGATGGTGCTGACCCAATGGTTGCCCCATTGCGCCAAGGAATAAAAGAGCACGTATTTGCCTTTCACATAACGGATCTCCGGTGCCCAAAGATGGGCATGTTCCTTGACATCCTTGTTACCGGGCAAGAAGTCCGGACGAGTCTCATCGGTGAAGGCAGTCCCGATCTCCTCCCATTCCACCATGTCTTTCGACCGGAAGATCGGCAGGTTGCGGATATCTTCGGTCGCATACAAATAATAATACCCGTCATTGGCACGCATAGCGGTCGGGTCCGGTGCGGCCACCCGTATCACAGGATTGTGATAGGCAAGTTGCGAATCATTGACTTCCGGGATCTCCTGTTTACCCGAATCTCCGGAATTGTTGTTTCCGCCGCAAGCCGTGCAGCAGAGAGCACACGACAACAAGAAAAAATTTTTTACATTCATCATTCCTATCTGTTTTATTTACAAAAAAAGCTGTTACAAAAGTACGAATCAAAAACCTAAACTTTTGTAACAGCTTCTTCTTTTCAGTGATTAATTACTTCCACCCCGTATTCTGGACCATATTCGGGTTCATCTGCGTCTCGTTATACGGAATCGGGTACAACCAATAGTGGTCTCCACCCCAGGCATAATGATAAGTGGCCTGTCCCCAAACCTGGCGCAGACCGTTCACCACCTGCTTACCGTTGTCATCGTATGTAGAGAACTTCTTTTCCTTCCAAGTCTTCCAACGAAGTTCGTCGAAGTAGATCAGGTCTTCACCAAGCAATTCCCAATAGCGCTCATTCCGGATGCGTTCACGCATATCGGCCTGACCTTTCACGGTCGTCGGTCCGTTGGAGTTGAGCAACTGAGCACCGGCACGGGCGCGTACCTGGTTGACGACCGCGATCGCTTCGTCTGTCTTGCCTTGTTCGTTCAACGCCTCGGCAAGGTTCAACAGGACATCGGCATACCGGATTTTCGGCATGTCGATTCCGGTTCCTTTCTGGTTGCCTTCGCCGACACCTTCGGTCACGAACTTGCGGTTCAGGTAATAGAACATTGCCTGCGTATCGGTACGCAAGTCACTCGGCTCGCGCGTAACCGTACCATCCGCATTTTGTATTTCTATCCACTGGCTACGGAACGGATAACGGCTTGTAAAGTAGTTATCAGCACCTCCATCACCGCCCAAATAGGTCGCATACGGCGTTATGACACTCATCTCCAAACGCGGGTCACGCTGGTCGTAAGCCTTGCGGATACGGGCTTCATTGCCGTTCGGCAGGTAATAATCCATATTGGCGCCCTGCTCTTTCGCGTTGGCGATTTCAGATTCCGTCAGGTTATCGCGCAGGAAGAAGACGCGACGTTCGTTGACCGTCAGCTTATAATACTCCGGAATGACTTTCGACCAGTCGAACTTGCTTCCGTCTGCACACTCGTAGGTATCGACGAAATCCGGATTAACCAAATAGTTATTCCACATCGAACCATAGGTACAGCGGTTACCGAATCCACGGTTCTTGGAGTTCCAATAACCGTCCTCTTCGATACACTGGACGGAGAAGATCATCTCGTCGCACTGTTCGTTGGCTTCTTTGAACAACATCTTATAGGCATCCGCACCGGAAGTAAACAGGCGGTAACCACAATCACCGACCTTTTTGAAGTCGGCTTCGGCAGAGGCCCAGTTTTCCTGCCACAAGTAGATCTTGCCTCTGAGCGCGTATGCAGCTCCTTTCGTGATGTGGCCATAATCATTATCGCCGCTGTTATACTTATCCGGCAAGTTAGGCTCGTTGATACAATCGGTCAAATCTTTGACCAGCTCATTCCAGAGATCCGCCATGGAGAGACGGCTGCCTTTGGCTTCATCGATATTCTTGATCGGGTCCGTATAGTAAGGCACACCGCCGAACAGCAAGTTCAGTTCATAATACCAATAGCTCCGAAGGAATTTGGCTTCGGCGATCAGACGCGCTTTCTTCGCTTCCGAAAGCCCTGCCACGTCCGGCATATTGGCAATCACGTCATTGCAACGGATGATAAACTTATAGTTGTCATGCCAAATCCAGCTCGGCCCGTCTCCGGATGTTGTCTGGTTGCCGAACAGCATACCGAAGTTACGCCAGTTCGCATCGCGGTCCATCGTTGCCGAGAAGCAGTCGAACCACATATTATAATTATCGTTATACAAATGGTTCAGTCCATTGTAAAGGCCGGTCACGGTCTGTTCAGCCATCGTAGCATCCGCCCAAACCTCTCCTTCGCTCGGCTGGTTCTTCGGAGTCAGATCCATGTCCACGCAACCGGCAAGGAACAAACCGGACAAAACTGTTGCTGAGAAAAGTTTTGCCGTTCCTTTCATAATTCCAAAATTATTCTTGTTCATACTTTTTTCACAATTTAATTAGAATGTCACATTAACACCGACCGTATACTGGCGGATCGGCAGATAACCGTCACCTGCCATACGTTCAGGATCGCTGCCCTCGAATTTCGTGATCGTCAGCAAGTTTTCGCCAGACAGATAGACACGTGCGTTCTGGATGAAGGCAACTTTCATCCACTCTTTCGGGAAGGTGTAACCGATCGTCAGGTTTTTCAGCTTCATGTAGTTACCATTTTTCAGATGCCAAGAGCTGGTAGCACTTGCCTGGCCGCTGTTTGCATAGCCGACGAGACGCGGTGTTTCGGAATAAATGTTTGTTCGCGGATCATTCGGATTTTCAGGATCGAAGAAATAGTGGTCGTAAGCGATATCATAGCCGAGACCGTATCCGTGCGTGACACTGACGCTGTTTTGTGTCTGCTTGTAATAATCGATCTTGAATCCGGCAGCCCCCGCCCAGTTCATCGACAGGTCGAAACCTTTCCACGTCATGCTTGCCTGCAAGCCGAAGTAGTATTTCGGTCTCCAGGAAACACCCTGGAAATCACGGTCGTCGTCGTTACCGTAGATGCCGTCTCCGTTATAGTCGGCATAGATCATATCGCCATACCAGATCTTGTCCTTGCCGATTCCTTGGTTGGGATAGAACTTGTAACCGGCGTCGAACATCGCTTGCAACCATTTCATATCAGCCTCGGTACGGATCATTCCATCTTTCGGTCCACCATTGATATTCACAGACCCGTCAGCATTGAAGTAAGAACCGTTACCTTTGTACGGGTTCATCATGAAGTATTCGTTCATCTCATGGCCTTCCACGATCAGGTTGGACGAACCGTTGGCCACTGTTCCGACATTCTGATACCAGACCTTGTTGCCGTTGGCATCCGTACGCCATTCACGTACCAACTCGCCCTTGTATTTCGTCACTTCATTTTTGTTATAAGTGAAGTTTCCGGAAACCGAGTAAGAGACGTCTCCGACACGGTCATTCCAGCCCAAGGTAAGTTCAAGACCCTTGTTGTTGACACCTGCCAGATTCTGAAGCGGAGAAGTAAACTGGTTCAGAGATTCCGGGAGCGTCGGGCGATACAAGATACCATCCGTCTTCTTGTCATATACTTCGATCGTTCCGTTCAAACGGTTGTCCAAGACACCGAAATCCAAACCGATGTTGGTGATAGCCGTTTCTTCCCATTCCAAAGCATAGTTGGAGAAAGTCGTCATGGCCAGACCGTTGGATTTGTTACCGTTGAACGCATAGTTGTAGCCGGAACCGTAAAGCGCCTGCCACTCGTAGTTGCCGATGGAGTTATTTCCCAACTTACCCCAAGATGCACGCAACTTCAAATTGCTCAGCCAATCCACATCTTTCATGAATCCTTCTTCGGAAATACGCCAACCGGCAGAGAAAGAGGGGAACAACCCCCAACGGGAATCGGGAGAGAAACGGGAAGAGCCGTCATAACGCATGTTCATTTCGAACAGGTAACGATTGTCAAACGCATAATTGATACGGCCGAACCAGGAACGGGAAGAATATTCGTATGAAGAGCCCTTGATATAATAAGGATCGGTCATGGCATTGAAGTCCGTCAAATTGACACTTGACATCCCTTCCTTGCAGATATCCACTTCGTCGCCCCAGTTACGCGATTCTTCGTAACCGACCAGTGCACCCACATCGTGTTTTCCGTATGTATGCGCCCAGCTTACCAGCATATTGGTCTTCCAGTATTTTTCACGTCTTTGCCAGTCATACACTTTATAAGTCGACATATCCGTAGAGGTCGGAGGCGTGCTCAAGGTCATCGTGCGGTTGAAACTGTACTGTTCCTTATAGTCGGACGGTTGCCATCTGTGATGGTTCGTGAACTGATCGTAATAGAAATTGGCCGTAAACTTGAAGTCTTTCAAGAATTTCGCTTCCAGATAAGGATTCACGAAATACTTGTTTTGCTTGTAATAACCATACGAGTTACTCATGTTCAGCAACGGGTTGCCGGCCTGCCCGTCTTCCTCGTTGGTTTCGATTCCGCCATATTTGCCGTCATAATAAGGATAAACGCCGGGAGTCACCTTCTGCATGTTCAGTCCCCACATATCACCCAAGTTATTGCGATCCTGATCGGCGTTATATCCCCAGGCACGCATTCCGACAGTCAGGAAATCGGTCACTCTCGACTCGATGTCACTACGCAGGTAATATTTCTTTACTCCCGACTCGATGACCAACCCCGGATTGTTCAGGTAAGTACCCGAAATCGCATAGTTAGTACGTTTTTCCGCACCGGTCAGGCTGATGGTATGTTCCTGCATCCATTTCGGATCATAAACGACATCATACCAGTCCGTATTCGGATGCGTCACATAATTCGGTATGCCGGCAGCATTCGTCGCGTTCGGGTTCTTGCCAGCTTCACGCCATTCGTTGATTGTCGACTGGGAGAACTTGGCGGCTTGATTCGTGTTGAGGTATCCTTCGTTGACAAACTCCATATAATCTGCATAATCCGTCACCTGGCGGATCAGCTTGGCCGGAGTCTGGTAAGAGAACTTGCCCGAATAAGTCACGTTGATCTTCCCGTCCGAACCACGTTTTGTCGTAACCAAGATTACCCCGTTGGCACCCCTGTTACCGTAGATGGCACAAGAGGCGGCATCTTTCAAGATGGAGATCGAAGCCACGTCGTTCGGGTTCACTTCATTGAGGCTCATCTCCATTCCGTCCACGAGGATCAGCGGACCGGCATCATTCATCGTGCCCACGCCACGGATCAGGATGGAAGAACCTTCGGCATTCGGCTGGTTACTGGTATTCATCACATTGACACCGGCCGCCATACCGGACAACGATGCGGCGATCGTGGTAACCGGACGGTTCAACTTCTCGTCCGTAAAATTGAGGCTGGCTACAGATCCGGTCAGATTCACCTTCTTCTGGGCTGCATAACCGACAACGACAATCTCTTCGAGAGCCTGCGTGTCATCTTTCAATACAATTTCGAAGGCGCCTTTATTTCCCACTGCGATTTCTTGGGCCATGTAGCCGATATAGGAGATCGAAAGTTTAGAATTGGCGGCAACGCCTTCCAGCGTAAATTTCCCGTCCATATCGGTTATTGTCCCGTTAGTAGTACCCTTTACCGAGACATTCGCACCGATAACCGGTTCACCATTCACATCGCGGACAACTCCGGTGATAATCTTTCCCTGTTGGTGAACGCCGGCTTCCTTGACGGTTATGATAATATTCTTATTCGATATCTTATAACTACAATTCGGGAGAATTGTAGTCAGTATATCTGATATACTGAGATCCTCAGCATTCAAAGTGACACGTTTGTCCACGTCTATTATTTCATCATTATAAAAGAACGTAAACTCACTGCAATTTTCAATTTTCTTTAAAACTTCCTTGACTGTTGAGTTTTTCATATTGAGGCTAATCCGGACAGTCTGAGAATAAGACTCGGTAGCGGAGAGCCCGCTTAACATGACAGTTAACATAAACAGGGTTAATCTCATCACCCTGGCTTCTTTTTGAATAAAAGAATACAAAAGACCCTTTCGGTTAAAATAAATCATATTCTACATAGATTTTCAGTTAAACTTTATCGCCGGAACCAAATACCGGACGATAGGTTAATTAAATTTTTTCGACAGACGAATGCAATCCGCATACACCTGTTCTCCTTTTTCACAATAACATCATTTGTTTATTCCCATAAGCGATTTGTTTTAAAAGTTAAACATCTATTTTCGAGGGATTATATATACTTTATTTCCCTTTATTTCATACTTGATAGGCGCAATCTGGCTCATCGCCTCCATCACCTCCTCGATGCTCTCCTGCCGGATCGTGAAAGAAAGGCGGGTGGATGCGGCAAACTGCTTCGGGCATTCGATATCCATATTATAGCGCCCCTCCATACTGATCAGAATATCAGTCAGGCTGTCGTTGTCGAACACCAGGCGGTCCTTGATCCAGTCGGCATACAAACCGGCTTTGGCTTCTTCGACAGAAGCAGCCTGATCCGCCTTCCGGTATCTGAACAGTTCATTCGGTTTCAGGCAAACCGGTTCTTTCACGGCCTTTCCTGATATTTTCACACTGCCGTTCAGTAAAGCGATCTCTACAAATTCGCCGGAAGAATAGCTATCGAGATCGAAACAGGTGCCCAAGACCTCGACGTCAACCTCTCCCGCCTGTACGACAAAAGGCTTTTTCGCATCTTTCGCCACTTCGAAATAGGCTTCTCCTTCCAAAGAGACGAACCGCCTGTCACCGGCAAATTGATTCGGATAAGTCAGCTTGGTTTCCGAATTCAACCAGACCACCGATCCGTCAGGCAACGTGAACCGGCCTTTGCTCCCTTTTGCCGTTATCAGTTGGTTTTGTACGATGAGATCAGGAGCGGAATGTTCCCTCCAACTGCCGATGCCATAGCCTATCCCCAACAAAAGCAGCAACACGGCAGCGACCCGTGTCCAACGCAAAACCACCGATAGTCGTTTTCTCTTCGTACGTGATTCTCTTTCCATCCGGCCCCGCTCCCGCAAGATACGGTCTTTCAGTTTTCCCAAAGCGATATCGACCTCCAACTCGTTTCCGGCAGCGACATTGCAAGAGAGCCACAGGTCACGGGTTGCCGTAAAATCATCCCGGTTATGATCCGATTGTTTCAGCCACCGAAGCAATAACGTCTTCTCTTCCAGTTCTGCCGAACCATCCAGATAGCGGATTATGATTTCATTGATATCGTATGCTTCTTCTTTCATTACAGATTCATTTATTAGTAATACAAAAAAAGGTAGTTTTACCCTACCTCCTTTTGTAAAAAAACTCAGGAAAGCATTACACAAATTCCTTTCCATTACAGTTACGAATAATTCGTTGCTTTTTCTCAGCACTTCCCGTATGAGTGAGAATCTTTTCTCATGCTGGTGAGAATAAATTCTCACCGAGGAGAGAAAACTTTCTCATCATGATGAGAACAGATTCTCATGCTAATGAGAAAGGCAAGTCACTGCCAGTACCAACAAAGGGAATAAGTCTTTTTGGACAAGATGCTGCTTCAAGCCGGAGAGAGCCTTGCTTATCTGCTTCTCAACCGCTTTGACGCTAATGCCCAATTGCTCCGCAATCTCGCGGTTTTTCAAGCCGTAGCTCCGGCTTAGCATAAATATTTTATGACATTGAGGGGGAAGCGTGTTTATATAAGACATGATTTCTTCCTCCAGTTCTTTCAATAACAGGCTCTGTTCGGAATTTTGCATATAAGAAGTGACATACTGATCCAAAATGTCAGCATCCCTTGCCGGTTCCAATGTGCATACATCCTGCTGCTTTTTATTCAGCGCGTTCAAGGCATGCGTATAAACCGCCCTGAAAAGATAGGATTTTATTGCTGCATCTTCAAAACGAATGCTTTCACGCCGTTGCCAAAGTTCAAAAAAGACATCCTGCACGATATCTTCCGACAAATCTTTGTCGTTAACAAAACGGAAAGCATACGCTCGCAAAGGTTTGTAGAAGCGTTTGAACAAAGCCTCCAACGCCGTAAAATCTTGAACATATCTTTCTGATGACATGAGCTTATCATTTTATGAAAAGCAAAAATACAGATATTTTTCATTTAACACCGCCGGAAAGGGAATATTGACAACTCTATAAGCAATATTGCCATTTACAATGCCTCTATATTATCCGTATCTTTGCAGTATCAATAATAAAAGGAAACAATATGACACCGATTGAATTAACAAAAGCGGAATTTATACAGCGAGTAGGAAACTTCGAAGAAAACCCCAAAGATTGGAAATATGTAGGCGACAAGCCCTGTATCGTGGACTTTCATGCTCCCTGGTGCGGCTATTGCAAACGACTGGAGCCGATACTCGACGAGTTCGCAAAAGAATATGACAGAAAACTCTACATCTATAAAGTCAATGTAGACAATGAAGAAGAACTGGAAGCAGCCTTCAAGATCCGGACGATCCCGACCTTGCTCCTCTGCCGCATGGACGGGAACAAAGAAATGATGCTCGGCACAATGGGTAAACCGGAACTCCGCAAAGTGATCGAAGGCATCTTATAATATCTCTTCAGAGACGAGGCATACAAAAGGTATGCCTTTCTACAGAATCCAACCGGTAAGGCGTTGCGTTCTTCCTATTTCTTTTCCCGGACGGTTATATGGAAACAACCTTGCTTGCGTTCGTGCTTGACGTAGCAACGCTCTTCCCGTTTCAAATCGCGCAAGACCATCGCCAAGACCATCTTCAAGCGGTCTTTGTCGATATTCAAGGTGTCGCTCTCGTCTACTTTGGCATAGCGAGCCCAGGATACATCAAAAGTCGTCCCGTAGCGGTGGGCCGAGTTTTGGGAGGAGTTGGTATTTCTTTTTTTCAGGTTCTTGACATCGTCGACCGTGCGGGTGACACTGGTCACTTTGACTTTATAGATCGAAGCATTCAGATTGCGTAAGGAATCCTGGAAATTATGTCCGATATCTTCCAGCAACCGGGCTGCCGAAGGAATCAGATACGGGATGGAATGCGTCAGCTTTTCCACTTCATAATATTCGTTGGTTCCGATCTCCTCCATCTCCTTTTTTACTTTCTCCGCTTCTTCACGATTCGATGCCGGTTTGATGCCGATACGTTTCGCTTCGGCCAGATGCACATCGTTCAGATCTTTGAAATCGCGGTTATAGCTTCCGTTATACCAGATACGTTTCAACTCTCCGCGTTCTTCCTTCTTGCCACAAGACGAACATATCGCTACCACCGAGCAGGCAGCCGCTATCAACCAAATGCTAAATACTATCTTTTTCATCATTTCTCTTTTAACGGAAACAAAAGTAACCAAGATTCACTGATTTCAAAATATTAATGACTATTTTTGTGAATCCGAATATAAACTAAATAGTGAATTGTATGGACGCATTGGAGTTAAGATTATCGCTTATCGAACAGTTGAAAACGATCGATGACGTAAAGCTGTTGACACAGATCAAGAATCTGATCAAAATTGCCACAGAAAAGAAGGAAACACGCTATCCGGCACAGATGACGCTGGATGAATTGAAAGAAGTGTTGAATAAATCGAGAGAAGAATCCAGGAAAGGGTTAGGCATGACCACGGAAGAATTACGTAAACGACACCCACTATGCGAATAACAATAAAGTGGTTACCTCAAGCCATTGCCTTACTTGACAACATCTACAGATTCTACAGTGAAAAGAGCCAGACCGCAGCTATCCGTTTATACAACAGACTATTGGATTCAGCCGAACCTTTACGGGTTTTCCCACAAGCGGGTCCTATCGAACCGCTACTGAAAGGATATGATTGCGAATTTCGCTCCCTTGTCGTCGAAAGACATTACAAGTTGATTTACACATTTACGGACGAACTAATCGAAATCCATGCCGTATGGGATTGTCGTCAGGAAGGATGGCGCCTGCAAGAAATGTTCAAATAATCTTCATGAAGAGACAACAAAATACCTCACAATTTATTTTTACATAAAGAATATTACTAATTTTGTCTGCCTGAACGAGAATGGCAAAAGAATTCGCAACAAAGGCAGAACTAAAACGAATTGAATGATTGAACGAATTTATATTCTTGAGAGCGTAGACCCTGTCATATTCTACGGAGTAAACAATGTCAACATGCAGTTGATTAAGACATTGTTCCCCAAGCTACGCATTGTGGCAAGGGGAAATGTGATGAAAGTGATCGGAGACGAAGACGAATCGGAACTCTTTCTCAAGAAAATTCGCGAGGTAGAGAAATATTGTGAAGAATTCAACTCGCTGAGCGAAGAGGTCATACTGGACATCATCAAAGGCAAAGCCCCGGTGGTCGCCAAACAGGAGAACCTGATCATCCACGGGATGAACGGCAAACCGATCGTCGCCCGCACGGAAAACCAGCAACGCCTTGTCAAAGCATTTGAAGAAAACGACCTCGTCTTTGCCACAGGCCCCGCCGGGACAGGCAAGACCTTCGTCGCCATCGCCCTCGCCGTAAAAGCATTAAAAAACAAAGAAATCCGCAAGATCATCCTGAGCCGTCCGGCCGTGGAAGCCGGCGAAAAGTTAGGTTTCCTCCCCGGAGAAATGAAGGATAAGCTCGACCCGTATCTCCAACCCTTGTATGACGCCCTGCAGGACATGATTCCCGGAGCCAAGCTGAAGGAATACATGGAGAACAACGTGATACAGATCGCCCCGCTTGCCTTTATGCGCGGACGGACGCTGAACGATGCGGTCATCATCCTCGACGAAGCCCAGAACACGACGACACACCAGATCAAGATGTTCCTCACCCGTCTCGGAATGAATGCCAAAATGATCATCACCGGCGACGTGACGCAGATCGACCTGCCGCCGACAGCCACTTCCGGACTTGTACAAGCCATGCAAATCCTGAAAGATGTAAAAGGGATCGGCAAGATCGAGTTCGAGAAAAAGGACATTGTCCGCCATAAACTCGTCCAACGCATCGTCGAAGCCTACGATAAGTTCGACAACAGACAAAACCGTAGGATCGGTTCGCAAACCGTTCCCGCCGATAATCAGAAAGAGAAAACGAACAACATTAATAACAATCAGGACGCCCGATAAGCGCCCCATAAAAACAAAGGTATGAAGAAGGCATTAACAAAAACAGACTTCAATTTCCCTGGACAGAAGAGTGTCTATCATGGTAAAGTACGCGACGTGTATAACATCAACGACGACGTATTGGTGATGGTAGCAACAGACCGTATCTCGGCATTCGACGTAGTCCTGCCGGAAGGTATCCCTTACAAAGGACAGATGCTGAACCAGATCGCAGCCAAATTCCTGGATGCGACTACCGACATTTGCCCGAACTGGAAACTGGCCACCCCCGACCCGATGGTGACCGTAGGCGTGATGTGCCAAGGCTTCCCGGTTGAAATGATTGTACGCGGCTACCTCTGCGGAAGTGCATGGCGTGCGTACAAGAGTGGCGTACGCGAAATCTGCGGCGTAAAGCTGCCGGAAGGCATGCGTGAAAACGAACGTTTCCCCGAACCGATCGTTACCCCGACAACAAAAGCCGAGATAGGCGAACACGATGCCGACATCTCCAAAGAAGAAATCCTGGCCCAGGGCCTGGCTACTCCGGAAGAATACGAACTGTTGGAAAAATACACGCTCGCCCTCTTCAAACGCGGTACGGAAATTGCAGCCGAACGCGGCTTGATCCTCGTCGACACGAAGTACGAATTCGGCAAACACGACGGTAAGATCTACCTGATGGATGAAATCCACACGCCGGACTCTTCCCGCTATTTCTACAGCGAAGGCTACGAAGAACGTTTTGCCAAAGGCGAACCGCAGAAACAGCTCTCCAAAGAATTCGTCCGCGAATGGCTGATGGAAAACGGTTTCCAGGGCAAGGCAGGCCAGAAAGTTCCCGAAATGACTCCCGCCATCGTAGACGGCATCAGCGAACGCTACATCGAACTGTATGAACACATCACAGGCGAAAAGTTCGAAAAAGGCGATACGGACAACCTCCTTTCGCGCATCGAAAAGAACGTAACCGAATATCTCAACAAATAAGATAAACGGATATGGCGAAGTACGGTTCGGAACAGATTCTACCTTACAACAACGATGAGCACAAAGCTACACAAGTCAAGCGCATGTTTGACTCCATCGCCGGTACATACGATCGGCTGAACCATACGCTTTCGCTGGGTATCGACAAAATATGGCGCAGGAAAGGGATTGCTTTCCTGCGTCCTTTTTCTCCCGCCTCGATCCTCGATATCGCCACAGGCACGGGAGACCTGGCTATCTCCATGCACCGCCGCCTGAAAGCCGACCGCATCATCGGGGCCGACATCTCGGAGGGCATGATGGAAGTCGGACGGCAGAAAGTCGCCAGTGCGGGATTGTCGGACCACATCACGTTCGAATACCAGGACTGCACGGCACTGACCTATCCGGACAACTCGTTCGATGCCGTCACTGCCGCTTTCGGAGTACGGAATTTCGAAAACATAGAGCAAGGGATCGCCGAGATGTACCGGGTACTGAAGCCGGGCGGGCATCTGATGATCCTGGAACTGTCCTCACCGGAACATTTCCCGATGAAGCAGCTCTATAACCTCTATTCCAGAATCGTGATACCCACCGTCGGACGCCTGCTTTCAAAAGAACATACGGCCTACAGCTATCTGCCGGCTTCCATCCGGGTCGTCCCGCAAGGGAAGGTAATGACCGACCTGCTCAGCCGGGTTGGTTTCAGCGAAGCCCGTTCGCGCACTTTCACTTTCGGTATTTGTTCGCTATACACGGGCAGCAAGGGCAGTTCACGAACCGCCCCAACAATATGAATCATCTTAAAATTACAGGTCATGCAAAAATATGGTTTAATAGGATATCCCCTCGGACACTCTTTTTCAAAGAACTACTTTAACCAGAAATTCGAATCCGAGAAAATTGATGCAACTTATCTGAACTTCGAGATCCCGAACATCAAAGATCTGAAGACTGTATTAAAAGACAACCCGGAATTGAACGGTCTGAATGTCACCATCCCCTACAAGGAACAAGTCATTCCCTACTTAGATGATCTGGACGAAGACGCCCGGCTGATCGGAGCCGTCAACGTCATCAAATTCACAAAAGGACTCTTCGGCAAAAAGCTGAAGGGCTACAACTCCGACATCATCGGTTTCAAGCGTTCCATCGAGCCGCTCCTGAACGAGACGCATCGCAAAGCCTTGATCTTAGGGACAGGCGGTGCATCGAAAGCAGTTTTCCAGGGATTGAAACAATTGGGCGTAGGCGCAACATTGGTTTCCCGTAAACCGAAAGAATTCTGCATCACCTACGAAGAGATCACTCCGAAGACGATGGAACAGTACACCGTCATCGTCAATACGACCCCGTTAGGCATGTTCCCGAATATCAACGCCTGCCCGGACATCCCCTACGACCTGCTCACTCCGGACCATCTGCTGTACGACCTCTTGTACAATCCGGATGAAACCCTTTTCATGAAGAAAGGAAAAGAAAAAGGAGCTGTCGTCAAGAACGGGTTGGAAATGCTGCTGTTGCAAGCGTTTGCGGCTTGGGAGATCTGGCAGAAATAACTCCGCGTTACCGGAGAATCGTTTGATAGTAACCCTAAAAGATGCTATCTTTGTAAAGCCGGTACATAAACGTACCGGCAACCTGCTTATGGACACAGCGATCAGAAAAATGCCGATCGGCATACAGAGTTTTGAAGATATACGGAAGGACAATTATGTATATGTGGACAAGACGGAAATTGTCTACCAACTTGTCACGATGGGAAAGCCTTATTTCCTTAGCCGGCCGCGCCGTTTCGGGAAAAGTCTGCTTATCTCCACCCTCGAAGCCTATTTCCTCGGGAAAAAGGAACTATTCAAAGGGTTAGCCATTGAGAAACTCGAACATGACTGGCTGACGTATCCGGTGCTGCATCTCGATCTGAATGCCCGGAAATACAAAGAAGTAGCAGATCTGGAAGCAATGCTAAACCAGCATCTCGAAATATGGGAAACGATCTACGGAAAGGAGAAAAGCGACAGAAGCCCGGAAGAACGTTTCGCCAACATCATCCGCCATGCCAACCGACAGACAGGCCGCCAGGTCGTCGTCCTGATCGACGAATACGACAAGCCACTCTTGCAGGCTCTCGGCAATAAAGAACTGCTCGAAGCATACCGGTCGACACTGAAAGCGTTCTACGGCGTACTGAAAAGTGCCGACCCGTTCCTGAAATTCGTGTTCCTTACCGGCGTGACAAAATTTGCTCAGGTGAGCGTGTTCAGCGACCTCAACCAGCTGATGGATATCAGTATGCACCCGGACTATATTACGGCTTGCGGAATTACCGAAGAAGAACTGACTGCCAACTTCCAACCGGAGTTAAAACGTATCGCCCAAGAAAACCATCTGACTGAAAAAGAAATCGTCGGACTGATGAAAAAGAAATACGACGGCTATCACTTTAACGAACGATCCGTCGGGATGTTCAACCCGTTCAGCGTCCTGAACGCACTGAATAGCCGGCGGCTCGACTACTTCTGGTTCCAGACAGGCACGCCCACCTTCCTCGTCGAATTGCTCAAAAAGAGCGAGTACGACCTGCGTAAGCTAATCGACGGACTGGAAACACAGGCATCTGCTTTCACCGAATACCGCGTGGATGCCAACAACCCCATACCGCTTATTTACCAGAGCGGCTACCTCACGATAAAAGAGTACGACCGCGAATTCCAACTCTACAAGTTAGAGTTTCCTAACGAGGAGGTGCGCTACGGCTTCCTCAGTTTCATCACGCCTTTCTATACTTCCATAACGGACGACGACAAGGGTTTCTATATCGGCAAGTTCGTGCAGGAGCTTCGTGCCGGCAACGTAGATGCTTTCCTCACCCGCCTGCGTGCCTTCTTCGCCGACTTTCCTTACGAACTGAACGCCCGCACCGAACGGCATTACCAGGTCGTATTTTATCTCGTGTTCAAGCTGATGGGACAGTTTTGCGACGCCGAAGTACGCAGTGCCCGCGGACGGGCCGATGCTGTAGTCAAAACAAAAGACTACATCTATGTATTCGAGTTCAAGCTCGACGGCTCCGCGTCAGAAGCATTGGAACAAATCGAGCATAAAGGATACCTTATCCCCTACACAGCCGACGGACGGCAGTTAGTGAAAGTTGGCGTCTCCTTCGATGCAGAAGAACGAAATATCGGGAAATGGGAAATCCGGGATTAATCCAAATCCGGTACATTAATTGATAATAATGAAGAAAAACTCATACACTCCAAGTCAATACGAAAGCGGGGGTAACGAGGTAGTTCAACCGATAAACCGAGCCTTGCTCCGTGCGCGTTTCATGGGCGGTACAACTTCCTTCTTCCGCATACCGAAACGGACGGACATGCAGATGTTTCCGGAAATCGACCTCTTCCTGTCCGATCATCTTGAACAGCGTTTCTTTTGCACACCAATGAAGTAGCAGATGTTCCGTTTCGTGCTCCTTGTCGATGCCGGCTTCCTCTTCCGGGGCCATAAAGCGGCTGCGAATCTTCAGTACCCGTTCGGAATGATATTCGATGTCGATGCCGGCAGCAGGATGGTTCTGCAGCAGGACGGCAGCATACCCTTTCGTATGCGAAATACTGATGTGTAAAGGCGAATCCGGCAGATAAGGCGCACCGTTCAGATGATAGGCGATGCGAAGGGGGCTACCCAAAAGCTCCTGCAGAAGCACGCGGCTGGCAAGCCATTCCTGGCGACGGTGTTCCGTGCGGATACCGTCGAGCTCCGGAAGATATTCTTCGGCATTCTTCAGAAGGGCCAAAAGAGTCTCAGAGGATTCTTCGATCTTCCAGACCCCCCAAAGCGGAGCGATATGTTGAAGGAGAAGAGGCATTATTTCTTCCAGTTAAAAGATTGGATCAATTCAATGACATCCTGTTTCAGATAGTCGGTGACGGGAGCCAGCGAATCGGCATTCGGAATACAGTCGTAATACAAAGCCCCCCGGAAAAAGCGGGAGACGCTGTCGGTCAGCATGAATTGCAGCGGCGAAGCGGATTCGCCATCCAGCATGAAAAGCGAGCCGTACACCGAAGCCTCCGGATTCGTGTACGCCTGCACTTTGATCCGTTCCGGGTATTTCGCCTGCCGGACCACCAAGGCGCGGCATTCCTCCTCCGCCTTGCCCAACGTGGCCGGAGTGACGGGAAAGTAGCTGCAATAGAGCTTCGCGTTCAACTGCGGATAAGAGAGGTTGATCCATCCCGCCGGATTCCCGACCGGAGGCAACTCCACTTCCGCCCATTTGGAAAGCCGGAAAGTATAAGGCAAATCCTCCACCGGAAGCACCTGGTAGGAAGGGACAGGCGGCTCGATACGGAAATAGCCGCGCGGCTTCGGCGTATATTCCGTGCAGGAAACACACAAGGCCGACAGCAGAATCCATATTATACCGGCTGATATACGCATTTATTCCCCCTGTTTATCCTTTGCCTGCTCTGAGATGCGGTTGAACTTGACTTTCAGGATACGGCGATTATCGATTTCCAAGACCTGGAAACGGTAGTCGTCATACTCGATGATCTCGCGCCGTCGCGGGAAGTCCCCTTTGATCTCCAACAAAAGGCCGGCAAGGGTTTCAACCTCCTCCGTCAGTTTGCCGAACTCGGCAGGATCGGCTCCGATCACACGGAAGAAATCGGTCAGTAATATCTTGGCTTCAAAAATAAGGCTGCCGTCCGCCAGGCGGATGAACTGCTTTTCATCTTCATCATATTCATCGGATATCTCGCCGACAATCTCTTCCAGGATATCCTCCATCGTCACGATGCCGGAAGTGCCGCCGAACTCATCCACCACGATCGCCATGTGGATCTTGCTGGTACGGAACTCTTCCAGGAGATCGTCGATCTTCTTCGTCTCTGGCACGAAGTAAGCCGGACGGATCAGGCTCTGCCAGCGGAACGTGTCGGGCTTCTCCACATACGGCAAAAAGTCCTTGATATACAGGATTCCCTTGATATTATCCTCCGAATCGGCATAGACCGGGATACGGGAATAGCCGGATTGGATGATAAAATCGACCACGGTGCGGAAACTCGTCTTGATTTCGATATCCTCCATATCCAGACGGGGCGTCATGATCTCGTCGGCCGTCTTGTTATAGAACTTGATGATCTCCGATAGCATCTCCTTCTCTTCCGGCATTTCGGTGGAAGTGAGTTCCAATGCTTTGGAAAGCTCGTCGACCGAAAGGTCGTACTTCTTCTTGACCAACGCCTTGTTGATGACGCTGGTCGATGTGACCAATATTTTCGAAAGCGGGCGGCAGACACGCTCCACGACATTCAGCACGGGAGCCGAACTGCGCACGAACCGCAGCGAGTTTTTCTGTGCGTAAATCTTCGGCATAATCTCGCCGAACAACAAAAGGAGAAAGGTCAGGACGATCGTCTCCAGGACGAACCCCAACATCGGAGCGGCAGAGAAATTGATGATCGCATTGATGCCGTAAGTACAAAGCATGACGACAGCCACATTCACAAAGTTGTTGGCGATCAGGATAGCGGCGAGCAAGTACTCGGAACGGTCCAGCAAACGCTGGATCAACGGATCGGAAGGCTCATTCTCCTCCCGGATGTCATTGATATCACCCGGGGTTAACGAGAAGAACGCCACTTCGGAAGCCGACACGAAGCCGGAAACCAACAGCAGAAGGATTGCGAGGCTTAACGCGATTACAGGGCCTGCTGTGAACGCCTGTATGGTAACCTGGTCGAATAAGCCCGATAAATAATAGTCTGAGTCCAAGGGGAACAGTATTAGTTAAACAATATCAGAACGGAAGATCGTCCGCACTGTTGGAATCTGAAGATGTGTCCGGTTGTCCGGATGCGGGTTGCTGGTAGCCTGCCGGTTGCTGATATCCGGCGGACGGCTGGGCGGTCTGCGGCTGTGTTCCCGTCATACCCGTACCGGAAGCATTGTCGCGATTTCCCATGCCCGAACCGGTACTGTAAAACTCGACACGGTCGGCATGGATTTCCGTCACATACCGCTTCACGCCGGACTGGTCGTCGTAACTGCGCGTACGGATCTTGCCTTCCACATAGAGTCCGGAACCTTTCTTCACCCATTTTTCAACGAAGGAAACCAAATCACGGCGAACGACCACATTGTGCCATTCCGTACGTTCGGGAACAACCGTCCCATTGGCTAACGTATAACCTCTCTCGGAAGTAGCAAGCGGGAAGTTGGCGACAGCAGCGCCACTGTCGAAGTAACGCACTTCCGGATCGCGTCCGACGTTACCGATCAATATAACTTTATTCAATGACATAGCTCTATTCTTTTATTTAGTTTACAAAGAAACATAAATTCAGTCATTCTGACAAGTTTCCTTCTAATTTCTCCAAATAAATCTGTATCAGGCGGGGAACTGCATATTTCTCCACATCGCCCGTCGCCACAGGGAGGAAAGATTTCAAGGCATCGCTCTCCCGCTCTATCTCTATCCGGTAGAAAGCCGCATACAGGATCTGATGGGACAGGACATGTTTCACCCCTTGCAAATCCAGCGAGACATCCAGCCGTCCCGCCCCTTCGAACAGGCGGCGAAAGGCATCCGTCGCCTGCAACTCCGCAAAATCCATAGCCCTGTCCGTTTCGATAAGCGGAAACTCGTAAAGCCCTTCCCAGATATCTTTTCCTTTCCGGCGGGACAACCAGGTTTTACCTTTATATATAATGTATAAGTAATGAAAATACCGGTCACGCGTCCTGGTCTTCTTCCGCTTCACCGGAAAGGCTTGCACGTCGCCTGCCCCGTAAGCCGCACAGCACCCTTTCAGCGGACAGGCTTCGCAATCCGGATTTTGCGGCACGCATTGCAAGGCGCCCAATTCCATCATGGCCTGGTTGTGCAGTCCGGCATGCCGCGGGTCCATCACCAGACCGGCCAGTTCCGTAAAAGTTTTTTCCCTTTGGGCGTATCGATCGGAGTGCTTACCGCAAACAGGCGCGAAAGCACCCGGAAGACATTCCCGTCCACGACCGGATACGGCTGGTTCCAGACAAAGGAAACGATAGCCGCCGCCGTATATTCCCCTATCCCTTTCAAAGAGATCACATCTTTATATTGTTTCGGGAATACCCCGCCGAACCGTTCCATGATATCCTTTGCCGCGGCATGCAGGTTACGGGCGCGGCTGTAATAGCCGAGGCCTTGCCAATATTTCAACACCTCGTCTTCCTCCGCCGTAGCCAGCGAAGCCACGTCCGGGAACCGTCCGGTAAAGCGGATGAAGTAATCCATTCCCTGGACAACCCGTGTTTGCTGAAGGATAATCTCGGAAATCCAGATGATATAAGGATCGGAAGATTCGCGCCAAGGCAGCTCTCTCTTATGTTCCCGATACCAGTCACGCAACAAACGGCTGATTTCTAATTCGTTTTCTATCTGCGACATATCGTTCTTTTAAAGCCTTCTCAAGACTTGCAACTAATTGATTACTGCAAACATACACAGTTCTAACGAATTGTAAGGAAACTTTTTTCTTAAAATTTGGTTGGCAATTCTTTTTCCACTTAAATAAAAAGCTATATATTTGCATTCCAAAAAATTAATAGGTCCAAATCAATTATTTAATTAATTTATAGACATGACTAAAGCAGATATTGTTAGCGAAATTTCAAAAAGCACTGGCATCGACAAACAGACAGTGCTGAACAGCGTAGAGTCCTTCATGGACATCGTAAAAAGTTCATTGTCTCAGGGCGAAAACGTGTACCTGAGAGGTTTCGGAAGTTTCGTGATTAAAAAGAGAGCCCAGAAGACAGCTCGTAATATTTCAAAGAATACTACGATCATCATCCCGGAACATAACATTCCGTCATTCAAGCCGGCTAAGACATTCTTGAACGAAGTAAAGTAATTTAGTTATTATAGTTTAATTTAAAATTTTAAAACAATGCCTAGCGGAAAGAAAAGAAAAAGACATAAGATGTCTACGCACAAGCGCAAAAAGAGACTAAAGAAGAATAGACATAAGAAAAAATAAGTCTATTTGAACAACTCTGAAGAACAAACTTAATAAGAGACCTTTTTAAGTTTGTTCTTTGCGTATTTAATAAGGTCTCGCATTTTAACACCTCTTTTTATAGTGATTAGTGAATTAGTAGTGGATGTACAACCCAAAGAGGTATCTATAGCCGTACTGGAGGATAAGAACCTTGTCGAGCTCCAAAAGGAAGCCCGCAACGTCTCTTTTGCCGTCGGTGATATCTACTTAGGCAAGGTTAAGAAACTGATGCCGGGTTTGAACGCTGCTTTCATTGATGTAGGTTATAAAAAGGATGCATTTCTTCACTATCAGGACTTAGGTCCTAATTTCAACACCCAGCAGAAGTTCCTCAAGCAGGCACTGGCGGAAGAGAAGGGAGAGAAAAAACTTCCCGCCCTCTCCAAGCTGCAGCTGCTTCCCGAAATCGAAAAAAACGGAAGTATCAGCGACGTGCTCAAAGTCGGACAGGAAGTGCTGGTGCAGATCGCCAAAGAGCCGATTTCAACAAAGGGTCCCAGACTGACTTCCGAGCTTTCGTTTGCAGGAAGATACATCGTGCTGATGCCGTTTGCCGATAAAGTATCGGTTTCCACAAAAATCAAATCGGCCGAAGAACGGGCCCGTCTACGCCAACTCATTCAAAGCATCAAGCCGAAGAACTTCAGCGTAATCGTACGCACCTCTTCGGAAGGAAAGCGCGTTGCCGAACTCGATCATGAATTGAAGACATTACTGAAACGTTGGGAAGAGAACATTCCTAAGATCACCAAAGTAAAAGCTCCTGCGCTCATCTACGAAGAGACGGCAAGGGCAGTGGCTTTGTTGCGCGACATCTTCAACCCCTCTTTTCAGAACATTTATGTGAACGATGCGGACGTATATCACAATATCCGTGATTATGTCAGCCTGATTGCCCCCGGACGGGAAGAGATCGTGCAACGGTACACCGGCGAACTTCCCATCTTCGACAACTTTGCAATCACAAAGCAGATCAAGTCCTTATTCGGACGCACCGTCACGTACAAAAGTGGAGCCTATTTGATTATCGAACACACGGAAGCCATGCACGTCATCGACGTAAACAGCGGGAACCGCTCCAAAGGCAGTGATGCCCAGGAAAAGACGGCTATCGACGTGAACACGGCAGCGGCAGACGAAATCGCCCGCCAATTACGCTTGCGCGATATGGGTGGCATCATCGTAGTCGACTTCATCGATATGGCCGAAGCAGCCAACCGGCAGAAACTGTATGAACACATGCTGAAAGCGATGGCCGGCGACCGGGCAAAACATAATATTTTGCCATTGAGCAAGTTCGGCCTGATGCAGATTACCCGCCAGCGTGTTCGTCCGGCAATGGATGTCGATACATCCGAAGCCTGCCCGACCTGCTTCGGAACGGGAACCATCAAACCCTCTATCCTGTTTACCGACAGCCTGGAAGGAAAAATCGACTGTTTGGTCAACAAACACAATGTGAAGAAATTCGCCCTGCACGTACATCCTTATGTAGCGGCATTTATCAAGAGCGGAAGATTCCCGCTCAGTTGGAAATGGAAACTGAAATACTCGATGGGTATTAAAGTGATTCCGAATCAAAGTCTGGGCTTCTTGGAGTATAAATTTATCGACTCCGACAAGAACGAACTGGACATGATGGAAGAAAAGGAAATCAAGTAACTGAAAATCCCCGGAGCGGTTAAAGCCTTCGGGGATTTTTTCAGCCATATCCGAAAAGCTAAAACAAAAGGAGTATAAAGCCTTTCATCTGCTTGTATTGCCTGTTCACATACTCGGCAATTCGCTGATAGGCCTTTGCAATGTGAATGTTGACGGTCTTCTCGCTAATCCCCAAGACATCCGCTATTTCCCGGTTTTTCAATTTATCGGACAGGACAAGACGAAACACTTCCTTGCACTTCGGAGGCAACGAATCGATCGCCTGCTGGACCAAAACCTGATATTCTTCATCCAACAGACTTTTTTCAGGTGAATCCGAATCTGGTATCAACTCTATTTCATATAAAGAATATGAATCTTTCTCCTGCACATATCCCCTTCTTATATAATGTAATGCCTGATTCTTGACGGACACATAGAGGTAATGTTCCGGTTCTTTTACATGCGAAAGCGTTTCCCGCTTCTGCCAAATAACCGTAAAAACATCCAGGACGGCTTCTTCCGCCAATTCACGAGAGTTCAAATAATAATAAGCAAGATGGAACAAACGCCGGGAATAGGTTTCAAAAAATACCCGGAACGCTGTTTCATCCCCTTTCACCATTTTTTCAAAAAGAGATATGGTACTCTCTTTTTCCATCTCTTAGATATAGTCCTTTTACGATATAATAATAATCGGTAAATGTAGCTAAAATTATTCAATCGGACAAGTCCGTTCCCGTAACCCTATTCTTTAGCCCCCGTAACCAATAGGGTTAGGAGGCGTAATGCATAGGGTTATGCAAAGGAGGTCGTTTTCTGCTAAAATATTTTTTTTGCATTCCGGATAGGAGTTTTTTGCTTCACCTGTCATCTCTATTCACAAAGCAACCGGAATAAGATGGAAAATGAACAAAACAACAAAGAACTCGAATCATTGACAAAGCGCATACGCTTCAAGTCCTTGCCATTTGATGAAAAGCGGATGTCCGAACGTCTGGCGGAAAGAATCCGACGGCCTGTCGTCATTTCTTATGCCGGTAAAGGGAACCCCGCATGGAAATACCTGTCCATAGCGGCTTCCATCGCCCTCCTGTTGGTTACAAGCATCATCCTGATCGACAAGGAGCCGGAACAGGAACTCGTCTATTATGAAACGACAGCCGTCCCCGATGCAAAAACAAAAATCACATTGCCGGACAGCAGTGTCGTCTGGTTGAATGCAAATGCCTGCCTGCGCTATCCGAGGGAGTTCAGCAAACAGATCCGGCAGGTCGAAATAAAGGGAGAAGCATTCTTTGAAGTCCGTAAAGACGAGAAGAAACCTTTCATCGTCCAAACCGACGGTATCGGCATACGAGTATTAGGAACCACATTCAATGTCGACGCGGAACCGGAGAAAACCGCGGTTACTCTCATCACCGGGAAAATCGGGTTGTACAAAAACACGAATCAATCCCAAACGGCAGACCAAATACTGTCACCCGGCGAGCGGGCAGTCTTCTACAAGCCAGACAACACACTGGAAGTTTCGACCATACGCCCGGAAAGCACGACCTCTTGGATCACGGGCAAATTCATGTTCAGGGACAGTCCCTTGGAAGAGATCATGCAGGAGCTGCAACGGGCTTTCCATGTCAAAATATACATCGAAGACGAAGAATTGGCCCGACAGACGTTCAATGCCGATTTCACCGCAAAGGAGACCTTGGATGAAATACTATCCATCCTGCAGATATCCGCCCGCTACAAAATAGAGAAACAGAGAGGAGAAATATTCTTAAAGTAAATACATTGTCAAACCACAAAAAGACAGAATTATGAACAGTACATGATAAACAAATACAGTCCGTATCGGATATACGGACAAAAAGAATTGGGAATGTTGCGACCATTCCCAAATTCCAATTGTTAACCGGCAGGGAGCAACCTGCCAAGTACAAAAAATTAATATCTACAAAATTATGCATAAAAATTCATTAACCGGGCAAAATCATAAAGATTTTGCTCTGAATCGGTTCGTCTGTATATCAGCCCTCTACTTATTTCTGCTCTTTACAGGCACATCAACCCTGAATGCCCAAAACGCAAAGCTCTCCTTGCACAAAGAAAACGCGACATTCGAAGAGGTATTTAAAGAAATAGAAGCAAAAACAGGCTACAAATTCGTTTATAGCACCTCCGATATCGACAAAAACGAAAGGGTCTCCATCCAAGAGACCGATCAAAGCTTGAACGAGGTGCTGCGGAACCTGTTCCGCAGCAAAAGAAATATTTCTTTTCGCATATCCAATAAGCACATCGCCCTGTTCCTGGCACAAATGAAAAAGATTTCCGGAACGGTCATCGACACACAAAAAGAACCGGTCATCGGCGCCAACGTCCTCATAAAAGGAACAGCGACAGGAACAATCACCGATATCAACGGCCAATTCAACCTGGAAGCTGCCGAAGGCGACATCCTGCAAGTTTCTTTTATCGGATACAGCACGCAGGAGGTGGCAGTCAACAAAAATCAAGTGTTCAACATCACCCTGGCCGACGATGCCGAAATGATCGACGAAGTCGTCGTTACGGCCTTAGGCATCAAACGGGAACAAAAAGCATTGGGATATGCCGTTCAGGAAGTGAAAAACGACCAGCTGACCGTTGCCAAAGGTTCGGACGTCGCTACCTCATTGACGGGTAAAATTGCAGGCCTGAATATCAAGAACAGTACGGAATTTGCAGCCTCCCCGACCATCACGTTGCGCGGGAGCACGCCTTTGCTGGTGGTCGACGGAATCCCCCACTACAATGTCAACCTGTCGGATATCCCGGCTGACGATATCGAATCCATCAGTGTCCTGAAAGGTTCCACGGCATCGGCCCTTTACGGTTCGAGAGGCGGTGACGGAGCCATCATGGTCACGACTAAAAAGGCACAGAAAGACGGATTGGACATCTCCGTAAACTCCAACACGATGTTCCACGCCGGTTTCCTGAAGTTGCCCGAAGTGCAAAATTCATACAGTTCGGGAGGAAGCGGGAAATATGCACCCGGCGATTATGTATGGGGAGACAAGCTGGACATCGGGCGCACCGCCAGCCAGTACAACCCGCTCACATACGAATGGGAAGAGATGCCGTTGACATCCAAGGGCAAGGATAACTTCAAGAACTTCCTCGAACAGGCATTGGTGACCAACAACAATATCAGCATCTCCCAAAAAGGCGAATACGGGAGCGTACGCGCATCGCTGAACCATATCTACAACAAAGGACAGTATCCGAACTCCAGACAACAGAAACTGACTTTCTCCGTCGGAGGCGCGATGGATTACAAAAAGTTCCATCTGAAAGCCGACATCGCATACAACAAGAATATCTTTTCCAATAACTACGGAACCGGCTACGGCATGGGTAGTTACATGTATAACCTGCTCATCTGGACCGGTGCGGAATATGATCTTAGGGAATACCGCAATTATTGGCGGGCCGGAAAAGAACAGGAAGAGCAGAACTGGATGGACGACTGGTGGTACGACAACCCCTACTTCCTTGCAAACGAACGGACGAACCAGCGCCATCAGGACCTGACAAACGGAAGCCTGGACATGAGTCTGGACGTGACGGACTGGCTGAAACTGGTCATGCGTGTCGGAGGCGATGCTTTCAGGAACCAGTTTACGTTGAAAGAACCGATCAGTACCCGCGGCAACAGAAAGGGAGGATTCCGCCTGTCCAACTATTCGGGCTACAGTACGACCGACGACATCATGTTGCTGGCAAACAAAAAGTTCGGTGACTTCGCCGTCGACGGCTTCCTGGGCGGTTCCATCTATTTCAGGGAGAACGATTACCAGAGTTCATCCACGAGCAACGGTTTGAACATGCCGGGATTCTTTTCACTGAACGCGTCGGTCGATCCGGCGAGCACCTCTTCGTCTGTCACGAAAGAACAGATCAACAGCTTATACGGGAAAGTCGGATTGTCATGGAAAAGCGCGGTCTTCGTGGAAGTCACCGGACGTAACGACTGGGCATCCACGCTGGCGAAGTCCGAACGGTCTTATTTCTATCCTTCGGTATCCGGCAGCGTGGTCATTTCCGAACTGCTCCAGCTTCCTGAAATCCTGAATTTCTGGAAAGTAAGAGGCTCATGGACACAGACCAAATTCCCGACAGGGGTTTATGACATCAACTCGACATACAGTGTTTCCCGTAACTATTGGGGTAACATGACAGCCGCCTTCTATCCTTCTACCATTCGTGACGTATCATTGCGCCCACGTGCTTCCCGCTCATACGAGATCGGAACGGAACTGTATTTCTTCAAAAACCGTCTGAAGTTCGACTTGGCCTACTATCACAAGATCATGTACGACTTGCAACGTTATGTCGATATGAGCTACGCCAGCGGTTTCTCCAACACGCTGATCAACTACGGCGAAGAACAGTTGAGCCGCGGTGTCGAATTTACGATCAGCGGCGATGTCATCAAACAAAAGGACTTCACCTGGACCTCTTCGTTCAACTGGGCGGCCGACAGATACTATTACTCCAAGATCGATGAACAATACTCCACTCAAAAACCCTGGGTCGCACCCGGAAAGACCTGGCACTGGTTGGAAATGTACGATTGGGAAAAGGCTCCCGACGGGCAACTGATCCTTTACAACGGCATGCCGAAAAAAAGCGCCTATCCGACTTACGCAGGCACCTACAACCCGAAATGGATCTGGGGCTGGTCGAATACGTTCAGCTATAAAGACTTCACATTGAGCTTCTCGTTCGACGGCCGTGTCGGTGGCCACATGTTCGACTACATGAGTTCACGCCTGTGGCATTCGGGCCGCCATATAGACTCGGACAACGATTTCCGGTTTGACGAAGTCGTAAACGGAAACCACAAAGGGTACATCGCCGAAGGCGTAAAGGTCGTATCGGGAGATGTGAAATATGATTCAGACGGTAATATTCTGGAAGACACCCGTGTATTCGTTCCGAACGATGTAGCTGTTTCCTACGAAACCTATATGCGTTCTTATAACGGCAGCGAACAAAAATCCAATTTCTTGAAAAGCAAGACATTCTTCAAGCTGAGAGAGTTGTCTTTATCTTACCGGTTACCGAAAAAGTATTGCACAAACATCGTGAAAGGTGCTGAAATAGCTCTTGTCGGACAGAACTTGCTGATCTGGACAAAGGATTTCAAGTTCTCCGACCCCGATGTGGACACGGAAAATATCAACTCTCCCTCTATCCGTTACGTAGGTGTTAATTTGAAGTTTAATTTCTAAAATAAATAGGATATGAAAAGAATAAAATCATATATCAACCATTTCTTGCTGATCGCCGGTGCCTGTATGGCTTTTAGCTGTAACGGATTCGACGACATCAATACCAATCCGGACGCGGCAACAACGGCAACTCCGGGTATGCTGGCAACAGGACAATTGAGGGAAACACTTCGAACAGGTGGTAAATACGATGCAAAATGGTATTTCGGCGATATGTTCTTCACTAAAATGATCAGTTGGCAAGAAGCCCTTGATAGTAGACAATATAACCAAATTTCCACAACCGGATTCAGCGTATACAAAGACTTGACCAACTGCCTCAAAATGGTCGAATTGGCTGCCGATGTTGACAAAGACGCTTACGAAGGATTAGCTTTGTTCATCAAGGTTTTCCGTCTCTACGATACGACAATGGCTTTGGGCGACATTCCCTATTCAGAAGCAATGAAAGGAGAAGAAGGAAACATACGTCCAAAATATGATCCCCAGAGAGAGGTATTCTTGCAAATGCTGGACGACCTTGATGCCGCTTATACGCATTTTTCAAATGCCACCCGCAATTTCGACGGCGATATCGTCTATGGAGGCGATCCTGTCAAATGGAAGAGAGCCGTGTCGGCTTTGCAATTAAGAATCCTGCTCAACTTGTCCAAAAAGGAACAGGATGCCGAGTTGAACGTCAGACAACGTTTCTCCTCGATCGTCGCCAAGCAAGAACTGTTCGAATCGAACGCTGACAATTTCCAGTTCATCTACGGTACGCTTTCTTCCCAACTTTATCCTCTCTACCTGTCACGATTCAACCCCTATCCGGGAGTATCCGTCACAATCGTGGATGTATTGAAAAAATACCAGGACAACCGCCTGTTTTTCTACTGCGAACCGACGAAAGCCCAAACAGCAGCAGGCGTGCCGGATAGCGAATGGGATGCTTATCAAGGGATCGATCCTTCAAGGATCTACAGCGAAATCATGGATTTGTACACTTCCGGGAATATCTCCAACATCAACTCCCGCTTTTGGGAAATCGAAACTTGCCAGCCCACTATCCAGCTGGGATACGCCGAGCTGAACTTCGTCCTGGCCGAAGCTTGCCTCAGAGGCTGGATCGACGGCGATGCCAACCGATATTACCATACGGGGATAGAAGCCAGCATGAAGTTCGCGGCTACCTACACGCCTGCCGCCTACCGCCACGGTCGGGAAATAACAGACGACTATATCCAATCCTTCCTGGCAAAACCGGAATTGCAGTTGGGCAAAAAAGCCGATACGTTCGAAAAGGATTTGGAAGAGGTACTGACTCAAAAATATCTGGACCTGTTCATGCACAACTCCTACACTTGCTATTACGATTACCGCAGGACCGGCTACCCCGTGCTACCTGTCAACCCGCAATCGAACATGAACACGAAACCGGACCAGATGCCGCTAAGATGGCGATACGAACAACGCGAATACGACTTCAACCGCGAAAACCTGGAAGAAGCGCTTCAACGTCAGTATGACGGCAAAGACGACTGGAACGACAAAATGTGGATCATCAAATAATCACCGTACAACAAATTCAATATGAAACAATTCATAATTTGGATCGGACTGATCGCTTTGCTTTGTACAAGTTGTACATCCAAACAGCAGCATGAATTGAGCGTCTTGCATCTGAACATCTGGATGGATGCGACAGTCGTTGAAAACGGATTCGATGCCGTAGTGGATGAGATCGTCCGGGTAGATCCGGATATCGTGATGTTCAGTGAAGCCGGCAATAGAGACGGGGTACTCATCGTACCCCGCTTCATCGAGGCTTTGCAGAAAAAAGGCAAGAACTATTTCGGGGAAAGCAGTTCGTTGGATGTCGCCCTTCTATCCAAATATCCGATATTAGAGCAAACAGAAAACATCCCGCATAAAGACCGTACCATCAGGACCCGGTTGGATGTAAAGGGAAAACAGGTGGTGGTCTACACCGGACACTTGGACTATACCCATTACGCCTGCTATCTGCCACGCGGCTATAACGGCGTGACTTGGAAAAAGATGGACGCACCGGTAACGGACGTTACGGAAATAGAGAAAGCCAACAACGAATCTTTGCGAGACGAATCAATCCGTCTCGTCATTGAGGACGCGAAAAAACAGCAGGCTGACTTCATCATCCTGGGCGGAGACTTCAACGAACCTTCCCACTTGGACTGGACGGAAGAGACGAAAGAGATGTGGGACCATAACGGGACAGTCGTCCATTGGGATTGCTCGACTTTGCTGTACGAAGCCGGATTCCGGGATGCCTACCGCACGAAATATCCCAATCCCGTCACTCATCCCGGCTTCACCTTCCCTTCGGACAATCCGGCCATGCCGGTCGAAAAGCTGACCTGGGCGCCTGATGCCGACGAACGGGACCGCATCGATTTTATCTATTACATACCAGCCGAAGGTTGGAAAGTAAACGATGCTGTTGTCGTAGGTCCAAAGTCCTCCATTGTCCGTAGCCAACGTGTCGAAGAGGACAGCCAAGACCTCTTTTCCACTCCAACCGGCACATGGCCGACGGACCACAAAGGGGTGTTGATTACGTTTGGATTCTAACTTCATGAAGGAGGTGTGTCAAAAGAAAATCCTGCTTACAATAGACATAATTTAGGCACGGATTTCACGGATTTACACGGATAAATTTATTATCTTTCCGTGTAATCCGCGTAATCCGTGCCTTAAAGATCGTGATAAAGGAGTTTTGGCACACCTCCTTCTTTTTTCTGGTTTAACCCAATGATTACTTCTTCGCCTTCGCCATATCCAACGCCGAAGTCGTCGTGTAATACTTCGCCAGCATATTAGGCACTTCCCAATCCGGCAATTTGCCGTCCTTCAGATATTCCAGGAAATGTTCCGTCACCTGACCGAAATGAGCTTCATGGCCTACACGGTATTTTGCGGGGATTTCGACCTGCCATACGCCGTCGCCGACCTTATTCAGGGCCACACCCGGATATTCCTTAGAGACCTTTTCCATCGAAGCGGTCAAGTCCTTTTCATAAGCGGCCAGATCCACGCCTTTCACTGCTTCGACAAACAGTTCAGGCTGGTAGTTCTGTTCCTTGCCCTGGCGAATGACCAGGTCGGCCTTGCTGCCTTTCATGACAGAGAAGTGGGTATCGCCGCCACCTTCCGGGAAGGTATAATTCCAGATCACCGAAACCTTCGCTGTCACACCTTTGATCTTATACACGATATCACCGTTGCAATAGACTTTCAATGTATCGTTTTCGACATCTTTCTTCAAGAAATCAGGATAAGCTTCCGTCCCCGTCACCTGTTTGAATTCTTCCGGGCTGATGGAGGTAGTCCAACGGTTGGCATCTATCAGTTCGATATCTTTCTTATAGTCGATAACCTGCTCAGGGAAGGCTTCCCACTGAACCAGGTCGACCAGGTGAGTCGTCACGTCGACAATGCCTTCCCCCTGCTGAGTCACATCAAGATACCATACCGGACGAGTCAACGGTTTATTGTCGACCAGTTTAAACAGATGGTGCACGCTCTCTTTCACGATAGCCGGTTCTTCGGGAGAACCTTTCAACTGCTCGCCATAAACAGCCGGGATAGTGGAAAGTTCGCGCTGCAACATCGTAGTGATCTCATTCCGTTCGGTCATGATGTCATACAGCATGATGTTTTTCTGTTTGGCGATAGCGAAACATTCTTCCAGCAATTTAAAGCTCTGGCTGTTGATCGCCATCGGTTTGTCGGAAAGCACATTGATGCCGGCCTCAAGCGTTTTCTTGATGTATTCGGTCTTCTTGCCGTTGTTTCCTGCCTGGATCATCACGTTTCCCTTCTTCTCGGCCAACATTTTTTCCAGATAATCATCCCCCGTATAAACGATTTCATTCCAAGCCGTCGGATTCTCCGCACGCGTGTTAAATCCCTGGATACGCTTCAGGTGCTCATCCACGTCGAAACCGGTGGGTGCGTACACATGAACATCTTTGGAAACTTGCGGATACGACACTTTCTGCACTAATGCGGCATGGAAATGTCCCGGATCGAGCGTGATCAACTTCACTTCCCTCGGTGCGCCGGTAAAGCCTTCGGCAGCCTTCTCCTGCTTTGTGTTACAAGAAGCTCCGACCAGAAGAGCCGCCATGGAAAATACAAGATAGTTTTTCATACTATTATAATTAAATTATTGATAAGCATTTTTTTACATTAGGCTGTTTGCGGCAACAAAGATAATATAAAAACAAAAACATCATGCAGAAAAACATCAAACGTTTTCCCCCTTCTTCCTCTTCTCCCGTATGAACAGTTCCACCGCCTCATGTGCCAGGCGGCGGAACTCCTCTTCGCCGGCGAGGTTGTAAAGGAGGGCGGCGAGGCGGGCGTAGTAGCTCAGGCGGAGGTCGCCCCTTTTTTAATCGCACTGTAACTGCGGCTACCGGCAAACAGTTCGCTTCTATAAAAACGTTCGGTTATCCGGTAATGTCTCATCAACTTTTCAACGAAAAGTCCCAACAGAGGGAATGTCAACACTGTTTTCACGTTATAAATATTTAATTATTGATATATACATTGACATACGTTCACAATGGCCCCGACATGGCGGGGACATCATGAACGGAAAAATATACAACTTTGCCAAAAGTTTCAGAGGCTACTCCGGACGCTCCGTTCCCAAGCAGCATATCTGAACATTGAACAAATTTAATAAAACATTTTACATGGAAAACACATTCCGCCCCTCGCGCTTCGTCTCGCTCCGTGCGACCGCACCGTCTCCCTGCACATGGGAAGAAATCGTACAAGAGCTGACCGGCGAGCGCCATGCCGCCGCCACCGCCCTGTTCCGCACGCTTGCGGCCGGCAAAGGGCAAGACGCCGAAACATCGAAACGGCAGCAAAGCCGGATCAAGCAGAACCAACCCGCCTTCGTCCCTTCCGTCCTCCTGGAGGGAGGACGCTCCTCGAAGCATATCAAAGGCTATCCGGGCTCCATCATGGTGGACATCGACGACATCCCCGAAGAGATCTTCGACAAGGTCCTCGAACAGGTGAGAGCCGACCCGCACTCGTTCCTTGCCTACAAGACCTTGTCCGGACGCGGCATACGTGTCATCGCATGGATGGAAGGCGAAGTGACAAAAGAGAACTTCCCCGCCGCCTGGCAGACGGTGAACGCCTACTACGCCCGGCTCACCGGCATCGCCATCGACCGACAGTGCAAGAACGCCACCCGCATGTCCGTGATCTGCCACGATCCCGACGCGCTCTACCGCCCCGACGCGGAACGGCTGGAGTTCGCACCCCAGCCCCGCGCCAAGGGCGGAAAAGAACCGCCTCCCTCCGCAGGAAAAAAGCGCAGAGGGTGGAAAACCTCCGCCGCACAGGCCGAAAGCACCGTGCGCCGGCTTGTGGAAGAAGAGGGCGTGCACTATGCCGCCGGGAGCCACAACGACTACATCAGCCGGTGCCTCTACCTGATGAACCGTTTCGGCGTGCCGGAGGCCGAAGCCGAGGCGTGGGCCGCCGAGCTGTTCTCCGACTACGACACGGCCTCCGTCCGCTCCACCGCGAAGAGCTGCTACATGCTGACCGCCGAGCACGGCACGATGCGCCTCTCCGACCTCGCCTCACGCGACGGAAACGGGCGTCGACGCAAAGCCACGATCGAAGAGATGGAACGCTTCATCGCCGGCTACATGCAACTGCGGATGAACCAGCTGACGCACCAGCTCGAATACCGCTCCGTCACCGACGGCATCCCCGCGTCCGACGACTGGGCGCCCATGAACGACACGGTCGAGAACTCCCTTTGGTGCTCCATGCGCCGCGAAGGGCTGGAGGCGGACCTCTTCCATTTGCGCACGCTCCTGCTCTCCGACTTCGCGCCCCGTTACCACCCGCTGGAAGAGTTCCTCGAAAAGGCGGGACCGTGGGACGGCGTGACGGACCACATCGCCGGCCTGGCCGCAATGGTACACACCGCCGACGGTTGCGACGCGCGTTTCGAGCTTTGTTTCCGCCGCTGGTTCGTCGGGATGGTCGCCGCCGCACTCGACCCGAAGGTGGTGAACCATGTCATACTCGTCCTGATCGGGCGGCAGGGATGCTTCAAGACGTCGTTCTTCCAGAACCTCCTGCCGCCTGTCCTCCGACGTTACTACACCTCCAAGACCAACTCGCAACGGCTCACGAAGGACGACCTCTTCACCATGACGGAGAACCTGCTCGTCAACTTCGAGGAGATCGACTCCATGCAGCGCAGCGAACTGAACCAGCTCAAGGCCATGACCACCACGCTCTACGTGAACGAACGCCCTGCCTACGGGCGCAACAAGGTGCACCTGCCGCACGTGGCCTCGTTCTGCGCGACGGGCAACAACCTCCAATTCCTCACCGACGACACCGGCAACCGCCGCTGGCTGCCGTTCGAGGTCACGGCGATCGACAACCCCTGGACCGCCCATATTGACTACGAAGGGCTCTACGCGCAGGCGAAGCACCTGCTCGACACCGGCTTCTGCTACTGGTTCCAGGACCACGAGATCGAGGAGCTGAACCTCGCGAACCGCCGTTTCGAAACGCCCAACCCCGCACGCGAACTGATCCTGATGTACTACCGCCATCCCGTTGATTACGAAAAAGGGACTTACGTCACCGCCAGCCAGATCGTCGCCCGCTTCGGCGGCAGCATCCGGCTGAACTCGGTGCAGGTCGGAAGGGTTTTAAAAGAGCTTGGCTACACATACACACGGACCATGCATGGCAACATCTGGCTGGTCGTCGAACGCACGACGGACGAGATGAAAGGCATCCTTCCCGAACCGGGCAATTCAGACATACCCCCTATCGACCTATGATAGATGATAGATAAAATGCCCTTTTTGTAAAACTTTTCCGAGTTTGAATTAAGAAACGTCACCTTAAAGGCGGCGTTTTTTAATTCGTTTTCCATAAACTTTTACAGAAACAGGCTTTTATCTATCATCTATCATAGCAAAACACTGATAATCAGCAATAGCATTTTTCAACACCCTCTTTTAATTTATTTCATGCAATAGAGTTTTATCTTTCCGTGTAATCCGCGTAATCCGTGCCTTAAAGATCGTGATAAAGGAGTTTTGACACACCTCCCTGCTTATGCTATAAATAATACTATAAAAATAGTTTTTATTTCTTCATAGCTTCCTCGATAGCAACAGCTACAGCAACCGTAGCACCTACCATCGGGTTGTTACCCATACCTAAGAAGCCCATCATTTCCACGTGAGCGGGAACGGATGAAGAACCAGCGAACTGAGCGTCACCGTGCATACGGCCCATCGTGTCGGTCATACCATAAGAAGCAGGACCTGCAGCCATGTTATCCGGGTGCAGGGTACGGCCCGTACCGCCACCTGAAGCCACAGAAAAATACGGGTGGCCGTTTTCCATACATTCTTTCTTGTAAGTACCTGCAACCGGGTGCTGGAAGCGAGTCGGGTTCGTTGAGTTACCTGTGATAGACACGTCAACCCCTTCTTTACGCATGATAGCAACCCCTTCGCGAACATCGTCAGCACCGTAGCACTTGACTTTTGCACGCAGACCGTTTGAGTATGCTTTTTCTTCGATTACGTTTACTTCGCCGGTCATATAGTCGAACTGAGTCTGAACGTAAGTGAATCCGTTGATACGGGAAATGATCTTGGCAGCATCCTTGCCCAGACCGTTCAGGATAACGCGCAACGGTTCTTTACGAACTTTATTTGCCATTTCAGCGATCTTGATAGCACCTTCGGCAGCAGCGAAAGATTCGTGGCCGGCCAGGAATGCGAAACATTTTGTTTCTTCACGAAGCAGACGGGCAGCCAGGTTACCGTGGCCGATACCTACCTTACGGTCGTCGGCAACAGAACCGGCGATACAGAATGCCTGCAGACCGATACCGATGGCTTCGGCTGCTTCGGCAGCGTTTGTGCAGCCCTTTTTGATTGCAATTGCAGCACCTACAACGTAAGCCCAGCAAGCATTTTCGAAACAGATAGGTTGTGTTTCCTTACACATTGTATAAGGGTCGATACCTTTAGCGTCGCAGATAGCCTTTGCTTCTTCGATACCGTTGATACCATATTCTTTTAAAACCGCGTTGATATGATCGATACGGCGGTCATAACTTTCAAATAAAGCCATATTCTTTTTTACTTTTTTAAATTCTTATTTACCAGAAATAAAGATATCAGAAAATTGAAAACAAGCACACCGCCGCAGCAGGCCACATAAAAAGCCATCCAGGGACGGTCCGGCTTAATCACGAAGTAAGCGATAACCGTTGCCACTATGGTGATAGCGATCAGCCCGAAAAGGACGCGTGTCAGTGTTTTCTTATTCATTACGAGGATCGATATATTTTACAGCTTCTTTGAAACGACCGTAAGAGCCTTTCGCTTTTTCCAGTGCTTCGTTAGCATCCATACCCTTCTTTACCATATCCATGAACTTGCCCAGGTGAACAAATTCGTAACCGATTACTTCGTCGTCAGCATCGAGAGCCATACGGGTACAGTACCCTTCGGCCATTTCCAGGTAACGAGTACCTTTGGCCAGCGTTCCGTACATTGTACCGACCTGGCTGCGCAGACCTTTACCCAAGTCTTCCAGTCCGGCGCCGATAGGCAGGCCGTCTTCAGAGAAAGCAGACTGTGTACGACCGTAAACGATCTGCAGGAACAATTCGCGCATAGCAGTGTTGATAGCGTCACAGACGAGGTCGGTGTTCAATGCTTCCAACAGTGTTTTGCCCGGCAGGATTTCTGAAGCCATAGCAGCAGAGTGAGTCATTCCGGAGCAACCGATAGTTTCTACAAGTGCTTCCTGGATAATTCCTTCTTTAACGTTCAGAGTCAGCTTACATCCACCCTGTTTCGGTGCACACCAACCGATACCGTGAGTCAAACCAGAAATGTCAGAAATCTGAGTTGCTCTAACCCACTTTCCTTCTTCAGGAATCGGAGCACACTGGTGGTTAGCTCCCTTCTTTACAACACACATGTGTTGAACTTCATGTGAATAAATCATAATCGCTAATTTATTATATTAAAGTGATAATAAAACTTTATGCTAATTTTAATGTAAGATCGCTCTTTTAAAGACCGCACAAAGATAAAATTTTTAATTCAGCCGTGCAACAGAACCGGTTATTTCAAAACTTCTTTAATTTTGTCTTCCAGCTCCTGGCCGTGCAGGTTCTTGGCGATGATCGTGCCGTCTTTGTCAACCAGTACGGTGTGCGGGATACTGTTGACGCCATAAAGGGCGGCACCGCCGTTCTGCCAGCCTTTCAGGTCGGACAACTGTGTCCAGGTGATGTTCAGGTCTTTTACGCCTTTGGCCCATGCATCGGCTTTGCTGTCCAGCGAGATGCCGACGATATCGAATCCTTTGCCTTTGTAATCTTTATAGGCTTTGACCAGATTCGGCATTTCTGCGCGGCAGGGAGGACACCAGGAGGCCCAGAAATCGATCAGGACGACTTTGCCGTTACCGACGTATTCGGAGAGTTTGTGCATTTCGCCTTTGGCATCCGGCATTTCGAAATCCGTGAATTTCTGTCCTACGGCGACCTTTTTCAGTACATTCAGATGATCGATCATGTAGCTGATTCCCGGAACGGATTTGAAAGAAGAATCTGCTTTGGAAATAATTTCATTTTGCTGTTCTTCGTCGATGTTGTAACGGAAATCGTACAGGTTTTTGGCGGCTGACTGTTTATCCGTATGAGTCAAGATGTAGTTGACAACGGCTTCCGTAATCTTACGGTCGATTTCTTCATATTTAGCTTCCGCTTGTTTGATCAGGTTTTCATCGCCCGACTTCATGTCGGCAACCAATTTGTTGATACCGGAGCGTAAGTCTTTGATCTTGGCTTGCAACTCTTTTTGTGCGTCATTTTCGGGTGTGCCGCTAACCGTGGAAGTCGAATCCAGCACGACTGCCAGTTTCCCGTTTTCAAGTACGAATGTAGCCATGAACGGAGCGTTTTCACCGGGAGCGACACGTACCGGTTCAACCACTTCTTCCGAAAAACGGAGAGTACGGAGGGCCGGGGCGTTTTGTGTGCCTTTCAAGGCAAAAGCTCCGTTTTGAACTAAGGCGCTGTCCAGCGGCGCAGCCTCTTTTACCCCATATTCATAGAGGTACACATACTTACCATTCAAATCATTGTTTGAAACGGTACCGGCAATTTCGTAACCCGGTTTTTCGCTACAGGCTGCAAGAAGCAGGACGGAAGCGGCGATAGGAAGATACTTTTTCATATATTTACGTTGTATTAAAACGATTAATACTTTATTAGTTACAGACGTTTGGCGCAAAAGTAAGAAAAAATTGACACATTATTTACTATATTTGCAGTCTAATAACCGTTATTATGAATTTATCCTATATAGATACCAGATATGCGGCGTTTCTCCGTTTTGTCAGGTCTGTGATTGTCTGCTTGTCTCTGTTTTCTTGTCCGGTGTCCGCGGGGATCTCCCTGCATATGGCAGATAATATAGATTTGTCAAATAATGCCATCCTTGATATGTACCAGGATGAGAACGGTTACATGTGGATCGGCACTTACGACGGCTTGAACCTGTATAACGGCAAGAATACCTATGTGTTTCGCTTTGAACCGAACAACAAGAATACCTTATGCAGCAATATCATCAACAAGATCGTGTATGGCGGAGACGGATATCTGTGGGTATCGACTTCTATGGGATTGAATCGGTTCTCGCTGAAAGACCGGAAGGTGACGGAGTCTTATACGGAATATCCCGAATGCCTGAACGTAGCGTCTGATTCGGCCGGCAATACGTTGGCCATAAAGCAAAAAGACTTTATCTCCTGCTATTCTCCCGAAGCCGGTTCTTTCCAGGATGTACATGTACAAGGGATGAATGAGGAAATGGCCAAAGTCTTGTTTGCAGACGGAGAAAGGCAGTTCTTTATTCTTGACGCCGATGGCAGCCTGCTTGAGATTAGTCCGGATTTCGAGTCCTTCCCCTTGGCATTGGACATAAAGAAAACTCCGGTCCATGAAAAGAAAATTGACCGTGCCTATTACCTCGAAGGCATTCTGTACTATGTGGATATGGAAAACCGCTTTTACTCTTACCGGATGAAAGACCGCAAGAAAGAGTATCTGGCCGACCTTACCGGTTGGATGGATAAATATGGAAAACTTTCCCGCATCGCTTTGTTTCATTCCGCTCCCTATCTGGTTTTTAGGAATGGGCTTTTGCTAAACATCGATAATCAGGAAGAGGCATTGGGGTTCGATGTCGGGCTCTTCTGTGTTTTGCCTGACCGGAAGCAGGATATCCTTTGGGTCGGGACAGACGGGCAAGGAGTCCGGATGTATTATGACAAGTATAACCGGTTTTCAGGGATTCAACTTAAGAGTTTGCCGATTGTCATGCGTAATCCGGTCCGTTCGATCTATACCGAAGATGAAAAAACAATCTGGTTCGGAACGAAAGGGAATGGTTTTGTACGTGTGGAAGATTATGATTCCTATGAAAAAGGGGAAATTCCGGCCGAAAAGGTCAAACATTTCACTACGTCGAACGGCTTGTCCAGCGATCGTGTCTATTGTTTCCGTAAAAGCAACTATTATCCCTGGGTGTGGATCGGGACGGAAGGTCCGGGATTGTCCTATTATTCTTTAGTGGACAAGCAGGTCCATACGATGGCAAGTCTTGTCGATACAAAGATCCGGTATGTCCATGCCATCCGTGAAGTGAATGATTCGACGTTGTGGATGGCAACGACCGGAGATGGTTTGCTGGAAGTTGTCATTGGTAAAAGGAGTGGGGAACCTGTCATTAAATATGTGGAGTCTTTTATCCTTGAAAAGAATGGAAAAGTTTGCAATGAGTTCCATTCTATGAATTATGATGACGAGACTTCTCTTCTCTACTTAGGAAGCCGTGGGGGATATGGGTTGGTAAGTTTTAACTTGTTGACTAAGAAATACGAGTTTATTTCGATGAATAATGCCGGCAACCGGGCGGTAGGGGATGTGCTTTGCATGTGTTATAGCCAGGATTCTACTTTTTATCTGGGAGCCAGTTCAGGCATGACGCAGATGAAATTACATTCGGGAATCCCGGCGGAGGTACGCCAATATAGCAGGATCGACGGTATCAAGAATGATATGGTTCATGGTATTCTTGAAGATCCTGACGGTTGTATCTGGCTGAGCACGAATAAAGGGTTGACTAAATACAATCCTCACAATCAGTTTTTCCATAATTATGGAAGTCCAGATTTGGATGTGACGGAATTTTCGGATGACGCCTATTGGAAATGCCCTTACACGGGAAAACTGTTCTTTGGCGGAATTAACGGATTGATATGGGTAGACCCGCAAAACGACCGGCAGGAGAATTATAAGCCGGCCTTGCATTTTTTTGAATTGAAGATGGGAAATGAAACGCATAGTCTGTACGACTATACGGATCAGAAAACCGGATATGTGGCCATACCTCCCAGTATATCCACATTTTCAATTTCTTTTGTGGCGACCGACTATATACATGGGGAAAACTACGAGTATTCGTACTTATTGGAGAACTATAATACATCGTGGACCGAGTTGCAAAAGGATAACGAGGTCGCTTTTACGAAGTTGCCTTATGGAAATTATGTTTTGAAGGTCCGTTACAAGAATGATGTGTTCGATTCGGATACCAAAGAGTATTTTTTGCATATACGGGTGTTACCTCCCTGGTACCGCAGTTCTTGGGCTATGATCGCCTATGGCCTGTTGTTGGCGGCTGCATGTTCGGGTATCGTGTATTGGCTGCGCCGCCGGATTGTGGAAAAACAGGTAGAAGTGGCCCGGAAAATCAGAGAAGAGCAAAAAGAAAAACTGTATGAAGCGAAGTTGAATTTCTTTGCCAACATCACGCATGAGCTTTGCACGCCTTTGACCTTGATTAATGGTGTGAACGATTATATCAAGACATCTGCCGAACGGTTGGCCGACGGAAAACTGGAAAAATATGCCCGTATCCTGGGTGAAAACGTCACAAACCTGAATGAATTGATCCAGGAAATCTTGGATATCAGAAAGATAAAGGAAGTCGGGTTCAGCCATATACATATCAGGCGGGTGTCCGTAAGCGGTTTGATCCGGAAGCAATGCGAATCGTTTGTGCCTGTTGCCGAGCGCAACGGGATCGATTTTACCTTCAGTGAAGCGGATAAACCGGTTTATTGGAATACCGATGTACCCAGCTTGAAGAAGATTATACGCAACCTGGTGTCGAATGCATTCAAGTACACGGAGCAGAAAGGGGCGATCGATGTCTCTGTCCGGATAGAAAATGATTCTCTGATAATAAAGGTATATAATACGGGCAAGGGGATAGCGGAAGCTGATTTGAAGACGATTTTCGACCGTTTTCAAATCTTGGGTGATTTGGATGGAAATAATTATACTCAGATGACTTCCAGAAACGGACTGGGACTTTTCATCTGCCACAGCATGGTCCAACTGCTTCGTGGAGAGATAAGAGTGGAAAGCAAGGAGGGTGAATCTGCCGAATTTATCGTAACATTGCCTTATCTGGAAGCAGAGGAGGCGGATTCGGATGGACAAGCCGGCGAAGAGGTACCGGTTGTACAACCGGTGGTTTCGGCTGCGGCAGCCGAAACCGAAGTAAATACCGGCAATCCGGTAATATTGGTAGTCGATGATAACCGGGATATCGTTTGGTTGATTAAGGAAACATTATCGTCCGAATATGTCGTCCGGGAAGCATTTAATGCAGAGGAGGCTTTGGCCCTGATGGAGCAGCAAACTCCTGATTTGATTATTACGGATATCATGATGCCGAGCATGGACGGGTTTGCGTTGATCAGCCGTATCAAGTCCGATAAGTTTACCCGGCATATACCTGTAATCGTAGTATCGGCAAAAGTCTCGGAAAACGAACAGGCGGAGGGGCTGGATCTGGGTGCCGATGCCTACCTGACCAAGCCGTTCTCGTCTGTGGTGCTCCATTCCGTCGTGAACAGGTTGATGGCGAATAAGAAAGAACTGAAAGACTACTATTATTCCCCGGAAAGCGCTTACAAACAGTCCGGCGGGCAGTTGATCCATCAGGAGGATAAGGAGTTTATGGATTCCGTAACAGCTATAATTAAGGAAAATCTTGCTCAGGATACGTTGCGTCCTGAGCTTATAGCCGATAAATTAGGCATGAATACCCGCGCCTTGTATCGCCGTTTCAAAAAGATTTCACCGCTAACGCCGAGCGATTTCATCAAGGACTACCGTATGATATATGCAGCCCAGCTCTTAGTCACGACAAACCTGAGCGTGCAGGAAATCATCTATCAGGTCGGAATCTCCAACAAATCCTATTTCTATCGTGAGTTTTCAGCCAAATACGGAGTTACGCCGGGACAGTACAGGCAGATGCAATAGAGTAGCTATTCGCTGCCTTCTTCCTGCATTAATTCATAATACTGTTTACGCGCATGATTGTTCGGGATTCTTAGTACGATACGTGATCCGCGCGTGGCACTAATCGTCAGCATACCATAATAGAACAACAGGCTGGGGAAAATCTCAGGATTGGCAATCTCCGAGGCTGGAAAGGTGGTGACCAAAGTCGTAACGATCTGTCCCTCATCGGTGATCTTGCGCAGTACGCCTTTTCGGTCACCATCCAAGCGGTCCAGTTGGATGAGTTTCTTCATCTTGTTGTAATCGGTACGGGTGTTCGGATCGATCATCAGTTCGGGGGACTTGCCTAAATTCATATAATTACGCAAATAATAGAGCACCATGTCACAGTTAAACATCTTCGGGTCACGATCCAAGCATTCTTTGGCAAAACAATAGTTGTCATACCAAGGTTTCATCTCTGTGATCATGGCTTCGATATCCGTATTGTCCGGTAGTTGTCCGGCATCCTTATAATATTGTAACATGGTACGCACATCTTCCTCGCTGAACCCCAGCATCATATTGAATTGATAGCTGGTACTGATGTTCCAGCCGATGTTGAAACCGCTGGTCAGATCGTCCAGGGTTACCGGACTGACGCCAGTCATGAAGATACGTTCGAACATCCCTTTAAATTTCTTGAACACTTCCCGGTAGAAACCGCTGGCATGTGTCAAGGCATGGTAGACCTCGTTGCCTTGCTCATTGAGGACCACGTTCGTAAAGTTGTCATATTCGTCGATGATGAGGTAAAGAGGTATGTTTTTTTCCCTTGTCTGGAAATTCAGATAGTTCAATTTGCTGACAAAGTCGGGCAATTCTTCAATTTTTTGTGCAAATCCAGGAAAATAATAACGCTCATACGTTTTACCGAAAGCATCCATTGCCATTCCGCAATAGCGGTCGAAGTTTTCGGCAAGCGAACCGCTGCCTCCGCTGGCACGCGAGAAGTCGAGAAAAAGCACTTGATACTTTCCCTGAGAGAGGGTAGGGTGGCTGCCAACCCACAAATTTCCGAAACGTTCCTGGAATTTATCCTTTTGGGCAATATCATAATACGCCCACAGCATACTCAGGAAGATACTTTTCCCGAAACGACGCGGACGAATGAAGAACAAACTGTTGGGCTGTTCTTCCAGCAAGGGCAGATACATCGTCTTGTCCACATAATATTGGTTCTGCTCAACCACTTCCACAAAGTTGGATACGCCATACGGGATTCTTTTTACATTTTCCATGTTGTGTCTGTTTTTATTCCTTCTGTTTACGAGGTATCACAAATATAGTCTATTCTTTTGGAAAGAACAAAGAATGTGTAGACTTTAAAATGTTTGATGGAGATATCTTTATCCGTAATCCTAAACTCGGTTTATCCGAAGTGACAGAATAAAGTAGACAATAACCCCTTTTCAGTCATTTTTCTATTTCAACTGAAAATCCGGTTCGTTTTGAACTGTCACTTTTCTCGTCTTTCCGGTTTTGGAGTGACGCTGTATGTCAAGTGTTCGGCGTGTCGTTTGGATGCCGGGGCCGGTCTGTCGCAATAAATGGAAAAACGTGACAATATGACAAACCTCAACTTCGGGAGAATCGAATATTTGCGAACGAAGTCGGGACGCCTCCAATTTACGTCAAAAGCCTTTTCCTGCCTTTTCTCCATGAGGTGCGCAGAACTTTTCCATGACGACCGTCTTCGTTGCCGTGACTTGCCGTGTTCATGGGTAGTGACGACCGTCTTCGTGGCGATGAAGCCAATCTTCAAGGCGATAAAGACGGTCGTCACCGCAGAAAGCTGGCAGATTGATGAAAAAAGGATCGTTTTGCCCTGCAAAAAACGAAATTCCGGTTGCTCAGCCGACTGGGTGTCCAAATGTGAAATAATCTTTTATTTACAATAAGGGGGGCTGGAATAATGATTTATTCACACAAGTCGCAGTTCGGTACTTGCTTATATCCCGTAGCCAATAGCTTTAGGCATCGTAAACCTATGAGTTAGGAAACGTAATACATAGGTTGCCACCCTTATTGTCATATTTGTAAAAAAGTCATTGGTTCGAATCGAAACTACTACTGCATATAATCCGGTTTTCTACCCCATCTAATTCGATTTACCCGCAAGGGTAATATTTTTTAACAAATAGCCTTTTTTGTCACACAGTTAATTATCAGATAAATATACGATAATTCATGTTTTAAAGGGGATATTGTCTTTTTTGCTCAGTACGTTCGGTTACAGGGTGGGTGACCGTTTTTGTATAATGCTTGCCTTTGTATGGTGTCTTGGTTGTACAAAAGAGTGTCATAATCGGTCATTGGCTGAATATGACACCCTTTTTGTATTCCGGTGTTACTCCTCTCGTGTTAAGATCCGCTAATATTGCCATCAAATTACAAAAAATTAAAAGATAGAGATTGGATGGTGTTCTTTCAATCTTTCTTTAATAAATATGTTACATGTGTTAAATTAAAAAGCAAAAAATGATGAATGAATCTAAGCTATTATCTCCATGTGGGATAGCGAAGGCCTCAGCCTTGTGCTTGCTAATGTCTGCTTTTTCTGTTAATGCCGTGTTTGCTGCTCCGGAATCGGATAGCAATGTAATGGTGGTGCAACAGGGGAAGACATTGACTGGTACTGTGAAAGACGAGTTTGGTCCGGTCGCAGGTGCTAACATTGTTGTGAAAGGAACAACAAACGGAACGATGACCGACATGAACGGCCATTTCTCCATTTCTAATGTGCCGGTAGGCGCAGTCCTGCAAATTTCTTTTATCGGTTATCTGACAGAAGAAGTGCAGGTTGGTAACCAGTCTTCCATCAATGTCATGTTGAAAGAAGATTCCCAAACATTGGACGAAGTTGTAGTCGTTGGATACGGTACGATGCGCAAATCCGATTTGACAGGTTCTATTTCCCAGGCAAAGGGTACGGAAATTATCAAAGCTCAATCGTTCAATGCCCTTGATGGTTTGAAAGGTAAAGTTGCAGGTGTGAACATTTTCTCCAATACCGGACAACCGGGTGGCGAGATGCGTGTTGTGATCCGCGGTGTGTCTACCATCAATGCTTCGACTTCTCCTTTGTATGTGGTCGATGGTGTGGTTATGTCTGACTTCCAGTTGTTGAATCCTAATGATATCGAATCGGTCGAGGTGTTAAAGGATGCTTCTTCTGCCGCTATCTATGGTGCTCGTGGTGCCAACGGTGTCGTTTTGGTGACGACTAAGCGTGGTGATGGTGCAAAGGGGGTTCATGTCTCTTACGACGGTTCTGTTTCGGTCGGTATGATGGCGAAGCAGATGGATGTGATGGATTCTTACGAATGGATGGCTGCTTTCAAGCAAGGGTTGGAAAATGCCAATGCTTGGCAGGGAAAGAACTTCACGACCGATTTGTCGCAAATCTTCACGGACGAACGTTTGTTCAATGCTGACGGTACTCCAAAATACAATACGAATTGGCAGGACGAAACCTCCCGAACGGCCGTTTCGCACAATCATCAGATAAGTATTCAGCGTGCTGGTGACGGTTCTTCTGTAGGTGCGTTCATCAACTATACGGACCAGCAGGGTATCTTGCTCAATTCTTATTTCAAACGTATCAATGCAAAGTTGGCGTATGATGACAAACCGACCAAGTGGTTGTCTACGTCCGTCAACTTGCTGGTTAACCATACATGGGGTAACCGTACATCCGATAACCCATACGGACAGGGCGCTTTGCGTACGATGATAGAACAGTTGCCGTTCCTTCCGGTTAAGTTGGACGGTGTCTATACGCAGACCAATATCATCAAGACAAGTGGTATTTTGAACGATAAGGACAATCCGAACAGTGGATATCAGAATTTCAGTCCGGAAGGTGTCGGTAACCCAGTCGAACTGTTGGAAAGATTGTATGCGATGCAATATCGTACGAAAATCTTCGGTAATGCCGGTCTTACTTTCCATTTGATGAAAGGGTTGGATTTGAAGACACAGTTCGGTGTGGACTATCAGAACAGCCGTGATGCCAATTATACGCCGTTCACTCCGCGTCCTATGATCAATCAAAACTCTGAAGGTTCGGCCTCTGCCAATAACTCCAACGCGTTGTACTGGCAGGAAGAAACTTATATGAACTATTCTACCTTGTTGGATAAGCATTCCATCAATGCCATGCTCGGATTGTCTTGGCAGGGACGTGAATATACTTATTTCAGTGCTTCAGATAGCAAATTTACGGACGATTTCTACGGTTATTATAACTTAGGTAAAGGAACGAACCGCCCAAGTGTGGGTAGTGATTATGACAAGTGGACGATGAATTCCTATTTCCTCCGTTTGGCTTATTCGTATGACAGTAAGTATATGGCTACGGTGACCGGACGTTATGACGGTTCTTCCAAATTCGGTGCCGGAAATAAGTATGCTTTCTTTCCCTCTGTCGGTTTGGGTTGGTTGATGTCTCGTGAAAGTTTCTTGATTGACAATCCGACTATCAGCAAGTTGAAATTGCACACTTCTTATGGTTTGACGGGTAACTCTGAAATAGGTACTTATCGTTCTTTGGCTACCGTAAGCCAGGGTACTACGATTATCGGTAACGCTTTGCAGACTGTTTCTTATCTGGATAATATGCCGAACGACAAGTTGAAATGGGAAAAGACAGCTCAGTTTGACTTTGGTGCCGAACTCGGTTTGTTTAAGGACCGCTTGAGTTTCGATGTTTCCGGTTATTATAAATATACATCGGACCTGTTGCTTAACCGTCCGGTTCCGGAATCTACCGGCTACTCTTCAATCATGGATAATATCGGTGCTGTATCTAACCGTGGTGTGGATATCTTGGTGACGGCACATCCGGTTCAGACGAAAGATTTCCAGTGGACATCCACAATCAATTTGGGTTACAACAAGAGCCGTGTTGAAAAGCTGGATGAAGGTGCTTCCATCGATCCGATTTCCGGAAAACGTCAGATCACGACCGATGGCTTTGTGGGATATGATATGCTGATTCGTGAAGGCGAACCGTTGTCGGCTTTCTATGGTTACAAACGTGTGGGCATTTATGATGGAAAACCTGAGAATTGGGATCCGGAAACGATGAATATCCCGTCTGTAATCGGTGAGAAGGTGACGACGAAGGACCGTGTGATCATTGGTAACGGTTTGCCTGACTGGATGGGGTCTTTTGTCAATACATTCAACTATAAGAATTTCGATTTGACACTTGATCTTCAGTATTCTTGGGGTGCTGATGTGATGCAGGAATACTATCATTCGACTGTGGCTCGTTTCTTGACAAACGGTCTTGACCGTTTTTATATGGAAGCATGGCATCCGACATTGAATCCGGATGGCAAGGAACAAGCGATTCGTCTGAACAACTTCGGACAGGGTGCTAACAATGCGGCCGATGATGACTGGGTTGCTAATGGTTCTTACTTACGTTGCAACATGATCCAGATTGGATACACGTTCGATCCGAATGTGATCAAACCGCTCGGTCTGTCTTCATTGCGTCTGTATGCCAATGTGAACAATGCTTTCTTGATCACAGCGTCAGACTATCTGGGATATGACCCGGACAACTCCTCTCGTTTGGGTGGTAATAACTGGGGTTCCAACCGTCAGTTCTTTACTTATCCGCGTCCGAGAACATTTATGTTTGGTATCAATGTCGCATTTTAATCCGTCTAAATTATAAAGATCATTATGAAACTAAAGAAAAAATATATTTCATTCATCTGTCTGTGTTCATTGGCGATGAGCTCTTGTGATAGCTTTTTGGAAGAAAAGCCTTTGGATATGAAAGACTCCAATCAGTTCTGGCAGACTCCGGCTGATGCCGAAACAGGTGTGAACGCCTTGTATTTTGGTGGTGTTCCTTATTTGCACAATACGGGTGGCGGTTGGACTCCCAAGGCTACTTGTTGGGGAGGTATTATCTCCGGTTTGTATGTCGACAGACGGAAAGACCGTCAGTTTACGAATGCCTCTGAGGGTTGTAACTTCAATGTCGCATCGTTCGATAGCCAGGCTATGAGCTATTGGCATGAATTTTACAAAGGAATCTCGCGTGCTAATTTCGTGATTGCCAATGTGCCGAATATGACAGATGTGTTGAGCGCGGAAACAATCAAGAATTATGTGGCTCAAGGGAAGTTCTTCCGTGCCTATGCTTATTTTTGGTTGGTAAAGGAGTTTGGTGATGTGCCTTATGTATCTGAACCTTATACTTCTACGGAGGGAATGTTTAAGGAACGTGTTCCGGCTGCTGAAATTTATGGTTATATCGAACAGGATTTGCTTGATATCGTAAACAACAATGCGTTGCCAAACAAGGCTTTCTATGACAATGGTTGTTATGCCACACTTCCGATGGCACAGACACTGTTGGCTCAGGTTTATTTGCAACGTGCCGGTGCTCCGATGAACGGGGGGAATGCCGATTACGAAAAGGCTGCCCAGATGGCTTTGCGGGTGGTTGAAGGCGGTCAGCATGCCTTGATTCAGCCGAACGGAAGTAGCGATGACCTCAATTCGGCTTTCAACATCATCAAGACGACGAATACTTCAAACGAAATCATCTACGCAAAAGAGTATAACTACTCAAATCACAATGTAGGTAACTCTTATGCTGTTCATTCAATGGGTTCCGATGCGTTCCAGTGGAAAGATGCGACTGGCAATGGTATTTTCCACCCAGGAGGTGATGTGCTGGAAAATATTTATTTGCCTTGCGACATGATCATTAACAGTTATGATCCGGCCGATATCCGTGGACATGAAAAGCAGTTCTTCTTTAAGGAGTATACGGATGCAACAGGTGTGAACCATACATTGAATAATTATGGCAACTGGGCTTGGTTTGATGAAAAAGCTTTGATGGAAGGGCATGACGGTGATTATAATATGCCGACATTCCGGTATGCTGAAGTATTGTTGATCGCAGCTGAGGGGTTGGCACGTGTCGGTCAAGAAAGCGCGGCATTAGGCTATTTGAATCAGGTTCGTCAACGTGCTGGTTTGACAAACGAAACTGCAACGGGCGATGCATTGATTCAGTCTATTCTGACAGAGCGTTTACATGAATTTCCGTTGGAATTTAAAGTTTGGGATGATATTCGTCGTACTCGTTTGTATCCGGAAGAAGCCGGAGCGCATTCCGGTAAGCTTAATTGGGTACCCCTGTCTTCTGCCAAGATCCAGAACAAACCGGACGGACAGATTCGTGTAGGTGCTATTCCTGAATATGCCTTGTTGTGGCCGATTCCTTTGGATGAAATGCAGGCTAACCCTGCTTTGCAAGGACATCAGAATCCGGGGTGGAATTGATGAATTGATAAACAGGAGAGAGGCCTGATTATGTGAAAAGAGGCTGCGACGTAAAAAATAATTACGACACAGCCTCTTTTATTCATAAATATTGAACTCTTTGGAAAAGTGTCATAATCGTCTTAAAAGGTGTCATGATCGATAAATGTCAGTTTATGGTACTCTTTTGGTCTTCGGATGTTACTTCTTTATTGAAAAATATAGCTAATATTGCTATGGATTTGGAAAATTCTATAAGGGTATAAGATATATAGCTTAATGTAAAAATGATAGGGAGTTTGTGTTTTTAGTTTTAAGCATTCGCCGGAGATACTTGGTGATCTCCGGTAGAATGTTTGTTTGATTTTTGAATGAAAACGGAATTAAATATATTGAAGATATGAAGTTGTATGTATCGTTATTGATAGGGGGATTATTGTGTTCTTGTCAGGCAAAATTACCGGTGAATGTTCCCGAATTGTCTGATGGAAATCCGACAACCTGTTTTGTGGGAACGGAAGGGGTGAATAAAGTGATTTTTGATCAGCAATATACTGTTCCCGTCCAAAGTTATAAAATCTATTCGTCCGGCGAGACGCCTGTACATGATCCGTCTGCCTGGACATTGAAAGGTTCCTATGACGGGAAGAACTGGGTGGTTGTGGATGAACGGAAAGACCAGACGTTCTGTTCCCGCTATCAGGAAATCCTTTGCCCGATCGCCAAGCCTTCCAATTATAAACAATATATGCTGGAAGCCGCAACGGCAGCCGGTGATACGCTGGTGTTGGGAGATGTGATGTTGTTTGATGAGAATTTGAATGCCGGTTGGGAGGATTTCGAATATCCGGAAATCGATTACGAAGTGATTGACCCGGAAACTAAGGGGGCTGCCATTTATGCGGATCTTGTCCAGAATCCGGACGAATACATACGTTATCATGCTCGAAAGGTAGCCGAAATTCTTTTCTATTCGGCAAAAGATACGATGAATGATGTTCAAAAGGTTCATTATACGTTGAAAGATTATGACGGAGTTTCAGCCAAGAGCGGTAATCCGGCCAATACCTCGATTGTCTATAGCACGCAACATATCGAGAAATCAGCGAACGAATCCCTTTATAAACTCGATTTCGAAACACGTGGCGTTCTCTACCATGAATTGGTACACGCTTACCAGTTCGAGCCGAAAGGAATCGGTTCCTACTCGACCAACAAGACATTCTGGGCTTCTATCGAAGGCCTGGCGGATGCCGTCCGCGCCCAGGCAGGATATTTCGATATGAGTACCCGTAAACCGGGCGGAAACTGGATGGACGGTTATCGTACGACCGGCTTTTTTATCCAATGGCTGACGACCAAAGACCCGGATGCCATCCGCAAGTTCCATGAGACGGTCCGCGACCTCGACGAATGGAGTTTCGACAAAGCGATGAAGCGTATGTTCGGCGAAGATGCCAGCATTGAAGGACTGTGGAACGAGTATCAAGTCTTTTTATCAAAATAAAATAGAAACAAGATCCATGAAGAAGACTATTCTTTTATTTTCTGCATTGCTGACCTTTGGGAGCTTGTCCGCTCAGGATAAGACCGCATGGGTGAACCCGATTATCGGGACGAACGGGATGGGGCATACGTTTCCGGGGGCTTGCGTGCCTTTCGGACTGGTTCAGTTGAGTCCGGACACGGACACGATCCCTCATAACGTGGATGGCAAGTATCAGCCGCGTGCTTATGAATATTGTGCCGGCTATCAACATAAGGACAGCAGTATCGTCGGGTTCAGCCATACGCATTTTAGCGGAACTGGGCATTCCGACCTCGGCGATATCCTGATTATGCCGGTTACCGGCGAATTGAAACTGAATCCCGGAACGGCAACCGACCCGGACGGCGGCTACCGTTCGCGTTTCTCACACGATACGGAGGTATCCCGTCCCGGCTACTATGAAGTGATGCTGGCCGACTACGGCGTGAAAGCACAACTGACGGCAACCAAGCGGGTGGGCGTACATAAATATACGTTCCCGAAAGATGCCGGGAACCAGCGGATCATCTTAGATATGATCCACGGTATCTACAATTACGACGGAAAAGTCCTTTGGACGAATATCCGGGTCGAAAACGATACGCTGGTCACGGGCTATCGTATCACGAACGGATGGGCGCGTACCAACTATACCTACTTTGCCATGTCTTTCTCCAAACCGGTCGTTCATTACGGATGCGAGGAAAAAGCAAAAGTCAATTACCGGGGCGGATACGGCAAATTCAATATGAAAGAAAACTTCCCGGATATAGGCGGACGCAAGATCGTCGCTTATTTCGATTTCGATCCGGCGGCTTCCGAGGAATTGGAAGTGAAAGTGGCGCTTTCGGGAGTCAGTGCCGACGGTGCTTTGAAAAATCTGCAGGCTGAAGCCTCCGGCCATAGTTTCGACCGGTTGGCGGCTCGTGCCGGTGAAACCTGGAATAAGGAATTGTCCGTTATCGAAGCCAATGGCACGGACGACCAGTTGGCGATGCTGTACACCTCTTTGTATCACACCATGATCAATCCTTGTGTCTATACGGATGTGGACGGACTGTATCGCGGATTGGATCATAATATCCACAAGGCGGACGATTTCACGAACTACACGGTCTTTTCCGTTTGGGACACCTATCGTGCCCTGCATCCGCTGTTCAACATCATCAACCGCCGGGTAAATACGGATATCGCCCGCTCTATGCTGAAGCATTGCGAGCAAAGCGTGCATAAGGCTTTGCCTATCTGGAGCCATATGGCAAATGAAAACTGGTGCATGATCGGATATCATTCCGTTTCCGTTTTGGCCGATGCCGTGGCGAAAGGTCTTCCGTTAGACAAGGAAGAGGTTTTGAAAGCGATGGTGAGCAGTTCCACGATCCCTTACCTGGACGGGACCGGCGAATACATGGAAAAGGGGTATGTCGCACTCGACCATAACGGCAGCGCCGCTTCCCTGACGTTGGAATATGCCTATGACGACTGGACCATCTACCACACGGCGCTTTTGGCCGGCAACCGTTCTGTTGCCGATACGTATAAAAAACGGGCGGCCAATTATACGAATGTTTTCGATACGAATATGGGGTATGCCCGTCCTCGTTATGCCGACGGACGCTGGAAAGAGAATTTCAACTTGCTGAACACGCATGGCGAAGGTTTTATCGAAGGAAATGCCTTGAACTATTCTTTCTATGTGCCGCAGGATGTGGATAATATGATCCGCCTGATGGGAGGCGACAAGTCGTTTGTCTCCAAGCTCGATTCCCTGTTTACGATGCACCTGCCTGCCGAGTTTTTCGCCCAGACCGAGGATGTGACGGAGGAAGGCTTGCTGGGCGGCTATGTGCATGGCAACGAACCGAGCCATCATATCCCGTTCCTGTATGCCTGGACCTCGCAACCTTGGAAAACGCAATACTGGCAGCGTGAAATCATGAATAAAATGTACCGCAATAATATCGACGGCCTGTGCGGTAACGACGATTGCGGCCAGATGTCTGCCTGGTATATCCTGTCTTCGATGGGGTTCTATCCGGTTTGTCCGGGTACGGACCAGTATGTGTTAGGAGCTCCTTACTTGCCTTATATAAAGGTTATGCTGGAAAACGGAAAGACTTTTGAGGTAAAGGCCGACAAGGTGAGCGACAAGAACCGCTATGTCAAGTCGGTCAAGTTGAACGGCAAGCCTTATACAAAAGGATATATCACCCAGCAGGATATCATGGATGGTGGTGTCCTGACTTTCGAGATGTCGTCTTCCCCCAACAAGAAACGTCTCTTTACGGGGACTGACAAACCCTATTCTTTGTCTTCTAATTAATTAAACATATTCTATCCATGAAGAAATTATTTATTTTAGCGATTACGCTTTGCAGCAGCCTCTTTACGGTGGATGCGGCCGACAAAAAGGACCTGGTGGATTACGTGAATCCGCTGGTCGGGAGCCAGTCGAAAATATCCCTTTCGACAGGTAATACTTATCCGGCGATTGCCATGCCCTGGGGTATGAATTTCTGGATGCCACAGACCGGAAAGATGGGAGACGGCTGGGCGTACACATACGACGCGGACAAAATCCGTGGTTTCAAGCAGACTCATCAGCCCAGCCCGTGGATCAACGATTACGGACAGTTCGCCATCATGCCCGTTACCGGTAAAGTGGTGTTTAACCAGGATAAACGCGCCAGCTGGTTCTCCCATAAGGCAGAAGTGGCAAAACCGAATTATTACCGGGTGTATCTGGCAGACCATGACGTTGTGACGGAAATCACGCCGACGGAACGTGCCGCCATGTTCCGCTTCACTTTCCCCGAATCGGACAACTCGTATGTGATTGTCGATGCTTTCGACCGTGGTTCTTATATCAAGATCATACCCGGAGAAAACAAGATCGTCGGCTATACGACTCGTAACAGCGGAGGGGTTCCTCAGAACTTCCGAAACTATTTCGTCGTCGTGTTCGACAAACCGTTTACCTATAAGGCGACTGTCGGCGACGATGAGATCCGCAAAGGCGAAACCGAAGCGAAAGAGAACCATACCGGTGCCATTATCGGGTTTTCCACCCGCAAGGGCGAGATTGTCCATGCTCGCGTAGCTTCTTCCTTTATCAGCCCTGAACAGGCGGAATTGAACCTGAATGAATTGGGCGGCCGTTCGTTTGACGAAATAGCCGAGGCCGGCCGTCAGGTATGGAATGAGACATTGGGACGTATTGCTGTCGAAGATAACGACGTGGACAAACTGCGCACGTTCTATTCCTGCCTGTACCGTTCGCTGCTTTTCCCGCGCAGCTTCTACGAATTGGATGCTAATGGCAAAGTGGTGCATTACAGCCCGTATAACGGAGAGGTGTTGCCGGGTTATATGTTCACCGATACCGGTTTCTGGGATACGTTCCGTTGCCTGTTCCCGTTCCTGAACCTGATGTATCCGGATATGAATACGAAGATGCAGGAGGGGCTTGCCAATACCTATAAAGAGAGCGGCTTCCTGCCGGAATGGGCAAGTCCGGGACATCGTGGCTGCATGGTCGGCAATAACTCGGCTTCCGTCGTGGCGGATGCTTACCTGAAAGGACTTCGCGGATATGATATCGAGACGCTTTGGGAGGCTGTCGTGCATGGGGCCAACAGCGTACATCCGAAGGTGAAATCGACCGGACGCTTAGGATATGAATATTACAATGAATTGGGCTATGTGCCTTATAACGTGAAAATCAACGAAAGCGCCGCCCGCACGTTGGAATATGCTTATGACGACTGGGCTATCTATAAATTAGGGAAGGCTTTGGGCAAACCGGAATCCGAAATTGCCATTTTCGCCAAACATGCCATGAACTATAAGAACCTGTTCGATCCGGAAACCAAGTTGATGCGTGGTCGTAACGAGGACGGCTCGTTCCAGTCTCCGTTCAATCCGCTGAAATGGGGAGACGCCTTTACGGAAGGCAACAGCTGGCATTATACTTGGTCGGTTTTCCATGACCCGAAGGGGCTGATCGAACTGATGGGAGGAAAGGTCGGTTTCAATGCCATGATGGATTCCGTATTCAATGTCCCGCCTTTGTTCGATGACAGCTATTACGGCGGCGTGATCCATGAGATCCGCGAAATGCAGATTATGAACATGGGGAATTATGCGCATGGCAACCAGCCGATCCAGCACATGATCTACCTGTACAACTATTCCGGCGAACCTTGGAAAGCACAGTATTGGGTGCGTGAAGTGATGGACAAACTCTATTTCGCGACTCCCGACGGCTATTGCGGGGATGAGGACAACGGGCAGACTTCGGCATGGTATGTATTCTCGGCTCTCGGCTTCTATCCGGTTTGTCCGGGTACGGACCAGTATATCTTGGGGTCTCCGCTGTTCAAAAGCGTGACGCTGAATCTGGAAAACGGCAAGAAGGTCGTGATCAAGGCCAACAATAATGGCGAGGCGAACCGTTACATCTCGTCTATGAAAGTGAATGGCAAGAACTATACGAAGAATTATCTGACACATGGCGACCTGATGCGTGGCATGAACATTCTTTATAATATGTCGGCCACACCGAACAAGAGCCGGGGTACGCAGGACAGTGACGCTCCTTACTCATTCTCCAATGAATTGGGAAAATAATCGGAATGTATATAGATTAGCCGGAAGCATTAATATTAACATAAGCACTTAATTATAATAGCATTTCCGGCAAAACTATAATCAAAAGGGCTATTTGGACCTTGTTTCAGATAGTCCTTTTTATTTATAACGACAATAGTTTGAATATGAAATTACGAATTTGTACTTTGATCGCTGCGTCGTGTGCCGCCTTATCCGGCACGGCACAGAATGAAAAATTGACGGAATACGTCAATCCGCTGGTAGGAACGGATGGTTACGGCAATGTGTATCCGGGGGCGCAGATCCCGTTCGGAGGGATCCAGATCAGTCCGGATACGGATGCCAAATACTATGACGCGGCTGCCGGCTATAAATATAACCACACTTCGATCCTGGGCTTCAGCCTGACGCATCTTAGCGGGACCGGTATTCCCGACCTGGGCGATTTCCTGTTTATCCCCGGAACCGGAGAGATGAAACTGGAACCCGGAAGCCGTGAGAACCCTGATGAGGGCTATCGCTCCCGGTACACGCATGACGAGGAACAGGCCACTCCTGACTATTATGCCGTTCGCTTGCAGGACTACGGAGTAAAGGCGGAGATGACGGCAGGACTGCGGAGCGGAATGTTCCGTTTCACCTATCCCGAATCGGAAAAATCATTTATCATGATCGATATGAACCATACGCTTTGGCAGTCGTGCGAATGGGCCAATCTGCGTATGGAAAACGATTCGACCATCACGGGCTATAAGCTGGTGAAAGGATGGGGGCCTGAACGCCACGTCTATTTTACGGCTGTCTTTTCCAGAAAATTGACGGGCCTGCGTTTCATGCAGGATAAAAAGCCGGTGATCTATAATACATCCCGGTTCAGGAGCGACCGCGAGGCCTGGGGGAAGAACCTGATGGCTTGCCTCTCTTTCGCAACCGGGGAAGGGGAGGAGGTGATCGTGAAAACGGCCATCTCTTCCGTCAGTACCGCCGGAGCGAAGATGAACATGCAGGAACTGGACGGGTTGACATTCGACAGCCTCAAGGAGAAAGGGGAGGACCTGTGGGAGAAAGAATTGCAAAAATACCGGATTACCGCCGACCGCAAGACAAAGGAAACGTTTTATACTTCCGCCTACCATGCCGCCCTCCATCCGTTTGTTTTCCAGGATGCGGATGGCCGTTTCAGGGGCCTGGACAAGAATATCGGGCAGGCGAAAGGCTTTACCAACTATACGACTTTTTCCTTGTGGGACACCTACAGGGCTTTGCATCCCTGGTTCAACTTAGTGCATCAGGACATAAATGCCGATATCGCCAACTCGATGCTGGCCCACTTTGACAAGAGCGTGGAGAAGATGCTCCCGATCTGGTCTTTTTACGGGAACGAGACATGGTGCATGATCGGCTATCATGCGGTTTCCGTCCTGGCGGATATGATCGTCAAAGGGGTGAAGGGCTTCGACTACGAACGGGCGTATGAGGCGATGAAAACGACTGCCTTGAACGAACATTACGACTGTCTGCCCGACTATATGCGGAATGGTTACGTCCCGTTTGACAAAGAGGCGGAGTCGGTTTCCAAGACCTTGGAATATGCCTATGACGACTATTGCATCGCACAGGCCGCCAAGGCGTTGGGCAAGACTGACGATTACCGGTATTTCCTGAACCGTTCGCTGTCTTACCAGACCTTGATCGACCCGGAAACGAAGTATATGCGTGGCCGTGACAGCAAAGGGGACTGGCGTACGCCGTTTGCCCCGATCGCCTACCAGGGACCGGGTTCCGTCAATGGCTGGGGAGACATTACGGAAGGGTTCACCATGCAATACACCTGGACCGTCCCGCACGACGTACAGGGATATATCAACCTGGCAGGAAAAAAGTGGTTCGAGGAACGTTTGGATGAACTCTTCACCGTCGAGTTGCCGGATGATATACCGGGCGCTCACGATATTCAAGGGCGTATCGGCGGCTACTGGCATGGTAACGAACCTTGCCATCATGTCGCCTATCTGTACAACTATTTAGGCAAACCCTGGAAATGCCAGAAGTGGATCAGGGAGATCGTTGCCCGTTTTTATGGCAACGAACCGGGCTCGTTGAGCGGGAATGACGACTGCGGACAGATGTCGGCCTGGTATATGTTCAACTGCGCAGGCTTTTATCCGGTAGCCCCTTCCAGCAATATCTATAACATCGGCTCTCCGTGTGTAGAGGCGCTTTCGATCCGGATGAGCAACGGAAACGAAATAAAGATGACCACGGAAAACTGGTCGGAAGAGAACGTCTATGTCAAAGAGCTATATGTCAACGGAAAGAAATATGATAAATCCTATCTGGCCTATGAGGATGTGCAGGCAGGAATTACCCTGCACTTTGTGATGAGCGGCAAACCGAACTACAAGCGTGCCGTTTCGGCGGACGCCCGTCCCGCCTCGTTGTCGTCACCGGGCAAAACGATGTTTTACCAAATATCTGATAGCAAGTAAATGGACGATTTCTATTCGATTTTCCGATAAATCTCAATATCTTTGCATGAAACATTTATCTCTTTATTAATTTAAAGACTATTGCTCAATCGTAAATCAGGATAAATATATGGGAAATATGGATATAAAAGATGAAACATCAATAATAAACAGTGATGAAAATGTGGTTAGCGATGTGGAACAAGCCGATCTGTCAATAAACGGAGATGATTCATATACCATATATCCGAATGCCGAAGTGAGGGTGGAAAAGGCTCAATATAGTATTATGCATTTGCATACACTTTGCCTGAAGCGGAAAGAATTAATAATTGATCCGGATTTCCAGAGGCATGATGTCTGGAAACAGAGGCAGAAGTCCGAGCTGATCGAATCGATCCTAATGGGAATTCCTATACCATTAATGTATTTATTTGAGGATAAGAATGGGAAGAAGCAAGTTGTTGACGGACGACAAAGGATAAGTGCTATTCTGGATTTTCTGGAAGGAAAGTTCAAATTGAATAATCTGAGGATATTGAAGCAGTTTAATGGATGTTGTTTTGCGGATTTGGATTTGAAGCAACAGGGAGTTATTGAAGACTTTCAATTACTTTTTTACATTATACAGCCTCCGACTCCTGAGCGGGTAAAGTATGATATCTTTGACCGGGTAAATCGCGGAGGAACTCCTTTGAATAAGCAGGAAATGAGGAATGCCTTATACCGTGGACGTTGCACACGGATGTTGGATAAACTTTGCTGTTCTCCCGAATTTTTGATTGCGACAGGGCGTTCTATTAATAAAGAAAGGATGAAAGACCAATATGTCGTTTTACGGGCAATGGCCTTCCTGATGTTGCATCGTGGAGAGTTTAAAGATATTCCGGCTCTCCAATACCGGGGGGATATAGATGATTTTCTGGCTCGTTTTATGGTTTATGTGAATGATAATGCACCTGAAAAATTGATTGTAGATTATGAGAATCTATTTATTCGCTGTATGCAGATCAGTTATGATCTTTTAGGAGAAAATGGTTTTCGTTTTTCGGGAAATGGGATTAGAAGACCTATAAACATGCCTCTCTTTGAGGCATTAAGTTATTTGTTTTCTTTTGTCCCTGAGAAAATCGATTACACATGGGCGTCAAGACTCATACTGGATATAGAATCTGTAAAGGAAGAGTTTGATGATTCCCGTTATTTTTCCGGTAATATAGACTCGACTACAAGTGTCTCTTTCAGGTTTGATCGAATGGATAAAATAATAAACAGGATTCAGTTATGATAAAACATATACAAATAAAAGACTATAAATGTCTTCATGATGAGAACTTGGAGATAAAGCCTTTTACAATTGTAACGGGTGTTAACTCGGCAGGTAAGTCAAGTTTGATACAGTCGGTATTACTTCCTGTTCGCAGGATAGGGAAAAATGGACAAATTTTACTGGATACTATTGTGAATCTGACATTCGATACAATTAGAAATAAGTATTATAATGCAAAAAGTGTCAGGGTCGATATCGATATCGATAATGTGCATATTTCCTATCACGGAACAAATGAACTCTCTTTGGTTTTTCTTCCTTCGGAAGAGGATGCCGACATGCCGATCGACATAGAGCAAAATTTATACTATTTGTCTGCCAATAGAATCGGGGCGGAGTTGCATTCCAAAATTTCGCCACAGTTTAAAGTGGGCGTAGTCGGTGAGTATATAGTAGGTTCATTTGAAAAAGAAAAATCTAATCCTTTAATGCCGGAATTGATTAAAGATGATTCCTCTTATACTTTATCTGCTCAGGTGAATTATTGGTTGTCTTATATTTTAGATATACCGACGGAGTTGCAGACGGAACGCCGTTTGGATGATGTGGTCGAGGTACAGTATAAAAGTGACGGGTTGGGAAATATTTCGCCTTTCCAGTTGGGAGCTGGCGTAAGTTATCTTACCAAAATGTTGATCATGTGCTTGCGGGCAAAAAAGAATGATGTTATTCTTATCGAAAATCCGGAAATCCATCTTCATCCGGCCAGTCAGGCAAAGGTTGGTGAATTCTTGGCCTTTATTGTTAGAGCCGGTATACAGGTAATCATAGAAACACATTGCGAACACCTTATATATAAGGTCGGTTATGAGATTTATAAAAAGCGTTTTTTGAAAGATGATGTGACCATTTTGTATAAAGAGGGCATCCAGAATCCGTTCATTGTACTTGGTTTTAAAGAGGATGGCAAGTTTACTCGTGACTTCCCGGAAGGTTTTTTCGATGCGACTTTAGCTGAACTGCTTGAAATGGAATAATATGGGGAAATATAGTTTTGTGTTGTCTGATACTTTGTATAAGCAATATTATTTGTTTAAGGAGCATCAGGACTATGATAAAGATATACTCTTGCACTTGCTTAAGTTTCGTTGTGGCGAGTTTCTGACCAATACCAGACAATTAGATGATATCGGGATTGGCGATCGTGTGTCGAAAAGTCTTTATGACTCTTTAAAGTATGCCCGGTTAACAAAGCAGACTTTGGAAGAACTGGCAAGAAAGACTGACTATAAATTGATATTGTGTGATGACAGAACGGATTATCCGTATGTCAATATCATGTCCGATCAGATCAGTAGCCATATCACCGGTTGTTTTTATAGAAATGTCCATAGAGATAAGGCGATCAGGCACATAAGAGCACTATGCCAGGATGCGAAAAAAATATGCCTGTACGATCAATACCTGAATGCCTGTAAGGATGTCTTGAAATTGATTTTGCCGAACAAAAAAGTAGAACTTGTCTATCATTCGAAGCATTTGAATGATAGTGCTGTTGCTGATTTGCAAAAGTATAATCCTCAATGGTCTTTTTCCTTGGATGATTCACTGTTGACCCATCATGATCGATATATCGTGATTGATAATAAAATGGAAATCATCTTATCCAGCGGTTTTATGTATTTGGAATTGACGGGTAAGGAACTGACTTATGTGGTTAGGCCTGTTCAGGAAAACAGGCTGTTAGTGAATGGCTGAAGAAAAATGCGGAATAAAGGGCTATATCGTATTATCTTCTTTCGCGAATACAGAAAAATTTCTATATTTGCACCGCCTTTAATTAGGAATCAGATACTTTCTAAATAAATCAGATTAAGAAATGACAAAGAGTGCATTACAAATTGCAAGAGCAGCTTACCAGCCAAAGGTTCCCGCTGCATTGAAAGGCGCTGTAAAAGCCGTAGATGGTGAGTACACACAATCAGTCGCCGATCAGGACGAAATCAAAAAGTTATTCCCGAACACGTACGGAATGCCTGTCGTTACTTTCGAAAAGAGTAACGAGAAGAAAGAGCTGCCGGCCATGAATGTCGGTGTGATCCTTTCCGGCGGCCAGGCTCCTGGCGGTCATAACGTGATTGCAGGTCTGTTCGACGGTATCAAGGCTAACAACGCAGCTTCTCGTCTGTATGGCTTCATCCTGGGCCCCGGTGGTCTGATCGATCATAAATATATGGAACTGACGGCTGACATTATCGACGAATACCGTAACACGGGTGGTTTCGATATGATCGGTTCAGGTCGTACCAAACTCGAAACAAAAGAACAATTCGACAAGGGTCTGGAAATCCTGAAAGAACTGGACATCAAGGCACTGGTTATCATCGGTGGCGACGATTCCAACACGAATGCGTGCGTATTGGCCGAATATTACAAAGCAATCAACGCAGGTGTACAGGTAATCGGCTGTCCGAAGACAATCGACGGTGACCTGAAGAACGAACAGATCGAAACTTCTTTCGGTTTCGACACGGCTTGCAAGGTTTATTCGGAAGTTATCGGCAACATCCAGCGTGACTGCAACTCCGCACAGAAATACTGGCACTTCATCAAGTTGATGGGACGTTCCGCTTCCCACATCGCTCTGGAATGCGCTTTGCAGACACAGCCGAACATCTGTATCATCTCTGAAGAAGTGGAAGAAAAGAACATGTCTTTGGACGATATCGTGACGTATATCGCCGGCATCGTTGCAAAACGTGCTGCCGAGGGCAACAACTTCGGTACGGTGCTGATCCCCGAAGGCCTGATCGAATTCGTTCCGGCCATGAAACGCCTGATCGCCGAGTTGAACGACTTCCTGGCTAAACACGATACCGAATTCAAGATGATCAAGAAGAGCGAACAGCGTGCTTATATCATCAGCAAGCTGACAAAAGAAAACTCCGACTTGTATGCTTCCCTGCCGGAAGGCGTGGCACGTCAGTTGTCTTTGGATCGCGACCCGCACGGAAACGTACAGGTTTCTCTGATCGAAACAGAAAAATTGCTTTCTGAAATGGTCGGCAAGAAGTTGGCTGAATGGAAGGCTGAAGGCAAATACGCCGGCAAGTTCGCCGCACAGCACCACTTCTTCGGTTATGAAGGCCGTTGCGCCGCTCCGTCCAACTACGATGCAGACTACTGCTATTCCTTGGGCTATACGGCTTCCTGCCTGATCGCTGCCGGCAAGACCGGTTATATGTCTTCCGTGCGCAACACGACTGCTCCGGCCGACAAGTGGATCGCCGGCGGTATCCCCGTAACCATGATGATGAACATGGAAAAACGTCACGGCGAAATGAAACCGGTTATCCAGAAAGCCTTGGTGAAACTCGACGGCGCTCCTTTCAAGAAATTCGCTGCCAACCGCGACGAATGGGCAATGACGACAAGCTATGTCTATCCCGGCCCTATCCAGTATTTCGGCCCGACTGAAGTATGCGACGAACCGACCAAGACATTGCAGTTGGAACAGGCTAAATAATATATCCAACGAGATATAATCAATAAATGATAGAGGTAAGGCATTTCGCTTTACCTCTATTTTTTTATCTTTACGGAAAAATAAAAGGATATGGATAATTTGCAGCAGTTATTGGACGAATGGCAGGCCCTTCAGCCTCTGAAGCCGGAAGATGAGAAGCGGTTAGACCGCAAGTTCAGGTTAGAGTTTAATTATAATTCGAATCATCTGGAGGGGAATACACTGACGTATGGCCAAACAAAACTTTTGTTTATGTTTGGCGAGACATCCGGCTCTGCTTCCTTGAAAGATTATGAAGAAATGAAAGCCCATAATGTCGGTCTGGAGATGATGAAACAGGAAGCAATGGATAAAGAACGTCCCTTGACCGAGCAATTTATCCGTGAACTGAATAAGACAATTCTTGTCCAGGATTATTGGAAGGATGCCAAAACCCCTACAGGCACAAAGACGCGTATGGAGATAAAGATCGGAGTGTATAAATCCCGCCCTAATTCGGTTATAACAGCGACAGGGGAGGAATTTCATTATGCATTGCCGGAAGAAACACCCGCTTTTATGACGGATTTGGTAGATTGGTATAATGCGGAGGCGGCAAAAGGCGTCCTATCTCCGGTGGAACTGGCCGCCTTGTTGCATTACCGCTATATCCGCATTCATCCTTTTGAAGATGGTAATGGGCGTATTGCACGCCTGTTGGTGAATTATATATTGTTTCGGAACGGTTATCCGATGATTGTGATCCATACGGAAGATAAGCAAAATTATTTGCGGGTTCTGCATCAATGTGATGTGGCGGTCGGCCTGACTCCTTCGGATGGTGCGAATGCTTCGCTGGATAAAATCAGGCCGTTTGTCGGTTATCTGAATGATTGTGCGGAACGTGCTTTGCGAATCGGCATAAAGGCTGCTAAAGGCGAGAATATAGAAGAGGAAGATGATTTTGAAAAAGAATTGGCTGTTTTGCAGCGGCAGATAAGGAAAGAAGAGGTGAAAAACGATTCGCCTAAGTTTAGCGTCGAGATGGTTTTGGATGTATTGGAAAAGGTGTATAAACCCTTCGTGAAGAAGTTAGAGGAAGCGGTTGCCCCTTCGGAGGTATTTTTTATGTCTGTCCGGAAATATGACTGGATCAGCAAAGGGCTTGACCTGATTGCGGATGGAATGATGCAAACATCTTCCGTTTCAAAAGAAACGTTGGATGACCCTAAAACACAAGAGATACTTGGAAATGCCCATGCATTCGTTTTTCGGATCGATTTATCCGAACCTAAGCGGGAATATAATATGGAATCGATAGCCGTTAGGATAGATGGCCGTATATTCCTGGAAGAAACCTATTATACCTTTGCCTCTGATCCGGATAAACTTTACCCATATGCGACTTATCCTTCTTTGGAAGATATAGCCCGAATGATTCAGTCCATAAAAGCCGGTATCCTTTTAAGCATAAGAAAGGCGGCCAAAGCGGAATAGCTGTTGCGTGTCTTTCGTGGATTGTCGGTTGGAAAAGGAGGCTATAACCAGGATGGTTCGGGGAATCATATCCGGTATTACAGCTCGCCCGGCCGTTCATCGCCGGCTCCTCCTCCTTCTCCTTTCTTCTTGCTGCCGCGCTGGTTGCGGGCGGTGCGAGTTTCGGCGATCAGGGTGTTGACGCTTCGGATGAAAGTGGCCGTCCCAACTTGGGACAGGCACTTTTGAAATGAAAAGTAGTCCTCCCAAGTTGGGACGGTCGTTTTTGTGACAAAAAGTAATTTACCCAAGTCGGGACCGCTGTTTTAGAAAGCCAAAGAGCACGAATCCGCTATATTTTCGGCCTTTTTTTATTTGCATGTTTACGAAAAAACTTATATTTGCAGCGACTAACATTATTTCCCGGAAGCAGTGAACCTGCTTCTGCATGGATGCAGGCATTTTTATGCCTGTCTCTATCCCCATAGGCGGTTCCGTACCCCCGTGGGGAGCATTAATGTGCCTCCAGCTTCTGGGAAGTGTTGAGTAACGGGAAAGGCGGGACCGTTCTATTTTCGCCCCACTTTTAATACCTTATTTATTATGGAAGCAGCAAACACCTTGACACTTCCGAAAGAAGCAGTCCAAGAAATCTTTTTCAGGGAAGAAGCCAGCCGTATCCGGAAAGCGTTTGCCAACAAAAGCGATGAAGAAGATCTGGATTATCTCCTTCACCAGTTACGATGCATAAAAAGCCTGATGGTGCAACTGGAATTGCCTTGGGATCGCCTGATCACTGTCCTTTTCAGATGTTTCGCTTATTACATGCGGCAACCGAATGTGGAGAACACCCGTAAAACCTACCAACTGGCTACCCAGCTGATGGATTGCATCGTCTTCATGTCCCGGAACGGAAGGGTGATGAATGCATTAGTCGAGTTCTTTGATCACCAGATCGACGATCTTGACAAATTGTTGATCGCTTCTCCCATAATTTCAACATTACGTTCGATAGCCCGTTGCCTGAGAATGTCTTTTTTGAAATTCTCGAATAATTTAGGTTGTCCGATGAAATAACTTTCTACTTCTTCTATGGAAAGAAGGACATCGTTCAAATGCATTTCTATATATTCATCCATAAATGATAAGTTTAGAACTATCGATATTCTTTCTCAAAATCGGATTGCGGATTGCCTGTTCTTCCAATAAATCTATCTCCCGGTGGAGGATGGATGATAGTGAATCTTTCAGGTCAAAGTAGTTATCGGCATATTCTTCCAATGGAACATTTTCAAAATCGACAACTAAATCGATATCACTTTTATCATTGAAACGATTGGTCAGGACAGAACCGAAAGCAAATAACTTTTTGACCTTATGCTTTTTGCACAAAGCTATTATACCTGGCAGATAGTTATTGAAGAAATCCATATTTGTTGTATTTGCTTGGAACAAAGGTATGTTTTAAATCCGAAAAATCAAATATCCTTTTTCACGATCTCTTCCAGCTTCTTCATATTCTTCCTCTTTGTCGCCCCCATAATCAGGAATAAGTCGATCAAGTACCAAACGCTCAAGCCGCCGAATGTGAGCAGTTTGAAGATTCCTTTGATCTTGTCTCCGATCATGAAACGGTCCAGCCCGAAGTATCCGAAGAAAAAAGAAACAAGCAGCATGTCGCCTGGGCTTTTGAAACGGGTTTTTACCAAAACCGCCTCTTTTTCAGGAGGAAGGTCGAGCAACCGGTGGATCGGTATTTCATAATCGGGGAATTTGCTTTCATTGGCAAGAAGGAACTTGTCTACTTTGTCTGCTTCCATATTATATTAAGTATTTCTTTGATACAAAATGATTCCTTTCCGTTCGATATGGTCTATCAAGTCCGGATTGGTCAGTCTGTGGAAAATGGACACGTCGAATTGATAGGGCAAAAGCAAGTCGTCTATGTCCAGCACGATCCGGTTCAGTTCACTGCGGGTCAATCGTTCGCCGACGAGCGTGATGTCCACATCGGAAAAAGGCTTGTAGTTCCCTTTTGCACGTGAACCGTACAAGATGGCTCGTTCAATGTTTGGATACCGGTTGAAGACGGTTTCCAACCGGTTCCATTCCGTATCGCTTAAACCATATTTCATTTGCTTGAAATTAAAGAAGACATTTTTTGCTCGAATTGTCTGAACAGCGGATAATAGATATGGACGATGTTGTCGTATATCTCTGTCGCCACTTCGTTGTTGTAATTGTGGGAGGTCAGATTGCGGTCGTTGATTGTTTCCATCCAACGTTTGTTTTCGACAAGTCCTATTTCCAGGGCTTTCCGAATAGCATCGCGTGACCCGTGGATATCTGTGTATCCTTGGTAGCCGGCGTAATCTTTCATGACTTTCCAAGCGAGTTCATGCGTGTATTCAAAACGTTGTATCAAGCCTTCTTGCAGGAGTTGGTCTATTTCTTCGTCTCTCTTTTGTTGTTCCGATAAAATATCGACCGCCTGTTGTAGTTTGAGCAATGCTTTTTGGTAATTGGAAAAGCGTTGTTGCCAACGTATATCTTGTTCTTCCATCTTGAATGATTTTTGTATGTGGCAAATATAGTTATTTTCCGTATCTTCGCCCTCCGATAATCATTAAAACAACAATCTTATGTTTTCAGGAATTGTAGAAGAAACAGCTCAGGTCGTGGCGATCGAGCATGATAAGGACAATATTCATATCACCATGAAATGTTCTTTTGTCGATGAATTGAAAATAGACCAGAGTGTGGCCCACAATGGCGTCTGCCTGACCGTGGTCCGCAAAGACGGCGATACATTCACTACTACAGCCATGCGCGAAACCCTGGAACGTTCCAACTTGGGGCTTCTGAAACCGGGTTCGCTCGTGAATCTGGAACGCAGCATGATGATGAACGGACGCCTGGACGGACATATCGTGCAGGGACACGTCGACCAGACCGCCGTTTGCACAAGCGTGGAAGATGCCAACGGAAGCTGGTATTATACGTTCGAATATCCGTTCGACAAGGAGATGGCCGGGCAGGGATATATAACCGTCGAGAAAGGTTCCGTCTGTGTCAACGGTGTGAGCCTGACCGTCTGCAATTCGAAGCAGAACAGTTTCCAGGTGGCGATCATTCCCTATACGCACGACAATACCAACTTCTGCCAGATCGAAAAAGGGACGGTTGTCAACCTCGAATTCGACATTGTCGGCAAGTATATCAGCAAAATGATGCAGTTCAAATGAAAGATCTCCTTTCTTAGGTAAGCAGGCGCCAAAGTGACCGGGTTTCCGATCCCGCGCGGCCGGTCGAAAAGTAGAAATTGCAGCGTATTCTGGAGGCGGCGTGTATCGCGCCGTCTGCTCTTTTGTCCTTTGTTTCGGTAGAGAGGGATAGAGGAAAGCATGGTCTGGAAATCATCATTTATTGTTTTGCCTCTTCTTTAATAATACACCTCCGTTTCCAAACTCCCATCTTATAATAGATAAAGGTCACGATCAGCCCGATTGCGATGCTGATACCGATCGCCCACCAGATCCCGCTGCGTCCCAGCCAAGAACTGAGATAATAGGCGAGGGGAATACGGATCAGCCAGAGGCAGACCAGGCTGGTTATCATCGGGAACAAGGTGTCTCCGGCTCCCCTGAGCGCCCCGTTGTACACATTCAGCGCCCCGTGTACAATGAAGAAACCGCCGATAATCAGCAGATATTCCTTCCCGATCGCCACGACATCTGCGTCTTTCGTGAACACTTTCATCATTTCGTCGCCGAACAGGTAGACGGCGGCAAAAGTCAACAGTCCCAGGACTATATTCGTGTACATCGTAAACCGTACTCCCTTTTTCACCCGGTCCAGTTTCCCGGCCCCGATATTTTGTCCGCAGAAAGCCGCCAACGCCCCCGACAGGGTGAGGACGGCCTGCGTGATGATCGTGTCTATTTTCCCGGCGGCCCCGTAAGCCGTCAGCGTATTGGTCCCGAAACTGTTCACGATCCCCAACAGGGCGATCAGTCCGAGGGCGATCGCGCATTGCTGTACGCTTGTCGGCAGTCCGATTTTAAGGCTCTCCCTGAACAGTTTCCAGTCGAACAGCATATCTTGTTTCTTGATGGACAGCAAGGGGTGTGTATTGTTTACATACGCTAAGGCGATACACATGCCGATCCCCTGCGAAATGACAGTCGCCCGTGCCGCCCCCTCGATGCCCCATTTGAACACGAGTATGAAAAGCAGGTCGAACGCAATGTTCAGGACAGTCGTGATCAGAATGAACAGCATAGGGCGGACGGACTCGCCCACGCCTCGCAAAATCGAAATGATGCTGTTGAAGGTCACGAACAGGAATGTCCCTCCTATGTAAATGCGGAAATAAGCCACCGCTTGCGGAATGACCTCTTCCGGCGTATTGGTCAGGCGGAAAACCGGCTCTGCGAAAATAATCCCCGCAATGGACAGTATCACGCCCCCGACTAACATGAAGATGAAGAATGAGGAGAACGCAAGTTGTACCTTTTGGTACTGTTTCGCTCCGAAAAGTTGTGAAATAACCACCGTTGTCCCGCTTCCGACACCGATCACGAACGAAATGATGAAGTAATAGATGAAGAAGGAGGCCGATACTGCCGCCAGCGCCTCTTTTCCCAGAAACTGTCCGACAATAATGCTGTCCGTTATGCTATAGAGCTGTTGCAGCAGATTCCCGATCAGCAACGGCAAAGCGAAGCGAACGATCACCTTCCATACCTTCCCCTCTGTCAGATCCGTATTCCCTTTTCTTTTATCCATCCCCTAATAATTGTCAATTTTCCATTGTCAATCGTTCAAAGGTCTTTCAACAAAATATTGTCATTCGCCTTAATCATGTCTTCGCGGGTTTTCAGCAAGGCTTTCCATTCTTTGCTGAACAACCGGGACGTGTCGATCTTGAAGTTTTCCGATCCGTATTCGTCCATGCGTGTCAGCAGGTAACTGACCGTGATCTTGTTTACGTCGATCGCCGGCTGGTAGTGGACGACCCGTTCGTCATCCCCGTAATTGACTTCGATAATAATATGTAGTTCGGTCAACTGGTAGAGTATCTGTGTCGTGATGCGGATCGGTATGCGGTAAGCGTCCGACAGTTCATCCGCCGTATAAGGCTTTTCCCCTTTCACGAACCGCTTGATGATCAGGGACGCGATCAGCAACGTGAGGAAGTCTTTATATCGCCGGCTGATGTTCTTGCTGTCCCGTTCGAAACTGAACTTCTTCACGTTCTGGGATGCATACGAGATTTCCGCCCCGAACAGGCAGATCAGCCAGGACAGTTGCAACCACAGCAACAGCAAAGGCAGCGCGGCAAAGCTACCATAGATCGCATTGTATTTGCTCACCCAGATCTGCCCGCTGATGTAGATAAACTGGAAGAACTGGAAAGCGGTGCCTGACAGGAACCCGGCCACGAGGCCGTTCACGAATCGGACCTTTGTGTTGGGCAATGAAATGTAGAGTCCCGTAAATGCCAGGATCGTAATGATATAAGGCGTAATGTTCAGTATGAATTCGACCAGCGGAGTGAAGAAAAAGTACTGGTTGATAAATGAGTTCTGCAAAGTGGACAGGAAGATGGACAAACCGCTGGATGCCGTCATCAGGACCGGCAAAATCAGGAACAAGGCCAGATAGTCGGATAGCTTCCGGTACCACGGGCGCGATTTCTGTATCTGCCAGATATCGTTGAACGTGTCTTCTATGGACGAGATCAGGTTGACAACCGTATAAAACAGCATGATCAGGCCGACCCCGATGATCACGCCGCCCTGTGCCTGTTCCAGATAGCTTTCGACGAATTCGAAAGCCTTGGTCAACTCCGTCTCATGCCCGGGGAAATAGTCGAACAATTCCTGGCGTACGGTGTTCTGGAAGCCGAACCCTTTGGCTATCCCCAATAGAACCGCCAAAAGAGGCACGATGGACAGCAGGGTGCTGTAGGTGAGGGCAGAGGCTTTCGTTTGAAGATTCTCGTTCTGAAACCCCCTGACGGCAAGAATGATGGTCTTGATGATGTTTATATAAAGTTCTTTCAGTCCGCTTACTTCATTTTCGGTGATCCGCCAAATGTCGTAAGTGACGAAACGGATCGTTCTTGTCAGTAAAGCGTTGATCCGTTCTCCGAGCGTCTTTTTACCGGTTGTTTTCATATATAATAAGTGCCAATAAATTAAATGTGCCGATATACCAATAGAAAACCATTTAATCGGCATATTGTTGAATTGGTATACTGGCACATTATAAAAAAAGCAGTCTGCCTATAAGCCGGGTTCTGTACTCCCGCTTGCACGGGAGCGTCTGCCATTTATCTCGTCTTACTGTCACCAGTAAGCTTTAGCGGTCTACCCCCCGGCATCGGACGAGCAATCCTACATGCGCCGGTATACATGACCTTACAACCCATAAGACGTACGGCATCCTATATTGCTATAAGATCCGGTGAGCTCTTACCTCGCCTTTTCACCCTTACCGGACAGGTCCGGCGGTCGTTTTCTGTTACGCTACTCTGCCCTCGCGGACAGCTTCCCGTTAAGAAGTATGGTGCTCTCTGTTGCCCGGACGTTCCTCCCGTCCCGAAGGACGAGCGACAGACCGGCAGACTGCAATGGGACAAAGGTAATTCTTTTAATTGACAATTGAAAATGGATCACCACATCAAAATGGTTCGAGCAGGTTCTCTTTTGCTTTTTCTGCCAGTCTAATTTGTTTTCGATAATGTCATGTATATGTTCGACGTTGTCGTGTATATGCTCGGTGTTGTCGTATATGTTTTCGACGTTGTCGAAAATAAAATACATCGGCATCTAATGGCAGGCTCATGGGAAACATTCTGCCTTTCTTGCTGTTATATTATTGAATGTATGACCATTTGTCAGACGGTAGATTGTTAAAAAGGTACTTTGCATTACACAGTACTGTTAATCGCAGTTAAGCCCTTGCGGAGTGCCGTTAAAAGTGATAAAAAAACAGTCGCAAATGGAATAATCGCACGTTTTTTGAGTTTTCTTTGCCGAAAGAAAAATGTTAAATTTAAATGTTTGATAAAATAAAAAGAGTATGAAAAAGATGTGGAAAAATGTGCTTGGTATCGTTCTCGTAGCTGCAATCAGTGCGGGGGCGGCTGTTGGGACGAGTGCTTACCTGATTCATAAGAATCAACCGGTATATAGTGCTTCAGGCTCAGCAAATACCTTCAATCAGCCGATCCGGTTAGCCGGTTATAACACGGTTGCTGCAGAGAATACAGATTTTACTACGGCTGCAGAAAGTACGGTTCATGGCGTTGTGCATATTAAGGCCACGACAAATGCCAAACAATATGCCGACGGAGGCAATCAACCGCAGTATGTCGATCCGTTCGAATACTTCTTCGGATTCGGAGGACGTGGAGGCGGAGGTTTCCAGCGTCCGCAACCGCAACCACGGGTAGGAGCCGGTTCCGGAGTGATCATTTCGACTGATGGATATATTATAACGAACAACCATGTGATCGATGGGGCAGACGAGCTGGAAGTGACATTGAATGACAACCGCAAGTTTGCTGCCAAATTGGTCGGAACCGATCCGACGACGGATATCGCTTTGCTTAAGATCGATGCGAAAGATCTTCCTACCATCCCGTTCGGCGATTCTGAAAAACTGAAAGTCGGAGAGTGGGTGTTGGCAGTCGGTAATCCGTTCAATCTTACTTCTACGGTTACGGCCGGTATTGTGAGTGCGAAAGGACGTGGCATCTCGATGGGAGGCGGAGACAAGAGCAAGATCGAATCGTTCATCCAGACCGATGCGGCCGTGAACCCCGGTAACAGCGGGGGAGCGCTGGTGAATACAAAAGGTGAATTGGTCGGTATCAATACCGCTATTTATTCCGAAACAGGAAACTTTGCCGGTTACTCGTTTGCAGTGCCTATCAGCATTGCAGGGAAAGTGGCAAACGACTTGAAACAGTTTGGTGCCGTACAGCGTGCTATTCTGGGTGTCCAGATTATGAGCGTGGGTGATATCGCCGACATGCTGGGCTATCCGAATCTGCCGGCTAAACAGAAAGATGAACTGAGCGCCCTGAAATCCAAGATAAAAGTTTCCGAAGGTGCATGTGTGGCTGATTTCGCGGACCGCAGTACTGCCAAGGAAGCCGGTATTGAAAAGGGTGACGTGATTGTTGCCGTAAATGGTGCAAAAGTAAAATCTGCGAATGCTTTGCAGGAACAGATCAGCAAATATCGTCCGGGTGACAAAGTGCAGGTAACTGTAGACCGTAACGGCAGCACCAAGACGTTTAATGTAGAACTTCGTAACGCACAGGGCAGCACTGCAGTAGTGAAAAGAGCCGCCGACAGCGCCGAAGTTTTGGGAGCCGCTTTCAGTGCGTTGACAAGCGAACAGAAACGTGAATTAGGTATAAGCTATGGTATTGAAGTAACCGGTTTGCTGAATGGTAAACTGAAAGATGCCGGTATCAAGAAAGGTTTCATCATCATGGTTGTAAACGATCAGAAGATTTCATCTCCTGAGCAGCTTGAAAAAATAGTTGACAAGGTTTTGAAAGGTAACAATGACGATCGTTACATCAATGATGATCGTTACATCGTAGTAAAAGGTTTCTATCCGAATAATGGACGTACGAAAGTATATGCTATAGATCTGGCTGAATAATAAAATAACGTTATATTCGTCTTATTTGGCGGGAAGATTGTTAAAGGTTTATAATTGGCTGGGTGTAGGGTGCATCCAGCCAATTCTGTCAATAAAAATAATATTATCTTTGCACCCTGATATTCTCAATATAAAATTATTGGATGAGACAGTTAAAGATCACAAAGTCCATTACCAATCGCGAAAGCGCTTCTCTTGACAAGTATCTTCAGGAAATAGGCCGGGAAGATCTGATCACAGTAGAAGAAGAAGTAGAATTGGCACAGGCTATCAAAAGAGGCGACCGGAGAGCATTGGAAAAATTAACCAGGGCAAATCTGCGTTTTGTTGTATCTGTAGCTAAGCAATATCAAAATCAGGGGTTAAGTTTACCAGACCTTATTAATGAAGGAAACCTGGGGTTGATTAAGGCGGCTGAGAAATTTGACGAAACCAGAGGTTTTAAGTTTATTTCCTATGCTGTGTGGTGGATTCGTCAATCTATTTTGCAAGCTTTGGCAGAACAGTCAAGAATCGTACGTCTCCCGTTGAATCAGGTTGGTTCGTTGAATAAAATCAGCAAAGCCTTCTCTAAATTCGAACAGGAAAACGAACGCAGACCTTCTCCTGAAGAACTTGCAGACGAACTGGATATTCCGGTAGATAAGATTTCGGATACCCTAAAAGTATCGGGAAGGCATATCTCAGTGGATGCTCCTTTTGTAGAAGGCGAAGACAACAGTCTTTTGGATGTGCTTGTTAACGATGACGCTCCTATCGCTGACCGGTCGTTGATGAACGAGTCATTGGCAAAAGAAATTGATCGAGCACTTGCTACATTAACCGAAAGAGAATGTGAGATAATCAAAATGTTTTTCGGTATTGGCTGTCAGGAAATGACATTGGAAGAGATTGGCGACAAATTTGGCCTCACAAGAGAGCGCGTCCGCCAGATCAAGGAAAAAGCAATTAGAAGATTAAGGCAAGGAACACGTAGCAAGCTCCTCAAATCGTATTTAGGTTAACCTCTTCGGAGGAAGACAAAAGGATTAAAAGCCTCTTATCCGTCAGGGTAGGGGGCTTTCCTTTTTTATTATTGTTTATGATTTAGGCTGGGTCTTTTCTTATACATATTATACACACATAAACGCCGTGTGTAAAGCCTGAAAATAGAGATGTGGATAAAGATGAAAAAAAGT
>NZ_CABUOD010000022.1 GCF_902493135.1 uncultured Parabacteroides sp.
CGTTCAGCATGACGGTCAGGAAACCGTCGAGCACGTCGAAGTTGGCCTTCTGGCGTAGCAGACGCTTGATGGCCCAATCAAAACGGATATACCTGTCCTGCAACTCTTTTCTTTCCATCTCTTCCATGATTTTCAGATCTGACTCTTCCTTTTTCATAGTTACTGTTTTATTAGTTGTTACTTAATCCACAAATATACATATTATATATGAATGGAAGCGAGGAATGGGAAGAATGTTTCGAATATTGACAGATGTAACAGATAAATCATCATTTACCGATTCCATTTCGCTTAAAGCAAATTTATTTCTTACTTATTGTACGGTTTCCCCAAATAGCCGTTGGTCCAAACCGAAACAACAGCGCATGAAATTTGATTTTATACCCTATAAATTTCAAATTTCATGCAAGGGTAATATTTTTTAAGAAACAAGATATTTGGCAATAGCCTGAATATTAACAAGCTATGGATATCAACCTTTTTTGGAGGGGTTCTTGTATTTTTTATCATATATAAATCCGTTTAGAATAGGTTCATTTCCTGACAGAAGTGAACCATGAATGAAGATTTACAGTTCAAGCAGCCAATAGCCGAATCACCGGTAAAGGATTTAGCCAATTAAGAAAGCTTATGGATTAATTTTGTATATTTGTTGCAACGTAAAAAACAGTATCATATGGACACAAAAGATTTATTGAACGACAGCAGTGTACATCACGGACGTAACCTCGCTCGCCTTATGAATAAAAAAGGGCTTAAAGTGGAAGACCTGGAGAAAGCACTCCAATTGTCACAAAAACAGGTAGAGGAACTGATGGAGATGAAAAAGATTGACGACGAGATGTTGGATAAACTGGCAAAGGCTTTGGATGTTTCGGTGGAAACGATCAAGAATATGAAAGAAGAGGAACCTTCTGTTTCATTCCAAAACGATACATTCAATATTGAAAATGAAAATAACACCAACAGCCCTGTATATAATAATATAGTCGGCAATCAGGAACAGACGAACAACCATAAATACGACAATGTTTCCTTCTCCCAAATCATCGACGCCTACCGGCTGATGTTAAAGCAGGAACGGGAAGAAGTCCACAGACTTCAAAAACGGATCGACGAACTGGAAAAACAAACTGGAAAACAAAAGAATCAGAAGCCGGAGAATGAATAAGAGCATCGTCCTATATTCGTTACTCGCAGGACTGCTTGCCTGCTTTTCCTGTACACATACGAAACAACAACCCGAAGAAGAAGGCGTCGACAGCGAATGGCTGGACAGCTTGCAACACGTATATCAATACGGCGTTTGCATCGACTCGTTGGACGTGACGGAATATAAGATGAGAAACGGCGATAACCCAGCCTCTATCTTTTCCGTCCTCGGTTTCTCCGCCTTGAAAGCGGACAGCATTACGAAAGCCTCCATCAATGTCCTGGACCCGACCAAACTTCGCGCGGGTATGAACTATTATACGTTTACGACCCAGGACAGTGTGGCCGATATCCGCTATATCGCCTTTGCCAAATCACTTGTCGACTATGCCGTCATCGACCTGTCAGGCGATTCGATCCTGGCATACGAATTCAACAAGCCCATTACCATCAAACGCCATTACACCGAAGGTACAATCAACTCTTCCCTTTGGAACGTGATCAAGGCAAGTGGGGCGGACCCGTTGCTGGCGATCAAGATTTCGGATGTATATGCCTGGCAGATCGACTTTTTCGACGTGAAGGAAGGGGACGCGTTCCGGGTACTGTACGACGTAGCCTATATAGACGACACGACAGCTTTGAATATCACCTCCATCGAGGGTGCCGTCTTCACACATCAGGGAAAAGATTTTACAGCCATACCGTTTACCCAGGATAGCGTTTTCGAATATTTCGACCTCGAAGGAAACAGCCTCCGGAAGGCCTTCCTGAAAGCTCCGCTGGATTTCTTCCGCATCACTTCGCGTTTCACAAACGCCCGCTTCCATCCGATCCTGAAACGCTACCGGGCACATCATGGAGTGGACTATGCGGCTCCTGTCGGGACGGAGGTCAAGAGCATCGGGGCCGGTACCGTCGTCGCCAAAGGCTATATGGGCGGCGGAGGCCATACGTTGAAAGTGAAACATAACTCCGTATATACGACTTCCTACATGCACCTGAGCAAATATGCCAAAGGCATACAAGTCGGCAGCCATGTCGGGCAGGGACAGGTAATCGGCTACGTCGGCTCGACAGGGCTTTCGACAGGACCACACCTCGATTTCCGGGTGTACAAGAACGGACAGCCGATCAACCCGCTACAGATGGAAGCACCGCCTTCGCTGCCGGTCAAACCGGAACTGCGCGACAGCTTCGCAATCGTGAAGCAGACGGTGTTGGCGGAATTGGACAGCATGAAAGTAAAAAACAATTTATAATATTGACGCTATGAAGTTTTTGGGAAATATCATCTGGCTTATCTGCGGCGGATTGGTTACCGCTGTGGAATATCTGATATCCAGCTTGCTGCTGATGATTACGATAATCGGTATCCCTTTCGGGTTGCAGACATTGAAGTTAGGAATGCTCGCCCTTTGGCCTTTCGGCAGCCGGGTGACGGACAACGGCAACTCAGGCGGTTGCCTGTGCCTGGTCATGAACGTGATCTGGATCTGCATCGGTGGCTTCTGGATCTGCCTGACGCACCTGTTTTTCGGGTTGCTGCTGTGCATCACGATTATCGGTATTCCTTTCGGCCGGCAGCATTTCAAGATGGCCGCACTGGCTCTCACGCCGTTCGGAAAGAATATTGTTTAGGAGACAGGAATCAGTCTATCACCGGATAGTCGTGTCGTGCCTCTGCGCGGGTGCAAGCGTTGAAATGCCACCATTCGTACGGGATGGAACGGAATCCGGCTTTTCGCATAATCCGTCGTAGCAGGCGGCGGTTTTCATATTCGGCACGGGTAATCCGCCCGTTCTCCAGTAATGCCTCTTCGTTATCGGTATGCGCTTCTTCCCCGAAATAATCGAAAGGAGTGCCCATAGGGAGAGGTATTCCCCTCTCGTCAAGGATCGTCAGGTCGACAGCCAGCCCGTAGTTATGCAGGCCGCCTCCGTTCGCGGGATTGCTGACGTAATTCGTCTTATCGGTTCCCCGGACAAGCGCCCACATCTGCCTCTGTACCGACATGGGACGGGCGGCGTCATAGACCACAAAACGCCATCCGGGATGTTCCTGTTTCAACAGCCGATGGGCGACAAGCAGTTTGCCGGCCGCATCGGGATGCAACCAGGCACGCGTGATCCCGGAATAAACAACTTTCCCAAGGAAATTATCCGCCGTCGCATATGCCAGTTCCACCCGCAACGTCGTATCCATAGCGGAAACATCCACCAGGCCTCGTTCCGCCATATATCCATCCAGATCCTGCCCCTGGCAGAAAACGGAGAAAAGTAAAGAGAGTATGATACAGATATATTTCATAATTTGGCAGATTTGAATCAAATTTAGGCACGGATTGCACAGATTACACGGTTTAAATATGTTTTGAAAAAACTTCGTGCCGCGTAATCCGTGTAATCCGCGCCTAAAATATAGGTTCAAATATTCTTAATTTTCAATCGATCGAAATCTGTTCCACCTCCACCGGATGGCTCAGAAAGGCGGAGGCGGCATCGGAGAATTTGGCGGCGGATTCGGTGGTCAGGAAACGGCAATCGCCTCGCTTTGTCAAACGCGCATCCATTTCGGGATGGCGGCGCAGGTAGTCGGTCAGACTTGCAGCCACATATTCCCCTTGCGAAAACAGAGTGATTCCGGCAGGCAGGAACGCTTTGATCTTTTCGATCAGCAACGGATAGTGCGTGCAACCCAAGACAAGCGTATCGATCTCCGGATCGGCAGCCAGAATATGTTCCAGATGTTTCCGGACGAAATAGTCCGCTCCCGGTGAAGCAAATTCATTATTCTCGACCAACGGGACCCACATCGGGCAGGCTTCGCCCGTTACCGTCATGTGCGGAAACATCTTCTTTATTTCCATCGAATAGGAACCGGAAGTGATGGTTCCGTTCGTCCCCAAAATACCTACATGCTTGCTCTTGCTGATCTTATCCATCAACTCCACCGTCGGACGGATTACACCCAGCACCCGGCGTTCCGGGTCCCACTGCGGCAAGTCCCGCTGCTGTATCGTACGCAATGCCTTTGCCGAAGCGGTGTTGCAAGCCAGGATCACAAGCTGGCATCCTTCATTGAAAAGCGTCTCCACAGCCTGCCTTGTAAAACGATACACAACCTCGAACGAACGCGGGCCGTATGGCGAGCGGGCGTTATCGCCCAAATAAACATAATCATACCCCGGCATCGCTTCCCTGATCTTATCAAATATGGTAAGCCCTCCGTAACCGGAGTCGAAGATGCCAATCGGGCCTGGTGCTGGTGAAAACATGGGAGAAGTTATTTATTTAGAAATTCAAATGAGATATAGACAACAAAGGATGCCCCTCTTGGAAAGGCATCCTTCGCTATTTTATGATTGCTAATTATATTAGTTAATACCTAACTTAGCTTTTACGAACTGAGTTGCGTCAACTGCAGCGTTACCCTGATAAAGAACAATCTGCGGATCCAAGATATAAACATATCCTTTTTCGTCACCGACTGCCTTGATTGCATTTTTCAGTTTGTCCTGGATCGGAGCGAACAACTCACCTTGCTTCTTCTGGAAATCCTGCTGGGAGATCTGGATGAAGTTCTGTGTACGCTGTTCCATATCCTGCAATTCCTGCATTCTTCTCATTTTGATATTTTCTGTCAATGAATCCTGCTGTGCAACAAAATCGGAATATTTCTTATTGTATTCGTCCTGCATCACCTGCATTTCGTTTTTATATTTGGCTTCCATGTCAGCCATCTGTTTCTGCATATTAGCAAATTCCGGCATAGCCTGGATCACTTCCTGCGTATTTACAATCGCAATCTTAGATTCTTGAGCAAAAACGCCCAACGGGAGCATCATCAACAAAAAAATAATCAGTTTCTTCATCTTTCTATAAAATATTACTTGTTATTAATCATATTCTTAACTTGCTTCATTAAAGCGCACAAATGTAAGCATTTATTTTGAATATCCTAACTTTATCAGGACTTCATTGCTTATATCGATCTTCGGAGAAGCAAAAATGATATTCATCGACGACGCCCGGTCCATGACCATCTGATAGCCTTTATCTTCGGATATCTCCTTCACGGCATTGTAGATCTCATCCTGTATCGGTTTCATCAGGCTCTCACGCTTCTTAAACAACTCGCCTTCAGGACCGAAATACTTACGTTTCAAATCCTGTGCTTCCTGTTCTTTCTGCACGATCGCTTCTTCGCGTTTCGACTTCATCTCGGCAGACAGGAATACAAGGTCGCTCTGGTAAGTCTTGTACATGTTCTGCGCTTCCTGCTGGATGGCATCCACTTCGTTCTGCCATTTCTTGGAGACCTGGCTCAACTGCTCATTCGTCATTTCATAAGCCGGAATATTTTTCAATATATATTCCATATCTATTAAAGCAAACTTTTGTGCGTGCCCTGCAAACGAGCAGAGGAACAACAAACAGCTTAAGGCAATAATCTTTTTCATACACATGTCATTTATAGTTTTACCTTCTGACTGCAAAGATAAGAGAATTGAAAATTGAAAGTTGAAAATTGAAAATTAATAAGATACAATTAACAATTTAACAGACTTGCCAAGCACCGCGCAAAGAGGGCCCAAACGCAAAAGAGGCAACCGGATTTGTTTCCGATTGCCTCTTTCTATCTAATTTTCAACTTTCAATTCTCAATTTTCTAAAATTCCTGTCCGATAATGAAGTGGAAGTTGCTGCCGCCTCTCTGGGAGCTTCCGTCGGGACGGTCGAAACCGTAAGCCCAGTCAATACCCATCAAACCGATCATCGGTAGGAAGATACGGACACCGACACCGGCAGAACGTTTCAACTGGAACGGGTTGAACTCTTTCAAATCTCTCCAGGCATTACCGGCTTCCACGAATACCAGACCGTAGATCGTCGAAGACGGTTCCAGCAAGAACGGATAGCGCAACTCCATCGACAGGCGGGAGTAAGCGTAACCATACGAATTGTAACCACCGTTACCGGCGATACTACCGTTTTCGTAACCTCTCAAACCGATCGTTTCGGTTGCATAGGTACTGGAGTATCCACTCATACCGTCGCCACCCATATAGAAGGTTTCGAACGGCGATTTCTTATATTTGTTGTAAGAGCCCAGGAATCCGTATTCGACACGCGACATCAACACCGGCGTGCGTTTCACCGTCAGCGGAGCCAACGGAGAGAATATCTTCGCTTTGAATTTCCATTTATGATATTCGATCATGCGGAACTTCGCTTCATCCTGGTCGCTCATATTCTTGTAGTCCTTACCGTCCCACAATGACCAGGGCGGAGTTGCGGCAACCGAGAACATGAACTGTGAACCTCTACGTGTGTACAACGGGTTGTCGATAGAGTTACGCTGCAAGTTCAATTCCAAGTTGATGTTATGACAGTTACCGTTATTCACCAAGAAGTAATCCCAATCTTTCATCATGTACAACTGGTAGTTCAGGGTCGCCATAAACTGGAAATAGTCATCCGGCCAGTTCAAACGCTTACCGTAACCGGCAGAAAGTCCGAACATCATAATCGACTTATCCGGGTCGTAAGCCAACTCATAGTTACCGTAATTGCCATAACCGTAACCGTAGCCACCATAGCCACCGTAGCCGCCATAATAAGGATAACCGCCATAACTGTAATACGGGTTATAACCATAACTGTTACTGCTCAAATAATTACTACTGATATCCGTCTGTTTGGAGAAGTAGGCGCTCACGGACAATGTATTCGGCCGTTTGCCACCAAACCACGGATCCATAAACGATATGCTGTATGCCTGATAGTAACGTCCGTTTGTCTGGCCGCTCAGCGTCAGCGTCTGTCCCTCACCCTGCGGGATAATACCTTTATAGGTACTCGGGTTCAGCAGATTCTTCATGGAGAAGTTCGTAAACTTCAAACTCAGCTTACCGATCACACCCGTTTGTCCCCAACCGGCAGAGAACTCGATCTGGTCGTTAGCCTTTGACACGAGGTTGTACTGGATATCCACCGTTCCGTTATCAGGATCGGGTAGCGGTTGCGGAACCAGGTTTTCCGGATCGAAATGCCCCATCTGCGCGATTTCACGGGTTGAACGCATCAAGTCTTCACGACTGAACAACATACCCGGCTTCGTACGGAGTTCACGGCGCACGATATCTTCATACAGGCGGTCGTTACCGTTAATGATCACCCGGTTGATAGTCGCCTGAGGACCTTCCTGAATACGGACTTCCAAAGAGATGGAGTCGTTTTCTACGTCCACTTCAACCGGATCCGCACCGAAGAAGATGTAACCGTTATTATAATACAAGTTGGAAACGGCATCATCGTCGGTCGTCAACCGTTCATTCAGTTTCTTCTGGTTGTAAACGTCGCCCGGCTTCATGCCTAAAATATACAACAGCTGTTCCGTCGGATATTTCGTATTACCGACAAAGTTGACATCCTTCAGATAATATTTGTCGCCTTCTTCCACTTTCAGGAAGATATCCACACGTTTATCGTTATAGTTCACAACACTGTCTTCCACAAGAACAGCGTCGCGATATCCCTTTTCGTTATATTTCTCGATAATGTGCTTCTTATCGTTTTCGTATTCTTCAGTCGTAAACTTCTTCGTGCTGAATGCTTCCAGGATACTGCTCTTCCAGTCGTTCTGCAAACTGAACTTTTCGTTCGTCTTCTTCATCGCCTTCTTCAACTCGCGATCGGACAACGCGCTGTTTCCTTCGAAATGGATCTTGTGGATTTTAGTCTTTTCGTTCTTGTTGATGTTGATGTCTACGATCACTTCGCCTTCATGCGCGATATCGTCCTTCTGGAGGATTTCGACATCCACATTCTTAAAGCCTTTGCCATCGAAGAACTTCTTGATCAGCGTGGTCGCACGGTCGATCAGGTTAGGAGTCACCTGGTATCCCTTGCGCAATCCCAGACGGGCTTCCAGATCCTCGCGTTCTCCCTTCTTGATGCCATGATAGTTGACTTCCGAAATACGCGGACGCTGCTTGAGTTGGATTTCCAGCCAAACCTTGTCGCCGTCTACTATTTTAGTAGCCAAAATTTTCACATCCGAGAATAGCCCATGTTTCCAGAAACGTTTCACCGCATCCGTAATGGCTCCGCCCGGCTCGGGTATCGTAATTTCGTCCCCTTTAGACAAACCGGAAAAGCCTATCAACACGAAATCATCATAACTTGTAATCCCTGTCACCCGGATACTATCAATAATATACCTTTTGGGAGGTGACGAATAGGAAATGACCGGTACTTCTCCCGGCTCTTCAACCTTGGTAGTGTCAGTTTCCTGGGCAAAAGCCCCGCAGGCAAATCCCAGAAACATGAAAAACAGCACTATTCTTTTGTACATATAACAGCTATTGTTTATAAGATTAATTGCTCACTTGTCTTACCGAAGCGCCGTTCACGCTGCTGGTAATACAATATAGCTCCATACAACTCTTCTTCTCTAAAATCCGGCCAATACACATCGGTAAAGAAAAATTCGGCATACGACAACTGCCAAAGCAGGAAGTTGCTGACGCGTTGTTCTCCTCCGGTACGGATCAACAAATCCGGATCGGGAATACCTTTGGTTGTCAGGTAATCCGAGACGACAGCCTCGGTTATATCGTTGGGGTTTATTTTCTTCTCCACAGCTTCCCCGGCCAGGCGTTTCACAGCTTCGGTTATTTCCCAACGGGCCGAATAACTCAAAGCCAATATGAGCGTGACGCCCGTATTGGCCGAAGTCTGTGCGATACAATCCTGCAAGGTGGCATGTGCATCTGCCGGCAAGCGGTCGAGATTGCCGATCGCCATCAGACGGACGTTATTTTTCATCAGGTCGGGAGTCTCGCGATGAATGGCTGCTACCAGCAAGCTCATCAGCGCCTGTACCTCAGCCTCCGGACGATTCCAGTTTTCCGTCGAAAACGTGTACATCGTCAGATATTTCAAACCCACGGTTGTAGCGGCTTCGACGACTTTACGGACAGAGACAACGCCCTCCTGATGCCCGTAGCTCCGGTCCTTTCCCTTCGCTTTGGCCCAGCGTCCGTTGCCGTCCATAATAATCGCCACATGCTGCGGCAATCGATTTTTGTCTATTTGTTCAATCAGCGACATAGTGTTTTCATCTATAACTACTGTATATTATCTATATTCTTCGCGTTGTTGCAGGTCCTGCATCGCGGGCCGAAATCCCAGGTAACCGTAAACAACAAAAAAGAATACCAATCTTTATTCTTCAAAAAACTACCTTTCATATGGTAGGGGTCATCCAGAAACGCGTTGCCGTCGTCCGTCACGTCCAAACCATCGCCAAACAGTTTGCGAAACGAGAACTCGCATCCCAGGTTGATCCTGTTCTTAACCTTGTATTTCAAACCTACACCGAGCGGAATGTTCGGACCGGCAAAAGTCTTTCCGCTACCCGGCGCCACCGTCACACCCAAACCCATAAAAATATAGGGAGTGAAACGTCTTGCGTTCGAATACGCAAATTTGTCACTGTACGGAAAGAAGTTGAACTCCATCTGTCCGCCCAGTTCGATCAGGTTCCGGCTGAAAGAACCTTGTGCATGATCCGGAAAAACATTTTCCTGTCCTTCCGTCGTGCCTGAGACCTTCCCCCACATCAGATTGGTCTTTAAAGCCCACCTGAAATTGGGATTATAGCGGAAAACAGCTCCGAACGCGGGATTCAGCCCCTTGAAAAAAGCGTTCTTGTTGACATCGCCCATATAAAAGGCTCCGCCAGCCATTCCTCCGATCTCGTATTTATATTCTTGTGCGTGAAGGCCGGTCATGCAACCGGTCAAAAGGACTAATATGAGTATGCGCTGAAAAAGAGTTGAAGTCATAATCGTTTTCTGTTATAATCTATACCTTCTTCTCTAACGCCGAATCGCCCATAAAATTATATGGTCCTCCACGAACTTTCTTCATGCTTAAAAACCCAGGCGGTTAATACGGCCGCGCCAGATTTGGTTCAATACATTCGAACTATCGGTTTCTTTTCCGCCGAAAAGATACATATAATTGTCCTTATCCACATAGATAGAAGAGAACCCTCTTGCTTTGAAATCCTGCGGCATCACGACCAGTGAATCCGACAGGCTCCAGTTTACGCCGCCGTCACGCGACAGGTAAATGGCGGAAGAAGCCTTTCCTGCTTCATTGATTCCGCTCAGCATAAACATCTTATCGTCATACTCCACTACGGCAACCCCTTCCTGTTTATCAAAAGGAGCCGCTTCGTCGTCCGTCAGTTTCGCCCAGACCTTGCCGTCTTCGGTCGACCAGGCCGTATTCGTCAGTTTATTGTCCTTATCCCGCCCTGCAACTACCAGGAGGCGGGCGCGGAACATCGAATTATAGGAAACGCTACCGAAAGCGGCCAAAGGGAAACCTTCGTTCAGAAGAGTTCCTTCGTTCCATTCCTTCGCTTCATTCATGTACCCGTAAACGAGCGTGCCGTCCTTGTCGATAACCGCGCTAAGGGCTGACGGCTGTTTGCCGGCCGCCGTAAAGTCGTCGTCCACATCGATAGCGCCTAAAAGGGCTTTTATCACCGGAGTATTTCCGACAGGCGACCAGTCCCGGCCATCGGCCGAACTATAGAGAGCGCCTTTCGTCGTAACGGCATAGAAGGCATCTTCATAAGCAGTAATCTGCGACAAACGGATTTCTCCGGCAGGAAGCCCCGAAACAGCCAGCTTCGTCCAGTTCTTGCCGTCCGTAACAGCCGAGCGGTACAGCTGGTAGCCTTCGCTTGCGTTTACAGGCTGCGTAAACATATAATAAGACTCGTCGCTTCCCTCACCGAAAACAACAACTTTCTCTTCCTTGACAGCACCGTCCGTAATGCCTTCTTTGTAAATGCCCCAAACCATCGAGTCGGGAACTACCTGGTGGATATTGACTTGTGCGAGATAGGCCTTTGTGGTTTCGCCATCCCACAAGGTATTCACGAACTTCACCGGCTTGGAGAAGTCCAACGAGTCTTCCAGATTCCAGTAAATCGTATCGCCGACCGCTTCCTGCATGACCTGGCAGGTATATACAGTCGAAGCCAGCTTGACCGTGCAAATCACTTTTTCATCCAGCTTCGTCCCATAAGGCATGGAATCTATATTGAAGATATGTCCGGTTACCTGGTCGATCGTAAAAACGACATTCGCCAGCTCCGGAATGGAATCATTCGACAAAGAAAAAGATAGAATCTGACAATCTCTACTCAGCTCATATTCCGTCTCATCCGAACCCAGGCAAGACGACAATAACAGAGCACAACATCCGGCTATAAACAGTACTATTCTATTTTTCATCAAAAAATAAGTTTGTTGCATATAAAGGCACAAAAGTAGAAACATTTTTTGCTTTATGCCTCATATAGGAGAATATTTATAATATTTTAGTGTCGTTACGAATTATAAAGTTCATTTTAAACCTTCCGTTTCCAGGTTTCCAGAAGATGCCCATGCCTCTGCTCCGTAGCGGTCAACACGCCGGAAACAGCAGGCGCTTTCACCCCCGCGCCCAGAACAGCCGGAGCCGTTTCGACCCAAGCCTCGTCCCACAAGCCGGCATCAAGGAAACTTGCCAGCAACCCCGCGCCTCCTTCGACCATCAACGAATTCAGATTCTGCCCATATAAGTATTGCAGGACTTGCGGCAAGACCTCCTGCCCGAAATCGATCCGCACGTACTCGACATTCGGCCGGCTTCCGGCTTCGACGGCTGTGAATACGAGCGTGCGCACCGCACCGTCCAGCAGATGCGAACCGGCCGGCAACTTCAACGTCCGGTCGAGCACCACCCGGACCGGAGACCGGCCGACCCAATGCCGCACGGTCAGCGACGGATTGTCCAACAACGCCGTACGCGTCCCGACCATAATGGCCGCCACTTCGGAACGGAGCCGGTGCACCCTTCGGAGCGTCTCGGCCGAAGACAGAAGCACCGGGTGTTCGGAAGCATCCTTACGCCGGACATCCATAAAGCCATCTGCGCTCTGCGCCCATTTCAGGTAGACATAAGGACGTTTCCGTATCTGGAAAGTCATAAATGCAGGATTCAAGGCACGAGCCTCATCTTCCAGCACTCCCGTCACGACTTCGACCCCCGCCTCGCGCAGCATGCGCACTCCCCGCCCCGACACTTCCGGGAACGGGTCCAACGTGCCGACCACGACACGCGGAATGCCTTTCCTTATAATCAACTCCGCACAAGGAGGCGTCTTTCCGTAATGGGAACAAGGTTCGAGGCTCACATAGAGAGTGGAATCCCGCAAAAGCGCTTCATCCCGGACGGAAGCCACCGCATTCACTTCGGCATGCGCTTCGCCGCACTTGCGATGAAACCCTTCACCTATGATCTTCCCTTTACGCACAATCACCGCACCGACCATCGGGTTCGGAGCCGTATTGCCCTCTCCTCCCCGCGCAAGTTCGATGCAGCGGGCCATATATTTCTCTTCGACAACCATCATTGCAAATTTATTCGCGACTAAGGTACGGAGAAATCGGCTATATTTCCGCTTCGACCTATCATATTTTCAAAAACCCGCCTTATATAAGCGGAGAATTCCGTACTTTTGCAGAAAAATATATTCGCATGACTGAAACCATCGCATACATCAAGGAATCATTGAGGAATCTATATCCGTCTTCCGAGGTCAGCAGCCTGGTCCGTTTAATCATGGAGCGGGTCTGCAATATTCAGCCGCATCATTTTTTATTTTGTAAAGACAAAGAATTGTCCGAAAACGAAAAGAACCGGATTCATGAAATAGTCGAACGCCTGAAACAGATGGAGCCCATCCAATATATATTAGGTACGGCCGATTTCTACAGCCTCCAGTTCGAAGTGGACCCGTCCGTCCTGATACCGCGCCCGGAAACCGAAGAACTGGTCGAACAGGTCATCATCGACAACGCCGATAAAAGGATCAAGATATTGGATATCGGGACCGGCAGCGGTTGCATTGCCGTCACGCTCCGGAAACATCTGAAGAAGGCAAGCGTGATCGCTACCGACATTTCAAGGGAAGCCTTGAGAACAGCCCGCAGGAATGCCAAACGCAACAATGCGACGGTCACTTTCATCCATACAGATATCCTGGACCCGGACAAAGCGGAAATGGACATTCCGTTCATCCTGGACGTCATCGTCAGCAACCCGCCCTATATCAAGGAGGAAGAAAAGAAAGACATGGAGAGAAACGTGCTGGACTACGAACCTCACCTGGCTCTTTTCGTCCCGGACAACGACCCGTTGCTCTATTATTGGCATATTGCCCATTTCGGAAGGAAAAAGCTGAGAAGAAACGGTCGTCTCTACTTCGAAATCAATGCGGCATGCGGCGAGATGGTTGTCGAGATGCTGGAAGAAGAAGGCTATAAGAATATCGAATTGATCCAGGACCTGTCGGGCAGGGACCGGATCGTAAAAGCACGCAAATGAAACAAATCAGCGAATCTGAAATGCTCCACCAGGCAGCCGCCTACTGCTCTGCCAGCGAACGTTGCATCCAGGATGTGGAAAAGAAAATCAAGGTAGCGGGACTGACCGGGGAAGAAAGTGACCGGATCATCGCGCGTCTGCTGAAAGAACGTTTCATCGATGAAAGCCGCTTCGCCCGCTACTTCGTAAACGACAAACTGCGCTTCAACAAATGGGGACGTGTCAAGATCAACTACGAGATGCAGCGGAAGGGAATCCCGTCCGATGTCCGTGCGGAAGCATTGGCGGCTATCGACGAACAGGAATATCAGTCCATCCTCCTTTCCCTTCTGAAAAGCAAAAAGAAATCTACCCGCGGCAAGGACAACCGGGACGTTTACATAAAGCTACTTCGTTTTGCCGCCGGACGCGGCTTCGAAAGCAGGGATGCCGGCCGTTGCCTGAAACAACTGTTCAACGGGAATGACTACGAGGATGATTTTGAATGACCTCCTGAACCTATTCTATTCCCGCCTCTGCCTGCTCTGCCAGACACCATTGGTGAAAGGGGAAGAACACATTTGCCTGCATTGTTCGAATCATTTGCCCTACACGCATTTTACGGATATGGAGACCAATCCGGTCTGCCGGCTTTTCGAAGGAAAAGTATCTTTCGTTGCCGCCACCGCTTTGCTCCATTTCACGAAAGGGGGAAGCGGGCAAAAACTGATCCATTCCTTAAAATATCATGGAAACAAAAAGCTCGGATACGAACTGGGGCGCATGGCGGCCACCGCCTATCGGGAGACAGGGTTGTTCGACACCGTCGATCTCCTCCTGCCGGTCCCGCTTCATCCAAAGAGAATGAGACAACGGGGCTATAACCAATCGGAATGGATCGCACGCGGCATTCAATCCGTCATCGGAATACCGGTCGACACGTCGTCTTTATCCCGTATCAAAAAGACGGAAAGCCAAACCCGCAAGCAGATATTCGAACGGTCGGAAAACGTAGAGGACATCTTTCGCCTAAGCAATGCCGATGCTTTGAAAAACAAACACGTTCTACTGTTGGACGATGTCATTACGACCGGTTCCACCATAAGTGCCTGCGCAAAGGCTATGAAAGCCATATCCGGCATCCGGATCAGTATTTTGGGCATAGCCGTGGCATAAGCCGGCACAAACTCACCCTAAACCTGTTATACAATATGTATGGCTTATTTTTTTGAAGAACTACAAGGTTATCTCATTCCCTTTGTCTACCTTTGCCAACTGATATAAACATATTTATTAGGTTGTATGAAAACACTGGAAAGATTAGTAGCAGAGAGATTATTAAAGATTAAGGCGGTCAAATTGCAGCCGGCCAATCCTTTCACATGGGCATCCGGTTGGAAATCACCAATCTACAACGACAACAGAAAGACACTTTCCTATCCGGAAATCAGAAGTTTCATTAAGTTGGAACTGGCTCGCACAATCAGCGAAAAGTACGAAAATGCCGATGCTATCGCCGGTGTTGCAACCGGAGCAATCGCCCAGGGTGCATTAGTTGCCGACCTGCTGGGTCTGCCGTTCGTGTACATCCGTTCAACTCCTAAAGATCATGGATTGGAAAACCTGATCGAAGGCGAACTGAAGCCGGGTTCGAAAGTCGTGATCGTAGAAGACCTGGTTTCTACTGGTGGCAGCAGCTTGAAGGCCGTACAGGCTGTCCGCAATTTCGGTTGCGACGTTGCCGGCATGGTTGCCATCTTCACATACGGTTTCCCTGTTGCAGTAGAGGCTTTCAAAGAAGCAAAAGTAACGTTGACGACCCTGAGTAACTACGATGCAGTCCTGGAAGAAGCATTGCGCACAGATTACATTGACGAATCCGAAATCGCAGTCCTTCAGGAATGGCGCAAAGATCCGGCAAACTGGAATCCCGAAGCAAAGTAAGTGGAAATGACTGAATTTGTTAGTGAAGTGAAAACGATCCCCTTTAACGAGGATCGTATTTTTAATATGCTGTCCGACCTCTCCAACCTGGAAAAGGTGCAGGACCGCATACCGGAGGATAAGATTAAAGATTTCGAGTTCGACAAAGACTCTTGCAGTTTTTCCGTCGCACCGGTAGGCAAGATAACCTTCCAGATCGTGGAACGTGAACCGAACAAGACAATCAAATTCACGACTACGAACTCTCCTGTCCCCCTGTTCCTCTGGATCCAGTTGAAACAGGTAGAAGAGAACGACACACGGATGAAAATAACCGTCCGCGCCGAACTGAATCCGTTTATCAAACCAATGGTATCAAAACCGTTGCAGGATGCGATCGATAAGATATCGACCATACTGGCATCCCTGCCTTATTAATTGTATTTTTGATGGCTCAGAAACTTTGGGAAAAGAATGTTCAGGTAGACCAGGAAGTGGATACCTTTACGGTAGGCAAAGACCGGGAGATGGATCTCTATCTCGCCAAGTACGACGTGCTCGGCTCGATGGCTCATATCACCATGCTGGAAAGCATCGGGTTGCTTACCAAAGAGGAACTGACGGTCCTGCTTGCCGAACTGAAAAACATCTATGCCGTTGCCGACAGCGGCCGGTTTGTAATTGAAGAGGGCGTGGAAGACGTCCACTCACAGGTAGAATTGATGCTGACACGCCGCTTGGGCGATACGGGTAAAAAGATACACAGCGGCCGTTCACGCAACGACCAGGTGTTACTGGACCTGAAACTGTTCACCCGCGCACAGATCCAGGAAATCGTAGAACTGGTATCCGGCCTGTTCGAGGTGCTGATCTCGCAGAGCAACCGGTATAAGGACGTGCTGCTTCCCGGATATACGCATTTGCAGATTGCCATGCCGTCGTCGTTCGGACTTTGGTTCGGCGCCTATGCCGAAAGCCTGGCCGACGATTTGCAGATGATGCAGGCGGCCTATAAGGTTTGCAACCGCAACCCGTTAGGCTCTGCTGCCGGATACGGATCTTCATTTCCCCTCCGACGCCAGATGACAACAGACCTGCTTGGCTTCGACTCGCTCGATTATAATGTCGTTTACGCCCAGATGGGACGCGGCAAGATGGAACGTACCGTGGCTTTCGCCATGGCTGGAGTCGCTGCCACACTTTCCAAACTGGCATTCGACGCTTGCATGTTCAACAGCCAGAACTTCGGTTTTATCAAATTGCCGGATCAGTTCACGACAGGTTCCAGCATCATGCCGCATAAAAAGAATCCGGACGTATTCGAACTGACACGGGCCAAATGCAACAAACTCCAAGGATTGCCCCAGCAGATTACGCTGATCAGCAACAACCTTCCGTCAGGTTATTTCCGCGACTTGCAGATCATAAAGGAGGTATTCCTCCCCTCTTTCGACGAGTTGAAGGATTGCCTCCGCATGGTTACGCACATGATGCGGGAAGTGAAAGTGAACGAGCATATCTTAGACGATGACAAATATGCGCTCCTCTTCAGTGTGGAAGAAGTAAACCGCCTCGTTCTGGAAGGCGTGCCTTTCCGTGACGCTTACAAGCAGGTCGGATTGAACATCGAAGCGGGGAAATTCGTGCCTGTCAAGGAAGTCCACCATACACACGAAGGAAGTATCGGTAATTTATGCAATGACCGGATTTCCGCCCTGATGCAAAATATTGTGGACGGTTTCGCGTTTAATAGAATAAACGAGGCTGAACAACAGCTCTTATCTTAATAAACGATGAAACGATTTTTATTTTGCTTGTTTATATTATGTATATTTTCATGCTCTAAAGTGGCAGAAACTACTATACCTAATTATCCCGTTTATCTTGAATTGGATTTGACATTTGAGGATCGTGCATTAAAAGCTGTACAAGCCTATAAAATTTATACACGATCGAATATCGGTCCACTTGAAACTGCAGGATTTGGTGGAGTTTTGGTTTATCACGGTTTTAGCAATAATGGAGGAACTGGAGAAACCTACTATGCATTTGATGCAGCATGTCCTTTTGAAGCTCAAGCAAATGTAAAGGTTGAAGTGGATGAAAACGCTATTTATGCTATCTGCCCTAAATGTGGCAGTAAATTCGAAATTTTAAATGGTATTGGAAATCCTGTTGAAGGGCCCAGTAAAAGTTATTTACGACAATACTCTGTTTCCCAAGCAAACAATAAACTTTATGTAAGAAACTATTAATTTTTCGTCCAAAATATTTGCAGAAACAAAAATTTAATCTACCTTTGCACTCGCAAACGAAAACATTGCAATAACGCGGAAGTAGCTCAGTTGGTAGAGCATAACCTTGCCAAGGTTAGGGTCGCGGGTTCGAGTCCCGTCTTCCGCTCAACTCTTAGAGAAGAGGTGGATGCTCGAATGGTGGAATCGGTAGACACGAAGGACTTAAAATCCTTTGGCCATTGCGGCTGTGCGGGTTCAAGTCCCGCTTCGAGTACGATCTAATTTAATTGCGGAAGTAGCTCAGTTGGTAGAGCATAACCTTGCCAAGGTTAGGGTCGCGGGTTCGAGTCCCGTCTTCCGCTCGCTTCCAAAAGGCCTCGTTATTCTTAGGAATAGCGGGGCTTTTTATTTTTTAGCCTTTGGCATGTATGAATGCATATCTTTGTATCACCATGCATAGGCATCCATTTCCAAACGGATGCCCATCGATATAAAAACGGATGCCCATCGATGTAAAAACGGATGCCCATCCAACCTCAAACAGACGCCCGAACCATATAAATCTACCCGCCCCCTACCCGGAAAAATACAAAAGTCTGCCAAGTTTGCCAAATCTACTCCCCCTATTATAAATGCCGGCATTTCGATAAAAACAGGAGTAAAAGATTATGCATCAATAAATTAACACATTTCATGGATCATGAATGCAATTGAATCATGCCCCTTACACGGACAGAATTTTACTTCACCCCATACAGAACCGGGAGGGAACTACATTGAATAATAGTAGAACCCCGCCCCTACAAGAGGGTGTGTCAAAAAGAAAATCCTGCTTACAATAGACACAATTCAGGCACGGATTACGCGGATTACACGGAAAGATAATAAATTTATCCGTGTAAATCCGTGAAATCCGTGCCTTAAAGATCGTGATAAAGGAGTTTTGACACACCGCCTTCCCGATTGAAAGGCAAAGGGAATTTTTGTCCGTGTATTTCACTCCATGGCATCGGGAAATTGAATAAAAAGAGGAGCAAAAAGCTTATAGAACGCTAATTATAAATACATTACAACAGATACGATCAAAATATGCATTTATAAAAGTGCCCTTGGCAAATTGGGCAGATTTGGCAGATTTCGACTTTGGTTATCCACAAAAACAAATAGGTTATCACAAATGAGGACCGTATCAATGTCCGTTCGTGTCACACCCGGCTTTTGATACGATCCTCATTTCTCAGGTTATTATCCTCTATACTTTTCTATCGACAAGCCCCGACTTATCCCCAAAAGCCTCATCCATCGCAGCGGCCGCCTTACGGCCGTCACCCATTGCCAGGATTACGGTTGCGCCGCCACGGACGATATCGCCACCGGCATATACATCAGGCAAGGCGGAGCGCATGTTTTCTTCATTCACCACGATCGTTCCCTTCTTGCTTACTTCCAATCCCTGGAAAGCACGCGGGATAAGCGGATTGGGAGAAACGCCGACGCTGACGATCACTTCGTCCACATCGATCGTTTCGATGGCTCCTTCGACAGGTACAGGACGACGACGACCGGAAGCATCCGGTTCGCCCAGCTCCATCTTCTGCAAGCGCATCTGCTTGACACGCCCCCGTTCGTCACCAAGATATTCGACCGGATTATGCAACGTCATAAACTCCACGCCTTCCTCTTTGGCATGTTTCACTTCCTCCAGGCGGGCAGGCATCTCTTCTTCGCTGCGGCGGTAGACGATCATGGCACGTTCGGCCCCCAAACGGCGTGCCGTACGGACCGAGTCCATCGCCGTATTGCCACCACCGATGACAGCCACCTTCTTACCCTGCAAGACAGGCGTATCGCTCTCCGGATTGGCTGCATCCATCAGGTTGACACGTGTCAGGTATTCGTTGGACGACATCACCCCGATCAGGTTCTCGCCCGGAATATTCATAAAGTTAGGAAGCCCGGCGCCACTGGCGGCAAAGATTCCTTTGAAACCATCGGCATGCAGGTCTTCATAGCTGATCGTCTTACCGACAATACAGTTTGTCATGAACTTCACCCCCATCTTGCGGAGGCCTTCTATTTCGACATCCACGATCTTATTCGGCAGACGGAATTCGGGAATACCGTATTTCAATACGCCTCCGATCTCGTGCAAGGCTTCAAACACCGTCACGTCATAGCCACGCTTTGCCATATCGCCGGCAAAAGAGAGGCCGGCGGGACCGGAACCGACAACGGCAATCTTAATGCCGTTCTTCTCCGCCACTTCCGGAACGGAAATGTTTCCGCTTTCCCGTTCGTAATCGGCGGCAAAACGCTCCAGGTAACCGATTGCGACAGCCGGTTTCCCCATCTTCAGATGAATGCACTTGCTCTCGCACTGTTTTTCCTGCGGACATACACGGCCGCAGACAGCCGGCAACGCGCTTGTTTCCTTCAGCACTTTGGCCGCTTCCAGGAACTCGCCCCGCTCGATGTTCTTCACAAAAGTCGGGATATTGATACTCACCGGGCATCCTTGCATACAGGTCGGATTCGGACAGTCCAGACAACGCCGGGCTTCCTGCATGGCCTGTTCTTTCGTCAATCCGAGGTTCACCTCTTCGAGGCGGGTATGGCTGCGGTATTCCGCATCCAGTTCATTCATCTCCACACGGGGAATATCCGTGCGTTCCTTATTCTTTTTGCTTTTACGCAGTGCTTCTCTCCACGGTTCGGCACGACGGGCGGCGATCAGTTCTTCTGTTGTCATTTGTTTACTGTGGTTTCGTTATTTCTTTTCAATATCTTTATAAGCACCGAGGCGCATCAACATCTCATCGAAGTCTACCTGGTGAGCGTCGAACTCCGGTCCGTCCACACAGACGAACTTCGTCTTCCCTCCGACCGTGATACGGCAAGCGCCGCACATTCCGGTCCCGTCCACCATGATCGTGTTCAGGGAGGCGACGGTCGGGATCTCGTACTTCTTCGTCAGGGCAGAGACGAATTTCATCATGACGGCCGGGCCGATCGTGACGCACAGATCCACCTTTTCGCGGTTGATCACACTTTCCACGCCATTCGTCACCAAACCTTTCGTACCGTAAGAACCGTCGTCTGTCATCACGATCACCTCATCGGAGTTGGCACGCATCTGTTCTTCCAGGATCACCAGGTCCTTTGTACGGGCGGCCAGCACTACGATCACACGGTTGCCCGCCTTATGGAAAGCCTCCACGATCGGCAATAAAGGAGCCACCCCGACACCGCCGCCGGCACACACGACCGTACCGACTTTCTCGATATGGGTGGCTTGCCCCAGCGGGCCGACGAGATCGGTAATATAATCGCCGACATTCAGTTCGCATATCTTCTTCGACGAACCGCCTACAGCCTGGATCACGAGTGTGATGGTTCCTTTCGTGGTATCAGCTCCGGCAATGGTCAGGGGAATACGTTCGCCCTTCTCACCCACCTTCACGATAACAAAGTGGCCTGCCTTACGGGAGCGGGCAATCAAAGGTGCTTCCACTTCCAGTTTCACTACGTTGGCAGAGAAATGTTCTTTACTTACAATTTTATTCATTATAATCGCTACTATTGATAGTTAGTCTTGTTGATTTGGTTGCAAAAATACATCAAAAAACTGGATAGCACAGTATTTTGCCAAACAAAAAGGAGTTATTCGAACAAACCTTCGTCGCGAACCAACATCAAAATAGCCGAATGAGGGACAATCAGGAACTTCTCTTCATTAAAATTGATCTCGTAGGCCGCATTCTGCAGAAAGACAGCCAGATCTCCCTCATGCGCCTGCAAAGGAAGATAATGCACCTCGCCCTCTTTCTTCTTTTCCCATACTTCATGTTCCTCACTCTGGGAAGGAAGTGGGAAACCGGGACCGACCTTGATGATATAGCCGCTCTGAATCTTCTCCTGCTGGACGGTAGGCGGCAGGTACAATCCGGATTTTGTCTGGCTCTGCGGGTTCTTCGGCTTGATAAGCACCTTGTCACCCACCATCAGGAACTTATCTATGTCTTTCTGATCTATTGCTAATTGCATGACTTTTATGTTTATGATAATTTAGAGAACAAAGATATAAAATACGTTGCATAAAAAAAGCTGCTTCCCTTTCCGAAAGCAGCTTTTCCTGAACAAAAGAATCTACACCTCAGATGGCGCGTCCCTTAAACACATTGGACTGATCCGAAGGATACAGGTAACCGGTAAACGAAATACGGTTGCTGTTGAAGTTCGGACTCACAGTTGCCGTACATTTGTTCGTGCCTTTCACCATACGGATCGTCACATTGGCGGAGACTGCGACACCTTGTACCATCATACTGAATGTAACATTTCCTTTTTTGTCTGTTTTCATCTCTATATTCGAAGCACTTCCGTCGACCGTGATACCTCCGATCCCGTTCGGGCCGGCAGCGGCAGTATTGAAAGCCAACTGGATAGTCGCCCGGTCGCCTTTCATGGAGACGAAGTTCGTGCTCGGCGTCACATAGACGAACCGCCCACGCTTAAACTCGACACGTTCGGCTTCCAACACGAAATCTTTCTCTTTCAGTGCTTGTATGCCTTGTTCGAACAAGGCCATCTGTTCGGCTGCCTCGGCAGCTTTCTTGGCTTCTTTTTCTGCTTTCTTTGCGGCCTTCTCGGCAGCTTTATCCTGCTGGGCCATCATTGTCCCTGCACCAAAAAGCAGGACAGCCAGTACTAATAATACTCTTTTCATACTTCTCATTCTTTTAGTTGAAACCTAATCAATCTACTTTCATATAGTAGACAAACAAGATAGTAAAAAGTTCAATCCGAACTTTTACTTTTCATGTTTTTAACATGGTACCATAAAAAGAGCCAAGCAGTTACCGCGGCAACAAAATCAGAGAAGGGAGCGGCATACCAGACCCCGTCCAGCCCCCAAAAGCGGGAGAACAGCAACATCGCCGGTATCAGGAACAAGACTTGACGGCTTAGACTCAGAAACATGGCCTTCCAGGCAATCCCGATACTCTGGAAAAACTGGCTGATCGAGATCTGCGAACCTACGACCACAAACACCAGCAAGCTGATCCGCAAACCGTTTGCCGTGACATCCAACAGAGCCGGATCGTTCGTAAAGGCACGGGCGATGAGTTTCGGAAACGCCACGCTGAAGAAGCAACCGATCCCCATGATAATGGTCGCGGTTATGATGACCAGGCGCAACGTTTCCTGGACGCGTCCGTATTTCTTTGCCCCGAAGTTGAAACCGACAATCGGCTGCATTCCCTGCGCGATCCCGATAATCAGCATCACCAAAAGCATCCCGACACTGGTGATAATGCCGTTTGCCCCCAATGCCAAGTCTCCCCCGTGTTGTTTGAGCGCATAGTTCTGGATCACCACCACCAAACTTCCCGCCAACTGCATCGCAAAAGGCGAAACGCCGATCGTCAGAATGTTCCAGACCACATGCTTTTCCAACTTGAACGTTCCCCTGCGGAAACGGACAATACTGTCTTTCCGGACAAAATGATTCATCACGAAAAGAGTACAGAGCAGCATCGAGATGATCGTCGCGATGGCAGCCCCTTTAATTCCCATATCCAGCCAGAAAATAAAAACGGGATCGAGCATCACATTCGCTACCGCCCCGATCAGCATCGTGTACATCGCCTTCTTCGGATAACCCGAAGCACGCATGACGGCATTGAAACCAAAGCTGAGCGAAGTCAGGATCGTCCCCGGGACTACGATATCCAGATAGTCCTTCGCATAGGGAATAGTCTGTTCACTTCCTCCGAAAGCGAGCAGCAGGTCCTCCATCCAGATCATGCAGGGGATTACCGTAACGAGCGTTATGATGAACGTCAGGGTCAATGCATTTCCCAACACTTTCTCCGCCATCTCATTCGCCTTTCGTCCCAAATGAATGGAAACACGAGTCGCCGCCCCCGCCCCGACAAGCATACCGAACGCCTGGAGGAACAGCAGGATAGGGAACGTCAGCGTCAGTCCGGCCATCGCCAGCGGACCGACTCCCTGACCGATAAAGATACGGTCGACAATATTATAGAGAGCATTCACCATTGTACCGATCACAGCCGGTATCGCATAATGTACTAATAGGCGGCCGATCTTTTCATGCTCCAGCCGCCACGTTATTTCGTTTGCCATATTCTTTTTCTTCTATACATAAAACGCGTTTCCTTACTTAGAAACTCTTGTTCCCTAATAGGGAAACTCTCGTTCCCCCGGCAAGAAACGACAGTTCCCTGCAAGGGAAACTGCAGTTTCCTACGGGAGGAAACTGTAATATATTATATATCAACACATTCTAATACGCCGATAAAAGACACGAGTTCCGCCACTGTCCGGAGCTTTTCCTGCCTTCCATCGGGGAAAACCGCTATCAGTTCATGCGGGCTCTTGCAAGTGATATTCAACTGCCCTTCCTTTACGGGCGAAGGGCGGTAGCCATTGCGGACCAGGGCATTCCCGACCCAATAAGAAGTCAGGAAGTCGCCTTCCACACCGATGGGCGACGTGGGGGCTTCCGCATTCAGCTTTCCGGTTGCCGGATCGAACACGATTCCTTCCTTGCCGAAAAAAGATTCGAAAGCTCCGCTCATGATCAAGTCTTCGGGAGTCCCGCCAACCATCGGGCGCCCTTTCTCCTGCAGCCAGAGGCAATCCCCCATTTGGATAGCCAAGTCCAGGTCGTGGGTGGAAAGCAGAATCGCTTTCTCTTGCTCGACTGCCAGACGATGCAGCAAAACCATTGTTTCGATACGGCTGGTCACATCCAAGAAGGCGGTCGGTTCGTCCAGCAGGATGATCGGGCACTGTTGGGCGAGCGCTTTGGCAATCATAGCCTTCTGCCGTTCACCGTCGCTCAGTTCCGAAACGTAGTTACTGGCTTTATGAGCGATTCCGGCAGCTTCGAGCGACTGTTCGACGACAAGGCGATCCTGTTTCTTCAGCTGTCCGAAAAAGCCGGTATAAGGATGCCTGCCCAACGCAACCAACTCATAGACGGTGATTCCGCCTGCATTCGTTTTTTCCGTCAGTACAACACCGACAGTCAGGGAAAAGTTCGCCTGCGAATAACCGGAGAGCGGTTTCCCCATCAAACGTATTTCCCCACCGAGCGGAGGCTGGAAACCGCAAAGCGTACGGAGGAGCGTCGACTTGCCGGCGCCGTTCAGTCCCAACAAGCAGGTCACCTCGCCCGAAACGAGTTGCAGGTTCAAATCGTCATGGACCACTTTCCGCCTACCGCCTTTCAGCAGGTAACCGATGGAGAGCCCTTTTGTTTCTATTGCAGCAATTTTTGTCATAGATCGATCAATCAAAGTATTGGATGTTCTTCCGGTTCACGATCACATAAATGATGACAGGCGCACCGAGCATCGGGGTCACGGCATTCAGCGGTAAGATGTTATGCGTGCCCGGCAGCACCATCAGCAGATTACACAGCAAGGCGATGCAAGAACCGGTCAGCAACGTAACGGGAACCAGCATCTTATGGTTGGACGAGCCCAACATCAAACGCGCGACATGCGGAACCGCCAGCCCGATAAAGGAGATCGGACCGCAAAAGGCAGTCGTAGTCGCAGTAAGCAACCCCGTGCACAGGAGGATCAACATGCGTGTCCGCCTGATCCTGATTCCTAAATTGGCGGCATACATTTCTCCTAAGAGCAATGCGTTCAGCGGCTTGATCAAAAGAATGGCCAACAGCAATCCCGTACAAGCAAAACCGGCAAAATAGGGCAGCTGTTGCAAGGAAACCCCGGAGAAGTTCCCCAATCCCCACATCACGAATGCATGCACCTTGTCGGTCGACGCATAATAATTCAGAACCGAGATCAACGATGAAGCGAGATAACCGATCATAATACCGATAATCAGCAACATGACGTTGTTCTTCACCTTCGCCGAGAAATAAATGATCAATCCCAAAATGCAGGCCGCGCCACCGAAAGCAGCCATGATCACCGCCAGATAGCCGCTGATCGGCAAATCGGCCACCATACTCAGCGAACCACCGAAATAGAGCATGACCGCGGCGACTCCCAAATTGGCCCCGTCACTGATTCCCAAGATAGAAGGACCGGCAAGCGGATTCCTGAACAGCGTCTGTAGCAACAGTCCGCTGACCGCCAGCGAAGCGCCTGCCAGCAATGCCGTCACCGCCTGGGGAAAACGGCTCTGCAACACGATATTCTGCCATGCAAGCCGCTCTGTCCCTTCTCCCAACAATATGTTCACCACACTTTCGACCGGTATCGAGACGGCACCATACACCAGCCCGCCGGCAAACAGCAGCAACAGGAGAACAAACAAAAGCGGATAAAAAATAAAGGCTTGCTTTTTCATGCCTGCAAAGATAATGCTTTTTTAGTTGTCTGATCCAAGACTTTTGACTACCTTGCAAACCTATTTAAAAACCAAAAGATTATGACATACTTTGAACTCAGAAAGCAAAATCTGATCGAACGTCTGAACGAAATATCGGATGAGAGCCTGCTTGACGATATTGAACAATTGCTCAATGAACGGGAAAAACAGTCCAATCCAAACGATGTTCTCTACTTTTCTCCCGAACTGAAAGAGAGAATAGATAGAGCTATGGAGCAAATGCGCAATGGAGAAGTACATACAGAAGAAGAAATGGAAAAATATTTCGACAAATGGCTAACCACAGACTAAATATCGTTTGGACAGAAAATGCACGCTTAGAAATCAAAGACATTTTTAAGTTTTATAATCAGCGTAACGGAAATAAACATTACAGCAAAAAGTTAAAGGAGGACTTCAAAGAAGCAGCCGGACAAGCGGCCCTCTTTCCTCTTTCCGGCCATGCTACGGAATATCCGCATATACGTTATTTTGTAGTCGTTCCCAACTATTCGCTTTTCTATCATTTCAACGACGAGACCATCACTGTTCTTGTATTATGGGATAACCGCCGCGAACCATCGCGCCTGGCCTACACACTTCGTAATTGCTCTCCGCAATACCTGAACGAACCGGCAGTGCCTTACGGCAAACCTTGAATCAACCGTCGGAACAGGAAGTCACCCTGTCATACACGAATAAGGCAAAAGCCGCTCCGACGCCAATCGCCATCAGGACCATCCAGATTTGCGAAGGATGATAAGCGTTCCACAGGAAATCGGTCAATTCGCGCGGACTCATGCCGGACTGCCTGGCGACCTCATCGAAATAAGCATTATTCGACAACCCTTCCGGGATCAAAAGGCCTTTTCCCGCCACATATTCACGGACAATCATTACCTTGTCCGACATATGCTGGTAGACCGATCCTGAGATAATACCCGCCAAAACATTTCCTAAAAAGACAGGGATAAAGGAATATCCCATGTACAAAGCCTTCTTGTCAGCCGGAGCGATCCGCCCGATATATTCCGTGATCTTGGGCGATCCCGCCATTTCACCTAAAGAGAAGACCAGAATGGCGACCATCGTAAACAACACATTCTGGAAGGCAAGCGTCAGCGACATTCCGACCGCACAGACCAGAAAGCCGGACATCATGGAGCGTAAAGGCTTCATCTTCATGACAACACTCGAAACCAGCACCTGGAACAAAATGATGTAAAGCGCATCTATATTCGTCACAAACTCCGGGTCCATAACACCGGGAGCCGGACTGTAGTTATGGCTGATAAAAGGAAAATGAACCTGAAAGAAATCATACAAGACACTCGTATCGACCCATTGTGAAATGAACACCGGCAAGGTAAAAAACAGCTGGTTATACATCGTCCAGAAACCGGCCACAATCAGAAGGAAAATGATGAACCTCACGTCTTTCAAGATACTGCCCATATTCCGGAATATGCCGGCTAACGTCTCGGACAAACGTTCCGTGCTCTTTTCATCCTCCATGCGCCCCGGCTCCTTATAGAACAACAACAGGATAAAATTCAACGAAATAATCCCGGCCGACACATAAAAGATCAAAGACGACGTCCCTTTAAAAAGCAAAGTGACAAGAGGTCCGAAGAAAGCCCCGATATTCACCATCATATAAAAGATGCCGAAACCGATGGAGGCTGTCGCATCCGTTGTCGTCTTGGCAACCGTAGCCGATATGATCGGTTTGAACAACGCCGCTCCCACCGCCAGATACAAGTACATAAGGAAAACGCCCGTAAAAGTGGAGAAACGAGGTAATAACAGGAAAGCCGACACATAGATCAGAAAAGCGAGGAACAGCACCTTCCGGTATCCGTACCGGTCGGCGATCGCGCCGGTCAAGACCGGAAGGAAGTAGAGAATCCCTGTCCCGACTCCCATCAGCCAGCCTTTCTGTTCCTGGGTAAACTCCAGACCTCCGGCATCGGACGAACCGGTCAGGTAGTTCGCAAACAGCATAAAGAAGCCATACCAGGCCCATCTCTCGAACAATTCTATTACATTGGCCACCCAAAACGTACGGGGAAACTTTCCAAAAACACTCATAATCGTATCTGTTTATATCATATTGTCATCAAAACATCCGTAAAGATAAAAACATTTTCACAAAATCGTTCTAACAACGGAATAAATACCGCCTAAATACGAACACAGGGCAGAACATTTAGTACAACATCCTTTAACGGTTAGAAAAATTTCTTTACCTTAGCCCCTCGAACAAACAACTGACAATGTCATATACTATGAGAAGAATCATCTTATCATTCATAATGCTCTTAGGATTCTGTTCCGGCTTATATCCGATCTATTTCAAACATATAGGCATGCAGGAAGGCCTGTCGCAGCTTTCCGTCATGGCCATCTACCAGGATAATTTAGGAAGAATGTGGTTCGGGACGGAAGAAGGCATCAGCATCTACGACGGAGTACAGACCACGGTGTACAAACCGTCCGAATATCACCGCCAGAATGCCAACCCGATAGGCAACCAGACACACTTCATTGCCGGCGACAAGGACGGGAATGTATTCTTCGACTCCGACAATTCCCTGATCCGCTATGACATCCGGACACAGAAATTCTCCTGCCTGAAGGAATCGAACGTATATACCGTCGCTTCCATCAAAGGAACGATATGGGTGGGAATAGCCGACTCCGTATTCACCTGGAACCCGGATCGGAACGAATTCGATTTCGTCACGAAACTGGAAAGCCGGGATCAACGCGCCACCTGTTTGCTGGAAGATTCCGGCGGCCGGTACTGGATCGGCACGACAGACGGACTCTTCAAAATGAATGACGACAAATCACTCACCTGCATGATCATGGGCGAAGACATTTACGACCTGTATGAAGACTCCAAATATAATCTCTGGATATCCATCCGCATGAACGGCATGTACAAGAGGGACGTGCACGGCAATTTCACCCGCTACCGCTACGATCCCTCCAATCCCAACAACATATCGAGCAACCAGGTCCGGGATTTCGTGGAAGACAACTTCGGGAACATCTGGTTCGGGACCTTCACCGGGCTGAACAAATACAATCCGATCAGCGACCGGTTCGAAGTTTATGCCCGCAACCCTTTGCCCGGCAGCATGGCCCATTCATCCGTATTCCCCGTTTACAAAGACAGGCAAGGCACGATCTGGCTGGGGACTTATTACGGCGGCGTCAATTATTTCAACCCGGAGACAGATATTTTCACGGTCTATGCAGCCAACAACACCCGGAGCGATTGCCTGAATTATCCTTTCGTCGGCAAGATGGTGGAAGACAAGGACAATAACATCTGGATCTGTACCGAAGGCGGCGGACTGAACTTCTTCGACCGGAAAACAAAGAAGTTCACCTACTTCATGGCCGACGAGAACCGCAACTCCATCGCCCATAACAACCTGAAGGCAATAGCCTACAGCCCGGAACGCAACAAACTGTATATCGGGACACATACCGGGGGACTGTCCATCTATGACATCAAAAACAAACGGTTCAAGAACCCCTATTTCGAAGATCCGTCCTACGCCGTAATAGCCGGCGACCGGATCAACCAGATGAGAATCTATAATAACGAATTGATTTGCACCGGACCGAAAGGCATCTTCAAAATGAATTTGGATACGGAAAAAGTATCTCCGTTATTCAAAAGTGGCAAGTACTACGGGAACACCTGCTTCCTCATCGACTCGAAAGGATACATGTGGCAGGCCTACGGCAAAGGAGTCTGGAAAATCAACCTCGAAAACGAAGAAGACAAGGTGCAATTCCGTTCCGGTGAAAACGGGTTGGGTACATTTCCCATATCCCAAATAATCGAAGACAAGGAGGGACGGATCTTCCTCGGCACCCGTGGCTCCGGCCTGTTCTACTATGACGAGAAAAACAAACGATTTATCGGATATACGACCGAAAACAGCTTTATCGCCAGCGACTATTGCTATGAACTGACGTTGTCGACACTGAACCAATTGGTGATAACAGGCGATAAAGGCATTACCTTCTTCGATCCGGACCAAAACCTGTTCAAGGTCGTGGAGTTAAGCACGGCCTTGCCTCTCTCCGGCATAAACATCGGTTGCGGAATCCTAACCTGCAAAAACGGGGAAATATTCGTCGGCGGCAGCAATGGCATGGCGACTTTCTTCGAACAGCAGTTGTTCAACTCTTCCAAAGATTACCAACTGTATTTTTCGGACTTGTTTATCAACAACGAACAGGTTCTTCCCGGTGACCCCAGCAAAGTATTGACCACCGCACTTCCCTATACCCAGAAAATAGAGCTGGCCTATAACCAGAATAACCTGATTTTCACCTTTACATCGAACAACTATGTCAATACGCTGAAAAAAGCATCTTATGAATACATGTTGGAAGGGTTCGACAAGAAATGGATTCCCAGCAAGGATAACAATATCTTCTATACGAACTTGAACCCCGGGAAATACACGCTTATCGTCCGGGAAATACAATACGACCCGAATCTGGAACACCCCCGTACCATCAAGATGGACATCCATATCCATTCTCCCTGGTATGCCTCCAAATTGGCTTATTCCCTCTACTTCGTATTGATCATCAGCATACTGTACAGCATTTACCGTTTCAAGAAATCGCAATACATGTTGCAAACTTCACTGGAAATGGAACGGAAGGAAAAAGAGGCGATCGAAGAGTTGAACCAGGCAAAGCTGCAGTTCTTCTCCAACATCTCACATGAGTTCAGGACGCCGTTGACGCTGATTATCTCCCAGATAGAAATCTTATTGCAAAGCAGTTCATTGTCTCCTTCCGTATACAACAAACTGCTGAAAGTGTATAAAAACACCTATCATATGCGGAACCTGATCAGCGAGTTGCTCGATTTCCGTAAACTGGAACAAGGACACATGAAGCTGAAAGTGTACGAGCAAGACATCGTCCCGTTCCTGAAAGAGATTTACCTGTCTTTTTATGAATATGCGTCCAGCCGTTCCATCACTTATAACTTCACGGCTCCGCAGGAGAATGTTTCGTGCTGCTTCGATCCGAAGCAAATGCAAAAGGTATTCTATAACCTGCTTTCCAATGCTTTCAAGTACACCAAGCCGAACGCGACCATTGAAATGATTTTGGAGAACAAGGAGGATGAAGTTACCATTAAAGTAATCGACAACGGTATCGGCATCAGCAAGGAGGATATAGATAAGATATTCGACCGCTTCTATCAGGCAGAAAACGGCCTCTCGAACATCGCCAAGACTCCCAGCACAGGGATCGGGCTTTCATTGACCAAAAACATAATCGAGTTGCATCACGGAACGATACAAGTGGAAAGTACGCCGGGCTACGGCAGTATTTTCATTGTCCGCCTCCGGAAAGGCTGCACGCATTTTACCGAAGAAGAACTGGCACGGGAGCAGCAGGAAAAGCAGACGGAAAGCCTGATCCCCGACACGGTCGCCTTTACCGATCATTTGGAGGAGTTTTCCGATACGGAACAAAAAGAGATACTGATCGAAGGAGACGATTCACCCCGTACGATCCTGTTGGTCGAAGACAACGAAGAATTGCTCCAGATACTGAGTTCCCTGTTCTCGCCGATCTACCGCGTCCTGCTGGCACGAAACGGCAAAGAGGGATTGGAAAAGGCACGCGAGGAACGGCCGGATATCATCGTGAGCGATGTCATGATGCCGGAAATGTCCGGTACGGAAATGTGCCTGAAGATCAAAAACGATTTTGACGTATGCCACATTCCGGTCGTCCTGCTTACGGCACTCACTTCCGCCGAGCAAAACATCGAAGGGTTGCAGCGGGGTGCCGACGATTATATCAATAAACCGTTCAATGCAAAGGTACTGGTGGCACGCTGCAATAACCTGGTCCGCAACCGTATCATCCTGCAAAAGAAGTTCAGCCGGCAGAAAGATTTCGATGCACAATCGCTGGCAAGCAACCCGATCGACCAGAAATTCCTGGATACAGTCAACTCGATCATCGAAAAGAACCTGGATAATATCGACTTCGACATGAATATGATGGCCCGTGAACTGGGACTCAGCCGGAGTTCCTTATATGCAAAATTCAAAGCGCTGACAGGCATGACTCCGAACGACTTCGTCCTCAGTTGCAAACTGAAACGAGCCGCAACCATGTTGACAAATAACCCGGATTTGCAGATTGCCGACATTTCCGACCAGTTAGGCTTCGGTTCTCCACGTTATTTCACCCGCTGCTTCAAGGCGCAGTTCGAAATTACGCCGGCCGAATACAGAAAGAAGGCCGAGAAAGAGAGAGAAGAAGAGAAAAAATAAGCTGTCGTACACAAACAAAAGGGCATTTTCTTATAGAAATGACGAATTGTGCATACACGACAGCATATTTGATTATATAAGACTACCGTCGTTAGAGTACGAAAAGACATTTTGTCAGTAATTCATACATTCGTACGGAGACGACGCTCATTTAAATACCTGAGTCATCGGGCGACCGATCCAAACCTGCGGCTGTTTCAGTCCGAAAATATAAGCAATCGTGGAAGCACAGTCGAATTGCATCATGCTTTCCTCGAATTCATAGCCTTTCTTGATTCCCTTGCCGGAGATGATAAAAGGAGTTTCCATTTCTTCCATGGTCTTGCCGCCATGTCCTTTTTTGATACCGCCATGATCGGCCGTGACGATAAAGATCGTTTCATCCAGCATACCTGCATCCTTAACCGCCTGAATGATCTGGCCGACATAGCCATCGAGTTCTTTCAGCTTCTCATAATAAGCAGGCGTGTCATGCCCTTCTGCGTGTCCGACATGGTCCGGTTCGTCGAAAACGATATTCACCAAAGTAGGACGTGCGCTCTTGATATATTCGACCGCACATTTGGCAGTGGCCTGATTCTGAGGCTTTTCCGTAATATTTTTATCATAGCACAAAGCCAACGTATCGCATACGTACCGGATTCCCGCCCATTCGCAGATACAACCGATTTCAGCTTTCGGATCAGACTCGCGAAGCAAACTGAATACGGTCGGGAAAATGCCATCTTTATTCAACACGCGGGAAGGAAGTTCCGGCGTCTGAGACCCCCATTCCGTATAGCCGTGAAGCTCCGGTCCGGCGCCCATGTACATGGATGCCCAGTTCACGGCACTGGAAGATGGAAGGACAGAGCGTTTTTTCAACGTATAAGATCCTTCAGCCATCAGCTTCTTCACATTCGGCATCTCGGCCTTCTCCACGCTATAAGCGCCCCAGCCGTCCAGACCGATCAAAACTACATGTTTGGCTTTCCACTTGGCAGCCATCGAGGCATCGGCAAACAACATCAGAAATGCCAACGCAAAAATCAATTTTCCTATTTTCATACTATTCTAATTAAGTATATCAATCCTTCCTATAATATCGTACCCAGTCCACCTTCATTTCAACCGGCAAATCCAGCGAATCCACTCCACCGACCCATACACCGCCAAGTTGCATATCGATCAATAAATAGTAAGGCCTATCGAACGGGAACTGCCCTTCCTTATCGGTCTCGATACGCGGATAAGCAAAGTTACGAATATTATTTATAAAAAATACAAGGCTGTCCGGGTACATCTCGACTGCATACACGTTATAATTATCCGGATCGATCGGAGCCGTACTGCCCTGGGGAGGATCTTTTTTAAGATTCAGATGGTGGGTGTAGTTGGAATGGACCGTCTGATAGGCGATGCTGTCATAACTCAGCCGTTCCATTATATCGATCTCCCCACCGGAAGGCCAGGGATATTTTTCTTCTTCAAACGGTTTCAGCCAGATAGCCGGCCACGCTCCGGTAGCTCCCTCCAATTTCGCTTTTATCTCAAGTCTCCCGCCGTGGAAAGGACGTTTGAATTTGGTATATACGCCGCCAGTGATATAAGTTGCGGTATCCGAAGAGCGGTCGGGGTTGACCAAACCGCGTAAAATCAGATTACCGTCCGCCATACCATAACAGGCCTCGTTGTCGGACATATATTTTGCCCAGTCCGGATGCCAGCGCGGTATTTTCGACCAGGTTGCCGTGTCCGGCCCTCCCGCTTGGTTGAAATCATCTTCCCAAACCAGCTTCCACCCGTCCGTCTTGGGTGCACAAGAGATAAAAAAGAAAAATGATAAGAAAAATAGATGTTTAAGCATAGTATCAGAAAATTTCTTTCTCAATATCCCGTTTACGTTTCAGTGCCTCCAGATAGTAGTAATCGGCATAGTTCAACGGCACGTCTATTTCCGAATTATGAGGGATGCTGCCTACGGAATGCATCAGCAGGAAGTTCCCGTTCGTACCCAATGCAGCCCGGTAAGCCGGAGAAGCAAGAGCAACCATGATGCTGTCGGCATACGTTTTATAGCCGGCTGCATCCGGTACATCCATCGTGCTGATCTCATAAAGGGCGGAAGCGATACAGGAAGCCGTCGAAACGTCACGTGGTTCGTTCGGGATGTTCGGAGCTGACATATCCCAGTAAGGAACCAGATCTTCCGGCATATTCTTCAGGTTCTTCATCATATTGAAAGTTTTCAAGGCCTGATCCAGATATTTACGATCTTTGGTTTCACGATAACAGACCGTATAGCCATAAATAGCCCATGCCTGTCCACGGCTCCAGATAGATTCGTCTGCATATCCCTGAGCCGTCTGGCGATGGCGCACTTTACCGTCCTTGATACTGTAATCGATCACATGGTAGCAACTTCCATCCGGACGGAAATGTTCCTGCATGGTACGGTCGGCATGTGACACCGCAATCTTATAGAAAGAAGAGTCGCCGGACAAACGGGTTGCTTCGAACATCAACTCCAGGTTCATCATATTGTCGATGATAACCGGGCATTCCCATCCCCGTTCCGATTGCCATCCGCGTTCCACATCCCAGGACTGGATGATCCCGGCCGCCGGACGGAAACGGGTAGACAACGACTTGGCTGCCTGCACCATTACATCCTTATAAGAAGGCGTTCCGGACAGACGTAAGCCATTCCCGAAACTGCAATTCACAATAAATCCGATATCATGATGCCAGGTAAGGTTCTTAGCTTCCTCTATGGCTTCCGTATATTTGGCGGCCAATGGCAGCAACGTGCTATCCCCTGTCAGTTCATACAAATACCAGACCGATCCGGGGAAAAAGCCGCTCCTCCAATCCGCATATCCGCAATAGTAAACGGAACTGTCCGTTTTCAGCGTCACCGGGTTCAGGCATTTTCCACTCGCTTCGATCACACCGATTTCATTCCCTATTTGTGCACGGGCAAAATCGATATTCTCGTCGATAAAACTTTTTTCCTCTGTTTTAGGGGCACCCGCACAAGATAGCAGAAATGCCGAAAAAGCAAATGCAATCAAATTTTTCATCGTGTATCAATTATTTTATTGTTGTTATTGTATAAGAATAAGAACCGGAAAGCGGTCGCTTCCTGGCGTTCAACGATAGGCGGTAGATCTGTTCGCCCCATACGTTCGACAATCGGGGATCGTCCAGCCTTACCGTCTCGATAGCAGGAACAAAGGCCTCCTTATTATACGTCATCCGGGCTTTCTCGCCGTTCACTTCAACGGTCACGACTCCCGGAACAGAAATATCCACTTTCCCCCAAGTGAGGAAATTGATCTGATTCGGTCGATCCGCCTTGTCCAAAGAGAATGAATCTTCTATTTTCAAAGAATTCTTTCCCAACTGGTACGAACGGACCCACTTCTTTACATTCGCTTCTGCCGGATAAGCTGTCGCAATATTTGCAGAGAAATACATGCGCTTCGGATCGAACCGCACATCCGTAGCCTTATATTCCGAACCGAACTGCTCCGGCACACCATTAATCATAGGCAGGTTATGATAATTGCTCTGCATCGTCCAGATAGAATAGCGTTCGGAACTGAATGTCTGGCGGGTATAAGTCCCGACCCCGGCATCGATAAAGACAGGCGTTGTATTTAAGTAAAGGGAGAAGGTTCCTACATCATTATGATTATGGCTTTCATTATTATAGCCACCTTTCGTTGCCACGAAAAAGCCGTTCTTGTTGGTCATATAGCAAAATTCGGTTTCCGGATACCAGGAATAGCCGGGGAACTGAACGGCTGCATCCTCCTTTTCAAACTCATTTTTCACTAAGATCGTTTGCAGGACACGGAAAACATCCGTCCCAAAAGGAGTGCTGCTTTTTACCGATTTGCTTGCCTTTGCTTCTTTGTCAAGATAAGCGGCATAATGCATCATCAAATCGCTACCGACCGCTTTCCCATAACGGTAAATCAGTGAAGCATCCCCGCCACCTCTTGCTGAAGCATCTGCAAAATTGACAACCCATCCGTTACCGACATACGAACGGACAATATATTCTCCCATATTCTGAATCATATGCTGATCGAATATGGATATTTTACCACCGGTCCCGTCATAAAGCATCTGCAAATAATCGTACATCTTTCCGGCAGCATGTCCCCAGTAGGAAGGCCCTTCTTCACAACCTCCGTCACCATGGGTATAGTTGATGAAATGGTCCACAGAAGTCATCGTCCGGTAAACCGCTTTCGCCAATTTATCCCGGTCATTTTCGAGCAGGAAGAAACATTGCAGCACATTGAAGTTACACCACGGGTTCCAGTTATTCACCAATCCGCCGGGTTTCAGGTGGAACGCCATCCACCAGAAATGATCTTCATTCATGTAGGTATCGAGGATACGGACTTGCAATTCATGCCGCAGCCTTTTTGAAATCAAGTGATTTTTCTTGTCGAAAGAAGGTTTCAGGAAATAATAAATCCAAGACAACTGGGAGGCCAGGTTTCCCGAACCCAAGTCGATCACATGTTCTTCATAACTCGGAAAACATCCTCCGATCTTCTGTAATCCCAAATGGGCCGACAACGCCCAACTTGTCATTTCACAGCTGACAAAAACGCCATTGATAATCTGGTCGACAAAGCGTCCCTTTCCTTCGGCCATCTCTGCCATAAACAAACTTCCGAGTGCGGAATTGTTCTGTCCAAACGGGTTCTCCATTATCGTCCGGCTACCGCTCCGTCCATATTCCAGATAATCGGTTGCCTTTACAATCTTCCATTCATAATCCAGGAAACTTTCTCCTTTCCGGATATAATCGTCTTTATAATCGCCAAGGAACTTATCCCAACCGACCCGGTCGGAATAATCAGGATAAGGCACCCACTTCTGCCCCATTATCAACGCGGATTTGACCTTCTCAAAATCGGCCTCCTTCTGCAACAAGTCGCGTTTTTCGTACGCGTGCAAGTGTGCAACTGTCCAAAGCAACAGGCACACGATTGTGATGAATCGTTGTGTTCTCATAGGTATTATTTTTCAATATCACAAAATTATAAGTACCATCTATGGGATACGGACATATTCATCCAATTCATGTGCACTGATTGTCCAATGACAAAATTTTAAGCCTATTGTTCAAAAAAAATAAGATGGCTTTGGTTTCCGATCTTACGATCTCAACCAAAGCCATCAAACAAAACTTATATTGAAAATATATACCTATTCGATTAATTTATCCAACCATCATTCTGAATCAAATTATCATTCATTTCACATTCTGTTGTAGGAATAGGCCATACATAAATATGGTCGCCTGCCCAAGAATATGGATTGACAATCGTACCCCAGATTTCTTTGGATCCATTGCCGGCCTTACACCAATCACCCATCGTTCTCCAACGCATTTCGTCATAGAGATTGACCCCTTCCAAAGGCAGTTCCCAACGACGTTCGTTACGGATACGAGTGCGCATGTCATTCTGACCGCTCACATAAGTAGGCTTGCCCGGATCCGTTGTCTGCAATAAAGCAGCACCTGCTCTCTGACGAACTGCATTAACCAAATCGACAGCTTCTTGTTTGAACCCTTGTTCGTTGATTGCTTCAGCCAACATCAAAACAACATCTGCATAACGGATCAACGGATAATCCGTAGGGCAATATTCACGATTCGAAGTTTCAGAAGCGCCTTCTGCTACAAATTTACGATACAAATAATAGAAGTAGGTCTGACAGTCCGTTCTCAACTCAAAAGGTGCAGCCTCATCAGATTGAGTAGTCGGCCAACGCATTGTGTATGTATATTCATTTGAACCAATAGCTCCTCTGTATTCAGAATACGGAGTAATAACCGTAGCTTCCAAACGTGGGTCACGGTTTTCATACGCTTTACGTAAACGAGCTTCATTACCTGAAGGTAAATATTTAGACATATCGGCACCATTTGCAATTGCCTGTTTAAATCCTATACGCAATTTATCTTTTATTTCATCCGGATACGTCTCCCATTCTCCTACAGTATCACGTAAGAAAAAGACAACTCTTTCAAGCGGTGTCATTTCATTATACCCCGGCAAGAAGTCATTCCAATTAAAAGGCTTTCCATCTGCACATTCAAATGATTCCACCCAATGAACACTCGGCAAATAACTATTCCAGCAAGAACCGAAAGAGACACGAGATCCCAGCCAAAACTCTGTTTTAGAACCATAGCCGCTAACACCAATATTCTGTTCAGAAAAAATCATTTCATCACAATCTTCATTCGCTTCTTTAAACAATTGCTTGTATTCACCTTGAAACAAAGCAAATCCTAATTCTCCGACTTTACGTAATGCTTTTTCTGCATTGGGATAATCTTTCATCCACATATACGTCTGTCCCATCAACGCATAAGCAGCTCCTTTTGTGGCACGACCATAGTTTGGATCACCGGCCGTATATTTGTTTGGCAAATTAGCGCTATTGACACAATCATTCAGATCGGAAAGAATTACTTCCCAAACTTTATCGGCTGTTTCACGTGCATTCGTACATTCGCTGTCTTCCACCGGTTCCAAATAAACAGGAACACCTTGGAATACGCGATTCAAACGGAAATAATAATAAGCACGGAGAAACTTAGATTCTGCCATCAAACGATCTTTCTTCGCTTCATCAATCGGAGCACCTGGCAAATTAAATATAGCATCATTTGCACGATGAATACCTTCGTACAGCTGTTTCCAAGTATCAGAGAACAAACTGTTGCTGGCTGTAACCGTACCATTCAACAATGCTTGAGGATCACGAGCCTGCCCGGCAAATCCCATCGCATCTTGGGTAAACATTTCATGTGCTACTTTAGCCTCACGTAAAGTAGCATAAATACCGTTTACTCCCATGTCGCACATCGTTTCGTTGCCCCACATGGTTTCAGACCCGACCTTGTCATAGGGATTTGTATCCAACAAATCAGGTTTACAAGCTGTCATGACAGAAGCGACAGCTGCAATAACTAATATATTATTAACTAATTTCATGTTTTCTTTAATTAGAATGTTACGTTAATACCTGCTGCAAATTGACGTAATGACGGATAATTGGTATTAGCACCCATTTCCGGGTCTTGTCCTGGGAATGAAGTGATAGTAAACAAGTTTTCACCCGATACATAAACCCGTACTCTCTCTGCAAATATTTTAGAAACGATATTTGCTGGCAACGTATAGCCAATCGTCAAGTTTTTCAATTTCAGATAAGATGCATTGTACAAGTAGAAGTTACTTGTCTGACGACTCTGTTTGTTACTTTCGTCAACCAAACGGGGAAAATAAGCATTCAAATTGGTTCTCGGATCATTCGGATTTGCAGGATCATAGAAATAGTGGTCATTAGCAACCCGTTCAGAAACAGCACATCCATTTCTGATGGAGACGCTGTTATATGGAGATTCTTCCCAATAAAGGTCGAAACCTCCATTACCTGCCCACAACATACTCAAGTCAAATCCTTTCCAACCAGCACTGATGTTGATACCATATCCAAACTTCGGCATGGCAGAAGAACCTTGGAATGTATAGTCGTATGAACTACCGTATATTCCGTCACCATTGACATCCGCATAAATCAAATCACCGTAATTTATCTTGGTCGGTCCAACGCCATTGTTAGGTTGGAACTGATAGCCAGCATCCATCATTGCCTGCAACCATTTCATATCTTGTTCCGTACGGATCATACCGTCTCTCGGACCTCCATTGACATTTACAGTTCCATCACTGTTAAAATGGGAACCGTTACCGGAATATGTATTCAAAGTATAGTATTCTTTGATAGGATGTCCTTCAACAATACGACCGTTATCTTTAGACACCGATACTTCACCTATATTAGATTGCCATACTTTTTGACCATCTTTCTCTACCCAACCGGCTTTATATTCACCCAAATATTTGGAAACTTCATTATGGTTGTAAGAGAAGTTAGCCGATACAGCATAGTCGAACTCTCCGATCTTATCTTTCCAACCTAATGTCATTTCAACACCTCGGTTAGTCACTTCCGCCGTATTCATGGTCGGAGGCGTCTTGATACCCATTGTCAAATGCAGGTTCGGAGTCGTCAAGATACCATCCGTCACTTTATTATAGACATCGATTTCAGCAGTCAAACGATTGTTCAGGAAACCTGCATCGATACCGAAGTTGGTAACGGTCGTACCTTCCCATTCCAAACGGGTATTGCCAATTCGGTTCTGAGCCAGACCTGTCATTTGTTTTCCTCCGAAAGAATAATTATAAGTGGCATATGTAGCCTGATAACCATAATAATCCTGATAATTGTCTTTGTCTGTAATACGGTTATTACCGATCTGTCCCCAAGAGGCGCGAATCTTCAAATTGCTCAACCAGTCGATATTCTTCATAAAATCTTCTTCCGAAATACGCCATGCAGCAGAAAAAGAAGGGAAAATACCCCAACGTGAGTCAGCATTAAAACGGGAAGAACCGTCATATCGGAAGTTTGCCTCAAACAAATATTTTGATTTGTAAGCATAGTTGAGACGACCGAATACAGAACGTAAAGCTTCGTCTTTTGCAGTACCGGAACTTTTTATCATCTCCGTTGCACCGTCAGGAACATTGATACTCGGATCGATCAATCCTTTCTTTTCCTGTTTGTGCTCATATTGTTTGTAATAGTATTCATTATAACCGAGCATCACATTCAAATCATGATCTTCCTTGAATGTTTTGTCGTAACGAAGGATATTTTCCAACGTATATGTTTCTTCTGCGTATGATTTCCAGGTCGTACTCATCTGATCGGGAGTCGTAGCAGTCGAACCGATGCTACCATCGCTGAACTTATACCGTGCAACTGGAACTGTATGGGAATTATATTCATCAAAACGACGTCCATAGTTAAAATTGAAATCCCAACTCAAACCTTCCATGAACTTGATCTTCGAATACATTGTCGTGTTGAAACGTGAAGAACGGTCCTGACCATCCCTGCTTTTCAAATACATCCACATATTGTTGGCTGTAGCACTTTCTTCCGCAGCTTCAGGATATCCCAACTTTCCGTCATACATACCGATCAAGCCGGGAGTAGTTTGGCGAATAAAGTTTAACATCCCCGTATCGGCAAAGTTTCCCTGGTCCTTGTCGTTCATGATTGCGTACGTACGAGTTCCCAACGTCAACCATTTCGTCACATTCGCTTCTACATTGGCACGCATAGTGTAACGCTTCAAGCCTGTGTTTTCAACCAAACCCGGATTATCCATATAACCCGCTGACAGCAAAAACGTAACCTTTTCACTACCTCCGTTGATAGACACGACGTGGTCTTGTACCAAATTGTTTTTATACATTTCTTCATTCCAGTCCGTATTCGGATAAGCCAACCAGTTCGGTACGCCATTTGCCGTTAAACCGTTCGGATCAGCATTAGCCGCTTCCCATGCGCTGATAGTCGATTGAGAGAAAATATCCCTGCTACTATCACCGGTGATATTATGATTCATCTCATTGATGATACGCATATGTTTCGGATAATCCGTGACAAAATCCAACAAATTGGAGGGTTGAGCTACAGAAAAAGTACCGGAATAGGTCACACGTATTTTTTCTCGATTACCTTTCTTTGTCGTAATCAAAATAACACCATTGGCAGCACGTGAACCGTAAATAGCAGCAGAAGCCGCATCTTTCAAAACAGAAATAGATTCAATATCCTGTGGGTTGACAGCATCCATTGATGCTTCCATTCCGTCTACCAACACCAACGGGCTGGCATTATTCAACGTACCTGTACCACGGACACGAATCGTAGCACCATCATCGGTCGGGTTACCTTTACTTTGCATAACCTGCAAACCGGCAGACAAACCACCCAATGCCGACGATACATTTGTAATAGGACGGCTGGCTGCCTGTTCCGAAAAATCGACAGAAGAAACAGCACCCGTCAGGTTCACTTTCTTCTGTGTACCATAACCAACAACCACAACCTCATCCAATGCTTGAGAATCTTCGGTTAGTTTAATGGTAAACGATTTTTGATTGTTTACCGGTATTTCTTGTTCTTTATATCCGATAAACGAAACGACTAAGATGGAATTAGGAGATACCTCCAAAGAGAAATTACCGTCCATATCGGTAATCGTACCATTGGTTGTTCCCTTTTCTACAACATTTGCCCCTGCGACCGGACCAAACTCGTCTTCTACTACACCCTTGATAGCGTGTTTAGTCTGTTGTGGCGAAGCGACAACAGGGCTTGGTTCTATAGAACCAAATGCATCGGTAGAAGGATTAGCAGAAGCCATCCCGATTGATGCTAAGAGCATAGAAGCCCCTAAGAACATCGCTCTCGATACATAAAAGCATTTAAAATCTTTTGTCATAATAACACCAGATTTGATTAGTAAATTAGATTTATAATTCATATTTCATTAAATTATCGTTTGTGTTTTTTACATGTTCAAAATATTATCATAGTTCTTCAAGAACTATGGTACTTCGTTATCATTTATGGTTCAATATTTGGCAGATTTGAAACTAAATGTCCCACTAAAGAACTAGGTTCGCGGATGACGCGGATCGGGCGGATCTTAACGGATAAAATAATTAAAATCCGCTTTCATCCGTTTCATCCGCGTCATCCGCGAACCTGGTTCTTTAATGTTTCAAATATTATTATATTCGTACCTTTTATTTGTGGCTGAACGGGAAGCTTATTGTATAATACCGGTTCTTTAACAACGAAATACAATCTTTAATAATAGGGCTGAAATTCGGCTTTTTTGCGGGTAAAAAGGGCTTTGTCGGCTGAGGTGCGCAGTTTTTTGCCACGAAGACGGTCATAATTGCTCTGAGATGCGCAGTGTATATAGCATGACGACCGTGCTGATGGCGACAAAGACGGTCGTAAGGGAAATGAAGACGGTCGTCGTGGCTGGAAAGCCCCGGAATCGGTTTAAGATATACAGGAAATGTCCCGACTCTTTTTATTACAGGCGATTCTCCGGGAGTTCAGGTTTTCCAGAATATCCGTTCTTTCTCCTATCTGATTGCAAAGAGACATCGTTTTTTCATTTTCCGCCTATGACGTTTTTTCAATCGTTACCAATTCCAGCTAAAAGCCGGCAAAAAGTCAAATCAAAACGATCCGGAATTTTACCCGAAATAGAATACGGGCCAATCTGGGGTTATTGTCATTTTATCATATATGAATCCATAACAGAAATAGATGTTCAATCTTTATCACATCATGTATCATTGTCAGGAAAGGTAAAACTTACATTTGCCAATATCCGAAACATTCTTCCCGATCCGTTGTCCGTTTATAAATAATATGTATATTTGTGGATCAAGTAATAACTAATAAAACAGTAACTATGAAAAAGGAAGAGTCAGATCTGAAAATCATGGAAGAGATGGAAAGAAAAGAGTTGCAGGACAGATATATTCGCTTCGACTGGGCCATCAAGCGTCTATTGCGCCAGAAGGCCAACTTCGATGTGCTCGACGGTTTCCTGACCGTTATGCTGAACGAAGAAATCAAGATCGTCGAAATCCTCGAAAGCGAAGGCAACCAGGAAAGCGCCGACGACAAGTTCAACCGCGTCGACATCAAAGCCTTGAACAGCAAAGGTGAAATCATCCTCGTCGAAATCCAGAACACACGCGAATTGCATTACTTGGAACGCATTCTCTACGGTGTCGCCAAAGCCATCACCGAACATATCTCCATAGGTGAAGGCTACGAGAAAATCAAGAAAGTCTACTCCATCAGCATCCTCTATTTCGACATCGGTATCGGGACGGATTATATCTATCACGGCCAGAACCATTTCATCGGCGTGCATACGGGCGACCACTTGCGTGTCAACATGCGCGAACGCGATGTCCTCGTCTCTCGCCTTCCCGCCGAAATCTTCCCCGAATATATCCTGGTCCGTGTAAACGAGTTCGACAAAGTAGCTCTCACCCCTTTGGACGAATGGATCGAATATCTGAAAGACGGCACGATCCGCCCCGACACGACCGCACCGGGACTGAAGGAAGCCCGCGAGAAGTTGAAATACTACTCGATGTCGCCCCAGGAACGCCTCATCTACGACCGCCATCTCGATGCCATCATGATCCAAAACGACGTGATCGACACGGCCAAATGGGAAGGGAGAATAGAAGGAATCGCCGAAGGTGAGGCAAAAGGAAAAGCAGAAGGCCTTGCTGAAGGTGAGGCGAAAGGGAAAGCGGAAGGCCTTGCCGAAGGTATGCGTCAAGTCGCTTCCAAGATGAAAAATACTGGGGTAGATATTGCTACTATAGTAAAATGCACCGGTTTAAGTGAAGAAATAATACTGTCTTTGTAAGGGAGAGTTACATTCGTTTCTCTATTTGTACGGAAAAGGTTCAGATATTAAGAAAATTAGCAACATCAAAATAATGATTTGTCTGTTACTTTTGGCTTGATCCAAAAGTGACAGGTAAATCATCATTTACGTTTCACTCCTGCCGGATTATGAGTATTTGCCCCAATGGTATCGTTTTTATGCTTCGATGTGTGCCTATATGAATATTCAAACATGAATTCTAAATAAATATGTTACTTATTAAACCAAATTTATATGTTATATAAAACAGAAATCATACAATATACTAATATACAAACACTTAAAGCATTGCTAAAAACTCACCGTTGGAAGATTAGTGCATATCAAATGGATAAAATTATACATCCATGCACATTATTAACATCTAAATTTGCAGTGTCCTGATCGTAGTTCTTGAAGAACTCAGATCAAAACACACTTTTGTGAAAAACACAATAAAAACACACAAAGTGCCTATTTAGAGAAACGAGAATTATTATCAATTTATTAATCAATCTGGTGTTATTATGACAAAAGATTTTAAACGCTTTTATGTATCGAGAGCGATGTTCTTGGGAGCTTCCATGCTCTTAGCATCAATCGGGATGGTCTCGGCTAATCCTTCAACCGGTACGTTTGGTTCGGACGAACCCAATCCTGTTGTGGCTTCTCCTCAACAGGCAAAACACAGTATCAAAGGTGTAGTAGAAGATGCACTTGGTCCTATCGCTGGAGCTAATGTCGTAGAAAAAGGTACGACTAATGGAACTATTACCGATATGGACGGTAATTTCTCTTTGGAAGTATCTCCTAATTCGATCCTTGTTGTTTCTTATATAGGATATAAGGATCAGGAAATCCCCGTAAACAATCAGACTTCGTTCAACATTAAACTGGCTGAAGACTCACAGGCTTTGGATGAAGTTGTAGTTGTAGGTTACGGTACACAGAAAAAGGTTAACTTGTCAGGATCCGTATCGACTATCAACGTTGCTGAATTGACAGAAAGCCGCCCCATCACCAACGTCTCTCACGCATTGGCAGGTCTTGCAGCCGGTGTAAACGTACAAGGTACGGCCAATCAGCCGGGTAATGATAATGCCTCCATCAAAGTGCGTGGTCAGGGTACACTGAATGACTCTGCTCCGTTAGTTATCATCGATGGCGTTGAAGCTGGCATCAACACTGTCAACCCTCAGGATATTGAATCGATGACCGTTTTGAAAGATGCTGCCTCTTCCGCCATCTACGGTTCTCGTGCAGCCAATGGTGTCATTTTGATTACAACAAAGCAAGGCAAAGCCGGTTCTATCAAATTAGACTATAATGGTTACGTCTCATTTACCTCCCCGGAGATCCCAAGTTCTATGGATCCGGTATCAGATTATGCCACTTACATGGAGTTGATCAACGAAGGATACGAAAACTCAGGGTTAAAGAAACAATTCTCGCAAGAGGTTATTGACGAATGGCGTGCCGATGGCGGAAAAGATCCGCTCAGATATCCGAATACCAACTGGCTGGATGAAACATTCAAAAATTCGACTTCCCACAACCATGTGATTTCGATGAGCGGCGGTAGCGACAAGATTCGCTTCTATTCTTCATTCGGTTATCAGAAGAATCCAGGTGTCATGGAAAATACGGCATACGAGAAGTATAACGGGCGTGTCAACATCTCAGCCGATGTAAAACCGTGGTTGAACTTGGGTGCTCAGGTTAGCGGCTATGTATCGAATATGGATCCGGCTGCCAAATATACGGCTAATGATAAGAAAGACACATCTGTCGATGATGTATTCACATATGCTTCAGCAACAACTCCCGGCATGGTATTCCGCGCACCGGACGGACGATACGGAGCCATGAATAACAGCGAGGATGATGCACAAGCTGCTGTGAATAACCCTTTGCGCCGCTTGAATCAAACGGCCGGCAATATCCGTAAAACCAATATGCGTTCCCGTTTCGTCGGCACTTTGAAACCTTTTGAAGGATTCTCAGTAACAGCTTCTTACTCATACGAGTTCGTAGACGAACAGCGGAGCAAAAAGCCTGTATTCATCGACGCTTGGAACTTCCGTGACGAAGTAATCACCTCTTCTACACGCGGGAAAACAAGTATCATGAACTATGACGGTAAAGTAGAACGCTTCTTCGGTGATGTTGTTGCACGCTATGAAAAACGTTTCCTGGATAATCGTTTAGGCATAAACGCCATGGTCGGGGCCAGCCAAGAAATGTATCGCAGCAAGAATTTCTCCGCTACTAAATATGATATGATCGACTTAAGCCTGAATGTGATCAATGCTGCCATTGGCGATGCGTCCGCTTCCGGTTCAAGTACAGAATGGGCCATGCGTTCTTTCTTCGGGCGCGTCAATCTGGACTGGGATAACAAATATTTGTTGGAAGTGAACCTTCGCTCAGACCAGTCATCCCGTTTCCTTTCCAATAACCGGACCGGTTATTTCCCCTCCGCCTCTGTCGCTTGGCGTATGGACCAGGAAGCATTCATGGAAGACTGGGTGGAAAAAGGTTTGAGCAATTTAAAACTGCGTCTTTCTTACGGTTCTTTAGGTAACAATTCTGTCGGCAACTATGACGCTCTCGCGACTTATGCCAACAAACCAAGTAGTGGAAGTGCTTTCAACTACACATTGAACAATGCCTTGGTATTGGGACTTGCACAAGCTCAATTGGCAAACCCGAACCTGACTTGGGAATCTACCTACATGACCAACGTCGGCATCGACTTCGGATTGGTTAACAATAAACTTACCGGTACGATCGATTATTTCAATAAAAAGACAAAAGACATCTTGATCAACCTGCCGGCTCCCGACGTACATGGAACGGCTTCCATCCCTAAACAGAACAGCGCTACTGTTACGAACCAGGGTATTGAAATGACACTTGGCTGGCAAGATAAGATCGGAGACTTTTCTTATGGAGTGAACGGAAACTTTACATACGTAAAGAATATGGTAAACAAATTCAAAGGGAAAGAGAAAGGCGGTCAGTCTATTGACGGAGCTAACTTAATCTGGGAAGGGCATTCGATCAACTCCCAATACCTGCTGCGCGTAGACCGTATCATACAGACAGATGCTGATCTGGCACTTGTACAACAGATGATCGACAATGCACCGGTAGACGATAAAGGCAAAAAAGTCAATCCGTTTGCTGCATTCGGGACACCTCAAAAAGGAGATTTACTGTACAAAGACATCAATGGAGACGGTATCATCGATATGGATGACCGCGAAATCGTCAGCGACGGCCCGAATCCGAAATTCCAATTCGGTTTGAACCTGAATGCTGCTTACAAAGGTTTCGACTTCTCCGTCCTGTTCCAAGGACAAGCAGGAGTAAAGACATATTGGCAACACGATTTAGCCAACACTTCATCCGTTCGTTTCGGATACCAGTTGAACAAAGAAGTGGCAGAAGGCCGTTGGACAGAAGGCCGTACGGACGCTACTTATCCGCGTTTACTTCAGTCCCAAAATGAAATCAACAAGCAGAGAAGTGATTTCTACCTGTCAAACAAAGCGTATTTGAAGATTCGCAACATCCAGTTAGGCTATACCCTGCCAAAGTCCGTTACAGATAAGATGCAATTGGAAAGACTCCGTTTCTACGGTAGTTTGGAGAATTTCTTCACATTCACGTCATACAGAGGTCTTGATCCGGAAATCAGCGGTTTAGGTTATCCGGCTATGAAATCAGCTGTATTAGGTATTAATGTCACCTTTTAATTGAATCAAACATCATGAACAAGTATAAATTATTTTTCACTTGCGCTGCTTCGTTTTTATTCATGAGCAGTTGCTATGACCTGGATCGTTATCCGGAAGACCAAATGAGTGCCGGGACTTTCTTCCAGACACAGGATCACGCCGATCAGGCAATGATGGGCGTTTACAGCCAGATGACGCATGACGATGTATTCGGCCGCCAATTCGGTTTCGACTGTTTAGGTGGTGTAGGAGCCGGATATGACGCTCCTTCCTATCCGAATATCGGCCGCGGAACTTACACAACGACAGAAGGTGCCGTCGGCAATAAGTTCAAACAATTGTATGAAGGTGTCGCACGTGCGAATATCGTCTTGCAGAATGTGGACAAATGCGATATGTCGGATGAATTGAAAAGTCGTTACAAATCGGAAGCTCGTTTCATGCGTGGCCTCTATTACTTCACTTTGCTCGATTTCTGGGGCGGCGTTCCTATCTATGACGAAAAGACAATCGTAGCGGAAGATTTCTCCAACATGATGAACCCGAGAAGCTCAGCCGACGAAGTGCGTAAGTTCATCATCCAGGATATGGATGACGCCATCGCCCACCTGCCGGCTAAATGGGACGACACGAACAAAGGCCGTGCCACATCCGGGGCTGCAATGGCATTGAAAGGGAAAGTGCTTCTTTATAACAAACAGTATCAGGAAGCTGCCACATGCTTTGAAAGTGTTATAAACAGTGGCGAATATGCTTTATATTCCGATTATGCCAACCTGTTCAAACCGGGTGGTGATGAAAGTTCCGAAATGATTTTCGCCATCCAGAATATTGGCGGTGTCGGTACAGACTTCGGTATGCCTACCACCTTCTATATGGGAAGCCGTGCTTCTTACGGAAGTTGCTGGAACAATGTAATGGCTGCCACTGATTTCGTAGACTCTTATGAATGGACTGATGGTCATCCGTTCGATTGGAACGAAGTGATTCCCGGGTTCAACGAAAGCGACGATGTGAAGAAAGAGACATTCTATGCCACTCTGAACAAAGGATTGAACCAAGTGGAAACTTATCCGGCAGCCAAAGACAAATTATTGGACATGTACAGCAAACGAGACCCACGTATGATGGCTACTATCATCCTGCCATACACGACTTATAAGGGTTGGTACGCCAACGCTCCAATGGATACCGAATATATTATTACTGCAAAATCCGGACAAGCAAACGAAAAGAACGGTTTTATCCGCGTCAACGGAAACTACGAAATGTATTTGTGGCGCAAGTTCGTCGCCGAATACGATATGGACGGAGCCATCAACAACCGTGCCGATACACCGATAAACTTTCCGTTGATCCGCTATGCCGACGTTCTGTTAATGTTGGCAGAATGCTACAACCAGACAGACCAGCAGACCAAAGCAGTAGATCTGATCAACCAGGTTCGTGCACGTGTTGGTATGCCTGGGCTCAACAGTGGTCCAAGCTATTTGAAAGCGACAACCAAAGACGAAGTATTCAAGCGTATCAGACATGAACGTGCCGTCGAATTGGCAGGTGAAGGTCATAGTTTCAGCGACATGAAACGTTGGGGACTGCTCGAATCCTTGGCTGGCAAAGTAAAAGGTTTCACCGGACAGTTCTATTATAACCGCGTCGTTCAGGCACGCGACTATCTGTGGCCGATTCCGAACAGCGAAACAGAAAAGAATCCGAGTCTGAAAGAAAATCAGAATCCAGGATGGTAATCATCTACCATTAAACAAATAAAAGGGCAGACTGTTATGTCTGTCCTTTTTCATTATATTTGTAATCTATATGCTTCAATCGGAAAAAGGGACTATATATGAAAAAAGTTTTTTATATCATTTTATTATTATTATGCCTCGGTACTGTTTCTGCCCAAGACAGCCTTTTAGAGAACAGTGTCTCTAAAGAGGAACTATTTTCAATATTAGCTGCAGATGAACATTGGATCTCATACCCATCTTATCAGAACCGGGAAAAGTGGGAACATATAGCCACACCGGAAATCAGGCAGAATATCATATCTGATGGAGAGAAAGCACTTTCCCATATTTGGAAACCGGATTTGGCGACGGATTATCTGGCCTACAAACGTACTGGAGAAATCTTGACCGGTCGTGAAAACCATATGGCATTAATATCTCTCACCTTAGCCGAGTTAGTAGAAGGCAAAGGACGTTTTATGGATGCCATCATCAACGGGGCATGGTTTTTATGCGAGACTTCCTGGGTACATTCGGCGCACGCTTATTTCCAGAAAGACCAGTCAGGCCTGCCGGATCCGGACGAACCGACTGTTGAACTTGTTGTAGCCGATATCGGTGCGCAAATGGCTTGGACCTATCACTTTTTTAAAGAAGAATTCGATAAAGTCAGCCCGCTTATATCCAAAAGAATAAAAAAGACTGTCATAGAACGATTGATCGATCCTTATTTTTCCCGTACCGATTATTGGTGGATGGGGCTACATGGAGAAAAAAATGTAAATAACTGGAACATTTGGATCAATTATAATGTATTGCAAGCCGTCATGCTATTGGATGACGATCGACGCCAAAAGACTGAACACGTATACCAGTTGATGCGCTCAGTCGATCGTTACATCGACGTGCAGCATGAGGATGGGGCTTGCGAAGAAGGTCCGACCTATTGGGGACATGCCGGAGCTAATTTAGTAAAATTCCTGGACCTGCTATATCGTATTACCGATGGAAGCATTAATATTTTCAATCAGGAAAAGATACAAAATATAGGGAAATACATCTATCGCGTCCATATTTACAACCGGTATTTTGTAAACTTTTCAGATGCCGGAGCGGTCTGCAACATCAATTCCGGAGCGGTTTACCACTATGGCAAATGTATCGATGATCCTGTCATGACTGGTTTTGCCTCTGATTTTGCCAGAATCAGCAACTGGGCAACCACACTTCACCGGGGAAGTATTTTCGCAAGGGTTTTGGACGATATTGTCATGTCAAAAGAGATTTTGAAGGGAAAAGGTCGCGACATCGACTTCCTTTCTTATTATTTCAAAGACTCCGAACTTTGTGTCGCCAGGGATGGAAAGAAATTAAATGCAGGATTCTTTTTTGCCGCACACGGAAGCCACAACAATGTACCGCACAATCATAATGATGTCGGTAGCTGCATGCTTTATTATAACGGTTTGCCAGTCCTAATCGATGTCGGTGTCGGACGTTATACTCGCAAAACATTCAGTTCTGAACGATATTCAATCTGGACCATGCAGTCCTGCTATCACAATCTGCCGACCATAAACGGCAATGACCAGCATAACGGAGAAAAATTCAAAGCAACTGATGTACATTTCAAAGATACCAAACAAAACGCCTGTTTTTCTGCAGACATTACGAATGCTTATGCAGCAGAAGCAAATATTAAATCCTGGATTAGAACGTATCAGCTAAAACGTAAAAAAGAATTTATTATTTCCGATAGTTGGTCGTTAAATAAAACAACAGGAGAAACAGTTCTAAACTTTATGACGGCCTGTGATATAGAAGAACAAGACGGTTCACTATTCCTGAAAAGAGACGATATGAGCATACAGATCGTGTACGACAAAAAGCAACTGTCTCCAACAATAGAGACTATCAAAATTAATGACAGTTCCCTATTGTCTTCATGGACAAGCGGAGTACTTTACAGAATCCGTTTTTTTATAATCAATCCGCAACAAAAAGGCAAATGCAAAATATCATTACGTCCTATAAATCAATAAACATATGTATAAACAACTCAATCATTCCAACCATGATGTGGCATATCTTTTAGGGGGTATCCTTCTTTTCTCCTTTCAGGGATGTAAAGAAAAGCCTGTTACCACCCTGGATTTATCAACCACTCCTAACATCATCTACATCTTCCCTGACCAGATGCGTAACCATGCGATGGGATTCTGGCGGGAAACAGGATTCCGAGAAGCGGTGAATTTTGAGGGGGATCCGGTGCATACGCCTAATTTGAACCGGTTTGCGAGAGAATCCGTTGTGCTAACTTCGGCCATGAGCAACTGCCCGCTGAGCAGTCCGCACCGGGGAATATTGTTGACGGGAATGTACCCGGAACATAGCGGGGTTCCCTTAAACTGTAATGCCAACCGTCCGATCAGTTCATTGCGCGAAGATGCAACCTGCATCAGCGACGTGTTCAGCCAAGCCGGCTATAACTGTGCTTATATCGGGAAACTGCATGTCGACTGCCCGACTCCCAATGACCCGGAACGTCCCGGAAAATACGTGGAAGACCGTGTTCCGGCCTGGGATGCCTATACGCCGGCAGAACGCCGGCATGGTTTCGATTACTGGTATTCGTACGGGACCTATGACGTCCACAAGCATCCGCACTATTGGGATACCGAAGGCGTCAAGCATGAGATAAACGAGTGGTCGCCCGAACATGAAGCAGACAAAGCCATCTCCTATCTGCGGAATGAGGGGAACGTACGGGACCCTAAAAAGCCGTTCTTTATGATGGTCAGCTTCAACCCGCCTCACAGTCCGTACGCCTCACTGGAAGATTGCATGGAGGAAGATTACAACTTATACAAAGACCTACCGCTGGACAGCCTGTTGATTCGTCCGAATGCGAACCGGGAAATGAAAAAAGCACCATCCGTACGTTATTACTTTGCATCGGTGACAGGTATCGACCGGGCTTTCGGACGGATATTGGATGAACTCAAAAAACAGGGATTGGACAAGAACACCCTCGTTATTTTCTCTTCCGACCATGGAGAGACCATGTGCAGCCAAAATACGGACGATCCGAAAAACTCGCCTTACGCCGAAAGCATGAACGTCCCGTTTATGGTTCGTTTACCCGGAAAAGTACCCCCTCGGATCGACCGCGAGCTTTTGTTGTCTTCCCCTGATATCATGCCGACCCTACTCGGACTGTGCGGCCTGGAAAAACAAATTCCGGCAACCGTGGAAGGACGAAATTATGCCGGGCGTTTTACAGGAAAGGACTCTTCCGTTCCTTTGCGTCAGGGAGCCTTGTACATCAAAAATGTCGATGGAGACAAGGACGTCGAAGGAAAAGTCATTTCTTATTTTCCGGTGTCGAGAGGAATCAAAACACATCAATATACAATGTCGCTCACGATCGACCGGAAGACAAAAGAACTCAAGGAGGTCCTATTGTTTGATGACCTGAAAGATCCGTATCAGATGCAGAACCTGCCCTGGCAGGAGAATAAAGAGATCATATCCGACTTATGCAAACAAATGGTTCCGTTGCTGAAAGAGGCGGATGATCCGTGGTATAAAGAACAAATACTGAAAGAACTGATTCCTTACGGGAACTAAGACCAAAGACGCTAAAAGAAGAACCAGGTACGCTGATGACGCGGATTTAACGGATTTACGCGGATTTTTTCTATTAATATGATCCGCGCCCATCCGTCTAATCCGCGTCATCGGTGTACCTGGTTCTTCTTTCTTGTGTACTATTTTTACTTCACCGTCCAGACCACTTTATCATTCACAGGATGCTTCTTTTGGGTGGAACGAGCCTCTATCGTATTCTCCCCATCCTGCAAAGCGACACCTTTCCACTCGAATGTCGCATATTCGTCCGGCTTTTGTTTGCCGATGCTTTTTCCGTTTACAAACAATTCTACTTCCGGCTGATTGGAGAAGATCATGATATCCGTAACAGCCAAGGAACGGTCGCGATGGCGACGGTTCGTAATATAGACAAACGGTTCGTCTTCGTTCCAGTTCGCTTTATAGAAATAGAAAGCATCTTTCTTCACCTTACGGTCGAAAGTAACCAGACCTTTGTCGTTGATGCCGGGGCGATCGCCTTCCACACGGTGGGCCGCTCCGAAATCAAACAGGTTCCAAATGAAAGAGCCCCAGACAAACGGACGTTCCGCCAAAGCTTTCCAGTTACCGATATGATAATAGGTCTGATAATTCTCCGGATGCCACCAGCCGGAAGCAATCCCCCGTTTCACGGAATCCTGCTGGTGGTAGATGCTCGCCCCTGCGCCATATTCGCTGATGGCGATCTTATATTCCGGATGCGCCTTGTGATTGGCGTCCAGCCATTTCCCCATATCGGACGGTGAACCGCCATACCAACCGAAATACTGGTTCCAGGCAATCACATCGGTTACCTTATTTATATCATCGTCGTAAGAAAGGAAGCTGGCAGATGTCGTCAGGCGGGTCGGGTCCTCCTTATGAGCCAGGTCGTTCAGTTCCTCGATATATTCGGTAGGATTGTCTCCGATGGTCTTCAACTCGTTGAACAGTCCCCAGAAACAGATCGACGGATGGTTATAATGCTGGCGGATCAATTCTTTCAACTGCTCTTTCCCGTTCTCGCGGAAAGAAGGCTGGTTGATGTAGCCCTGGTCCTGATATCCGCCCGGCCCGATCTGCGGGATCTCAGCCCAGGTGACAATACCATACTTATCCATCAGATCATAAAAATAAGTCGCTTGCGGATAGTGAGCCAGACGAACGGCATTGGCTCCCATCTCGACCATAATGGCCGCATCTTCATCATGGTGCATCTTATAAAGCGCATTTCCCCGTTCCGCCCGATCCTGGTGGCGACATACGCCTTTCAGTTTCAGATGTTCGCCATTCAGAAAGAAACCTTCCTCCGCATCCACATGATAAAAACGCAATCCCAACGGCTGGACAATCCGGTCGATTATTTGGCCTTCAGAGGAAAGAGAGACTTCGGCCTTATACATGAACGGATCTTTACGACCCTTCCATAAATGGGGGTTCCGGATAGTCAGATCCATTCCCGTCGTTGCCCAATCATTAGCCTCCACAGTCACCTTTATATCCTGCTGTTGGACGAGCTTATCGCCATCCCAGATCTTGACGTCCACTTTTACAGGCTGAGCCGTCGCGCTTCCGTTAGATACCAGAACTTTTGCTCTTACATCGGCCTGCTCTTTCGTTACTTTATTCTGAATCAGATAGACACCGGGAGAAGCATAGTCGGTCAACGAGATATTGACCGGGTCTGTGATAATCAGATTTACATCCCGGTAGATACCTCCATAGAAGTTAAAATCGCCGACCAACGGCATGACATCCTGCTGCAAGGCATTATTCACTTTTACCAGTATCCGGTTGTCGGCATCATATTTCACCTTATCCGTAATCTCGAATACAAACGCGCCATATCCTCCGCGGTGCTCGCCGATATGAACATCATTTATGAAAACATTCGCAATTGTATTGACTCCTTCAAAACGCAGGAAGAGGCGTTTGCCTTTCCATTCGGGTTTTACAAACAGCGTTTTGGTATAGTTACCCATTCCGCGATAGTAATCCTGTTTACCGGAAAGGGCATCGCCGCTGTTCCAGGTATGAGGCAGGTTCACGCGTTCCTCGCTTTTAAACTGTACCTGATGGGAAAAACGGAACATCCAGTTCTCGTTCAACAGGATTTCCTTACGTGCGGCAAAGACTGAAGTGCTGATAAAAAGGAGTATCAGACTGAAGATTGTGTGTTTCATGTTTACAAAATTCTTTATTTACGGTTCAAAAGTAGGCGATTGACGGCAGAGAGACAGGCACAATTTGTCTAATTGGACGGACAGATTTGTCCGAGAGCGCCATTTTAAATAAAAAAACTCCCTTGCCGTCAGTCAAAACAAACGGCAAGGGAGCTGCCCTCAAGCAAGATTGGCTTTACATCGCTTGTTCGCCGCCACCGGCGCTGTTGCTTTCTCCACCGCCTTTAGTATCGTCATTGCTGATGCCACGGCGGACTTTCTTGATCTGTCCTTTCATCGTACCGAAACGATAAGAGACACTCAAACGGAACTCACGGGCATGACGCCAAGTGGTAGAACGGTCCACAAACCCTTCGCCTGTCGTAGTCGATTCCATCTTCATCGTTTTCCAGAACGGGTTCTGTGCTCCTAAAGAGACAGAGAGTTTCTTTTTCAGGAAATCCTTGCTGATATTCAACCCGGCAAAATAGAAAGGAGATTGTTCACTCTGCAATTGGATCCACGGGCTGAAATAACCTCCATGCAAATTAATACGGAAATCTTTCGGCAAATTGAACTGTGTTCCTGCAAAGATTCGACCGGCCACACCATCCTTTGTCAGACCTAATGCTTTCTTGCTGTCGATATTCGTATAGTCGAATCCGCCGTTCATATAGATACGGAACAGAGGAACCGGATTCCAGCTGCCATACAGGAACAATCCGACCTGCTGACGTTTTCCCATATTCCCATAAGTGCTATAAGAAGCTCCGTTATATTGAGAAAGCGGATTGGATTCCGGGAAGTTCGCTATTATCGTATATCTTTCAATCGCATTATTAACGAATGTATAGCTCAAACTTGCATTAATACTGAACTTCTGTGCGAACTTACTAAAGTTGAAGTTCACATTATTACTCTTTTCCGAATCCAGGTTCGGATTACCTTGCGAGATACGCTGCGGGTCGATATTATTCAAATACGGATTCAGATACCAGATGCCCGGACGTTGGATACGCATATTGTATCCTAAACGAAACTGTGAAGACATATCCAACTGATAAGTCAATGTCGCATTCGGAACAATGTCAAAGTAGTTTGTCTTGAAGTTTTCTTCCGGCGCCTTGGCAAACTCCGCATTCAGGCTGGTCCCTTCCGCACGGACACCTGCTTTAGCCCCGAACTTATTGAACTTGACCATATACCCCAAGTAAGCGGAATAAATATGCTGGGTATGGCGGAAATCGCTATTACGCTGCGAAATATCCTGCCAAGCATCCAAAGAATCCTTTACCTGCTCCAATGTATTACTCTTGCTCTGGCGGTTTATATATTTTACACCGGCTTCCAGTGTTTGATCTTTAAACAAAGGGGTCGTATAATCGACCTGTGCCGTATGTTCCGTTGTGGAAGCATCATTGATATTCCAATTAGGATAACGGTAAGCCTGAGCGTAAACGCCTTCCAGATCTTCAAGCCTTGAATGTCCTTCATTGTCATTGGGCGATTGGCTGAAACGATAAGACAACGTCAGCAATTCATCCTTCTTACTGGTCGAATGCTGGAAATCGACATTGACATCCGTGGAGCCGAACGTCCCCTTCGAATCCGAATAGCGTTTATAAGAATACATTGTTGTCGGTTCTCCATTTGTCAGATCGGTCCGATTGACCTTATCCGCAATCAGCTCGGACAGATTATTCGATTTTCCCCGGAACAAATTAACACCAACACTCAATAAGTTCAACGTGTCGATCTCATAGCTCCCTTCCAGATAACCATATTGGAACGGGCCTTTGTTTTTGCTACGTCCATGCTCGTTCAACAAAGAAGACGGACGGGTAAAAGTCTCGTCACCCTGCTGGTATTTGGCTTCCTGCTCATCCCGCATCGAATAGGCATCATTCCAGGGGGAATTACGGTAGTTATAACCATAATTGGCTGTAATACCGAACTTCCCTGCCTTCATCGAGACATAGCCGCCGCCGCCGAAGCTACCCAGCGTACTGGCATTGGCACGAACCGTTCCCGTATATCCCTGCAAGGCGTTCTTGGTCGTAATGATATTGATTATACCGCCGACACCTTCAGCATCATATTTGGATCCCGGATCGGTAATGACCTCGATGTTCTTGATCGAGCTGGCGGGCATACTTTTCAATACATCGGAAGCATTGTCACCGCTCAGCAGGTTGGAGGGCTTGCCATTCATATAAATTTTATAATTGGAAGATCCTTTCAGCTGGATTTTATCCTCGCCATCCACAGTGACCATCGGAACCTTACGGAACATTTCCAACGCATTGCTGGTTTTAGCTTCCGGGTCGTCTTCCAGGCTGTAAGTCAATTTATCGACTTCCACCTTGACCAGCGGCTTTTGAGCCGTTACGGTAACCTCTTTTAGCTGCTGGGTATCGTCATTCATAAACAACTTGCCGAAATTCACGACTTTCTTGTTTTCCGACAAGGTAAAGGCCTTCTTAACAGGAATTTTTCCTAAAGATTCCATTGTCATCACATATTTACCCGGCTTGTTCATCGTTGCCGTGAACTTGCCATCATCATCACAAGCCAACAATTTCACAGGATTCTGTGGTGCGGAAGCCAAAGCTATCCTCAATGTGGCATAAGGTACGGACTCATTGGATAAAGAGTCGACTACTTGGCCCTTAATCGTAAAGGCCGCCGATCCACTTCCGGTCTGCGCAAACACTGACGCAGACGCAAATAGTATCAGCATTAAATAGAGTAGTTTTTCTTTCATTAAATTTGAGAATTTAGATATTATCGATTTAAACAAATTAAAAACAGTTGCAAATGTAGCTTTATCTACGAAGCATTCGTATTTTTAGCGATTTAAAGAATTGTAAAAGTTGTATTTAGATGTTCGATTTCCAAAGATTTCACCTATTTTTGTAGAAACCATTCATAAAAAGGACAAGTTTATGAGAAAATTATCAATCATTTTTGCAGCGTTGCTGCTCATCGTCACTATGCATGCACAAGATCTGAAAGCAATCAAATTGAACTCGCCGGACAAAGACAGAGGCAGTTCCGTCACGAAAGCATTAGCCGACCGCCACTCCGACCGGGAGTATGCGGCTAAGGAACTCAGTCTACAGGATCTATCGGATTTGCTGTGGGCCGCAAACGGGATAAACCGCCCGGATGGGAAACGAACGGCGCCTTCCGCCCTGAACAAACAGGATATCGATATTTATGTCATCATGAAAGAGGGCGCTTACTTGTACGATGCCAAAGCAAACAGCCTGCAACCCATTGCCAAAGGAGATCACCGGGCTGCTGTTGCCGGCAGTCAGGACTTTGTCAAATCGGCCCCGGTCAGTCTGGTGCTCGTTTCCGATCTTTCCCGCTTCGGAAACATTGCCGACCACACCAAACTGATGGCAGCTGTCGATGCCGGCATCGTTTGCCAGAACATCAATATTTTCTGCGCAGCCACAGGTCTGGCAACCGTTCCCCGTGCCACGATGGACCAGGCAGCTTTAAAACGGATTCTGAAATTAACAGACAACCAGTTGCCGATCATGAACAATCCGGTGGGATATCAAAAATAACTCGAGTTTCGGGAGTAGGTCTTTAGCCCATGCGGTTCATTGCCCTAAATAATTATATACATATCATCCCCTTTTGAGATTTACGTTCCAAGTATATTGACTATATTTGCAGAATATTCGTGTGATACATAAGCATCATATTCGTGTTTTGCAATAATCATTTTGAAGATATTGGTAGATACAGGGCAAACAGTCCGGGCAGGTAGAGTGATTGGCGCATTTCGCAATATCGGGCGAACAGACATAGCCGATGAAATAGCCGGAACAATGAAACGCATGGGTTATACCATTTATGAAGAAGACCCGTTTGAAAAGGTTATGGAAATTCATGTGTCGCAATCTCCCTATACTGTTCGCTTGCGCTTGATGTGGCAGAATATGAGAGAGGATGTAATTGCTAATTTCACCCGGCTTAAAAGTAATCTTTCCGCCAAAGAATTTTTAGAGCGAATGGAAACCCGATACAAATTGGATGCTTATCATTCTTTGTCTATTGAAGGATATCGGGTTACCGACGAATTAATAAACAAAGTAAAAAGCGGTGCATGGAAGCCGGATGGAGAGGATATGGATTCAAAGAATGCGCTTGCCGCACGTGGCTATTGGCAAGCCTTTCAGGAAGTCAAAAAGAGCGTATCGGATATTCTAAAAGGCAGTAATAGCGCAAAGGTGGCGGAACGGGATTTATCGGCATGGCACAGCGAAATGTTCATGCCCTGCGTTACGGCGGGCATTATCAAACCATCCGATATTGTCGGTTATCGTTCCCATCAGGTCTATATTCGTAACTCGATGCACACCCCCTTAAATCCGGGCGCACTTCGTGATGCCATGACCACTTTGTTTGAGTTGCTCAAAGAAGAACCGGAAGCCTGTGTAAGAGCCGTATTAGGTCATTTCCTGTTTACTTATATTCATCCTTTTATGGATGGAAACGGTCGTATCGGACGATTCTTAATGAATGCCATGTTGGCTTCGGGGGGTTACGATTGGTTGATTATCCCTGTGGAAAAGCGGGATGAATATATGACAGCTCTCGAAAAAGCAAGCGTTGAGGGGGATATAGTTCCTTTCGTGAGGTTTTTGTCGAGTATTTAATCAAGTCACCACGTGCTCGGATTACAAGAATTGCCGATCATGAACAATCCGGTGGGATATCCACGTAAATAAAAAGCATTTGTTATTTTTCCTATCATAATCCTTCATTGATTATCAGTTAATTATGATGATAGATGATAGATAAAAGGCCTTTTTGTAAAACTTTTATGATTTCGAATTAAAAAACGCCGCCTTAAAGGTGACGTTTTTTAATTCATTTTCCATAAACTTTTACCAAAAGCTTTTTTATCTATCATCTATCATCATAAACAACTGATAATCAACAATGACTATTTTTCAACAATAACCCTATTGGTTACGCATGCCAAAGCATAGGGTTACGCATGCTAAAGCATAGCATTACAGCTCGCCAAACAGTTCGGTTGATCTCCGACCCTGGCAAACGATATATCTGCCTGCCTTCCGCATTGTCGACAATTAAGATTGTACAGAGTTGATAATAGAATGAGAGGATTGCGACCTTAGTACTAAGGGAACTATGGATTTTGTGGGGGAGATTAGGACGGTAATGGTACTTGTTTTCACCCGTTGAATAGTTGTTTGCAGAAAAAAATGACGTTTTTTATATTTGTATTCACCAAATTGCCGACCGTGAAAAAGAATTTTACTTATTTTTGTCAGATAAACAACCATAGTTCCTTAGAACTAAATCCATTCGAACAGCACATCATGGACGAGAAAACGGACATAAAACGATTCAACAATATTTTCGTCACCCATCGGGACCGATATATCCGGTTCGCCTATTCTTATACATACAATCAAGAAGCAGCGGAAGACCTGGTGACGGAAAGCCTGATGTACTATTGGGAGAACCGGCATCGGTTAGAAGAAGTCAAAGACATACCTTTATATATATTAGTCACCCTAAAAAACAAATGCTTAGACTATCTTCAACGGGAACGTACCTGGAGCAATATCGCCGAAAATTTATTATCGAACAAAGAATGGGAATTACAAATGCGTATCTCCAGCCTGGAGGCATGCGAGCCGGAAACGTTATTCAGCAATGAAGTGCAGGAACTTATTAGCCGGGCCTTAGCCAAATTACCGGAAAAATCCAGTCGCATATTCATTATGAGTCGCTATGAAGGGAAAAATTATCAGACAATTGCCCAAGAGACAAATCTCTCTGTAAAAAGTGTTGAGTTCCACATTAGCAAAGCCTTAAACGTGCTACGAAAAGAACTGAAAGATTACCTCCCCTGCCTACTATTTGTATTCGATTTCTTCTACAATTAATAACAAGTTCTTCATTCTGTCTTTACTTTCATGAAGTTTCCTTACAGGGAAACTCCCGTTTCCTACCGAGGGAATTTTCGTTTCCTTCAGGGGGAAACTTTAATAGGCTGGTTATCAATGCTTACCAATATACTATTTTAAGATTCGTTTTTTTACTTCATTCAAAGTATATCAGGTACTTGTATTTTATCCCTAAACCAGGGGAATATATAAGTTCATGTCTTTTAGTAAATGTAATATAATTGCGATTGACTAACTATTAGATAGAATGTTTTATCTTTAGATCATTATATAAGGCCAGTCCTTTTGCTGTCAGCAAATATTTCTGCCTTGGATGATTGGGGGTATCGGGATATAAAATCTTGAGAATACCTGTCTCGACAGCAGGATTTATGTAGTTTTCTATAAAAGTCGGGCGATGCTTCAAACCGACTTTCTCCATTAATCCTTTCAACGACAATTGTTCGTTTGACAAGGCGAGCAACAAAGCGAGAACTTGTTCGGTTACTTGTACGGCAGGTTGTTCGGTACTTGTACGGTTATCAGGTTGTGCTTGCTCTGTAACCAGTTCTTTCGGTGCATTTACGACCATATACCGATTCCGCAATTCATTAGTTTCACCCAATAGAAGATTGCGAAAGAACCGCTCTAAATATTCGGAATTACGCATAATGCCTTTTTGTACGTTCTGGTAGTTGGCGCGTACCAGCGCGTTACGGAAATACCACGAATAATTGGCGAATAGGTCATTTGTTACGTCAAAGCCCATAGAACGTAGATAGAGAATCATGAACACGGCAGTTGTTCGGGTATTTCCCTCGCCAAACGGATGGATTTGCCATAGTCCCGACACAAACTTGGCTATGTGGCTCACTAATCCATCCCTGTCCACTTTTGAATAGTCGAACTGGCGTTCTTGTTCCAAGTCGTATTCAATCGCTTTGCGAAGGTCGGGCGCGGAAACATAGAGCACTGTATCTCCACGAAGTACCCATTCCTTTTTCGTGATGTTGTAATCGCGTATTTGACCGGCAAACTTGAATACACCATCGAATATCCGACGATGAATCGATGTCAGTCCGACAAGCGTAAACGCAAATGTTTTTTCGGTAAGAAGCCTACGAATGTTGGTCGATGCCGTATCTGCCTCATGCATTTCCGCATCTTCGGGAGTGCGTGCTTCCTTAGACTGGTAGTAGCTTTTTATGAGCTGTTCTGCTTCGTCAATCGTAATTTCGCCCTCAATATCTTTTCGGGCGGTTTCAATCAGATAGTGGGATGGCTTAAGTCCATCGACGGCCTGCAAGCCGATTGCGGTTTGCCATGCATATCCTTTCTCTCGCTTTTGTGGCTCACCTTGGCGTATATATTCGTCGAAGTCAATCATATATAGGATATTAATTACTGATCGGTTGTCCCAAACATTTTTGCAAGTGAATGATATTCTGCCTTTTCGAATAGATTTATTTCTCCATTCGTTCCCATCCGAATAACATCGTTACAAGTCTTTAATTATGCTAACATTTGTAACCCGATTATAGGGATGCAAAGATATAAAATCTTATGCAATAAAAATATAAAAACCAATGGGGTATTATTATCATGATTAGAGTTTATTGAGAATCGCTGATTTTAGTCATTCTATATTGTACAAATAATACTATAAGTATAAACCATAAAAAAGGAGCGGATATGAAACTTTTAACGACCATGATGCTGGGGGTGTGCATGAGCTTCTCGCTGTCGGCCTGCGAATCGAATACGCTTGAAAACGAACCGGAGACTCCGGTAACTCCCCAACATCCCGACAAGGATTTTTCGCTGAAAAACATACTTGACAGATGCAAATCCGAAAAAAGTTCATTTTCCCTTTAGGGTATTTTCCCTCCCGTTCGCCCTTAATATAGAAACAGGAAAAAATGGAAAGGAAGCTACTACATAAAATGTTTAACGGAGAAGCCACTGACAACGAGCTGACTCTGATCCGCCAGTGGGTAAATGCTGATAAAGCAAACAGAGAAACTTTCTATCATGAACGTGCCCTGTTCGACGCACTCCAATTAAATGCTTTTCAAAAAGAAAATCATGTCCGTCAGCAGTCCGTACCACTCTGGAAATGGATCGGAAGTGCTGCCGCCGCTGTTATCGCCCTATTCTTATTGTATAACATTCCGGTATTCACCACTAAAAACATCCAGCCTGAAATAGCGCTCAACACGATTAAAGTCCCTGCCGGACAGCGGGTTGAAGTAACGCTTTCAGACGGGACGCATATCTGGCTGAATGCCCGGTCGGAATTTTCTTATCCGGTTTCGTTTAACGGAGACACAAGGGAAGTCCGTTTGAAAGGAGAAGCATTTTTCGATGTAGCCAAGAACAAAGACAAAAAGTTTATTGTCAATACAGGACGTTGCGAAGTGGAAGTTTTAGGAACACAATTCAATGTGGAGGCCTACAACGAAAATGAATTTTCCACAGCCCTCATACGAGGCAGCGTAAAAGTCACCGACAAGTCACAGCCAGACGAATCAGTTGTGTTAGAACCCAATAATACCGTCAGCCTCAACAACGGAAAGCTGACGGTCACTCCCATCACCGACTTCAATCCATACAGTTGGAGAGAGGGGCTTATCACTTTTAAGGATATCAATTTCAAGGATTTGATGAAGAAACTTGAGAAAAATTTCGGTATCCGGATAATTATCGACAATCATACGCTCGACAATTATGCCTGTAGTGGGAAGTTCCGTATATCCGACGGGGTTGAACAGGTGCTGAGAGCTTTGCAACAAGATGCTCACTTCACCTTCGAGCGAGAGAGCGGAACTGAAATTCGCATTCAATAAACAATTAAATAGATAAGCCTATGAAGAGGAGATAATTAGAATGAAGGACAAACTATGTCCAATGTAAAAATGAAGTTTCAATCTAATATCATTTATTTAACTATCACAAAGATGAAGAAAAGAAAAATTTGTGTATCTCGTGTTTTAAAGATGACATCTCTGTTCTTCCTTTCCTGTGCCATGTGCGCACAAGCGGAAACGGTAAGTTCACAGAGCATACGCATCACACTTAACAAAAACAACGTCCGGCTGGAAAACATCTTGAACGACATTGAAAGCCAGACTAATTTACTGTTCATTTACAACAAGAACGTAAATGTTAACCGAAAAGTCTCAGTAAATGCCGAAAATACTTCTTTGCAGGAAGTATTGCAAAACCTGTTCGACAACAATGTATCCTTCAAAATCGAAGGTTCTTACATCGTTCTCTCACCGGCCGGAGCAGCAGGCAGCCCACAACAAGCAAAACACACGGTAAAAGGTGTGGTAGAAGATGCATTAGGCCCTATCGCCGGTGCCAATGTCGTAGAAAAAGGCACTACCAACGGTACGATTACCGATATGGACGGCAATTTCACATTAAATGTAGCACCGAACGCCGTACTGGTCATTTCGTATATCGGCTACAAGGACCAGGAGATGCCGGTAAACAACAAGACAAACATCCAGGTTAAATTGGTCGAAGACTCTCAAGCATTGGATGAAGTGGTCGTTGTCGGTTACGGTGTCCAGAAACGTGCATCCGTAACCGGATCGGTCGCTTCACTCCAAGCCAAGGATATTGCCACTGTCAAAACTCCTAATGTCAGCAATGCGCTGGCCGGTAAGCTGCCCGGTTTACGTGCCGTACAGAGAAGCGGCGCTCCGGGTGATGACGATGCGAGCATCGATATCCGCGGTTATGGCAATGCGCTGGTGATTGTCGACGGTGTGGAACGCGATTTCAAACAGATCGACGCCAATGACATCGAATCGATCAGTATCCTGAAAGATGCCTCCGCTGCCGTTTACGGTTTCAAAGGGGCAAACGGCGTTATCCTCGTTACGACTAAAAAGGGGGAAATCGGGAAACCGAAAATCAACTACAATGGATATGTCGGCATACAGAACATAACCCGCTATCCGGAATATTACAACGGATACGAATATGCGACCCTGTATAACGAAGCGCAACAAAATATCGGAATCCCGGCTCCTTATTCTGCCGACGACCTCGAACGTTTCAAACAGGGAATCGGGACAACGGACTGGTATGACGAGGTAATCCGCAAGACAGCTCCTGCCACGTACCACAATTTAAGCGTATCGGGCGGTGCGGAAAAAGTAAAATACTTCTTCTCGCTCGGTTTGACAGACCAGGAAGGTATTTATAAGTCAAAAGCATTCAATTACAAAAAATATAACGTACGTTCCAATATCAGTGCAGAAATCGTCAAGGGTTTTACGGTAGACTTGCAACTGAGCGGACGTTTGGACACGCGAATGAAACCCTACGAAAAGGATGGGGAACCGTTAAGTCGTAGTATTCAGATGGCAAAACCCGTATTTCCGGTTTATGCTAATGACAATCCGGACTACTGGTCAAATCCGGGTGATAAAGGAAACCCCGTCCATCTTTCGGATATCGATAATGTCGGATACGACAGAAGAGACCGTCGCGAGTTTAACGGGTCGATCGGTTTGAACTGGGAAATGCCCTGGGTGAAAGGTTTATCCGCAAAGGCATTGTTCTCTTACGACTATAATAACAAATACAGCAGAAAATGGTATAAAGAATATTATGAATACACCTATGATACTGTTAATGACGTTTATAATGCTTCCGGAAGCCATACCATTTCAGAGTTAACAACTCAGAATGACAACTATTTCAGACCGAACGGACAAATCTCCCTGAACTATAAGAATACATTCGGCAAACATGATATCGGAGCATTGGTTTTATGGGAATTCTATAATGACCGTACCGATATCCTGAAAGCATACCGCCAGTTTACAGTCGGAGCACTCGATCAAATAGATGCAGGAGACAAGACAAACATGGACAACGGTGGAACAGCCCGTGTTTCCGCTCATGCCGGTTTGGTCGGACGTGTCAATTACGCATACGACAACAAATACTTGGCAGAACTCAGTTTCCGTTACGACGGTTCCTACAAATTTGCCCCGGACAATCGTTGGGGATTCTTCCCTGCCGTATCTTTGGGTTGGCGTGTTTCCGAAGAAGCATTCTTCAAAGAAGCGTTGCCTATGGTCGACAACTTCAAGATCAGAGGTTCTTTCGGAAAAGTGGGAGATGAAGGTGTAACCGGTTATAGCGATGATGACGAAAAGGATGGGAAATACAGAGCCTATCAATATTTACAAGGTTACCGGTATCCTGCCGGCAACTACGTTTTAGGTACAGGAGGACTTACCAATGGAGCTAAAGACAGAGGTATGCCCAACTTGGCTTTAACCTGGTATGAGTCCAAAACGACAAATGTCGGGTTCGAAGCATCTGTATTGTCCGGTCTGGTAAATGTGGAATTTGACTACTTCGTCCGCAAACGCAGTGGCCTTCTGACAAAACGCCAGCTTACCTTGCCGACGACATTCGGCCAGGAACTTCCGGTTGAAAACCTGAACTCCGACAGAAACCAGGGGTTTGAAATCGTTGTCGGACATCGTCATAAAATAGGAGACTTCACTTATGATGTAAAAGCGAATTTCTCTACTACCCGTATCTATAATGAACATGTTGAACGTGCAGCTTCAGCCAATATGTACGACGACTGGAGAAACAACACCAATGACCGCTACAAAGATATCCAGTGGGGTAAGGTATGTATCGGGCAATTCCAGAGTTATGAAGAGATTCTTAACTCACCGATCCAGGATAATAACGGCAACAAATCATTGATGCCCGGCGACTTAAAGTTTGAAGACTGGAACAACGACGGTATCATCGACGGAAAGGACGAGCAGCCGATCGGACACGGAAATACACCTCGCTTATACTATGGCTTGAATCTAAACGGAGAATATAAGGGCTTTGACGTAACCCTCTTTTTCCAGGGTGCAGCAGGACATGAAGTGTTTACAAGCGGCGACTTTATGTCTCCGTTTATCCAGCAAGGTCTTGGTAACGGTATGACACTTTGGTTGGATCGCTGGCACAGGGAAGATCCGTCGGATATGTTCAGCGAATGGATTCCGGGCTTCATGCCGGCACTGCGTCCGACAGGTTTCTCTTCCAATTCGGGAAACAATACATGGACAAAGCAGAAAGCCAATTATCTGCGTCTGAAAACGGTCGAGATAGGTTATACCTTCCCGAAAAGATGGATGCAAAGAGCCGGAATCGAGAACCTGCGCATATATGTAAACAGCTTCAATACGGCTACGATTACCAGCCGCACCGGTATCATGAAATATATGGACCCGGAAAATAAAGACGGTGCATTCCGATACTATCCACAAATGAAAACATTTAACTTCGGTGTTAATCTAACATTCTAAAATAAGAAACGATGAAGACAACAATTATAAAAAATATCGGATGTGGATTGCTTTTGTTAGGTACGACAGCCTGCGCTGACTATCTTGAAAAAGAATCTTTCGACATCATAACTCCCGAACAGGTTTGGCAAGACGCTAAATTGATCAACGGCGTAATGGTTAATTTGTATGACGGTCTGAACCTGGAAGATTTCAATTACTGGTATCGTGACGCATGGCGTTTGCAAAATGCCTCTTCCATGTCTGACGAAGCACAAGGTTCTTTCCAGAAAGATCCTCTATTCGATAACGGAAATGCCACATACACGTATGAAGACGCGTTGTTCGAACAGAAATTCTCTGATCGCTACAAAAATATACGAAACTGCAATGACTTCATCAGCCAGTTGCAGGAAGCGACAGCCTTATCGGATTCCGAAAAGAAACTGTTGTTAGCCGAATCCCGTTTCCTGCGTGCCATGCATTATTTCACGTTAGTGAAACGTTATGGAGGCGTGCCTCTTATCGACGAACCGCAACAATATGATCCCAATAATCTGGAAGCGCTGATGGTTCCTCGTAATAAAGAAGTTGAAATTTATGATTTCATCGTAAAAGAATGCCAAGAGGCTGCGCAAGATCTCCCGGATACGAGAAATGCGGAAGCCAAATACCGGGCGAGTAAATATGTAGCATTGGCATTATGTTCGCGTGCAGCCTTGTATGCCGGTTCCATAGCCCGCTACGGGAGCGTCCAGTTAGACGGCCTTGTCGGAATCCCGGCATCCGAAGCAGACCGTTTTTTCCAGGCTTCTTATGATGCATCCAAAGCAATCATATCTTCAGGTCTTTATACCTTATATAACAAGAAAGCCGACAACAAAGAGCAAAACTATTGCGAAATGTTCCTGAAAGGTAACGGTGATAACGGAGAATATATCTTCCAGAAACAATACAATGTCGCAGGAGGCAAAGGTCATGACTGGGACAAACGTAACGCTCCGTTCTCTTATCGTGCCGGAGGTTGGGGATGCGGTATCGCCCCTACTCTCGAAATGGTGGAAACATACGAATACATAGACGGCTCCGAAGGCACTTTGAAACTGGAAGAAAACGGTAAACCGATTCGTTTCGACGATCCATACGAAGTATTTGCCAATAAAGACCCGCGCTTGTTCGCTTCCGTCTATTTGCCGGGATCTCCTTGCCAAAGCACAAAGATCGAATGGAAAAGAGGAATCATCGTCACCGATAATGAAAGATATGTGGCAACCAGCCAGCCGGATGGTGGTAACACGGTCGAAATCAACGGAGTCACCTATAGTACTTCAGGAAAAGACGGCGGAGCCGATGCCGGCGATGCCTCCAAGACAGGCTTCTATCAGAAGAAATTCTGGGACGAAACATTGACCGATATGAACATGGGTAAGTCAGAAACTCCCTGGCCGGTTTTCCGTTTAGGAGAAATTTATCTAAATTTGGCGGAAGCTGCGATGGAGTTGAACAAATCTTCCGAAGCATTGGAGGCAGTCAACAAGATCCGCGAGCGTGCCGGAATCGCCTTATTGCCAAACATCAATATGGAAAAGATCCGTCACGAACGCAGAGTGGAACTGGCATTCGAAGGTCATCGTTTCTGGGATATGAAACGTTGGAGAATTGCTCACTTGGATGTGGCACAAGGCGGTTTGAATGGATTCAGAGGAACGGCATTGTATCCTTGGTATGATATTCGTGATGGCAAATATGTATTCGAAAGAGGAGCCAATGCTCCGAAACAGAAACGTATTTTCCTGGAAAAGAACTATTATACAAAGATCAACCAGACAGATATGAATTCAAATCCGAATCTCATTCAGAACCCGGGTTATACCAATTAATCATCTAATTTAGAAATTTGATATGAAAAAGATAAGTTTAGTATTGATGGCCGTTTGCTCCTTATGCTTCACAAGCTGTTTGAGCGATCTGGATAATTATGATTCTCCCAACGGAGGCATCAAAGGACAAATCTTAGATGCGGAAACGAATGAACCGATCCCGCTGCCCGTACAGGGATCTACCGGTGTTATTATCAATATGTTCGAACAGAACACAGAGGCAACACAATCGGTCGATTTCTATGCAAAGATGGATGGTTCATACGAAAATACGAAGTTGTTCAACTGTGATTATAAAATTGTTGTAAAGGGTCCTTTTGTTTCTCCTTGCGAAGAATTTGTAACCGTAAAAGGGCAGACAACATTGGACCTGAAAGCAACTCCTTATGCAAGAATCAACGCTTCGGCCCAGGTTGCAGGAAAGAAAATTACCATTACATATAAGGTAACTCCAACAAGCAGCAATTTCAAAGTATCGGAAGTGTACGGCTACTGGAATTTTGCTCCGGGCGTCGATAATGGAAATGCCAACCAAGCAGGAAAGCAGACCGTAAAGGAGCAGGAAGGAACGATCGTTTTCGATCTGGAAAACGATAAGACCTATCAGGACAATCTGTACAAAATACAAGGAAACGGCAACAAAATATATGTACGTGTCGGAGCCAAAACAGAAGGCGCGGTCAACTACAGTACCATTATAGAAACGATTGTACAATAAATAACCTTTGGGAGGTGTGTCAAAACTCCTTTATCACGATCTTTAAGGCACGGATTTCACGGATTTACACGGATAAATTTATTATCTTTCCGTGTAATCCGTGCCTGAATTGTGTCTATTGTAAGCAGGATTTTCTTTTTGACACACCTTCTTTTTTATTCTTTAGAACATGAAAAAAAGTATCTTACTCATCAGTCTGGCGGTTCTACCTCTATTCGGGTATGCCCAAAATGTGTTACCGGACTGGGCCTTAGGCGGCTTTGTCAGGCCGGAAAAAGTCAATCCGATCATTACCCCCAATCCTTCCAGCCAATTCGACTGTCCCATGCAGGGCAAAAAAATAGGATGGGAAGAGAGCGATGTGTTCAACCCGGCAGCAACCGTAAAAGACGGTAAAATATATGTCCTTTACCGGGCTGAGGACAATTCTGCAACGGGAATCGGCAAACGAACTTCGCGTATCGGATTGGCAGAATCCGAAGACGGCATCCACATGAAGCGCCGGAATACTCCCGTCATGTACCCGGATAAAGACAACATGAAGGAATACGAATGGCCGGGAGGTTGCGAAGACCCGCGCGTGACCATGACGGAAGACGGTCTGTATGTCATGGCCTACACTTCCTGGAACCGGAAAGTGGCACGCCTCTGCATCGCCACCTCACGCGACCTCGTCAAATGGGAGAAACACGGCCCTGCTTTCGCGAAAGCCTACAACGGACGCTTCAAAGACATCTTCTGCAAATCCGGCTCTATGGTGACAACGATCAAAGACGGTAAACAAGTGCTGACGAAAATCGGTGGAAAATACTTCATGTATTGGGGAGAACATGCGGTCTACGCGGCAACCTCCGACGACTTGGTCAACTGGACACCCATATTGGACGAGAAAAACGAACTGGCGACCGTCATCAAACCCCGTCCCCAATACTTCGACAGCGCCTTGACAGAGTGCGGTCCTCCCGCTATCCTGACAGACAAAGGCATCGTCTTGCTTTATAACGGCAAGAACCAGACAAACGACAGCAAGCGCGACAAGCGTTTCACTGCCGGAGCTTACTGCGCCGGACAACTTCTGACCGACCCGAAGGAGCCGATGAAGGTCCTGCAACGCCTGGACGTTCCTTTCTTCCGCCCGATGGCTCCATTCGAAAAGAGCGGGCAGTATGTCGACGGAACCGTCTTTATCGAAGGTTTGGTCTATTTCAAAAACAAATGGTATCTCTATTACGGATGCGCGGATTCCCAGTTGGGCGTAGCAGTTTATGATCCTGCAAAGAAAACACCCGGAGATCCGATTCCTAATTAAAAAATAAAGTATGAAAAACATTATCACTGGAATATTTTTGTTCTTGTCTGCCAGCTTTATGCAAGCGCAGACACCTAACAACTACCGGAATCCGGACAAAATATATCTGGATTCGAAAGACGGACACAACGGGAACTTCACTTGGCAGATGTACAAAGCGGGAGACGCAAAAGACCCTGCGGAGAAAATCTCACAGCCGGGCTACCAAACCGGACAATGGATGCCGGCAATCGTTCCGGGTACGGTTCTGAACTCACTGGTACACAACAAGGTTTATCCCGAACCCTATTACGGGATGAACAACAAACTGGATAAGAATATTATCCCGGACCTTGCCAAAGCAGGACGCGATTTTTATACCTACTGGTTCCGGACGGAATTCGACGTGCCGGAAAACTATAAAGACAAAATCGTCTGGCTTCAGGTAGACGGTATCAACTACCGTGCCGAGATATGGGTGAACGGTTATCTGCTCGGCAATATGTCCGGCATGTTCAAACCGGAGTATATCAATATCACGGATTTCGCCCGTATCGGCCAGAAAAATGCCTTGGCGATCAAAGTATATCCTGTTGATATGGCAGGGACCATCAAGCCGAAGCAATGGGGAGCCGCCGGCGAGTTTCACAATGGTGGAGACGGTAACATCGGACTGAACACGACCATGCTGATGAGTGTCGGCTGGGACTTCACCTTCAACGACGGGATCCGCGACCGGAATACCGGTATCTGGAAAAACATCAGCCTCTATGCTACGGACAAAGCGGTTATCCGCCATCCGTTCATCAAATCCGAACTTGCCAAACCAAACTACGACTTGGCAAAAGAGACTGTCAGTGTAGAAGTGACAAACCCGACACAGCGTGGCGTAAAATGCACGGTCAAAGGAGAAATCGTAGGTGAGGATATAACATTCAGCAAAGACCTGAATTTGTTCAGAGGGGAAACAAAGGAAATTTGTTTTACACCGGAAGAGTTCCCGCAGCTCACGATTAAGAACCCGAGTCTGTGGTGGCCGCTTTTCAAAGGAAAACCAGAACTGTACGAACTCAAGTTAACCGTAACCGTCGACGGTAAAGTGTCCGATGAAACAAAAACCCGTTTCGGTATCCGGGAAATCACATCCGACCAGAATACACCGGACAAATCCCGCCAGTTCTACGTAAACGGCAAGAAACTCTTCATCCGGGGAACCAACTGGATTCCGGAAGGGATGCTCCGTACCTCCGACGAACGTACTTATGCAGAATTGCGCTATACAAAACAATCCGGTATCAACCTGATCCGCATGTGGGGCGGCGGCATTGCCGAATCGGACTATTTCTTCCAACTCTGCGACGAAATGGGACTCCTTGTCTGGCAGGAATTCTGGATGACCGGCGACACCAAACATCCGCAAGATAAAGATCTATACCTGAGCAACGTCGAGGCAACCGTAAAACGCCTGCGCAACCATCCTTCACTGGCCTACTATGTTTCTTCCAACGAGAGCACGGAAATGCCGGGAGCAAAAGACCTGATCATGAAACTGGACGGGACACGCGGTTACCAGATGCAGTCGGAATGTGACGGCGTGCACGACGGCAGCCCTTACAAACAGGTGAACCCGATGCAGCACTACGAGAATACGGCATCCGAACGCGGTAGCCGTGTCGATGGCTTCAATCCGGAATATGGTTCGCCGACTATACCGACCGTTGAAACGCTCCGCGAAGTAATGGACGAGAAAGACCTCTGGCCGATCAATAAGGAGGTATGGGATTATCATGATGGCGGAGGGTTCCATCTGATGTCGACCATGTACACGGACCTTACCAACCATTATGGTCCTTCCTCTTCCATCGAAGAGTTTGCCACCAAAGGCCAGGCGGTCGGTGCCATGAACTCCAAATCGATCTGGGAAGTCTGGAACTATAACAAATTCGGTTATGGTGACCGCTACGCATCAGGGTTATTGTTCTGGTATCACAACTGCCCGGTCAGCCAGGTTTGCGCCCGTATGTGGGACTACTCTTTGGAACCGACCGCCTCTTTATACCATACTCAGAACGCATTGGAACCGCTTCATGCTCAGTTTGATTACCTGAAGAATACGGTTTCCGTTTATAATGACTACTACCAGGCATTCAAGGACTATAAAGTAGCAGCCGAAGTGTACGACCTGAACAGCAAGAAAGTATGGAGCAAAAGCCAGAAGATCGATATCCCGGAAGACGGCGTCGTAAACGATGTCTTCACAATCGATTTTCCCCGGAACATCACGCAGGTTCATTTTATAAAACTACGCCTGTTCGATACGAAAGGGAAAGAAGTCGCCAATACATTCTACTGGCGCTCCAACGATAAATATGAAGGTCGCAAGACCCTGACAGGCCCGACCTCATCCGGATTCGAAGACCTGTCGAAATTGAAACAGGTGCAACTGAAGACTCGCTACAAAACTTATCAAGAAGGTGATCGGCATTTCATTAAAGCTGAAATAAAGAACCCTTCTTCAACCGTAGCATTCTTCACCCAGCTTCAATTGCTTGGTCAGGACAAAAAGCCGGTGCGCCCCAGTTTCTACACAGACAACTTCTTCTCGCTCTTACCGGGAGAAAGTAAAACCGTCATCATAGAAACGGGCGCAAGCGATATGCCATCCGAACCGACATTCGTTGTGAAAGGTTGGAATATCAAACCGAGTAGTTTCAAATTGTAATTCCATAACGGTAAATGCAGTATATGGTAGTATTTCTTGCCGATATCGGCAAGAAATACTACCTTTGTATATATAATGTCACTTCAAACTTGCCGATAGATGGAATATATTTCAGTAAAAGAATGGGCCGGAAGACAGGGTATTTCGGAACGGACAGCCCGGAACTATTGTGCACAAGGCAAAATCAGAGGGGCTGTTCTTGTCGGAAAGACCTGGAATATCCCGGTCGATGCAGCATTGCCTAAACGCAAAAAAGCAGAACGGGTATCGCCTTTACTAAAAGCTCTGCGCGAGCAGAAAGACGGGCAGATGAAAGGGGGGATATACCATCGCATACAAATCGATTTCACTTATAACTCCAACCACATAGAAGGCAGCCGGCTGACACACGACCAAACACGCTATATCTTTGAAACCAACACGATCGGAGTGACGGATGAAGCGATTAATGTAGACGACATCATCGAAACCACCAACCATTTCCGTGCCGTAGACTACATTATCCAAGAGAACGACGGCAAACTTACCGAAACGTACATCAAACAACTCCACTTTATTTTGAAATCCGGTACATCTGACGAACGAAAAGATTGGTTCCGGGTCGGAGACTATAAGAAGTTACCCAATGAAGTAGGTGGCAACGACACTACAACGCCGGAAAACGTCCATAAAGAAATGAAAGCATTGCTGAAAGAATATAACAATAAAAAGAATCCGACATTTGAAGATATCCTGGATTTCCATCAACGTTTCGAGGCCATCCATCCGTTTCAAGACGGCAACGGACGCGTAGGACGGTTGATTATGTTTCGTGAATGCCTTCGGAATAACTATGTGCCCTTTATCATAACCGATGAGTTGAAAATGTTCTACTACAACGGCTTACGGCACTGGCCGCACATCAAAGGATATCTGGCCGATACCTGCCTGACGGCACAGGATCATTTCAAGGTTTTGCTGGAGAAATTTCGTATCAAATACGACCATAACTAAAATTGTTTCCGTACTTTTGCCGAAAATTTACAACTATGCCGACATTTTTCGTTGTCCTCATTAGTATTTATCTTGCGGGAAACATCTATATATTCAAGAGAGGGGCACAGGCTTTGGTAGCTCAGCCTTTCGGGGTTAAAGTTTTATTAGCCGTACTGTTTTGGTGCGGAGCCTTGTCGTTTATCGGCAGTTTTTTGGCTCGAAACACAAAATTACCGGTTGTTCTGGCTCATACGGCCCACGAAATAGGAACCGGCTGGTTGGTTTTCACGCTTTACATGGTTTTATGCCTGGTCGTATTCGACTTGTTCCGACTTTTCAACTTCCCGTTCAAATATGGGTTCTATACATCCTTATTCCTGACGCTTAGTCTGTTAAGCTACGGATATTATAACTACCAACATCCGAAAACAGAAGTTATCAACATAGTTTTCAACAAGCCGGCGGTTCATAATCAACAGCCGTTGAAAGTCGTTTCCGTCAGCGATATTCATTTAGGATACGGGACAGACAAGGAAGAGCTCAAACAATATGTCGAGATGATCAACGCACAGGAACCGGATCTGATCCTGATAGGCGGCGACCTGATCGACAACAGCGTAGTCCCCCTTTATGAAGAAAAGATGATGGAGGAACTGGCTGAATTGAAAGCGCCTTCAGGAATCTACATGGTTCCGGGAAATCATGAATACATCAGTGGCATACGGAAAAGCATGCAATTCATAAACGAAACGCCGATCCGCCTGTTGAGGGACGAAATCGTGACGTTGCCGGGCGGCATACAAATAATCGGACGGGACGACCGCAGCAATACATCCCGGTTATCCCTGCAAGAACTGGCGAAAAACATTGATCCCGCAAAACCTGTTATCCTTTTGGATCATCAACCGTACGACTTGTCGGATACGGAAAAGGCGGGTATCGACCTTCAGTTCAGCGGGCATACGCATCGCGGACAGGTATGGCCGATCAGCCTCATCACCGACCATCTGTTCGACCAAAGCTATGGTTATCGCAGGTGGGGAAACAGCCATATATACGTTTCCTCCGGACTGTCGCTCTGGGGACCGCCTTTCAGGATCGGTACCGACAGCGAACTTGTCGTATTCAACATTACGTGTAAATAGTGTACAGGCATGAGAGTTTTCATTCAATCGATAGTAGCACAGATAGTGCTGAATCCTTATATCTTCTGGCGGGGATATCAGGCCATTCCCCCCAAAAAGAGCTGGAGGATTCCCTATATCCTGTTTTTTATCCTTGAATTATCCCTCTTCTTCTTCGGCTTTACATTCCGCAATATGCTGCCGGATTCCGTCATGATTGCCATCCAGTATATTTGCAACACCTGGTATATCGCATCTCTTTATATCACGCTCTCCCTGTTGGTCCTGGAAGCGCTCCGGCTCAGCAACCGTTTCTTCCATTGGTTTCCCGGCTGGATTACAGGGCACTGGAAACAAACGAAACTGACCCTGTTCTTTCTGATCATAGCATTCGTCACCGGCCTGATGTTCCATGCTTACCATGTCGTCGCCTATCCGGTTGTCAAAGATGTATATGTCACCCTTCCCAAAGGGAGCGGCGACCGTGACAGCATGACGATTGTCATGATGAGCGACCTTCATATCGGGGAAATGATCGGCAAGGAGCTGGTACAGCGATACGTGAAGATGAGCAACGCACAACATCCCGACCTGGTCGTCCTGGTAGGCGATATCATGGATTATGAATCCCGCTTTGCCGAAAAAGCCCGTATCGAAGAGGATTTGAAACAACTGAAAGCCCCGTTAGGCGTGTATGTGGTTTACGGCAACCACGAGTATCGCGCCAACCGCATGGCCAAATACCGCTGGCTGAAGAAAACAGGGGCGACGCTTCTGGTCGATTCCGTTGCACGCCCGGACTCCTCATTCTACCTGATCGGACGGGACGACCATATCAACAAAAAAAGAAAGCCGTTACATGCACTTATGGCAGGTATAGACACGACCCAACCGATCATCGTATTGGACCATCAACCCTGGTCGTTCGCCGAAATGGCAATGAACGGTGTGGACCTCGGACTCCACGGGCATACCCACAACGGGCAGCTATGGCCCTACCCTCTTTTAATGAAACTGATCTATGAATGTCCGTACGGCTACCATAGGAAAGGGCCGACCCAGTTCTATGTATCTTCCGGTATCGGGATAGCCGGGCCACCTTACCGGGTCGGTACTGTCTCGGAAATGGTCGTGCTGCACATCCGGTTTGCCGATTAAGCAGGGTGAAACATCGCCTCCATCATGGCGATATCCATCTTCACTTCCCCCTGCAACAGATATTGAGTTGGCTTTTGGACTACATTTTCATAGCGTTGCCAACGCTTTCTCCCGATCCTGCCTTTTCCGGCGCTTCCAATGTCCGCCGGTATAATGCCGGATCACCCAACACTTCCAGCGCCTTGTCCAATACTTCATCTTCCTTCAGGCTGTTTATCAACTCGCCTTTCTGGAAATAATAACGTTTCATGATCTCGGAAGTCAGCAGCTTCTTGATCTGATCCTTGTTACGGTCGAAATCCCGTTCCAGGTCCGGAGTCAGTTTGGCTTCCAAAGAGTGGAAGATAGTAGAGTCGTTATCCATATAGCCCTCAAACTTAGCCACCTCTTTCAGGTTCTTCAACAGCTTTTCACTCTGCCGGTCGTAGGTGAAGTTCTTTTCTTTGGCATACTGCTTGAAAGCTTCAAAGTCTTCGTCCGTCACCTCGAAGTCCTCAGCCGAAGCGATTTTCTTATGCTTCCGGGACCATTCGGCGACAAAATCCGTCAGGACAAAATCCGTCACCAGATAAAACATCATAGTCGGCGTTTCCGGCTCTTCTATTTTAAAGTCGGGAGTAATACCGCCCCCATCCCGGACGGGACGCCCTTTGGAGGTATAGAAGACAGATGTCAGGCTATCCGGAATAGCCCCGACGCTACCGTCGGCTTTCCGGTGCGAATAGTCCATCTGCTGGATGCAACGTCCGCTGGGGATGTAATACTTGCTCATCGTCACTTTCACGCTTCCGTTATAAGGGAGTTCACGGGGGGATTGCACCAGCCCTTTTCCGAAAGAACGCTGTCCGACCAACACGGCACGGTCCATATCCTGCAAAGCCCCCGAAACGATCTCGGCAGAAGAAGCTGTACCTCCATTAATCAGGACAGCCATCGGCATCACCGTATCGAGCGGTTCGTTCGGTGTACGATAGGTACGGTCCCACTGACTGATTTTCCCTTTTGTCGAAACCACCTCTTTCCCCTTCGGGACGAACATGCCGACAATCTGCGTGGCGCTTTCCAGCAAACCGCCGCCATTGTTACGCAAGTCCAGGATCAACGATTTAATATGATGGTTCTTTTTCAAGTCCTCGAACGCATTCTTCACTTCCTGTGCACTCTTGTCCGTAAAACCTTTCAAATAGATGTAGCCTACGCCGTCACCCCGCACGCCATAGTAAGTAACCTGGTTTTCCAGGATCTGCTTACGCACCAGTTCCACTTCACGCGGTTTCTTGTCATACGGGCTCTGTATCTTCAATACCATTTTCGTATTGGGAACGCCTTTCAGGAGGGCGCTCACCTCGTCCGAAGATTTGTCGGTCACATCCACCGTGTCGATCGCCAGGATACGGTCGCCCGCTTTCAATCCGGCCAAAGCGGCCGGCATCCCTTCAAACGGCTCGATAATATAGACACCGCCCTCTTTCCGTTCGCGGATGTAAGAACCGATACCGCCATATTCGCCGGTCGTCATGAATTTCAGTTTATCCATTTCCTGCTCCGGGTAATATTCTGTATAAGGGTCCAAGCCGCCTAACATCGCATCGATCCCCCGGCGCACCGTTTTCTCGACGTCGACCGAATCCACGTAAAACATTTCCACCTCTTTTACCAGAGCGTTAAAGATATCCAGGTTTTTACTGACCTCGAAACGGTTGTCTTTCTGTGCCTGTCCGGGGATCACGCCTCCCAACAGAAGCAGCAAACTAAAAAGGACTATTATTTTCTCTCGTTGTTTATACATAGAATATTTAGTTAATTAACGACGTAAATGTATATAATAAACGCTTGTCAGGCCAATATACCATTTACTTTTAACTTTATTTGTTCCCATTTATCATCCGGTATCTGCGCCCCGATCACATCAATAATGTAACCGGCCAAAAGCGAACCGATACGGGCCGACTGTTCCAATGTCGCCCCGACCGACTGCCCGTAAAGGAATCCGGCGGCAAAATGATCGCCTGCCCCGGTAGTATCTACCGGTTTGCCTCCTTCGGCCGGAACCGTGATAACCTGTCCTTTGCTCCCCACCAAGGCGCCTTCCTTGCCTAAAGTGACCAAAGAGATCTCCACCTGCTCCGAAAGGACCTTGACCGCTTCGTGCGCTTTCAGCCCCGTAAAGGCTTCCGCTTCGCTTTCGTTGGAGAATAAGATATCGACATATTTAGGGATAATCTCGTCCAACAGGCCCCGGAAAGCATTCACGATATTGAAGTTGGAAAGATCGAGGGCGACCTTCAATCCCAACTTCTTCGCTTTCTGCATAGTGGTACGTACCAGCTCTTCGTTCACCAACAGGTAGCCTTCGATATAAATACATTGGTAAGAGGAAAGCATCTCTTCCGTAATTTCATCCGGCGTGATCGTCGGTGCCGGTCCGAGGAAGGTCCCCATCGTACGCTCGCCATCGGGGGAAATCAGGACGGTACAGCTGCCGGAAATGCCGTCTGTCTTGGCAAAATAAGGAGAGACATTGGCTTTTTTCAAGGCCTCCTCATAATATTCGCCTACGGAATCGGACCCGATCTTACCTATAAATCCTGCATTGGCTCCCAAAGAAGCCATCGCACGCATGGTATTGCATACCGAACCGCCCGGTGCCTGGCTGCGCTCAAGGCCTTCCTGCGACTTTCGGATTTTAATCATCTGTTCCTGGTTGATCATATCCATTGCGCCTTTCTGTATGCCAACTTCCGTCAGAACATCATCGTTCTCAAGCCTCAGCAGAACATCTACCAAAGCATTTCCTAATCCAATCGTATTCATTTTTCTATTTTTTTTCGCAAAGATATTGCATATTTCAAAAAGAACCTCTACTTTTGCAGTGCAATTTCAGAAAGGGATAGGATAAGTATCCGAACTGAAAAAACAAATTCTTCCTTAGCTCAGTCGGTTAGAGCATCTGACTGTTAATCAGAGGGTCCTTGGTTCAAGTCCAAGAGGAAGAGC
>NZ_CABUOD010000023.1 GCF_902493135.1 uncultured Parabacteroides sp.
ATAAGCTGGCATAGTCCATAGATAAAGGCGGTTAGCATATTTTGCTGCCCCGAAAGTGACGAAGAACCGAAAACTTTATCTATATTTGTTTTTCCATTGATGTATATGGTTAATGATTCATCCATTGTTCTCGAAAATATATTGTTTCGTGAGGAATACGTATAGACACACAATTGTGTATCTATACGTTGGTGATTATGAAATGCTTAAGTGGATGCCGGGGTCAGGACGAACGTATTCCCTTTTTGTGTATCGAACATCGCTTGGTGATATTCCTTGCCGTCCGATCGGATAGGGGAGGAAGTTGTGACAACTTTGCCGTCTTGTTTGACTGTAAAGGGCTGGCTTGCACGCAACGTGCAGCTTTTCCCCGACAGCGAACGGATATTGGCCTCCGTCAATTTTCCCTCTTTCCAGTTCATCGCGATCTCGAAGTTTCCCCGTGCTTTCAGACCTGAAACAGAACCTTCCGTCCATACGTCGGGCAAAGCAGGCAACAGATGAATGTATCCGGCATGGCTTTGCAACAATATTTCAACGACACCTGCCGTATAACCGAAGTTTCCGTCGATTTGGAAAGGAGGATGTGCACACAGTAAGTTCCGGAAGAGTCCTCCTCCTTTATGTGCACTGTTTCCGAATCCGACAGGATTGAACAGGTTGGCGATGATTTTGTAAGCATGGTTGCCGTCCAACAGGCGTGCCCAGCAGTTTATTTTCCAGCCCATCGACCAGCCGGAAGCCAGATCGCCCCGCAGTTCGAGCGTTTTGCGGACCGCATTGAACAGCTCCGGTGTCTTGTCCGGCGTGATCTGGTCGCTCGGATGGAAACCGTACAGATGGGAGAAGTGGCGGTGCTGAGGTTCCCGTTCCTTGAAGTCATATATCCATTCCTGCAACTGTCCGCGTTCCCCGATTTGATAGGGCAGCAAGCGTGCCAGTTTGTCTTTCAATTCATCCCGTAACGGTTCGTCCAGGTTGAACATTTCCGAAGCCTCGATCGTGCGGGTAAAAGTCTCGCGGATGATCGCCATGTCCATCGTCGGACCCATGCTCATAGCTGCCGTTTGCCCGTCTTCTGTGACGAAACTGTTTTCCGGGGAGACGCCTACCGGAGTCACCAAATGACCGTTGCCGTTGTCTATCAGCCAGTCGGCAAAAAACTCGGCGGCCCCTTTCATCAACGGATAGGCTTCGTTTTTCAGGAATGTTTCATCTTGGGTGAACTGGTAGTGTTCCCATAAGTGGCTGCACAACCACCCTTGCACCATCGGCCAGAAAGAAGCTGTCGGCACGTTGTCGTTCGGCAGGGATTCCCGCCAGATGGATGTGTTATGATGGGCCACCCAACCGCGACGGTTATACATGTTCCGGGCTGTTTCGGCTCCGGAGACAGACAGTTCCCGGATCATCCGGAAAAGAGGTTCCTGGCATTCCGACAGGTTGGTGAGTTCGGCCGGCCAGTAGTTCATTTCGGTGTTGATATTGATCGTATAGCCGCAGTTCCAGGCCGGAATGGTGTCTTTATTCCACATGCCTTGCAGGTTCAAAGGCTGCCCGCCTGGGCGCGATCCGCTGATCATCAGGTAGCGTCCGAACTGGAACAGGAGAGCTGCCAAGTCGGGATCGGCGTTTCCGGCAAACTGTTCGAGACGTTTGTCGGTCGGCATCGCCTTTTGTTCGGGAGAGGAAAACAGTTCGAAATCGACTCGGTCGAAAAGGGAACGGTAATCTTCCGTATGGCGTTGTTTCAGAGTCGGGTAATCATAGGCGAGCGCTTTGTCCAGTATTCCGGCGGCTTTGGCGGATGGATCGATACCTTCCCGGCTCGGACTCTTGTCGAAACCGTTGAAGCCGGTTGCCATGCTGAGTACGAAATAGACTTCATCCGTATCGTACACATGGATGCCGGAGTCGGTAATCTCACATTTCCCGTCTTTAGGGAAGACCGGTTTCAACTGGGCTTCGAAAAACATGCCTTTCCCGCCGATCTCGTCGCCGTAAAGCATCCGTTTGTCGAACTTGCGTTTGCCGTTCGCATCGTAGAGTTCAGGGTGTTTGTATTGGTCGCCCCATTGTTCGATTTGCTCGAATGTACGCCGTTCCACATAGCCGGGAGCCTGTCCGTGCAGGACCAGACGGTCGCCGGTCCCTTTTTGCAGGGCTGTAGGATGGGGTGAAGTGAAATCGAGTGAGATGTCGATACCGTCCGGAGTGTCGCTTTTCAGGCGCATCACGATCACATCGTCCGGTTGGGAGGCAAACACTTCCCGTTCGTATTTCACGCCGTTTTGTTCATAGGCAGTCGTGGCAACCGCATCCGAGATGTTTAATGCCCGTTTGTACCCGACGGCATCTCCCGGCTTGTTGTTTTGGATATGCAGGTCTCCGAACGGTTGGTAATATTGATGCAGGCGTCCCAGCCAGTTCTTGCAAACCAGGTTGGAAGCTGTCTCGTATTTTCCGGCCTTCATCAGCCCGACCACTTTGTCGAACATCTCCGGTGTTATTTTCACATCTTTGAAAACGACTGACGGTTCCCCGCTGTATAACGTGTTTTCATTCAATTGAAGTTGTTCTTTTTCAATTCCTCCGAAAACCATTGCTCCACTTCGCCCGTTACCGACTGGAAGAGCTTCGTCCCAGTTCCGGGCTGGTTCGTCGTACCATAAGGCGAGCGGTTCTTTTTGTGATGTTCTCGCACACGCGACCAACAACAAGAATGAGATCAAATAAGTAATAATGCGCATATACATGGTATTTTTAAGATTATACAAAAAAAGTATCCGGATGCAAAGATATGCAATTCATTCGGACACTTTGAAAGTTTATTTGTAATTAATATCCCGGATTTTGTTCGATCGTGGCATATGCGTTTCGCGCAACAGGCTTTATCGAATGAAAGACCGGATAAACGATAATTTGAAGCAAGTGCCTGATAACTCGATGCAAGGAAAAAATGGTACGTGCAGAATAATAATCCAAAAGTGTCAAATATTTTGACGCTCGCTTGCAAGGTAACAGGGAAGCGGATAACTTTACCGGAAAAAGATCCTATGCAAGCCGGAACTATCCTGATCGTTGATGACAACAAAAGCGTACTGACCTCTCTCGAACTGCTTCTGGAAGATGAGTTCGAAGAGGTGGAGACTGCCTCGAACCCGAACAGTATCCTTTCGGTCCTGGACAGCCGGCCGGTCGATCTTGTCTTGTTGGATATGAATTTCTCTGCCGGTGTCAATACCGGCAACGAAGGGCTTTTCTGGCTCCGTCGCATACGGGAGATCGCACCGGGACTGCCTGTTATCATGCTGACAGCCTACGGGGATGTCGAACTGGCAGTCAAGGCGTTGAAGAGCGGGGCGGCCGATTTCATATTGAAGCCCTGGGAGAACGATAACCTGATCGGGAAGATACGTGCCGCCCTGCACGAACGGAAATCCCGTCAGCCGGTGCACCCGGTACCGAGGCCGAGCGAACCGGCTATGATTATCGGGCATTCTCCTGTGATGATGAAACTGATCAAAGTGGTGACAAAAGTAGCCAAGACAGATGCTAATGTCCTGATCACCGGAGAGAACGGTACAGGTAAAGAGATGCTGGCACGTGAGATACACCGCCTTTCGCTCCGCGGCGGCCGAGAGATGGTCAACGTGGATATGGGAGCCGTCAGTGAATCGCTGTTCGAAAGCGAGTTGTTCGGGCATGAACGGGGGGCTTTTACGGATGCACGCGAGAGTCGTCCGGGGAAGTTCGAGGCGGCACACGGGAGCACGCTGTTTCTCGACGAGATCGGAAACCTGCCGTTAGGATTGCAGGCCAAGCTCCTGGCAGCCTTGCAGAATCGCGAGGTCACCCGCCTTGGGAGCAACCGGAAGATTCCGGTCGACATACGCCTGATTGCCGCCACGAACCGCAACTTGCCGGAGATGGTGGCGCAGTCGCTTTTCCGTGAAGACCTGTTCTACCGCATCAATACGATACAGATCGAGATTCCGCCTCTTCGGAACCGGCGGGAAGATACCGCCCTGTTTGTCGATTATTTCCTGAAAAAATATACGGACCTTTACAGTCGGCCGGGACTAACCCTGCATCCGCAGGCGTTGGAGAAGCTCGCGAACTATGACTGGCCCGGCAACATCCGGGAATTGCAGCATACGATCGAGAAGGCGGTGATCCTGGCGGAAAAGAATGTGATCCGTGCCTCCGACCTCTTTATCCGTCCGGGAAAGGCACTCTCTTTTAGCGAAGTGCCCAATTTAGAAGAGGTGGAGCGGCAGGCGATCTTGGCGGCTATCACCCAGAATGAAGGGAACCTGACGGCTGCGGCGGAGCAGTTGGGCGTGAGCCGGCAGACGTTGTATAATAAGATGAAGCGATTCAATCTCTGATTTTCCGCCGGTATGTTCAGTGTCCGTCTATACATACGCATTCTTTTGCAAGTAGTCGCCATCGTATTGGTGGCGGGCTTGGGCGTGGCCGGCATTGTTACGGGACGGGCGGTCATACTGGGTCTTGTGGCTCTCTTTATCGCAGCGTGGCTGATCAGTCTCCTTGTCTATTATCTCAACGCATCGAACCGGAGGATACAGCTTTTCCTGGATGCCATCGAGGACGACGAGTCGATGCTCAATTTCCCGGAAAATATCGGCAGCCGGGAGCAACGTCGCTTGCATGCCGCTTTCAACCGCATTCACAGGCTGATGACCGAGAACAAACGGAAGGCGTTCGACCGCGAGCTGCACCGTAAGGAATATGAATCGTGGGATAAGCTGATGCATGTCCTGACACACGAAATCATGAACTCCATCGCTCCGGTCGTCTCCCTCTCCGGCACGCTCCTTTCTTATTTCCGGACGAAAGACGCGCCGAAGAGCAGCGGGGAGATCACCGATGCCACCATCCGCAAGACGATACGGGGATTGGACACCATCAAAAGCCAGGGGCAGACCCTGATGCATTTCACCGAATCGTACCGCCAGTTTGCTTACCTGAAGGAGCCGGCGCCTAAGCCATTCCCGCTTACGTATCTGCTGCAAAACCTGCAGACCTTGTACTTGCCGGATATGCAACGGCAGCATATCGATTTCTCCCTCGTTCTGTTTCAGCCGGAGATAACGGTCCATGCAGACGAAAAGCTGCTGTCACAGGTTTTGATCAACCTACTGAAAAACGCTATGCAGGCACTTGAAGGGCAGGCGGATGGAAAGATCCGCATGGAAGTCGATACGGAGAAGAACCAATTGCTTATCCGGGTGACGGACAACGGTCCCGGCATCCCTTCCGACCTGATGGAAGATATCTTCGTCCCCTTCTTCACCACCAAGGCTACGGGGAGCGGTATCGGGTTGAGCCTTTCCCGGCAGATCATACGGATGCATGGAGGAGAATTGTCGGTGGCTTCGCAACCTTACCGGGAAACCTGCTTCACGGTTTCTTTACCTGTAAAGCCTTAAGAATTACCGTCTCTTGATTTCTACCCGCGAAGTGAGCGGATAGCGCAAGCCTTTGGAGGACTTATAATAGACTTCGGCCGCGCCGATCTTCAGCTTGGCGCGTATCTTGATCGGGATATGGTTCTCGTCGTCGCCGATCCAGATCTCGGCGGCTTCCTTGCTTTGGGTAAAGGCGTCGTCGTAGATGTCGATATAGAAATGGCGGGTCCTGTACTTCAACGTCTCGCTCCGTTCCACGATCTGCTGCCCGGTATAGCGGAAACTGATGTTGATGCGTTCGCGCCCGATCGCCACCTGGAAGGGAAAGCTCTCGCCGCTCTTCATCTTGTCCCAGTCCAGGGAACGCAGATACATCGTTGCTCCCAGCATGTCGAACATGTGTGGGTCTTCCGTCACGAGCATCGTGTCGATCTTCGTGCGGGTGGGCGTATAACGGTGGGAATGAGCGAGTATCTTCTTCCGGTCGTAGGAGAAACGGATGTCGTCTATCAGATAATAGTCATTCTCGTTTACCCGCTTCTCACTCCGTAGAAGCAGCATGTCGGGGGTAAAATGGCAATCGATCGTATCTCGCATCTTATAGACCTTCTCGATAATGCCGGAGGTACGGAAGATGAGCCGGTAGTGATAGGACGGCTCGCCCTCGTATTCCGCGTCGCGGATGGAAAGTGTGGCGTGGCCTGCACGGGGCATCAGAAGGCCCCATTTGAAGTATAACTCATACTGCACTTCCTCGCCGGGGCTGAACCTGTGGCGGACCGGGATTTCCTGCGCTTTCGCACACACGGCCGATAGCAATAGCAAAAATATCAGCCACAGGCGGACGATGTCAGAACGGCATTCCCATGTTGCCGCCGCTATTATTCCTTGACGATGATTGTTGACTTTCATCTTTGTAGTTTCTTTTCTTCTTGGTTGCTTCCTTCGGCTTATTCTTCGTTATCTCAAGAGGCTTCTGCTTGGCCAGCGGGGTGGAGTTGACATTCCAGGTCTCTTCGACTTGCCAGTTCTGCATGATCTCGTACATCTTGGGAGAATAATAAACCTCTTCGGGCTGCCGCTTTTCGGCATAATTACCGGTATCCCACACTCCGTTGCCGTTCGTGTCGATCACGATACGAGCATAATACTTATCGGGCTTCAAGTCCATGAAAAGCACTCCGCCGTCTTTTACTTTCGCTTTGCGGACAGGGGCGTCTCCACTACTGAGCAATTCGACGAAAGCGGTCGTGTCCACACCGTTGATATTGAGATAGAGATGGCCGTATTCGTCTTCTTTCTTGATCTTGAACTCGCCGGTGAAGAAATCGTTCCACTTCCCGTAAAGGCTGTGGATGGCGGCGGAGTCCACTTCGATGCGGTATTCTTCCCCATACTTCCACGGACGTCTGATAAAGTAGTTCAGGCTGTTGGTCGAATCGGGGAAGAAGTCGAAATCGACCGTGTTCCAAACGGTATCGACCTTTTGGTCGAGGAAGAACATCTCTTTGTTGATATCCAATACCGGTTCGTTGAAGGTTACGGATATCGTATCGAACAAGTCCATCGAACCGGGAGCGTCTACCTGCATGCCTAAGAACACGATCGGATCGGGTTCGTCTTTCTTTTTCTTCTTTTTCTTTTCTGCCGGACGGCGGCGCAATACCAGTTGGACCGTGTCGGTTTGCGGGCGCAGGATGTTCAGGGAGTCGCTCTTCGGATAGGAGACCTGCACCTGCAGGGTGTCCTGCTTCCAGACGGTCGAATCGGCAAGCCAGTAGTTAACGGCCGCGCCGCCTTCCGTCTGCTGCACAAAATACCAGGTGCTGTCTTCCGGGGTGAAATTGATGGGGACAGGCACCGGTACGGTGTCCAGCTTCGTATTGAAACGCAGCGTAAAGTATTTCTCGTCCGGGCGTTCGGGCTTTACCATATACTGGCGTTCGAATTTTTCCTTGAACAGGCGGAGTTCGATGTTGTCCGGGAAGAAACGGGTGTAACCGACCGTCCGGATCGTATCGATCGTCAGACTGTCCTTCCAAGCCGTATCCTGTCGGGTCGTCAGTTCGAAGGAAGGGACGATGACGGAATCCAGGAACGCGATATCCTCGCCCGGCTGGTCGAATTTATAATCGCGGTTCACATCGTTCAGTGCGAAAATATGATAGGTTCCGGGGGCAATGTTACGGATCGTGAACTGCCCTTTGTCATTTGTACGGGAGGTGCGGTCGAACGGGAGTTTCATGAATGCGGAATCTGCCAGGTCGCGATGCAGGCCGATCGTAATGCCGGGCATCGGTTCGAGGTTCTCTGCATTCAACAAGACTCCCGAAACTTCGAGTGTGTCGATCATGTCTCCGGTAGAGAAAGCGAAAGAGAAGTTCTCGAACACGTTTTTCTCATTATTATCGGAGATGGAATTGGTGAAGTCGATCGTATAGGTAGTGTTGGCTTTCAACGTGTCTTTCAGTTCGATTACCGCCTTCTTCCCGGCAGAGCGGATAATCGGCAGCTCCATCTGGGGCGGAGTGATAATCACATTCTCCGAAGGTTTATCGATCTGGATCAGTTCGTCGAAGAGGATTTCGATCTTTTTCCCTTTATAGTTCACCTGGTTCGGGATCGGCGTGCTGCTTACGAACTTGGGAGGCGTTTCGTCATAGGGTCCTCCGTTCGGACTACCGATATTGGCGCACGAATAAATGACCACCAACAACAGCACCCCATACAACAGGCGGAATGAATTTCGTATATATTTCGTATCCATTTATGTCTATTTCAAATACATTTGACAAACACGCGCAAAAATAGGGAAAAATCCGGTGAAAATTAGTAGGATATCCTGCCATTAATCAATCTTTGCATTTAAACGGTCTTTTGTTCGATTGTCGTTTTCAACATCCTGAATCCGATCCTGCAATACAAACATTTCTTCTTTTCGCAATATTCGCGTTTTAATTGGATCAATGCCTGGCTGTCGCCGGCGTGGCGGACGGTGATACCGGCGTTGCAGAAGGTGGAGACGATGGTGTTCTTTTCCGGGGGGATACTTTCTAAAAGGCGGGTGGCACGTTCGCAATATTCGGGTCGCTTGTTGTGCAAGCCGTAGGCAAAGAGCATCGGGACGACCGTGTTTATCAGCAGGATGTTCAGGGCGTTTTCGCCTATGGTCTTTTCCTTCCGGGGAGAAGCGTACCGGAAATGATAGTGTGTCTCCCAATAACCGGAAGGAGGAATCCTGAAATACTTTTTGATCTCTCCGGTACTCCCGGCTTCAAGGATGGCTGAGAACAGGGTGTCGTGCCGTACCCAAAGAGCGGCCAGCTGCGCCACTTTCAGATACGGGAAATTGAGAGGGCGTGTCCGCAGGTTCTTAAACACGAAATCTTCCATTGGCGAAAGGCCGAACTTATGGCGGAGAAAATCGTACTCCCGTTGCAACAGGCGGTAATAATGGTCGTCATTCTCCTCCGCTAACATCCCCGCCTGCCCGAAAAGCATCGCCTCTATCTGAGATTGGCTGCTCCGCTGCTTTTGGATGCAACGGAGCGGCAGGCTCTTCGCCAGCCTTTCAAAAGCGTCATTATTCACGCCAAAGCCGAAGTTCCGGGTTAAAGTAATATAAAAGACTTCGTTCCAGTCTGCCTGATACGCATCCAAAAGGAGGAAAATGTCATGTGTTTTCCGTTCCAGCCGCTCGCTCAGCAAAGCTTCCATCCAGCAGGCTATATGCAACGGGTCGATCCCGGTTATATAGTCGAGGCACGGAAGAGCCGCCTCCCGGTAAAGCAACCAGTCTATACTGCGGAGAACATTCTCCGGAACGGTCAGGAGCATTTGTGGGATCGGCTCCCCGTTCGTCCGGACCGGCTGGAAGTCATCAATGCCTGTAATATGAAGGATTACACCGTCATAAGCCTTATCCGTCTCATGATGATGAAGCAGCCAGTCGGAGGATTTATCATGAATTTCGACACTTCCCGCCCATAGCGTTCCGTCTATTTTGATTTTCGCATTGAAGAAATCGGGGCCTGCGTCCGTATTCTGCATTCCGGGATCGATTACCTGTACGGGGCGTCCGTCTGTGGTTGCCAATGGGGTGGCTGTGTAAAGTTTGTATTTCCAAACATAATGTAATAAACGTTCCATCTTTTTTCAGAGTTAAGATTTATGCCCCAAATCTAAGCATTATTCTTTATATTTGCAGCACGTTATCAGTTGAAAGTTGAAAGTTTAAAATTGAAAGTTAAATATATAAGTATGAAGATTGCACTTATCGGTTACGGAAAGATGGGAAAAACTATCGAACAGATAGCACTTGGCAGAGGACACCAGATCGTGTCTGTCGTAGATATCAATAACCCCGAGGAAATACACTCCGACAATTTCAAAAGTGCTGACGTCGCGATCGAGTTTACGACTCCTGCAACAGCATTCGACAATTATATGCAATGTTTTGCTGCTGGCGTTCCGGTTGTTTCCGGTACGACAGGCTGGCTCGACAAGATCGGACAGGTCAGAGAGATGTGCGAAAAAGAAGGTAAAACCTTTTTCTACGCTTCCAACTTCAGTATCGGTGTGAACATATTCTTCGCCCTCAACAAATATCTGGCAAAGATTATGGATAATTTCCCCGCCTACGATATTAAAATGATGGAAACCCATCATATCCATAAATTGGACGCTCCCAGCGGAACCGCTATCACACTAGCGGAAGGAATCCTTGAAAACGTGGACCGTAAGGACCGCTGGACTTTGGAAACGGCTGAGAAAGCAACCGATATTCCTATCCATGCCATTCGCGAAGGAGAAGTTCCGGGTATCCACGAAATCACTTACGAGTCGGATGTCGATATGATCAGTATCAAGCACGATGCGAAGAGCCGTGCCGGATTTGCCTTGGGCGCCGTTATTGCCGCCGAATTTACCGCCGGAAAGAAAGGTTTCCTCGGAATGGACGATATGCTTAAATTCTAATTAATAACAGAAACAAATGAAGAAGTTTTCCAAGAAACAATGGATTAAATTCAGCATAGCAGCCGTTCTCTACCTGCTTTTCACGCTTTGGATGCAGAATGCCTGGTTGCTGTTGGGCCTGATCGTCCTTGTCGATATTTTCCTGACCGGGTATATCCCCTGGGGAGCCTGGAAACGCACCAAGAACCCGCAGGTGCGCAATGTGTTGGAATGGGTGGATGATATCTTGTTTGCACTGGTTGCCGTCTATTTCATCAATATTTTTATTTTCCAGAACTATCAGATTCCCAGTTCATCCCTGGAGAAATCCTTGTTAGTGGGCGACTATCTGTTTGTCAGCAAGCTAAGTTATGGACCGCGCGTGCCGAACACGCCGGTCGCTTTCCCGCTGGTACAAAACACATTGCCGTTCTTCAACTGTAAGTCGTATCTGGACTGGCCGGAGTGGGACTACAAACGGGTGAAAGGCTTCGGCCATGTAAAACGGAATGATATCGTCGTGTTCAACTTTCCTGCCGGCGATACGGTCGCACTGAAGGTCCAGAACCCGGATTATTACCACTTGGTAGAACAATACGGACGGGAAGCTATCCTGTTGAATAAAGCGGATTTCGGTGATGTGATCTACCGTCCTGTCGATAAACGCGAGAATTATGTCAAACGGTGTATCGGTATGCCAGGCGATACGATTGAAATCCGGAACAATCAGGTCTATATCGATGGCGTTGCCGCCAAGAATCCGGAAAAAATGCAATTTAACTATTTCGTCGAGACGGACGGTTCCATGTTGAGTGAAGAGCAGTTCCGTTTGTTGGATGTCAGCAAAGCCGACCGTGTGTTGATCGACGGGAGCTATAACCCCCAATATATGTCTATGTTGAACATCCAGCCGAACGCCAACGGAAAGTATAACCCGGTTTACCATTTCCCGCTGACTCAAAAGACATTGGAGGTGGCTAAAAAACTTCCGGTCGTGAAACGTGTGGTTCTCGAACCGGACCCCGTAGGGGCCGATTCCTACTATCCGGTAGATTATCAGACCGGCTGGAGCCGTGACAATTACGGACCGCTATGGATTCCGAAGAAAGGAGCCACGATCCCGCTGACGGAGCGCAATATCGCTCTTTATAAACGTTGTATCGTCAACTACGAACATAATAAGCTGGAAGTGAAGGATGGCAAGGTCTACATCAACGGCAAGCCGGAAACGACCTACACATTCAAATATGATTACTACTGGATGATGGGTGACAACCGCCATAACAGTGCCGATAGCCGTTCCTGGGGCTTCGTGCCGGAAGACCATGTCGTAGGTAAGCCGATCATGATCTGGCTCTCACTGGACAAGGATCGTAGCCTGTTCGACGGCGGTATCCGTTGGAACCGTATGTTCCGCTGGGTGCATCCTGACTAAGCAAATCGCCATGGGGGAAAAGGTGAATGATAATATGAACGGGACGGGCGACCGTGAAGGTCGCTCTTACGTGGGGTGGGTGGTAACGATCGTTATCGCCTTTCTCATTGTTATACCTGTCCGCCGTTTCTGTATCGAATCTTACCGGATCTCGACGAATGCGATGGAGGAGGCGTTGCACCAAGGCGACTATATCTTAGTGAATAAATTACCGCTCGATGGGAATCCGGGACGGAACAAAGTCGTGTTGTTTACCAGTCCGCTTCTGAAAGACACGGCGAGCAGCCCCTTGTTCCTGAGCCGTTGCATCGGTATGCCGGGCGACACGATCCTTGTAAGCAATGACGGATATGAGGTGAACGGGAAACTGTTGCCCCACTCCCCGCGCTCGCTCAATACCTATTTCATCACTCAGAAAGGAGCTGACGACTTCCTGAAAGTCTTGCAAAAGCTGAATATACCGGTGCGGAACTGGAAGAACGAGACATTCGGCTTTTCTTTCTCCCTGACTACCTTCGAAGAATATCAATTGCGTGAAGAACTGACGGAAGAGATGAACATTCATTTCATCCGGAACCAAGTCGCCCCGTACAAGCTGGTCGTCCCCCGTAAAGGCCGGGCATACCGCCTGGATGAAGCTGCCCTTACCGCCTGCAAGGAAGCGATACTGGCCGAGGCCGGAGAAAAGGCAGCTTTCCGTGATGGAAAACTATATTTAGATGGAAGGGAAACTACGTTTTTCTTCTTTGAACAGGATTATTACTGGATGCTCTCCGACAACGTAAACGAATCGGTCGATTCCCGCCACCTGGGCTTTATCCCGCGTGACCGTATCATCGGAAATGCCTGGTTCTGCTGGTTCAGCCGTGACAAACAACGAATCTTTAAACCCGTAAACTGATGCAACCTGTCTATATTTCTACAACCTACCTGGGCCCTGTCCAGCAGTATTGCAAATTGTTCCAATATCCGGAAGTGCGCCTCGAAACAGCTGAAAACTATTTGAAGCAGACTTACCGGAATCGTTGTACCATTGCGGCTGCCAATGGGCCGTTAGCCTTGTCCGTCCCCATTGTAAAGCCGGAAACTTTGAAGTGCCCGACCAAAGACATCCGTATCTCCGATCATGGGAACTGGCGTCACCTGCATTGGAACGCTTTGGTCTCGGCTTATAATATGAGTCCGTTTTTCGAATATTACGAAGAGGATTTCGCTCCTTTTTACGAGAAGAAGTATGAGTTCCTATTCGATTACAATGAGGAACTGCGCCGGTTGATCTGCCGCCTGCTCGACTTGCATCCGCATGTTATTTATACCGAAGAGTATCAACCCGAAGTTCCGAACGATTTCCGCGAGATCATCCGTCCGAAACATGAAGGAGAGGATCCGTCCTTCTCTCCGAAACCTTATTACCAGGTTTTTCAGGACAAGCACGGATTCCTTCCGAATATGAGTATTGTGGATTTGCTGTTCAATATGGGACCGGAAGGGCTGTTGGTGCTGAAGGATTCCATTGTGGCACCGGAACAGCCCTGATCGAGGTTATGTCAATTCTTTTTCATTGTATAATCTTTCACCCCTAACGAATCGTATGCCTGTAACAGGGCTTCATCGTTATCGGAAATCATCAGGAGCTTGTCGTTTTCTTTCAGTTCCGTATTGCCTTTCGGAATGAAATAATGCCCGTCGCGTTTCACCATGACGGCAAGTGTATGGTCGGGCAAGGTGAGTTGCATCAGCTTGTTTCCGTGAGAAAGGACAGCCGGAGTGATGTCTATTTCACTCATGGCACTCTTGATATCTTCCGGCAATTCGATACCGAACACGTCTTTCCGTTCCGGCTCGTCGACAAGTCCGAGCCATTTGGCTGCTTGCGTTACGGTTGTTCCCTGTATCAATAGGGAAAGGATCGTAATGAAAAACACGATATTGAAGATCATGCCTCCGTGATCGACCCCGGCAATCCAGGGATAGGTCGCGAAGATGATCGGAACTGCTCCTCGAAGTCCCACCCACGATATATATAGTTTTCCTTTTGTCGTAAAGTTCTTAAACGGAAGCAAGCACAGGAAAATCGTTGCCGGACGCGCTATCAGTATCATAAATACTCCCACCAACAGGCCGACCGGAGCGACAGGCAGCAACTCATGCGGGTTCACTAACAGGCCTAACGTAAGGAACATCACGATCTGCCACAACCAGGCAAAACCATCGAAGAATGTCCCCATGCTCTTTTTATGTACAATCTTGGCATTCCCTACGACCAGGCCGGCGATATATACGGCCAGATAACCATTCCCCTTGCATAAGGTCGTAGCCGAGAAGGTGAAAAAGGCGGTTGTCAACAACAAGATCGGGTATAGCGATTCATTATCCATATTGATCTTATTGATCATCAAGACGGCAAGCTTGCCCAACAGGAAACCGGCAATCGCACCGACCGACAATTGGATGACCAATTGCAGGACTGCCTCCTGGAGATTCATGCCTCCGACTTGTATATAGGCGATAATCAGCAAGGTAAGCATATACGCCATCGGGTCGTTGCTACCGCTTTCCAGTTCGAGGGTCGGACGCAGGCGTTGTTTCAGATAAACGCCTTTGCTTCTAAGGATGGAAAAGACGGAGGCAGAGTCCGTAGACGACATCACCGCCGCCATCAGCATAGATTCTGCTACCGTAAGTGTTTCATAACCTGTAGACCACAAAAACACATAATAGATAAAACCTCCTGTTATAAGAGTCGTCAGCAAGACGCCTATTGTCGCAAGGACAACCCCTTCCGTGGCTATCGGTTTGATCTCGGACATTTTCGTATCCATACCACCCGAAAACAGGATGATACTCAACGCCAACATACCTATAAATTGTGCCGCGCTGGGATTGCTGAACTGAATGCCCAAGCCGTCGCTACCGAACAGCATTCCGACCCCTAAAAAAAGAAGCAAGGCGGGAAGGCCGAAACGGAAACCGGCTTTACCGGCAATAATACTGAAGAAAAAAATAATCGAAGCAACCAACAGGATTGCTTCCGGATTCTCGAAGATTTGTAATTCGTGGAACATAGGCTACTAACGGTTTACTCTATAATTTGTCACTTCAAAGTAAAGAAAAAATAACGATATGCACAACAGCTTAACACTTAAAAGACAGGGTTATCTACTGACTAATAAATATATTCCGTATATTTGTGCTGATAAAATTAACGCTATGATTAAAACAAATCTATTCCTACTATTGTTCGTTCTCCTCGCGGGAACTTCATGCAATAGACAGCAACATTTCATTTCGGACGACACGTTTCGCGCCGAAGTGGAGAAGGATTTCCGGGCAAAGCAGGCTGCTCTGCCGGATGGAGACCTTTTTTCAGTCTTTAACCAAAAGATGACGCCCGACGAAAAGGAGGCGCTGACTTTCTTGTATGCCTATATGCCGATCGGGGATATCACGGATTATGACGGGCAATTGTATCTCGACAATATCCGCAGCTCGTTCCGCGCACGGGTGGAAATGCCTTGGGGAGACAGCATACCGGAAGATATCTTCCGCCATTTTGTTCTTCCCGTACGTGTCAACAATGAAAATCTGGACGAGAGTCGTATGGTCTTTTATGAAGAGTTGAAAGACCGGGTGAAAGGCCTTTCCCTTTATGACGCCGTGTTGGAAGTAAACCATTGGTGTCACGAGAAAGTGATCTATACACCGTCGGATGCCCGGACAAGCTCGCCGTTGGCATCTGTGAAGACTGCTTACGGGCGTTGTGGCGAAGAGTCGACGTTTACCGTAGCCGCCCTCCGTTCGGTCGGCATACCGGCTCGCCAGGTCTATACGCCGCGTTGGGCGCATACCGACGACAACCATGCCTGGGTGGAAGCCTGGGTAAACGGCAAATGGTATTTCCTCGGAGCCTGCGAACCGGAACCGGTACTCAACTTGGGATGGTTCAACGGACCGGCTTATCGCGGTATGTTGATGCACACGAAGGTATTCGGCAAATATAACGGACCGGAAGAGGTCATGGACGTAACCGACGGCTATACCGAGATCAACGTGATCGACAATTATGCCCCGACCGCCAAAGCGACGATCACCGTTGTGGATGAAAACGGCCGGCCGACAGCCGGAGCCGATGTCGAGTTCAAGATATACAACTACGCCGAGTTCTACTCCGTAGCCAATAAGAAAACGGATGCCGAAGGGAAGGCTTTCCTTTCCGCCGGTAAAGGCGACATGCTGGTATGGGCGACCAAAGACGGCAAGTTCGGATACGGCAAGGTGTCGTTCGGCAAAGACAACAATGTCACGATCACCCTCGATAAGAAACCTGGCGACATCGAAACCGTCACACTCGACGTCATTCCTCCGGTAGACGGCTCCATTGCCGCCGAAGTGACGGATGAACAGAAAGAGGCCAACGCCAAGCGCCTCCATGAAGAAGACGTGATCCGTAATAAATATGTAGCTACTTTTTATACGGAAGAGAAGGCGAAAGAGCTTGCCAAAGAATTAGGTATCGACCCGCTGAAAACAGCCGATTTCATGATCGGCAGCCGGGGAAACTGGCGTGAGATCGAGCAGTTCCTTCGCGAGACGCCCGCCGACAAACGCCCGATGGCGATGGACTTGTTGAATGTCATCTCCGCTAAGGATTTGCGCGATACGCCTGCTTCCGTATTGGCGGACCATCTGAACAATGCCCAAGCGGTACAAAGTTCCCTGTTCACCGAATATATCCTCAATCCGCGTGTGGCAAACGAATTCCTGACACCTTACAGGAAGTTCTTCGCCGCCAGTGTCGATCCGGTATTGGTGAAGAAGGCTAAAGCCGATCCGCAATTAATTGTTGACTGGGTGAAGGAAAATATCAGTATCAATGACAGCCTGAATCCGCAACGCATTCCGATTATGCCGATGGGCGTATGGAAATCGCGCGTGGCCGACAAAGGTTCCCGCAACATATTCTTTGTTGCCGTATGTCGTAGCTTAGGCATTCCGGCACGAATCGAACCTGTGGCGGGAAAAGTGCAATATGCGAAAGGCTTGAACTGGGTGGATGTGGATTTCGAAGCCGCCGAGCAGATGGTTGCCAAGCAAGGCAAAGTCATTGCCTCCTACCTGCCGATCAAGGCGTTGCAGGATCCGAAATACTACAGCCATTTCACAATTGCCAAAGTATTGCCGACCGGCAAGCTACAGACGCTTAACTTCGAGTCGGGCGATGTCGACATGGGCGGTGGCGACACTTGGAGCGCTCTATTGAAAAAGCCGCTTCCGATGGATGAAGGCCATTATGTGCTGGTAACCGGTACACGTATGGCGAACGGTAGCGTACTGGCTGAAATATCCTTCTTCAATGTGGAACCCGGCAAGACAAGCAATATCAAACTGGAAATGCGTGAAAGCGAAGATGATGTGCAGGTAATCGGCAATTTCAACTCCGAAAACAAGTTCAAACGGGCCGATAACGGCGAAGAAACAAGTCTGTTGGCTACTACCGGACGCGGCTATTACATCGTTGCCATCCTTGGGGCACGCCAGGAACCGACCAACCACGCCATGCGTGACATCGCCGCCGTAAAGAAGGACCTCGAAGAATGGGGGCGCGGCATGGTCTTGCTGTTTCCCGATGAAAAGGGTTTTCAGAACTTCGATCCGAAAGAGTTCGGAGAGTTGCCAAGTACCATCACCTACGGTATAGATATCGATAAAACGATCCAGAAAGAAATTGCCGCGGCTATGAAGTTGCAGAATGCCAATACACTTCCCATCTTCATTATCGCCGACACTTTCAACCGCGTCGTTTTCGTTTCACAAGGCTACACGATCGGCTTGGGAGACCAGTTGATGAAGGTGATACATAAGTTATAAGCTTTCGACAAAGAGGGTGTCAAAAAACAACTTACTAATAGACATAATTTAGGCACGGATTTCACGGATTTACACGGATGAGTTTATTTTCTTTCCGTGTTTTCCGTGAAATCCGTGCCTAAAAGATCGTGATGTAGGTGTTTTGACACACTTTCTTTATATATGATTAGGAAAAGCTTTTACCGACGGCGGCGTACGCTGCGGACCGGGGAGCTTTTCTGGGCTTTCGGAGCCTTGACTTTGGCCTCTTTCTGTTTGTTTTCTTTTACGGCTTCCGTCTTTTTACCACGGGCGGAGACGGTTGCACTTTTGGATTTCTTGCCTTTTGTGTCAGCAGCCAACTGGGCTGTATCCGGTTGCAGATAGAGGGATTTCTCGAACGTGACCAACTGGTTCTCGATACGTTCCTGTTCGCGTTTCATCGAATCGGGTGTCGGACAGTAGGCTTGAAGAGGCTGGTTCATCAGGTTCTGCGTCTTGAAGATATCGCCCTCGAACATCCGGCGACGGAAATAGTCGTCGAGCGTGAAGGTCATGGCGTTGTTGATGTTGGACGTCATGATGTAGGCGGTATTGATATAGGGACGCAGGTTTTCATAAGGGATCCAGAACATCGGCATGGTGTTCTGTCCCATATCGTCCACGATCGTCAGGATCGGGCAGATTGCCAGTGTCTTGACATCGAATACGGAGTTGTTCTGGTCGAAATACCAGGCTTCCTTTATATAATAGGAGCGGACATCGCCGGAAGGAATATCGCTTTCGTTCACGACAAAACCGGCGGGCTCGTTGTCTTTGCCCGGCGTCTCTTCATAGAAGATGCGGCAGCGGTCCAGCATGACTTTCAAGTCGAGCTTACGGTTGTCGCTGAAATCCTCGTAACCGTCCAGATATTCATAAGCGGACAGCTTGCCCTCGCATACCAGCTGGAAGATGATCGAGAACAGGTTCATCTGTCCGTTCATCGGTTGGGTGGGATAATAGAGAGGAGCATTCTGTTCTTTCGTCAGGTCGATCTGGCGGTAGATGACACGCATCCAGCGGGCATTGCCGATATGCTGCGTCATCCGCTCGTTCATATCTTGGGCACGGACGGTCAGTTCGGGCATGCCGTTCTCTTTTTTATCTTCTTCACGGGCGCCACGGCTCGATACGGGACCACGGCGTCTTTGTTGCTGCTGCTCTGTATTGCCGGCCTCTTCCTGCGCCTGCATGGGGTAGGAAGCGAACAGGGCGATGGCGAGGGTTGCTATGTAATATAAACGTTTCATATATCTTTATACATTACGGGACGAGCAGACCTCGTCCCTACGTTATGTTAATTGACGATTACTTCGACGGTCGGAATGATACGTTCCTTGTTGTCCGGGCCTAACACTTTCACATGGGTGATGTAGAAGCGTTTGCCTCTTGCCAGACGGCGGATATAATCTTTCTGGCGCTGTGAGAACTGGTTGCCTTGCGTGACTTCCGGAATGATGTTGCCCATCGAATCGTAGAAAGTCAGTTCGAAACTCAATACCTTGAACGGCACGTTCAGCAGGTCGTCGTCGATAGCAGCCTGGATGCCGTCGGCTTCCACCAAATTGCGTTTGGAGAACTGGCCGCCACGGAACTTGCGCATATTACCGTTCTGATCCTTATATTCGATAAAAGGCATCGGGTCGGGCAGGGCACGTACGCGGAATGTCGTTTTCGCCATCTCGACGCTACGTCCATCCGCCATTTTAGCATGGACGGAAACGATGGCGTCTGTTCCGACCGTAGCGGGACGGGCTTCCCACTGGTCGCCTTTGCGGACCAATGTCCCGTTTGTCATGGTCGCCGTCACGTTACCGCTCGGCACACCCGGCACGGCAATACGGATCGGGTTGGCGATTCCGGCATACAACACATTCATCAACATCGGGGCGACCGTCGCACTCGGTTCCGTCACGAAATACTCGCTTTCGAACTCGCGGCGCATCACGCTGCCGTCGCTACCCGGCATTTCTATATATCCTTTGACCGGATAAGTGCCCGGAGTACCGGCTACAGCCGTAAACATGCCGTTTGCATCGTATGGCAATTCCTTGCCGTTCACATAAACGGTCGGACGTTTCGTCGAGTCGACAGCCGATAGGACGATATTGGCCTTGTACTGGCTGCCACGCATGACGATCTGGCTTTCCGGGATCACCTGTGCCGTGATCTGGTTTACACGATAGTCGCGCATGTCGACACTGCTCAGCAGGTTCGACAACACTTCACCTTCGGCGTAGCGGATATCGCTTTGCAATTTCGTCAACAAGGTAACGGCTGCCGCCACCGGCATACTTTCAAACAGGGCTTCCTCCCAGGTGCGGGTATTGATACCGGCCTTGTGAGGCGGTGTCGTCGAGAGGCTGGCTTCGATGATGCGCGTCTTGGCCGAGTCTTCCACCATCTCGCCCATCAGCGTCCGGTATTTTTCGATGCTCTGGCGTAATTTCTTGCCTTCGCCCGAAACGGGAGACAACATCACGCGGGAAGCCGCTTCGAGGTCGTCCTTATGATCGATATTGTTGACATCGGCATCCTTGCCGTCGGCAATCTGCGCAATACGCACTTTCAGATCCTGCACATAATTGTATAGGCTGTCGGAGGCCTGCTTCACCTTGTTCCCCTTCTCGTACCATTCACGTACTTTTTCAGGGTTTGTCTGATAATAAGCCTCCAATTCCTCCGTAACGATCTCATTACGGGTCGAGGTATTATCGATAGAAGTCCGCAAGCTGCCTTCCACCAGTTCGAAACCGTCAAGTACCTCCGACGACACATTGAGTGCCATCATGGCGATGAACACCAGATACATCAGGTTGATCATCTTCTGACGGGGCGAATTGGGATTATTTGCTATTCCTGCCATATCCGGTTACTTCATTGGGTTGTTTGTATAGGGAGCCTGCTGCTGATATCCGTAGGGCTGCTGATAGGGCTGCTGGTAATGCTGCGGCTGTGCGGGCTGCGGTTGCTGCTGTTGGTAAACAGGCTGCTGCGGTTGTGCAGGTTGCTGATACCCCATATTGACCGTCATGGCCTGCAACAGGCGGCTGTAGACCTGGTTCAATTCGGCCAGCTGGCGTGTCATCTTTTCCGTTTCGTTGCGGAACACGGAACTGTCGACCACGGAACCGTCGTACATTTCGCGAATGCGGTTCAGGCCGCCGTTGATATGTTCGATCGATTCGATCTGCGAGCTGATGCTCTTCAACTGTATTTCGTAGATCGTGTTCAAGCCCGAAATGTTGCGGTTCAGCATTTCCATCTGCTGCACGTAGCCGCGCGAATTCTGGTTGATGCCATCGGAATTATCCGTAATGCTCTTGTACGAGTTCAAGAGCGTGTCGGAAACGTCGGTCAGCGAGTTGGTCACCTGGCTGAAACGTTCCATGTGTTCGGACATGCCCGAAAGCTGTTCCAGATATTTCTGCGTCGCTTCCGTCAGTTCCGCCATCTTGGAGATTTGTTCGGCTGCACCGCTCAGTTTCTTGATACTGTCGGAAAGGTTTTTCGTATCTTCTTCGCTCACATCCAGGCCGAGATTACCCAATCCGGCAGCCTGTTTGCCGCCTAAGTTGAAGTTCAAACCGCCAGCGACCTCATCGTCGGCTGTGTTCTCTGGCGAATTGACCAGGCTGGACATAGGCGTATTGGCGAAATCCGGACGGTCGAGCGGATTCTTCGATTTCAAGACCGGGAACACTTCTTCCCAGTGATATTCGTTGAACGGTTTCTCAAATGCAGAGATAAAGAATACCAATGCTTCGACCGTCATGGCCACAAACAGGATCTGGTTACCATACGGCAAGTGCAACAATTTGAACAAGGCACCGATAATGACGATGGAGGCACCCCAGCTATAACAGAAATTCAGTACCCGCTTGCCTTTTTCACTGGCGAGGTACATTTCCACTCTGTTTTTATATCTTCTATATTTTCCCATAATATGATGTATATTCGTTAATTAGAGAGGACGGGAGAACCCTATCCCTGCGTTATTTTTTACCTTTTGCTCTCGAAAAACCGATTTGTGTACGGGCGCAACGGAAACCGATGTATGAACGGGTTTCGTTCTGGTATTCGAAGGTGCGCATATCCGAACGGATAAACTGTGCCACGTCTTTCCAGGAACCGCCGCGTACGACTTTCTTCTTCATTGCGTACGGGTCTTCCTTCGCGGCATTGTAGCGCAAGTCCGGATTCATGTCGCTCATCTGGCTTGGTCCGGATTCGGAATAAGAGGTCGATGTCCATTCCGCCACGTTTCCGGCCATGTCATAGAGGCCGAATTCGTTCGGGGCGAAAGAACCGACACGCGAAGTGATCAGGTGACCGTCTTCCGTATAGTTACCCTTGCCCGGCTTGAAGTTGCCTAAGAAGCAACCTTTTCCGCTCACCAGTTCATCGCCGGCCCACGGATATTTGTTTTCGTTCTTGCCTGTACGGGCCGCATATTCCCATTCGCCTTCGGTCGGCAGGCGGAACGGTTCGATGGCCTGTCCGCTGGGGAAGTTCAGAGATTCCTTGAAAAGGTTCGTGCGCCATACGCAGAACGCGGTCGCCTGTTCCCAGGAAACACCTACCACAGGATAATCGTCATAGCCCGGATGCGAGAAGTACATACGCATATAGGGCTCGTTATAGGCATTGTTGAAGTCGTTCACCCAGCAGCTTTCGTCCGGATAGATATTCACGATGCGGGTATGAAGGAAATCCCACGGCCCGCTAAGCCGGCGCGTGATGGTTTCGTTCACGATCTCGCCTTCCTCGGTGATGTAGGCCGTATCTTTGGATATCATGATCACTTCGTTAGGATCGACCTGGATATCGGTGTTACGCACGCGGGCTGCCGGATCCAGGTTATGTTTGCGAAGGGCTGCCGACGTATAGTCGTACCATTCGTAACGATAGACCATCTGTTTCGGGTCCAGCGTCTTTTCGCCTGTCACCGGATTTACGGTATAGACGCTTTCGATCGCCCGGACCTCGTCTTCATTGGCGCGTTTCCAGGGAATCGGGCGGCTCCAGTCCAGATGCGGGGTTACCGGTTCGCCATATTTGTCTTCGGTAATCTTAAACAGGTCGTTGCCGCCATAAGCCGGATCGGCCAGGCGTTCGCGGATAATGGAATCGCGCACCCAATACACGAACTGGCGGTATTTGGCATTCGTCACCTCTGTCTCGTCCATCCAGAAAGCATCGAAAGAGACGCCTTTCGTTTCCGGATTGATCCCCCACAAGGAATCCTTATCAGCGGGTCCCATCTCGAATGAGCCTCTTTTGATCAGAACCATCCCGTAAGGGGCAGGTTCGTTAAACGCAACCGAGCGTACCCCCGTCACTTCGCCCCCGCCACCGGAAAGGGTTTTGCCACATGAGGTAAACAGGGCTACTGCCGCAAGTACTAACAATACTTTTTTCATATACTATAATATACGTACACTTTTGTGTCTATTCTTTCCTGACTTCGATTTTTTCAACTTCAACTTGTAGCTCACTACCAGCTCGTGGCTTCCACTCGTGGCTTTCAAGATGGGTATGGTAGAGATCGGAAAATCATACGCATATCCTACCTGGAAACTCCCGATCTTGGCTCCTAACAACAGGATCAGCGACTCATTCACACGCCAGGAAAAACCTCCGTTAAACATCTTATTATAAAACAGCCGGGCCGTTATGTCCGCCTGAAAACTCTGCATGTCTGTTTTCAAGAATACAGACGGCTGTAATTCATACAACGGGTTCCGAAACTGAATATTGTATCCGGCTATCAAATTATATGTACTGGCAAGATACATGGAAGAATAATCGTCCAATGAGATCTCTGTCTTGTTTAAGTGCGTGACGCCCAAACCGGCATAGAGATTCTTGCGTTGATAGTAAAGTCCGGCATTCATGTCGAAGCCCATTCCGCTTGTCTGCGTCTGTGGAATCGCCTGGTCTTCCTGTTGATGGAACTGGCTGGTCGGATAAAAGACCTTTTCTCCGTCGAACGACTGGTTTACCACTCCGAACTGCATTCCGATACTGAGCGTGCCGCCAAACAGTTTCTGCTTATAGGCATATTGCAAATTGACATGTGTATTGACGAAAAGCCCGATCCCTTCGGTAAAGACGACCAGCCCGACGCCATGATTGGTTTTCCCGATCTTCAGCGGCATATCCGCATTGATGAAGAAGGAAGTCGGCGCCCCGTCGATCCCGACATATTGCAAACGGGACAGCGCCAACATATTCAAATCTCCCGCAACACCCGCATACGCCGGATTATAATAACTCAATGCCATGAAATACTGGCTCAGCTGCGAGTCGTATTGCGCCCGCGCTCCCGTGAGGCCGGTTACCAAAAGGATAATAAGCAGGAGATATTTGTTCATATATCAAGAAACGGAATAAATCCGAATAAATTGTATAAAAAGCAAACGAGGCGGCGGGACATAGCCCTGCCACCTCGTTATTATTTCATGCCTGTACGTTTTTATCGCACATTAATATTCTTCTTCGTTGAAGAAAAAGTCTTCTTTACTTGGATAGTCGGGCCAGATATCTTCCATGCATTCATAAATCTCGCCTTCGTCTTCCATTTCCTGCAAATTCTCAATCACTTCCAGTGGCGCACCAGAACGTTGTGCATAGTCAATCAATTCATCCTTGGTTGCAGGCCAGGGTGCGTCTTCCAGTTTTGAAGCTAACTCTAATGTCCAATACATAGCTGTCAAGTATTAATAACCACCTTGCGGCGGTCGGGTTCTCAAATTTTCCGCAAAAATAAGACAATATTCTTTAGATGCAAGTATAATCCCAGATAATTTCTTTGCCATTATTCCGTATGCATTCCTTACGTGCCAGAACAAACAGATAATCAGACAGTCTGTTCATGAAAACCAGGACAGGCTCTTCAACGGGGATCGTCTCCGCCAAACGGTAGATCTGTCGTTCGGCACGCCGGCAGATCGTCCGGCACACATGCGCCAAAGAGGCCGAACGGCTTCCTCCCGGCAAAACGAAGTTGCGCATCTTGGGCAATTCGTTATCCAGGCGGTCTATTTCCCTTTCGATACGGGTGATCGTTTCCGGCATCACCTTGCTTTCTACTTTCAGTTCCGTGTTTTCCTGGTCGGTCGCCAGGTAGGAACCGATCGTGAACAACTTATGCTGGACAAACAGCAGGAAATCTTGATCCGCTTTCTCTTCGAGCGAAGTGATCAACAACCCGATAAACGAGTTCAGCTCGTCGACCGTACCATAACTCTCGATGCGTTGGTGCGCTTTCGACACCCGTTCGCCGCCAACCAGGGAAGTAGTTCCCTTGTCGCCGGTCCCTGTGTATATAATGCTCTTTTTCATATGACAATAACTTATCGTTTTATTATATAATCGCACATCCTTGCCGGATGTTGCAAAAAGGAGTACAATATTCGTCAGATTCCGGGATTTGTGCAAGGATTCGGATTATTTATTTTGATGGAAAAAGCGAATTGTCAGGTTTAACATGTTATTCCGATTGATGGATATATCTGTATTACATTTCGCTTGTATCCGGATAAAAAGTCAGAAATAAACAATATAATCCCTCTTATGCAGCCTCTTGTTGAAAAACACGATTCCCATTGAATACAGGTCGATCGTCACCGTTACTTCGGGATGGGCGCATACTTCCTGCCAGAACTCGCGCATCTTGCGGCTGGCTTTGATACCTTCGAAGACAAAGACCGTATCGCCGTGCACATGTTTCAGACAGGTTTCAAACAGCCAGCTATTGTTTTGCTGCTCATAGAGGGTATTGAAAAAGACAAAATCGAGTCGCTCCATGTCTTTCAAGGCTTTCGGTAGTAAGTCCTTATATTCTCCGACACGAAGGTCGACCGGGTTACGGGCGGCTTTGTCGAAAGCGATACGGGCGATGGAGGCAAACTCCGGGACGTTTTCCAGCGCGATACATTTCAGATCGGATGCATATGAAGTCAGATACAAGGTAGACAGGCCCATAGAGGGGCCAATCTGAAGGATATGCTTCGATTTGAAATAGTTGGCAAGACGAAAAAGCAAGGCGCCGTGCTTGGGACGGATCGCTTCGCGTTCGACAATCCGGCCGATCGTGCGGCGACGCATCTTCCCCTTTTGCCGGCGGTCGGGATAAGTGATCTCGCCATTCTGGAAAAGCAGCTGCTTACGGATCAGTTCGATGTCATAGAAGCTATAGTATTGGCAACGCTCCTCGATCACTTTCGTGATCAGGTTGAAAACGAAGGGGGAGTGAACCCCGAAGCCTTTGCGGTAACGGATGCCCCGGTATAAAAGTACGCCTTTTCTTAGTGTATTAGCTTTGGGAATGATCTGCATATCCTAACTTTTTATTGTTTTAATCATGAAACATGTCCATGATTTTTCCGCTAAGCTGCAAAAGGGATATTTCGCATATCTTGGTGGAATATTCGGCGATGGACTGGCGCTCTTCTGCTTCCAGCAGGCTGTTCTGGGCTTCACGCAGTTCGATACCGGACAGGTCACCCAGTTTATAGCGGTCGATCGCAATCCGGTAATTCTCCTGTGCCGCGACCAAATTCTCTTTTTCCAGGCTCCATAAATCCAGGTTGTTGCGATAGGCCATCCAGAAATTGCTCATATCGGCCCGCAGCCCCAGTTCCAGTTCCTGCATACGTAATTCCTGGTTCTGAATCTGTATCCGCGCATTCCGCTGTTCGCGTTTGCGGTTGAAACCGTCGAACACGTTGATGCCGACCGTCACCCCGTAATTGAGTCCGAGGCGGCGCTGGAGGTCGGTCGTTCCCACCTCGTACCAGTTCGTCGTATAGCCGTATCCGGCATTCAACTTGACATACGGGTAGTTACGGCTTTTTATCTTTTTATAGTCCAGTTCGGAAATCACCTGGTTCTTCTTGGCGATCAGCAGAGATGAATTGGAGGCAAGCGTGCTCTTCCAGAGTTCCACCTCGTCTAAGAACGGGTTGGGGGTAATCAGGGAGTCTTTGATCCGTATCTGTTCCTCTACATCTTCCAAAGCCATCAGCCGGTTCAGGCGGATACGGGAAGTATGCACTTGTTCCAACTGGTTCAGGACATTCGAACTGTCGGCATTGAAGTCGACCTGTGCCTGCTGGAGGTCCAGGCGGGACATCGAGCCGATATAATACCGCTCTTCCACGATGCGCAGGCGTTCGCGGGACAGTTCGAGCGTGGAACGGAGGTTGCGCAGGCGGATCTTCTGGCGGATCAGGTTGTAGTATTCGCTCGAAAGGTCGGCAACGAAGTCCTCGATCGTCAGGCGGGTGTTCAGTTCGCCTAAGTTCTGCAATTCTCTGAGTTTGTCGTAAGTGGCCTGTATGCCCAATCCGTCGAAGACGGTCCAGTTCACGTTCAGGCCGATATCTGCCGTCTCGTTGTTGACACCGTTCGTTTTCTCGGTCGTTCCGTCGGACAACTTATTATTGGTATCGGTAAGCGTCCCGCTGAAACCGCCGCTCAGATCGACTGTCGGCAAATAGCCGGCATTGCCGGGGGTCGCATTGTTCGCGCTGACCTGTTGTTCGTTGCGGATGATGCGGATGGAGTAATTATGCTCCAATCCGGTCCGGATGCAGTCGTCCAGGCTGAATACCCGTTGCGCACCGGCCGGAACGACCGCAAATGCTATACATATTAATAAAAGAAACCTCTTCATCCTCAATCGCCTTATTTTTTAATTCTTAATTCTTAATTTTTAATTTTTAATTTTCGATTGCCTGTCCGTCGAGATAAAGCTATACATCGCCGGGACGATGAACAACGTCAGGAATGTCGAAACGATCATACCGCCCACTACGGCGATACCCATCGCAATGCGTCCCTGTGCCCCTTCGCCCGATGCATATACCAGCGGAACCAGTCCGAGGATCGTTGAAATACTGGTCATTAGGATCGGACGCAGGCGCTGCGTGGCAGCCGAACGGATCGCTTCCGCCATTTTTTGGCCGGCTTCCTGGCGCTGATTGGCAAACTCCACGATCAGGATACCGTTCTTCGCCACCAGGCCGATCAGCATGATGATACCGATCTGGCTGAATATATTCATGGTCACACCCGAATAACTCATAAAGATCAACGCCCCCGCGATAGCCAACGGAACCGTGAACATCACGACCAACGGGTCTTTGAAACTCTCGAACTGCGCCGCTAAGACCAGATAGATCATAAACAGCGCCAGGATCATGGCAAACATCAGGCTGGACGAGCTTTCGCGGAACTCTTTCGATTCGCCCGACAGAGCCGTACGGAAACTGTTGTCCAACGTTTCCGCGGCGATACGGTCCATCTCGTCCAGGCCGTCGCCGATCGTATAACCTTTGTTGAGGCCGCTGGAAACCGTCGCCGACACAAAGCGGTTGTAACGGTACAGCTGGGGCGGCGCGACGTCCTCTTTCAACGTGACGAGGTTATCCAGCTGGATCATCTCCCCGGCATCGCTGCGGACATAAATGGATTTCAAGTCCAACGGCGTGTTGCGTTGCTGGCGGTTGATCTCACCCAATATCTGATACTGTTTCCCGTTCATGTAGAAATATCCCATACGCTGGCCGCTCAACGCGTACTGCAACGTCTGTGCGATCGTACGGGTGCTGACGCCCAATGAGGAAGCCTTGTCGCGGTTGATCTCGATACGGGCTTCAGGCTTTGTAAACTTCAGGTTCACGTCCGCCATCTGGAACACCGGGCTTTCGTTCACTTTCTGCATGAAAGCGGGCAGAAACTCTTGCAGTTTCTCCAGGCTTGTCGCCTGCAAGACATACTGCACAGGCATTCCCCCGCGACGTCCGCCGAAAGTGGACTGTTGCTGGACGAAAGCACGTGCTTCCGTCTTGCCGCGCACATGTTTGGAGAGGACATCGGCGATCTCCATCTGCGAACGTTCACGTTCCTTGATGTCGGGAAGCAGAACGGTTATGAATCCCATGCTGTTATTCGCGCGTACTGTCAAGGCCTGTCGCTCCGGAGCCAACGTGTCCGCCATCGCTGCAATCTGATCCGTGAAATTACGGATAAACTCGAAGGTAGCACCTTCCTGGGCCGATATGCGGATAGAGATGGAAGAACGGTCTTCTAACGGGGACAGTTCGGTACGGATGGTCCGCCAGAAATAGCCGATGGAGCCGAACAAGATCGCGACAACCGGTATGGACCACCACTTATGGTCCAGGAATGCATTCAGGGATTTTGCATAGATCGTATTCATGCCTTCGAAGAAAGGTTCGGTCTTCACATACAACCATCCTTTGCTTTCACGTTTCTTCAATAGTTTAGTCGCCAGCATCGGCGTAAAAGTCAACGCTACAAAAGAAGAAATCGTCACCGAACCGGCGATCACAATGCTGAATTCCTTGAACAAACGCCCTGTCATCCCTTCCATAAAGACAATCGGAAGGAATACGGACACCAATGTCACCGTCGTAGACACGACGGCGAAGAAGATCTCTTTCGACCCCTCTATACCCGCCTCTTTCGGTTCCATTCCCTGCTCGATGCGGACATAGATGTTTTCCGCCATCACAATCGCATCATCCACCACCAATCCGACCGAAAGCACTACCGCCAACATCGTCAGCACATTGATGGAGAAGCCGGAGATATACATCACGAAGAAAGCTCCCACGAGCGACACCGGAATTACCACCACCGGGACCATCGTCACACGCCAGTCGCGGAGGAACAGGAAGATGATCAACACGACAAGCAGGAAAGCCACATAAATGGTCTCTTCCACCTCCTTGATCGAGGCACGGATAAAACGGGTATTATCGTACACCATCTCGACTGTCACGTCTTCCGGCAAGTCTTTCTTCAGTTGCTCGATACGCTTGTAGGCCTCATCGGCAATCTCGATCTGGTTAGCACCCGGCTGCGGAATGATGACGTCGATGACCATCGGTTCGCCGTTCTTGCGCATCACACTTCGCAAATCCTCCGGACTCACCTCGGCGCGTCCTACGTCTTGGAAACGGATGATGTTTGCGCCGTCCCGTTTGATAATCAAATCATTGAACTCTGTTGCCGTGTGCATCAGTCCTAACGTACGGATAGACAAATCGATCGTATTTCCTTCGATACTGCCGGAAGGAAGTTCCACGTTCTCGGCATCCACCGCGTTCTTCACATCCAAGGGAGTAACGCCATAACCGGCCATCTTGATCGGATCGAGCCACAAACGCATGGAGTAGCGCTTCTGTCCCCAGATATCCACGCCACTCACGTTCGGAATGGTCTGAAGCCGCTCCTTCACCGTCAGTTCGGCAATCTCGCTCAGCTCCATCAACGAACGCTTGCTGCTTCGGATACCGATCTGCATGATCGGGGTCGCGTCGGCATCCGCCTTCGACACGGTCGGAGGGTCACAGTCGCGAGGCAGATACCGCTGGGCACGCGAAACCTTGTCGCGCACGTCGTTTGCCGCCGTTTCCAGATCGACGGACAGTTCGAACTCTACCGTAATACGGCAACTTCCCTGGCTGCTGACGCTGCTTAATGAACGAATCCCCGGAATACCGTTGATATTCTGTTCGAGCGGTTCCGTAATCTGGTTCATGATTACCTCGGCATTGGCACCCGGATAAGATACGTTCACCGAAATAATCGGATTGTCCACGCTCGGAAACTCACGAACCCCCAGGAATTTATAGCCGATCATCCCGAACAACAGGAGGATCAGCATCATCACGGTCGACAGTACCGGCCTTTTTATACTTATTTCAGAAATATTCGCCATACTGCTTCGTTACTTCAGGTTATCAATCGACACTTTCATCCCCGTCCGAAGCTGCATCACGCCGGAAGTGATCACCGTATCACCCACGCTCAGTCCTTTCAAGACCTGCACCTGGCTCTCCGTGCGAAGTCCCAGAATGATCTCGGCAGGTTCCGCTACCCCGTTCTTATATAGGTAGACGATATTCTTTCCCATCTCCGGGATCAATGCCTCGCTGGGGATCGCCAGTGCCTCTTTGATCTCACGACGGGTAATTTCGACAGAGGTATAACGTCCCGGCACGATCGATTCGTCCCGGTTCGGATAGGTCGCACGCACTTTCAGCGAGCGGGTCGCCTCGTCGATTTTGCTTTCCACGGCATAAACGGTCGCTTTGTAGTCCTGCATCATGCCGACAGACGAGTTCATCCTGAACACGATCGGCGTACCGTCCTTTATATCCGCTGAGTAGCGTTCGGGGACGGAGAACTCGATTTTCAGAGGAGAGATCTTTGTCAGTTTGGTGATCACGGTCGAAGGAGAGGCATAGGCGCCTTCACTGACATTTCGGAGGCCGATGATCCCGTCGAACGGTGCCCGGAGTTCGGTCTGGGCGATATTGGCTTTTACCAGTTCGATATCCGCCATCAGTTTTTCATATTCGGTCGCCACCTGTTCATAGGCTTCCTGGCTGACTGCATCTTTTTCCAAAAGCGTATGCTGGCGATACACGCGATCCTTTGCCAGCGGCACCTGCGCCTCTAACTTTTTCAGTTCCGCCTGCAGCGGCTTGTCGTTGATCTTGGCAAGCAGGTCACCGGCTTTCACATGCGTTCCTTCCGTAAAATAGATGGCCACGATCTTGCCCGACGATTCGAACGAGAGGTCTACCTCCTCATCCGGGATCGTGCTGCCGGTTACAATGGTCTTATCGGTAAGGGACTGATATTTCAGTACTTCCGCATTAATATTCAACACTTGTTTCCGAACTTGGCTTCCGGCTGGCGGAACCATTTCGGCAGCATCTTTGGATGCTTTCATACGGCTTTTAATCTGCGGGTAAGCGATCATTCCGGCAATCATCAGAACAATTGCGGCCGTCACGCTCCACTTCACTCTCTTCGTCATATTTTCCAGGTATTCTACTTAAAAACACTTATCGACACGTAAATATATACAAGTACGCGGAATTATAGACGAATTAGGAGCAAAAAGGTTTAATAAAAAACAAATTTTTATTTTAATCCGGTAGAAAAAAGACAGCAAGGACCTTCACAGGCGCTTGCTGTCAAACACAAATTATGTTGAAAATCGTTTAGTCTTCCGTGATAACGGAAAACTCAGCAATTCCAACATGTTTTACGTTATCCACTATGCGTGTTGCCTTAAAAACTAATTTTTGGCCTTTGACAGGCGCAAAGCGTATTTCTTGTTCGATCGGGTTGTGCTTGATGTTCGAAAATTCACCGGAAGCTACGACTTTGCCGTCCACCAGCAATTGGTAGTTCGAGATATGCCCCTGCGAGTCGCGCCCTTGGTTAGGAGTATAGATAAAACCGCTGATCGTGTGAGGTGCAGCCAGTTCCACTGCTATTTCATTCTTGCCTTCGGGCAGATAATAGGTAGAATAGCCATTCCCGTCAAACATGAGATTCGTCCGTTCGTCAACGGGACTCACCACCTTATAGTCGGCAGCCGGCAAATCAAAATCGCGAATAGCAACAGGACCGGTTTTACCGGACTGGGCGTCGTAAGTAATCGCCTTGACAGTCCCTTTCTTGTCGAGTGTGAATGGGGCTTCATATTTTGCAGACTGCGCCGTCGGCTCCGTTCCGTCTGTCGTATAATAAATATCAGCTCCTTCGCTTTCCACGTCTATGCGTACTTCATTCTTCGTATTCCGCATGATACGCGGTTGTTCCAACAGCGGGGGAGCCAGGAAAGCTGCCACGTTATTGATGCACAACGGCCCTTTTGCCTCCGTGAAATGGATGCGCAAAGCATCAGCCGGGGTCGTTTTGAAACGGACGATACGTTTGTAACCTACTGTCGAAAGCGTATCGGTAGTTTCTACCGGTAGCCATTTGCCATCCTTTTCCACTTCAATCGTAAAGGCGCATACACGTTGTCCGAGCGGGATATACTCCTGGATCATCACCCGGTTGAGCGAAGTACCTGCCGGCAGCGGAAAAATGAGCGAGCCTGACGTTACACCATCGGAAGTGGCCCAGTAAGAGTCCCAACTCTCATCCGTCACATTCGACGCCTTATAAGCGCCGCCACGGGTTTCGCTCGCTTTTGGCTTGACACCGGCCAACAGGTTGTCTTTCAACTCTGCCAGGATCGTATGATACCAGTCGACGGCACGTGCCGAATCGACCGGATGAATCTGTCCGCTCAATGCCACAGGGAAGTTCAGCAGGAAGTTGGCATTATGTCCCACGCTGCGATAATACAGGTCGACCAGATTCGGAACGGTGCGCACCTGATGATCTTCACGATGGTGATAGAACCACCCCGGACGAATGGAGACGTCACATTCTCCGGGCAACCATAGATTCCCGTCTTTCATTCCCCATTGGTTCTGAGTATAATGGGTTTCCTTATCCAGAGAATAAGGCGACCAGTTCGTTTCGCCAGCCCAACCGGACTCGTTGCCGATCCAGCGGATATCGGGAACCGTACCGCCGAAGATCATCGCTCCCGGATGTTTCGACTTGATCATTTCGCGTGCCTCCTCATAGCCATAATAGGTTTTCGGATCGATCGAACGCGTTTCGTTCGTTCCGCCGTACCAGCCGTTTCCGCCGTTCGCCCCGTCAAACCAGAATTCGAACAGCGGGCCGTAGTTGGAAGTCAGTTCGTCGATCTGCTCGTGATAGGTTTTCTGGTATCCTTCCCGTCCGTATTCGGCATTGTGGCGGTCCCAGGGAGAGAGATAAAGTCCGAACTTCAAGCCGTGCTTTTTGCAGGCATCGGACAGTTCCCGGACCATATCACCCTTTCCGTTTTTATAAGGAGAGTTGGAGATATTATAATCGACGGTTTTTGTCGGCCAGAGGCAAAAGCCGTCATGATGCTTAGCTGTCAGGATCACCCCTTTCAGGCCGGCTGCCTTGATGATCCGCACCCATTGTTCGCAATCCAGGTCTGTCGGATTGAATGTTTCGGCAGGCGTATTTCCGTACCCCCATTCCAAATCATTAAACGTATTCAACCCGAAATGCACAAATGCATAATTTTCCATTTTCTGCCACTCGATCTGTTCCGGCGTCGGAACCGGCAAAACAGGTGCAGGCGGCTCCGCTTCCTTGCAGGAAAGGGACAGCCCGGCAAACATACCGGCGATTAAAAGATTCTTTGTGTTCATGTTGTTATTTTATAAATGAGACTTTCCGGTTCTTCCCTTCTTTTATCAGAGAAGCAAATTTGTATGTATCCGTTTTCACTTTGCCCTTGACAAACTCCGGGATGTTATACGATTTGGTGAGAAACGTATAATAATCCGTCGATTTTTGGGGTAAGACGAACGGTTTGGAGAGGACGCCGCCTTCACCGACGTGTGCGATGAAAGGACGTGTGTATAAGCCATCCAAGCGACGGCTGCTGAATACCACCCACTTGCTGTTGGACGACCAGGAATGATAGCTGTCCGTATCGGGACTGTTTGCTTCTTCCGTCGGGATCTGTTCACCTGTGTCCAAGTCGAACATACACAGATCCGCGTCTTTATGCCAGATGGGGAACGTTCCGTAGGAAGTCGTTGTACAGAGCAGATATTTCCCGTCCGGGGAGACACGGGGGAACAGGATGCTTCGCCCTTCTGTTTCCGCCTGAAAGATCGTGTCGACAACCGAACCGAACGTTCGACTTTCAGGATCGAAGGAGACGCGGCAAAGACTATAGCGGAGATCGCGCAATTGGCCCGGAACTTTCAATGCCGGGGCGGAACAGAAATAAAGCTCCTTCCCATCCGGCGAAAAGGTTGGGAACGTTTCAAAACGGCTTTTCGAGAACAAAGTTTGCGTTGTGACAATTTCCTGTTTCTCCACGTCGTAGACGACTACATCCGATGCCTTGTCATATACTTCCGTACGGTGCACTGGATGCGTGTCTTGCGTCGTATTGTTGACGGAAAAAGCAACAAACTTTCCGGAAGGATGCCAGGAAGGATAGACCAGGGCCGAGATCGTCTGGTCGGTTTTCGTATCGAGCGTTTCCACCCGGTCGCCATCCACCAACACGGTGCAGCCATACTTTGCACGGACATGGAACAGCATTTTATCCGGATCCTGCATGCAAAACGAATGACAGTTCATGCAATTATTATCCGTCAGGCGGTTTTCCAGAATCGGTTCCTGATCGAAAGAGGATAATTCGCGTTGGTAGATTCCCATTTCATTCCATAGCTGGTAACCGGGATCGATCAGGCGGTAAGCGATATACGGATCGACCGGATCTTCGGAAACCCGGATATGAAACGGGAGAAAGGCCTTCCATTTCCCCTTTTCTTCTGTCAGGACAGATACCTCCACCTGTTTGCCTTTTGCCGCAGCTAATAACTTTTTCCAGTCTGCACCGGGAATGGAAAAGGCTCCGCCGGAGGCGTAAACGGCAAATGTATATCCTTCGGTCGTAAATACCGCACACGCTTTCCCATCCGTCCGTATGGCAAAATTCAAAGGAGCGATCGATTGCGGCACAGTCACACCGGTATAATCCGGATAGATGGCCGGAAGTTCATCTATTTGCACGGAGACGGCTGGCGGCCGGTCGGAAGAGCATCCTATCAACAACAGGAATATGTAGAAAAACAATTGTTTCATTTGTCCATCGTATTAAACATATAATAATACCAATACGTCTTGCCATATTCGGAAGCCAAAGCCACCGCAGGATTCTGACCCGAACGGGAAACTTCCTGTACCTTCTGCATAAAAGCAAGCGCCTTGTTCCTCACTTTGATGCTCACCCCGTGCTCCAGCCAGAAATGCGGATCATTAGGACTGCAAATCACGATTGCCTCCTGCTGGCATTCGGTCATATCGCGCCAGGCGGGAGAACGGTACAGGTTTTCCTGCAAGGTTTTATAAGTCTCTATATCTTTGTTCAGCAGTAAAAACGAAGTCAAATATTGTAAGCCGGCACTGTTTTCCGGACAAGCAGGAACCAGATGAATCAAAGTGCTGACCGGGTCCGTATATAATTCGGGAATAAGCGTTTCCGCTTTCCAACAACGGCGTCTCGCTCCTAATTCCTTATCTCTTTCGACAGCTTGGTCATTATAAAGGAAATAGCGATGTGCAGCCGCCCAATCCTTATAATACCAGGTATTTTCCAATAGCCGGATATATTTTTCGGCAGTCGGATAAGCTCCCGTAATAAGGTTGGTTTCCACCAGCCTTTTCAGCATCCGGGGATTACCGGAGGGGTGAGAACTTACGAACGCTTCAAAAGCAAACTTCTGAGCCGTACTGATAATTCCCATGCAATAGTAGAGGTCGCTATGCAGTTCCGCTGTGAATACCGACTGATCCCAACGTAGCATCAATGTTTCGATACCGCGTTGGGGATAATCCAATAATCTTTCCGAAAGTATTCCATTATGCGCAAGCGCCAAGTTTAAACCGCACATACGCCGTTTAGACAGAGTGGTTTGATTAAACGACGTTATCACCTTATCCCACTTTTCATTGCGAATATAATAGTCCTGTTCGAGATGATCGATCGTATCTAATCGTCCCCAATGTATAATTCCCAGATAAGCGACGAATCCCATCGCCACCCACTGAATCCCGATCCAAATACATTTTTTCTTTGAAGATGCCGGCTCTTTCCATTTTTTCAAATAAGCGCCCAATACCATCATAACCGGTAAAGCATACCAGGAGTAATAGATTCGGGAAGTATGTAACATCGGATCATAATAAGCATCCGGCAAAAAAGCTAATTTCAAATTCCTGCTGAATCCTAAATAAGTCCCGATAACAGCAGACAAAATGGTTATAAGCAGATAAACCAAACTTGCGTATTTCTTACTTCCATTGGTCAGGAATTCAAATAACAAAGCGGAAAGAGCAAATAAATGTACAATCGGCCCGGCAATCCAATATAAAACAGGGATCATACAAATCTCGTATATCAGCCGAATCCCAGGTTTCAGATTGGTGTACAGCCATAAAAAAAACAATAAAAACAAATAGGCAATCGTTCCTTGCTCCTGATAGTCATAATCCAATTGCATAATAAATAAGGATAACCAGGGAAGCAGGCTTACGAAAGGAAGATCGTCTCGTAATGATATTTTCTTTAAAAGGAGGGAAGAGAAAAAAGCAATCCCTGTCAGAATAAATGCTGCGATAACAGGCCCTGTACTCATTACGACATAAAACTGGGAAAGAAACTCTGAAATATAAAGAGCCACACCACCGGCCTGTCCCAACGTCATAGCTGCATATTGGCCCGTAAACTGGAACATTTGCAATTGCTCCTTAAAAGGAAACAAGTAGCAAAAGGCATAATAAAAGACTGCGACTTGCAGAAGAAACAGGATAAGTCCGGATATCAGAGCTTTATATTTCATATGCAAACTAATACTATTACACGAAAACTAACCTAATTATCCTTTTAATGGATAATTAGGTTAGTTTAGTTATTCAATGAACATTGTATGAATAAATATTTTCTTTTACTACAATTGGTGTCGTTAAAGTAACAGAATCTGATTTATCATATGTTTCAACTGTTACTTCCACAGCATAAGTACCTTCATGTTCAAGTCTAATACCAAAAATCCCAAGATGAAATCCACAACACAAATTTTGAGAAGCTATTACCTCCCCATTTGATGCTTTCAATTTCCAATATAGATAAAAATTCGAATCAGTATGACTTGATAAAGGTTCTACGACTAATTTGTATAGAACATTTGTTATAAATTCTGTCTGTTCAAGAGGGGCACTTTCATTTTCATATAATCTAATTTCCATTCTTTGGGGAATATTATCTAAATAACCTCTCAATGCGTTTTGAAAAACCGACTTCAAACTATTAGTTTCTTGACTAAAAACAGATGTCCCACAAACAAACAGAGTAGCTAAAATAAATAAGTATCGTCTCATAATACTTGATTTTTGCTTTATTCAAATAGAAAATAGAGGAACAAAAATAGTTCCTCTATTTATAAAAGTTTATTCCCAACCAGGATTCTGTTCCAAATTCGGATTCAAAGTAATTTCATCTGTCGGAATGGCACTAAACCAACGTCTATCGTTTGCTGTCCATTTACGACCGCCAGAACTCATCATATCTGGATATTGTACCAAATAAGAGTTGCCTTTATATTCGTAAAGAGAACGGCCACCTTCGCCACCGAAGTTTACTTTGCCTTCATATAGTTTGCGGACTGCATCTGTTACACGGATACCCAGCATAGTCTTCGGATTTTCCAAAACTTTCATTCCGTTCCAACGCTTCAAGTCATCCAAGCGGAAACCTTCAGTGATTAACTCAATACGACGTTCGCGACGAATTTCATAAATCAAAGGAGTTACTGTATATCCATAATCTATTGCAGCAGGGTCTGCAACCGGATTTGTTGTCAAATGAGGCATTTCTACCCGGTCGCGTAACAAATTAATGGTTTTATCCAAAACATCTTGCGTGCAAGTACCTAATTCTGCATGAGCTTCAGCATTGATCAACAGCACTTCAGCATAGCGGAACACAAACCAATCATAAGTCGTGTGTCTGGCTTCCCACTGTGCAGGTTCCGGTGAGCGGAATTTGACACAAGGATAACCCGTAACAGCACCTGTGCCATCACAGTTAGGATAATCATTTACAGTTTGTTCACCATTAGTAACTGTAAAAGGCTTATTCGTATTATCAATAATCTGATACATACGCGGATCGCGATCTACAAATTCATCTGTTAGTGTAGCATCACCTTTATACTTGTCACTCACTGAAATAGGATTTCCATCTTTACACAGGAATGATTCAACAAAGTCTTTTGTCAATCCAGTTCCATTACTTCCTGCTTGGCGACCTGTTTCATGCATCACATTACTTGCTTCACTGTAGACGCGTGCCAAAATACATTCCTTATTACTCAACAGATCTTCTTGTACGAACTGATTGGAGTAATAAAGAGGATATCCGTCAAACGCTTTCTGTCCACAACCTGCATCCGTACCCTTTACAATTGCATAATTACCTGTAGCCATCACATCATTTGTTACAGAAATTGCTTTCTGTAACAATTCTTCTGCTGTGGGAGAGCCTGATTCATTATGATACTTTTTGTAAGTACCGAAATAGAGGCAAACGCGGGCCAAAAGCGTACGAGCTGCATCTTTTGACAAACGGGCACTTTCTTCTTTCCCTTTCTCCGGTAACCATTGGACACCGAATTCCAAGTCTTCGATGATCTTTCCCAATACAAAATCGCGTGAATCACGTGCTTTATAGAGTTCTTCGGTATCAGAAGTCTGCAAATCTTTTTCATACCAGGGAACATCGCCATACGCCTTTACTTTGTCAAAATAATCCAGCGCACGGAAGAAACGTACTTCTGCAACATACAAGTTGATTTCGGCTTCCGAACCTTCCACTGTCTGGTAACGCTGCATAAAGAAATTGCATGCACGGATATTTTCCCATGTCCATTTTGTATCTTTAGTCGTTGCCGGTGCAGTTTGTTCGTTAAACAAGAACTGGCTGTAGGTAGATGTCAAGCAGTTATCAGTTTCATTATCTTTATCTACTCCCGGAGCAGGCAATTTTTCGTATAACTTATTGGCATATATCTTTAAGTCATTAGTTGTATGCCAGAAAGTTACATCCGTCACAGAATCGATCGGCGATTTGTCGGTTACGTCACAAGAGTATAGTGCTCCGGTGAAGGCCGTAATGCATAATATATATTTTAGTTTCATATAACTTATTATTTAGAATGTTAGATTAAGTCCGACTGAGTATTTCTTTGAAATCGGATAAGTCATGTTATTTAAAGTTTCCGGATCAAAAGTATCCATAAGCGGAGTGAATGTCAGCAAGTTTTCACCTAAGAGATAAACTCTCAAGCGACTAATGCCAATTTTGCCCAATACATTCTTAGGAATCGTATAACCAATTGTCAAATTCTTTAAGCGCAGGTAAGCTGCATTTTGCAAATAACGATCTGAATTTACACGGTTACCACCGTTAGCCCAACCCGGACGCGGATAATATGCATTCCGATTATTTTCATTCCAGTAATCCAATGCATTTGTCAAAGGTGTATCCCATTCAGATGTAAAGCCCCAGAAAGAGTTTCCACCGCACATATAGTCGCGTTTGCCAATTCCCTGCCAGAACATTTCAAAGTCGAAACCTTTATATTCGAAACCGGCTGTAAAACCATAGCTGTAACGCGGAGTCGAGTTACCAATAATTTTCTGGTCACCCATATCGTCCAATGTATTCTTTCCACGAGTGATCTTACCATCACCATCCAAGTCTACATAGCGTACATCACCTGCGCCCCAAGTACCACCATAAAGCTGTGTCTGATCAATTTCTGCAGCTTCCGCATCAGTCTGGAACAAGCCATTTGAGCTATAACCGTAAATCGTATTCATTTTATATCCTTCATAATATTGATTTACAGTTTCATTATTTTTATTTTTTGTAAACAAAGAGCCTGTTGGGTTTGCAAATTTGGTAATTGTTGACTGATAGTCAGATAAAACACCCTTTACCCAGTAATTGAAACCATTTTCCAAGCGGTCGTTCCAACCTAAAGAAAGTTCCCAACCAACAGTTTTCAAATCAGCTGCATTTTCTACTGGCACGCTTGCACCTAACACAGACGGCAAAGCCTGTCCTGCAGTCAACATATCTTTCGTATCACGACGATACCAGTCAAAACCGGCTGTTAAACGATTGTTCAAGAAAGTTGCATCGAAACCAACATCGACCTGGTTAACAGTTTCCCAAGTAAATGAAGAACTAACCAAACCTGAAGGAGAAATAGCGACAGGACGAGAACCTCCTAAAATCATACCCATACTACTTGTTACTCCATATTGAGGCAAATAAGGGAAGTTCCCCATATCATCAGTAGTCTGCTGGTTACCCAACGAACCGTAAGATGCACGGATCTTCATATCATCCCACCAGTCTTTTACCGGTTCCCAGAATGCTTCTTCTGAAATACGCCAAGCGGCAGAAACAGAAGGGAAGAATGCATAACGATCTCCGTCAGGGAATTTAGAAGAGCCATCGTAACGTCCGTTCACTTCGAACAGATAACGCTGTTTATAGTTATAGTTCAAACGGAAGAAGAAACCGTTGATAGCCCAATGACTTTCATTGTATCCCATATTCATTTCACCGATTGCCTGGTTTAATGCGGGTTTAGAATCATCGATCAGGTTCGTACGGCCACTCCAGAAATATTTTGTATGTTTATATTCTTGGTTGTAACCTGCCATCACTTTGAAATTGTGAGTATTGTCATTGAAAGACTTAGTATATTCGGCAAAAGCATTGAAAGATGTATAATAATCTTCATTATTAGCCATTACAACACTACTTGGGTTTGTCCAGGGATAATAGCCTTCAGTACCTGCTACCGCTTTGTATTCAAGAAAGCGTTGAACGTGCTGGTTGGAACCTTTGTTATACATATTAAATGTATAGTCGGCGTTTACAACCAAACCTTCCAACGGAGTAATCTTGATCGCTCCGGTCATCCACAAGTCATTCTGTTTGTCTCTGTTATTACCGCCTTGCGCCTGCAATGCGATCGGGTTGGTATAACCACCCTGTCCTGCAAAGTGACCGTCCGGGTGACGAACCGGCATCAATGGGCTCAAATCGTTCTTCATCATACCGCTATAAGCAGAAATACCCGACCATGCAGTATTATTCATGGCAGTCGTACCACCAGAAGGATGAGATTCTTTTGTATAGGTGTGCATGACCTTTGCTGATACGTTCAACCACTTGGTTATGTCTGTAGAAACATTCAAATTAACATTGAACTTTCTATAATCGTCGTTTGCTTCTTTCAACAAACCGCCCACATCATTATAGCCCACGGATGCATAATAAGTAGTCTTTTCACTACCACCGCTTACATTCACATTATACATTTGGGAGAAGCTGGCTTTTTTATACAATTCGTCGAACCAATCCGTATTACCACAATAATTATAATCGTACGGTTTACTTGGGTCGATAATCAAATTAGGATCATACCAAACAGGTGAATCGTATGTCCCATTAAAGTATCTCTCTGCGTAGTCATAAATGGCTTCATGATAATAATGCCCACTACCGCCACTATTCTGATAAGCCAGATCCTTCATCGATAAAAAGTCCATGGAATTAACATTATGGACACGTTTTGCCGGACTCTGCCAGTAGCCGTTCGCACTTAAAGAAACCTGTGGAGCACGTTCTTTTTTACCATTTTTTGTTGTAATCAAAATTACACCATAAGCAGCACGTGCACCATAAATAGCAGAAGAAGCAGCATCCTTCAATACGGAGATAGAAGCGATATCATCCGGATTAACCAAGTTTGCATCCATCTGTACGTTATCGACCAAAACCAACGGACTACCACCGTTAATGGAAGTCGTACCACGAACATTAAATTCAGAACCTTTACCTGGAGCTCCGGAAGGAACCGTAATATTCAGGTTAGGTACAACACCCTGCAAACCTTGTCCGATATTGGCGATAGGACGGTTTTCCAAAACATCACCAGCCACTTGCGCTACAGCACCGGTCAGGTTGGCTTTCTTTTGCGTACCATAACCCACAACCACTACTTCTTCAAGAGCTTGTGAATCTTCTTTTAAATTCACTTTCAAGACAGACTGTCCAGTGTATTTGATCTCCTGAGTAACATATCCGATAAACGAAATCTGGATAATGGCTCCTTTGTTTACACCTTCCAATGTAAAGTTACCGTCCATATCGGTAACGCTACCATTAGTTGTGCCTTTCACGATAACAGATGCACCGGCAACAGGGCCTAAGGCATCTTCTACAACACCGGACACTTTCCCGTTTTGTTGGGAAATGTTCGTTTCTTGCTTAAACGGTGCAGTTTCTGCAAAAGCACCTGCGGGGACAGCTAAGGCTCCCGAAAGCAAAATCAGACTGATTAGTTTAGTTTTTTTCAACATAGAGTATATATTTAAAAGAAATAATACATCCTACGAAAAATGGCTTTCATCCGTTGAGTGTCTTGTTAGATCAGGCTCATTAGATTGGGCATACTTTTATAGCGTTTTTCTGTGTTTTTGTAATTAGTTCTATCAGAACTATGGTTCTTGGATCTTTCATATCCGGGTCAAAGATATGAATTTTTAATTTCGTTGTGTGTTTTTTGTTTAAAAAATTTTGCACTGGACTCGATATTAACAATTAGGCATTACAGATTCCTTGCAAACATTGAGCAATATCAAGTATTAGCATCCATTTTCCTATGAAAACCGACTTGTTGCTTATTCGTAAACTACATTAATTGCAAAAATTTCACATATATCGTATATAATTCTTTGCAAATGCATGAGTTCTGATAGAACTCATGCCTCTTCCCGATACTTGCGATTTAAAAATAATCTTATTTTTGTAATATTATATATTCATCTGAATATTTTGTAGTTATGTGCATTTTTATCTGTGCAAAACATGATTCTGTACCCATCAAAAAAAGGTGTAAGAACGATAAGTGATGAAACCTAATGCTTGTGTTAATTTATCTATGGTAAAGCAGAGGGCTTATTGTATAATACCGGTTTCTTGACAACAAAATACAATCTTTAATAATAGAGCTGAAATCCGGCTTTTTTGCGGGCAAAAAGGACTTTGTCGGCTGAGGTGCGCAGTTTTTTGACACGAAGACGGTCGTAATTGTTCTGAGGTACGCAGTGTAGATAGCATGACGACCGTCTTGATGGCGATGAAGACGGTCGTAAAGGGAACGAAGACGGTCGTCGTGGCGGGAAAGCCCCGGAATCGGTTTGAGATATACGGGAAATCCCTCGACTTTTTTTATTACAGGCGATTCTTCGGGAGTTCAGGTTTTCCACAATATCCGGTCTTTCTTCTATCTGATTACAAAAAGACATCGTTTTTTCATTTTCTGCCTACGACGTTTTTTCAATCGTTACCAATTCCGGTAAAAAGCCGGCAAAAAGTCAAATCAAAACGATCCGGAATTTTACCCGAAATAGAATCCGGGCCAATCTGGGGTTATTGTCATTTAATTTGGTGATGTTGATGACATAATTCCTTATCTTCTAAACAAAAAAACAGACAATAACCTCCCTTAAAAGGGGCTTTTTGTATATTGTTGGCAATCAGCGTTATAGTATGTGTAAGATTATTAATAAATATTACCCGCAATAGAAAACCGAAAAATATGGGATGAAAATCTCATTTTTATGGGGTAGTATTTCGATTTGGACCAACGGGTATTTTGGAAAAACAGACAATAAGACAAGAAAGAATGCCCCCCCTCTTAGACAATGATTTTGAAGATAAAGTGACAAAAACAAGTTGCCTGGGGTGGGGAAATTCAATCGCGTTCGAAATCGGACAGCACTTCTGCCGTAGTGGCGTTGATTTTTTTGTCCAATACATAAATCCGGTAAGACAGGCTCAGTTCTTTGCCGGGTTCCAAGGTGAACGCCTGCTGCTTGGTCGGCGAGAAATTCCACATGACATCACCGGCAGGCTCGTTGACGGTCTTGTCCCATACGCGCAAAGGTTCGGGATAGTTCAGGTTGGAAGGGTCGGCAACGATCAGGATACAGGCTTTTTCGTTTCCCGCTTTCCCCTGGTAATAGCACCAACGGGCTCTCGAACCGTCAGCCTCGTCGCGGGAAAGGCCTTCCGAAGTGAGCATTTCGGCTGTCTGGTCGTTCCAGTCCTCGCGCGTACGGATACATATACCGCCATAGCGGTAAACCTCCATGGTGATCGGGCTCGAACCGGCGAGGCGGACAGTGGTGTGATAGTCGATATAATAGCCCGGTAAGGATGTCGTTCCGATGCTGATTTCCAGACGTTCGTTCATCGCTACCTTTTCTGCGGGAGAATCGGGGTAGACCACATGGTCCAGCGTCGCAACAAAACCGTTGTCGGATACGCGTTCGAAGTTGCGGAAGCGGACCGTCCCTTGTTTTTTGTGGAGATTCCAGAAGTCGATCTCATGACCTTCAAACGTGGTTTTCGTCCAGGCGTACCACAAACCGAAATGATGGTAATGGTCGGCGGGAGAACAATTGGTCATCACTTCGCCTTTCAACGTCTTCAAGGGGTGGATGAAACCGCTGCGTTTATAAACCGAGTCGACGCCCGGAGCCGGGTAAACCGTGGCATAGTTGTAAGAGAACAGCTGTTTATCCCCCATCTTATAGTCCAGGGCTTTTCCTGTATCGACAACGGAACAGGATGTTTCGGATGGCCGGCAAGAGCCTAAGAACAGAGAAATAAAAAAAACACCGATAGAAAAAATAGCAGTTTTCATAATATGACAATTAAATAATAATCAGTTATCCGGCATGCGGCAAGGCAGCGTGAACCAGAAAGTGGAACCTTTGCCTTCGACCGATTCCAGTCCGATTTGGCCTCCTAAATGGTCTACGAAACCTTTGCATAAAGCAAGTCCGAGCCCTACGCCTTTGGAATGGCTTTCCACAGCCTGCACGAAACGGGCGAATATCTTCTGTTGCATCGCTTCCGGAATGCCTTTGCCCGTATCGGCTACAAAAAAACGAATTTTTTCCGTTCCATCCCAATTATAGCCGATCCGTATTTCTCCCTTCGACGTATGTTTGATAGCATTAGACAGCAGATTCGACAAAATCTGGACCAAACGGTGGCGATCCGTATAGATGGAAATATCGGGAACCGGGCCTTTCTGCAATGCGACGGACGGCTGGATTTGCAATTTCGCCGTTTCGTACAATCCGTTCATGATATCGGGGAGAAAGACCTTCGAGTATGTAAACGAAATCGTATCCGATTCGATCCGGGAGATATCCAGCACATCGTTCAACAAGTTGAGAAGCAGTTCGTTGTTTTCTTTAATGATCCGGATGTATTGCTCGCAGGTTTCCGGGTTTTCCTCTTCTACCAGTAGTTGCGAAAAACCGGCAATCGCATTAAGGGGCGTACGGATTTCATGATTCATATTTGCCAGAAAAGCCGATTTCAAATGATCGGAACGTTCGGCTTTGTCTTTTGCCTTGACAAGTTGTTCTTTCAAACGGCGGTTTATTTGAACCAGGACAAACAGGAAGATGCAAAACAGGGCCAGTCCCAAAATCATCAAATACAGTTCACGGGATCTTGACGTAAGCTGTTCGTTCTCCATCTGGATCAGGGCGGCTTCGTTGCCGGTTGTTTCAGTATAAGATTCCTGCCGGACAGGCTCCTGCAGGCTTTCCCCGTATGCCGGTAAACCGGATCCGGGAAAAACCGACATCAGCAGGGATATTAATATGTAGGACAGTAACCGTTTCATTCCAGACTTCGCTTATTGGTTAATTTAATGGATGGTCCCGCAATATGAATTCAAAACGGGTTCCTCCCGACGGATCCGGAAAGACAGTCAAAGCACCGCCCATCTTGACAAGCAGACCTCTGCTGATCAGCATATCGAGTTTCATATCTTCCAATTTTCCGGAAGTTTGGACGAGGCGGTCAAACAGGAATTGATATTCCTCCTGTGTCATCGTCCAGTTTTCACCGGATATCGTAAAGCAGACCTCATTCGCGAGACTTTCGTATTTGATAAGGATACGCCCTCCGGCCGTGTGGGTCGCAGCATAATGGAGCAGATTGGACAAGGATTGGTTCAACCGTACCGGATCCGTCGTAAACGGCCTGTCTTCACAAGGGAGCAAGAGGATTTCCACATCGTCCGGAATCTGTTGCCGGATGCTGCTGCAAACCTCTTCGACCAATCCGTTCAAGCTGATTTTTTCATATTGGAACTGCATTCTGTCGGACTCGATTTTGGAGACATCCAGGATATCGAATATGACACGTTGCGCCCGTTCGTTACGCGAACAGATTTCGGTGGCGTATTCTTGTTTCTTGCCGGGGTCGGATTCCAGGATCAGAGCATCTGACAGGCCGGATATCTCCTGCAGGAACACCTGTACTTCGTGGCTCATGTTCTGCAGGAAACCGGATGTTTTCTTATCTGCCCGGCAAGCTTTCTTTACTGCAACAGCCAGTTCCTGCTTTATCCGGTAAAAGCGGAACAGATAATAGAACAACAGGAGGACGGTAATGGACAGAGCCAATACCAGAACGATCTGGACCCGTATAATGAAGATCCGTTTTTCGCTTTCCGCCTCCAGGCGGTCCATGTCGTAGGCCGGGCGGAACTGTCCGGATGGTTCGGTAAAGTTTGTGCTGCCGGCAGCCGGGCATACGGTATCGTGAGGTAAAGGAGGGATGGTTTCCACCGCGCCCTCTACCTGCCCCCAAGCCATACTTGTTGTGTAGAACAATAATAACAAGGAGATTGCATATTTAACAATAGTACTCATTCACTCCTTCAAGTAATCATCAACCTTACTTTTACCCTATCACGCAAGTTGCAGATTCTGATCAAATAGTTGCCTATCCTAATCAATTTACAAATGTAATAAAAGAATTGGAAAAACAAGTAAATAATCCGATAAGCCTTCAATTTTAATGGAAATAAAAAACATGCCGTAAAGCCGTATCGCGATTGGCGAAATATTTCTTTAATCGTTTGCGTTATATGGGGATTTAGCATACCTTTGCACGATAATAACCATAGATTGGAAGAAATTTCTAAATACAATTAAATAACTTAAATTATTATCTTATGTGGTTACTTAATTCTTCTATCGGGAAGAAGCTGATAATGAGTATATCAGGTCTCTTTCTTGTTCTGTTCTTATTGTTCCACTTGTCAATGAATGTGGCGGCTGCTTTCTCTGGAGAGGCCTATAACATGATTTGTTCATTGTTGGGAGCAAACTGGTATGCCGTCGCTGCCACTTTGGTTTTGGCTGCAGGCATTGTGATTCACTTCGTGTACGCTCTTATTCTGACACTTCAGAACCGTAAGGCTCGCGGAAACGACCGTTATGCAGTTAACGTTCGTCCGAAAGGAGTGGAATGGGCATCTCAGAACATGCTGGTACTGGGGATTATCATTCTCCTGTTCATGGTACTACACTTCAGCCAGTTCTGGTATAAGATGATGTTCGCCGAATTGTTGGGCCATCATGAGGTCGCTTTAGGCGCTGCTACGGTATCTCCACAGGATGGCGCGGCATTTATCAACTACTATTTCCAGGGAAACATTTTGATTACTGTTCTTTACCTGATCTGGTATGCAGCCTTGTGGTTTCACCTGACTCACGGTTTCTGGAGCGCTATTCAGACAATCGGATGGAATAACACGATCTGGATGAACCGTTGGATTTGCATCTCTAAGATTGTAGCGACTGTCATCTGCGTACTGTTTGCTATCATTACTGTTGTTTTCTACGTGAACGGTGTAGGAGGCGATTGTGCTGCTGTTTGTGCAGGCCATTAATTTAAGGTGTAACATTATTGAAAATAAATCATTATGACTCAAATAGATTCTAAAATCCCTCAGGGTCCGTTGGCTGAGAAGTGGAAAAATTATAAAGATCATCAGAAATTGGTGAACCCCGCAAACAAACGTCGTTTGGACGTGATTGTAGTAGGTACGGGTCTGGCTGGAGCTTCTGCTGCGGCTTCTCTGGCTGAAATGGGATTCAACGTGCTGAACTTCTGTATTCAGGACTCTCCCCGTCGCGCACACTCTATCGCTGCGCAGGGTGGTATCAATGCCGCAAAGAACTATCAGAATGATGGCGACTCCGTCTACCGTCTGTTCTACGATACAATCAAAGGTGGTGACTATCGTGCCCGCGAAGCTAACGTTTATCGTTTGGCAGAAGTCTCCAACAATATCATCGACCAGTGCGTGGCACAGGGCGTACCTTTCGCACGCGAATACGGCGGTCTGCTGGACAACCGTTCATTCGGTGGCGCCCAGGTATCGCGTACGTTCTATGCCCGCGGCCAGACCGGACAGCAGTTGTTGCTGGGCGCTTACTCCGCGTTGAGCCGTCAGATCGGTTTGAACAAGGTGAAGATGTACACTCGCCACGAAATGCTGGATGTTGTTAAGGTGGATGGCCGTGCTCGCGGTATCATTGCCCGCAACTTGATCACCGGCCAGATCGAGCGTTTCTCCGCCCATGCCGTAGTGGTTGCAACAGGTGGTTATGTCAATACTTTCTTCCTGTCTACCAACGCGATGGCTTCCAACGGCTCTGCTGCATGGCAATGCTATAAGAAAGGCGCTTACTTCGCTAATCCCTGTATGGTGCAGATCCACCCGACTTGCGTGCCGGTGAAAGGTGATTTCCAGTCTAAATTGACGCTGATGTCCGAGTCTCTGCGTAACGACGGTCGCATCTGGGTCCCGAAGAAGCTGGAAGATGCGAAGGCTTTGCAGGCAGGAACTAAGAAAGGGAAGGATATTCCCGAAGCAGACCGCGACTACTATCTGGAACGCCGTTATCCGGCATTCGGTAACCTGGTTCCGCGTGACGTGGCTTCACGTGCCGCCAAAGAACGTTGCGACGCCGGTTTCGGTGTAAACAGCACAGGCTTGGCTGTATTCCTGGATTTCTCCGATGCCATTAATCGTTTGGGTAAGGAAGTCGTAAAACAGAAATATGGTAACTTGTTCGATATGTACGAAGAGATCACGAATGATGATCCGTACGAAACTCCGATGATGATCTATCCGGCTCTGCACTACTCGATGGGTGGTCTGTGGGTAGACTATGAATTGATGACTTCTATTCCGGGTCTGTTTGCTATCGGTGAAGCAAACTTCTCCGACCACGGGGCGAACCGTCTGGGTGCTTCCGCTTTGATGCAAGGATTGGCCGACGGTTACTTCGTATTGCCTTATACGATCCAGAACTATCTGTCCGACCAGATCCAGGTTCCGCGTTTCAGTACCGATCTTCCTGAATTTATCGAGGCGGAAAAGGCTATCAAGGCTCGTATCCAGAAATTGATGAATGTCAAAGGTAAAGAAACGGTCGATTCCATCCACCGCAAATTGGGCCGTATCATGTGGGAACATGTAGGTATGGCACGTGACGCCAAAGGATTGGAAGAAGCGATCCAGATGTTGAAAGACTTGAAGAAAGAGTTCTGGAGCAATGTGTTTATTCCGGGAGAGGCAGAAACCCTGAACACGGAATTGGACAAAGCTCTGCGTCTGGCCGACTTTATCGAGATCGGTACGCTGATGGCGCACGATGCTTTGGACCGTGCAGAGTCTTGTGGAGGACATTTCCGCACAGAGCACCAGACGGAAGAAGGAGAGGCTTTGCGTCACGACGACAAGTTCATGTACGTGTCTTGTTGGGAATATCAGGGCGAAGACAAGGATCCGGTTATGCTGAAGGAAGATTTGAACTATCAGTTCGTTGTTCCTCAAACACGTAACTACAAGAAGTAATAATCATCAATCACAAAAATTAGAATCATGGATAAAGATATAAATGTAACACTTAAAGTTTGGCGTCAGAAAGGTCCGAAAGAAAAAGGGCAATTCGAGACCTACCAAATGAAGAACATCAATCAGAGTGTTTCTTTCCTGGAAATGTTGGATATTCTGAATGAGCAGTTGGTCAACGAAGGTAAGGAACCGATCGTATTCGATCATGACTGCCGTGAAGGTATCTGCGGTATGTGTTCACTTTATGTAAACGGACATCCTCACGGACCGGCTACAGGTGCCACTACCTGCCAGCTTTATATGCGTCGTTTCCACGATGGCGAAACGATTACGATCGAACCGTGGCGTTCTGCCGGTTTCCCGGTTATCCGCGACTTGATGGTTGACCGTTACGCTTACGATAAGATCATCCAGGCAGGCGGTTTCGTCTCCGTAAATACCGGTGGTGTTCCTGATGCTAATGCAATCGCTATTCCTAAGGCGGATGCCGATCTGGCTATGGATGCTGCTGCTTGTATCGGTTGCGGTGCTTGTGCTGCTGCTTGTAAGAACGGTTCAGCCATGCTGTTCGTTTCTGCAAAGGTGAGCCAGCTGGCTTTGTTGCCGCAGGGCAAAGTAGAGGCTACACGCCGTGCAAAAGCTATGGTGGCTAAAATGGATGAACTGGGCTTTGGCAACTGTACCAACACCCGCGCTTGTGAAATGGAATGTCCGAAGAACATCTCTGTTAGCAACATCGCCCGCTTGAACCGCGAGTTCATCTCTGCTAAGTTGCAAGACTGATACATTATATATATGTATATGGAAAAGCCTGTTGCTATCGGCAACGGGCTTTTTTATGCCTGTTCAAGTCCACAAAAAAGCCGCACTCCCTATAATAAACGGATGCGGCTTTTTTGTTGCTTTCCAGTGAAACAGTCTCTCGATTCCCCCTCTGCAAAGACTTTGTTAACCTTAGATCTAAAATACTATGAAAAAAACTCACTGCAAATATAAAGTATATTTACTAAACATGCAAGAGTTTTTGTTGCATTTTATTGCAAATTTGCCACTTTTTGTTTTAAATTTGATACTGTGTGCGGATTCACATTGTTATTATATCAAAAATCTATCGATTTTGTCACTTGAGAGTCGCTTTGAAATCCACTTTCTGTATGAAATTTTCCGGGGATGGAATCCAGGATGTCGAACAACGCTTCCACTGTTTCCGCACGCAGCATGGCGACACGCGTCTGCTTGAAGTCGGCAATACCCTTAAACAATGGGGTTGCAGCCAAATGACGGCGGATGTGGAGGATTCCCCGACGCTCGTCCAAACGTTCCACGCTTTGTTCTACCTGCCTTTTCAGTATGTCCAAATACCAGGAGAAGGATTCGGCAGGCAATAGCTCGCCCGTATTCAGGTAATGTTTTACTTCCTTGAAAATCCAGGGGCGGCCTATACTGCCGCGACCGATCATAACGGCATCTACGCCATATTGTTCGAAACGTTGTTTACAGATTTCGGCGGAGGTTACATCGCCATTGCCGATGATCGGGATCTGCATGCGGGGGTTCTTTTTTACCTCGCCGATCAGTGTCCAGTCTGCTTCTCCTGTGTACATCTGCGCCCGGGTACGTCCGTGGATGGAAAGGGCGGCAATGCCGCAATCCTGCAACTGTTCGGCCAATTCCACGATAATCCGGTTGTCGGCATCCCAACCCAGGCGGGTCTTTACGGTGACAGGGAGGTTCACCGCTTTTACGACTTCGCGGGTAATGTCCAGCATCAATGGGATATTGCGCAGCATGCCGGCACCGGCACCTTTGCCTGCCACCCGTTTGACCGGACAACCGAAATTGATATCGAGTATGTCCGGATGGGCGGCTTCGCAAATCTTTGCGGCCTCGACCATGGTCGGGACATCGCGGCCATATATCTGGATGGCGACAGGACGTTCTTCGTTCGCCACGTTCAGTTTTTGCTGTGTTTTATTTACGCTGCGGATCAGGGCGTCTGCCGAAACGAATTCGGTATACACCATGTCGGCACCGAAATGTTTACACATCAACCGGAAAGAAATATCTGTAACATCTTCCATCGGGGCCAGGAAGACGGGGCGTTCGCCTAAATCTATTGTACCTATTTTCATGTTTATATCATCAATAACGGGTACAAAGGTATTGATTTCCTGCTAAAAACAGGGATAAAAGAGTGTCTACTAAAAAATATAGTAAAATAACTATATAATATAGTTGTATTACTAAATAATATAGTTATATTTGTGCATTCCTCTAATAAAAAACGGATTATGGTCAGATTAACATCAAAAGAAGAAGAGATATTGGGCTACTTTTGGGCGAAAGGTCCTTTGTTCGTTCGCGAATTGCTCGACTTGCAGGAAGAACCCAAGCCGCATTATAATACCTTGTCCACGATTGTCCGCTCGCTGGAAGAAAAAGGATATATCGGATACAAGGTGTATGGCAATACGCACCAATATTATGCACGGGTATCGGAAGACGATTACCGGCGAAATTTTCTGAAACAGGTGATCGGCAAATATTATGACAACTCGTACACCCGTGTCGTTTCGACGTTGATAGAAGAAGAGGCGCTCACGATCGACGAGTTGCAGGAGCTGATCCGGCAGATCAAAAACAAATAAAAGCCAACGTTTATGGAAGCCTTTCTGCTATACATATTAAAATCCGGCATTTGTCTGGCTGTATTCTACGTCTGTTTCAAGGCGTTGTTCAGCAATGACACGTTTTTCCGCTTCAACCGCTGGATGCTGCTGGCGGGAACAGGGATTTGCATGCTCCTGCCACTCTGCCGGATCAAAACGTCCCGGCCTCTTCCTCTTAGCCGTCCGGTCAGTCAACTGGAGATGGTTTTCCATGAAGAAGAAGAGGCGATGGTGCTTCCGGTTCCGAAAAAGGAAGAAATGATTACGGGTGTGACGGAGCAGGAAAAGACTTCCGTCCCCTGGACTGGGATCATCGGGATTGCTTATTTTACAGGCTGTTGTATATGTCTGGCCACAACAGCCCTGTCATTCAGGAAAATGTATCAACTGGCGGGGAGTGGCAGAAAATTGAAGCAGGGGAAGTACACGTTAATCCTGCTTTCCGGTTCTGTGTCCCCTTTCAGTTGGGGGCGTTATATCTTCCTTTCGGAAGACGATTACCGGAATCATCCGGACGAAATCCTTACACACGAGAAAATGCACCTTCGTCATAACCATTCGGTCGATCTGGTTTATATGGAAACGATCCTTCTGTTGCAATGGTTTAATCCCGCCGTATGGCTGTTGAAAAGGGAATTACGGGATATACACGAATACCAGGCGGATAAAGGCGTACTCAATCAAGGCATCGATGCAACAAAATATCAACTATTGCTCGTGAAAAAAGCTGTCGGCTCCAGCCTCTACACTCTTGCCAACAGCTTCAATCACAGTAAGATTAAAAAACGTATTACTATGATGTTAAAAAAGAAATCGAACAATTGGGCCCGGTTGAAGCTTGCGCTCCTGGTCCCGGTAGGCCTTGCGGCCTTAAGTGCGTTCGCCCGTCCGGAGGCAAGCCCGCCGCCGGCAGCGATCGGAGACATTCGTCTATCGGCTAACAAAAGTACGGCAAATCAGGAAACTATGCAACAGGATCATGTAGTTTTCCTTACCTACAAAGAATCGGGTTCGGAGGATCTGAACAGTATAGTATGTAAAAATCTGGACAGGATCAGAACGCGAGTAGCGGAAGGGCAATTCAAGAACGCCCAGGAAGTGGCAATTAATCCGGCTTTTGAGGATGTCCCGGCTTCTTATCTGGAGAAGGTAAAAGCGGTTTTGGAAGAAAGAGGGATTCAATGCAAGATCGATAAGACTGTTCCGAACACGATCATGGATGATGTTGCCAAGCCTCATCGCAAATATGATGATGTAGTTTATTTGATTCAGAATAAAAAGATCGTCATGGGACTCAGTGTAAGCAAGTTCAGTGCGAACCAGAATGATCCTCGACTGGATCGGATATCCAAGTCGGTTCCTCTGATTTTTCAACCTGAGAACTCCAAAGTATCCAGGCAAGAGATGGAAAAACTCAAAGGACTGTTGGAGAAAAAAGGGGTGACCGGTGAAATCAATATGAATGTCTTTAAGATCGGGGATGCTGCAGCTCCACCTCCTCCGCCACCACCTCCTGCGGGACAGGTTATTTTCAGTTATCGGGACGGACAGCCGGACCGGCAGTTCGTTTTATATGATCGCCATGCCAAACCGGGGCCTAATCTCGGACAACGCATAGACAAGATTTACAGGGATAATATTACGAAGGTAAGCGTCAGGATCAACAAAAGTGCTCCTAAAGATCTGGTGGAAATCGTTAAGCAAGAGCTGAAGAAAAAGATCGATTATCCTGTTCAGTACGAAATATTGCAATACGTCGACTAAGGGGCAGTGGTATAGAGCCTATATTTATCATCCTCTCCGTTTGCAAAACCCATTGCGGGAGCGTGGACGGGGAGGAATAACCTTTTCACGGAAGGGATTGTCTATTACAGAATGTTAGTATCTTTACTCCTTCAAAAGAAGGATTCGGATGATACATAAAATAGAGCTACTTTTTCTCGTTTGCTTTTTTACGGCTTGCTCTTCTTCCGGGCAGAAAGAAGTTGCGACCACCGGTGAACTTCTCCGGCAGGCGGCTTTTTATGGAGAGAGGTTGCAGTTTCAGCCGGCGTTGGAGACTTATCGGCTGGCAATCAGGCAGGCGGGGAAGGAAAAAGACAGCGTTGCCCTTTCCGTTGCCTATCTGGAAATGGGGAAAATTTACCGGAAGCAATCATTGAAGCGGAAAGCGCTCGAAAACGGGCAGAAAGCATTAAGCTATATCAAAAGCCCTGCCGCTGACTCGTTGCGGCTGGAGCTTTATCGGGAAATAGGGGATGTCTACACCTTGTCCGGACAGGCAGACAGTGCCTTTCACTATTACGAAATGGCCGGTTGCCGGATAAAACAGGCGACGATCCTGCGGCAGAATGGAAGAGGCAGAGAAGCTGAAACTTTATTAAAAGCGGAGTTGGAACAAGTGATTGCCCCAAAGGAAAGAGCGGAGGTATGCTTGGCTTTGGCCGATTTGCAGCTCTCTTTGGGGAAATGGGAGGAAGCCGAAAAGAACTTAAACCGGGTGCCGCCTTCCCACCCGCATTTGTATGCCGCCCTGTCACGCATCGCTCAAAGCCGTGGAGACAGTTTGCAGGCTGATTTTTACCACAAAAGCTACCTTCACCACTTATCTGAACTGCGACAGGAAAGAGAACAAAAGCAAATCACCCGACTCCTTTGGACTTCGGAGCACAAAGAATGGGAGAGGCGTTTGTCCGATACCCAGAAGACGCACGAAGGGCAGATATATGTCTGGATCGCTCTGCTTATCTCCTGTAGCACCGGAATCTGGGGATATTCCCGTTACCGGCAGAAGAAGGCTGTCGTTTCTCTGTCCGAGGCGGACTTCCGTTCTTCGGAAATCTGCCTGCGTTTCCACAGCAAAGAGGAATGGAAACCGGCTTCCAAAGACTGGGAAGAATTATTGCAAGCGTTCAACCGGGCCTATCCGGAGTTTCGGGAACGGCTGAAGAAAGAAGTCCCGAAGTTGAGCGAACAGGAATGGCGGATGTGCTGCCTGGTCAAAATGGAAGTTCCCCCTTCGACCGCCGCCATGCTTCTCTGCTGCACCAACCAGGCTATTTCGATGCGCCGCGTACGCCTATACCGGAAAATAACGGGCGAAAAGGGGACACCGGAACTATGCGACTCCTTTATTCGTGATTTTTAAGCGGATGTGAACTGATGTGAAACCGGAAAAGTAGCCGTATCTTCTACTTTTGTCTGAAAAAAAGCGTATGAAAAAGATGTTGTTCGGGCTTATGACAGCCGTTGCCACTTTTACCGGATGCGGATCGAATCCATCCACCGGAGAATTACCCCGGATCGATCTGACGGCAACAAGTTTTGCTTCCGGCCAGTTAGGGATTGCAGACGAAATTGATTCCATCGAATATGTCCCGTTGGAACTGACGGATGAATCCTTGATCGCAGATGTGTTGGACTTATGTGTTTCCGACGAATACATCTTCGTCTATTCCACCCGTCAGGACGGTGTCCTGCAGTTCGACCGGAAAGGAAAGTTCCTTCGCTGCATAGCCAAGACGGGAAGTGGGCCGGGAGAGACCGGGCAGATCATCTCGTTAACCGTAGACGAAGAGAACCGCCTTTTCTGTGTCAGTGAATACTTTTCCACCTCTTTCTATTCTTTTGATGGAGAATTTATCAAAAAAATAGAGAATCCCCGTCCTTACTCTTACCAATTTTCGGTCGGGCCGAATACGATGGCTGAATTGGGCAGGATGTATGTTCCTCTGAATACACCGGGCATGTTCAGTCTCGGAGTGTTCAACTGGGCTACGGGAGATACGGTCGCATTCAGGCATACGATCGGTAATACGGATCTGATGCCTTTGGAAGAAACGAGCCTGAAAGGTTGGATCTACAGCGGCAGCATGGACGGAGTGCTTTGCTATTCGGACGGGATAGACACGGTCTGGAATGTGAATGCCAGGAGTATCGTTCCGGCTTTCCTTATCAACACGGGCTATTCTGCCGAGGAGGAGAAAGAGACGCGCTCTTCCGAGACCGGAAACGAGGTGGTAGACGGGAAATATAGCGTCTTCAGTTTCTTCGAGACACCCCGGCATTATTTCGTCAAGTGTTTCGAAGGTTCCGACCAGTCCCAATTCTATCTATACGGTTTGGATAAGGAAACCGGTGAGTTGAAGCGTGAAACTTCTCCGCTCAATGCGCAGGAATTATTCAAAAACAACTGGACACTGGCAGGAATAGGCATCCGGAATACGAAAGACAACGGTCTACCTGTCTGGCCTTACCTGTCTTATCCCAGCAAAAAACAAATGGTGCAGTTTAATACAGCCGCAGAAATCGAATATCTAAAAGAGAAATATCCCGGCCTGAAGAAGCACCCGGTTTTGCAGCAGGTAACGGAAGATTCGAATCCGCTCGTCACGATTTATCATTTATACTGATTCCTATAAACACTGACATAGGAATCCTCCTGAAATTCCATGCTGGTGGAACAACTGTTCCCTGCAAGTGGAACTAAAGTTTCATGCCTATGGAACCGGAAACGGATGCCTATGCAATTCTTCTCGGATATTATTCCTACCTTTGCGAACGAACCAGTAAATGTATAAGAACTTGAACGAGAAAGATTTTGAAATAATGGCGCCTGTCGGTTCGTACGAATCACTGATGGCGGCTATCCAGGGAGGAGCCGATTCTATCTATTTCGGTATCGAAGGGTTGAATATGCGTTCGCGCTCTTCCAATAACTTTACGACAGACGACTTGCGCAAGATCGTTGCGATCTGTCGTGAGCACGGTATTAAAAGCTATTTGACCGTCAATACGGTTATTTACGGGGAAGACTTGCCTCTGATGCGCGAGATTATCGACGCGGCGAAGGAGGCGGAGGTTTCGGCGATCATTGCGGCCGATGTGGCGGCCATGAGCTATGCCAACAGCATCGGGCAGGAAGTGCATCTCTCCACACAGCTCAACATCTCCAATGCGGAAGCGCTGAAATTCTATGCCCGTTTTGCCGATGTCGTCGTCTTGGCACGCGAACTGAACCTGAAACAGGTGCATGAAATCTACCGGCAGATCGTCGATGAACAGATCAAAGGGCCGAAAGGAGAACTGATCCGCATCGAAATGTTCGCCCACGGAGCCCTCTGTATGGCTGTTTCCGGCAAATGTTACCTGAGCCTGCACGAGATGAACGCTTCCGCCAACCGCGGAGCCTGCATGCAGATCTGCCGCCGCGCTTATTCGGTAAAAGACAAAGACAGCAATATCGAACTGGATATCGAAAACCAGTACATCATGTCGCCCAAAGACCTGAAGACGATCCATTTCATGAATAAGATGATGGATGCAGGCGTACGGGTATTCAAGATCGAAGGGCGTGCCCGCGGCCCCGAATATGTCCGTCTGGTGACCGAATGCTATAGGGAGGCCGTGCGTGCTTACTGCAACGGTACTTTCGACGAAGAGAAGGTTGCCGCTTGGGACGAACGCCTCGGCAGCGTGTTCAATCGGGGGTTCTGGGACGGTTATTACCTGGGGCAACGGTTGGGCGAATGGAGCAGCAAATATGGTTCAGGCGCGACTAAGAAGAAAGTGTATGTCGCCAAAGGAATCAAATATTTCGATAAGATCGGCGTGGCCGAGTTCGAAATGGAGTCCGGCAGCCTGAAAACGGGCGATGAGATCCTAATTACAGGGCCGACAACGGGTGCGGTCATGCAGACGATAGAAGAAATCCGTGTAGACTTGAAGCCGGTGGCCGAGACTGTCAAAGGCGAACGATTCTCCTTCAAGGTGAACGAGAAAGTCCGTCCGTCCGACCGGTTGTATAAAATGGAAAAGGTTCAACTTGAAAAAGTATTTGAATGATGAAAGCGTATATTTTTAAACTGACAGATAAGGTCCGCGATTACGAATGCGACCTGCAGGGAGTGGTCAACAACTCCAACTACCAGCATTATATGGAGCATACCCGTCATGAATTCCTGGAAGCGCTCGGCGAGAATTTCGGAAAGATGCACGAGAAAGGGGTGGACGGATTTGTCTCGCGGGTGGAAATCCAGTATAAGACTTCCCTCAAGAGCGGCGACAGCTATATCTCCTGCCTCAACGTTTATAAAAAAGGTGTCAAGCTCGTATTCGAACAGGACATTTACAGGGCTTCCGACAATGCGCTGGCAACGAAAGGGATTGTCGAGTCGGTTATCGTTGAGAACGGAAAGCTGACACGCGGCGAATATTTCGACGAAATGCTAAAAAGAATAGAACATACATGACAGACAAACGGATTTACCAAATCGGCCTTACTATGATAAACGGCGTGGGAGATATCCTGGCGCGTCATCTCCTGCAGACTTTGGGAGATGCAGAGGCCGTGTTTGCTGAAAAGCAACAGTTATTAAGCAGGGTCCCAGGTATCGGCTGCAATATCGCTGCCGGAATCAAGCGGCCGGAAATCCTCTTACAGGCGGAAAAAGAATTGGCTTTTATCGAGAAAAACCACATCTCCTGCTATTTCCTGACCGATACGGATTATCCGGCACGCCTCCGGGAATGCCCGGACGCTCCTGTTCTTTTCTATTTCAAGGGAGAGGCGGATCTCGATGCAACCCGTATCATCAGTGTCGTGGGTACCCGCAACGCGACTGAATACGGGCGGGAACTTACCGAATCTCTTATAAAAGACTTGGCAATGGCGATTCCGGATCTGCTGGTTGTCAGCGGACTGGCTTACGGCATCGATATCTGTGCCCATCGAAGCGCCTTGCGTAACCGGTTGCCGACCGTTGCCGTGCTGGCGCATGGCCTGGACCGGATCTATCCTTCCAGTCATCGGAATACGGCTGTCGAGATGTTGGAATCAGGCGGGCTGTTGACCGACTTTCCCAGCGGGACGGAACCGGACCGCCCTAATTTCCTCCGACGTAACCGGATTGTCGCCGGAATGTCGGACTGTACGATCGTGGTCGAATCGGCCGAGAAAGGAGGTTCTCTGGTGACTGCCGATATTGCCTTCTCTTATGGGCGGGATGTCTACAGCTTTCCGGGACGTGTCGGCGACACTCATTCCAAAGGCTGTAACAATCTTATCCGGCAAAATAAAGCCGGCTTGATCACTTCTGCCGACGATCTGCTCTCCGCCCTTTGTTGGGATGTCCAGGCAACGGCTGCTCCCGTACAAACGGAACTGTTTTTCTCCGATACGGATACGAATGTTCCCGCCCCGGAGCAAAATCCGGTTTTGGCCATCATGCGAACGCGGAATGAGATCCATATCAACGAGCTTGCCCTGGCATTGGAAATGCCGGTACATCAACTTTCGACGCTATTGTTCGAACTGGAAATAAACGGGAAGATAAAAGCGTTGCCGGGAAATCTCTATAAACTGTCCTGACCGCCTTTTCATATACGGTTTGTGTGTGAGAGAAGAAACAAAACCCCTTATAAACAATTAAAGGCTGTCTCACGACAACCCCTAACCAACTTTGTTAACCTTAAATCTAATACTATTATGAAAAAACCACATTGCAAAGATACGCCCGTCAAGAGCATTTGTCAAGCATTTTACCGCTAATACTTGTTAACCGGACGGGTACTAATAGCAAAAAGATTTTAATCAGCCCTAAAGAGTCTTTTAAACCGCGCTATTTTGTTAAATCGAGGCCTTGGAACAGGTACGGATAGTCCGTTTCGATCACATCGGGACGAGTGCCGATCTCCGACTGATAACCGGCGATTTTCTCAGTTTCCGTTTTCGCGCGGTCGTGTGTCGGAGCAACGGAAATCATGCACATGACTCCATTCCGGTGCAAGGCGTCATACAATGGTTGCTGTTCGGGCTTCATCTTCGGGCCGACATAAGCCATCACCTGTCCCCAGGGAATGCCGGCTTTCTCATACTTATCGAATTCTTCCCGGTTCTTACACCAGCAGGAAAACATCGCAGCCGGTTCGCGGTCGAGATAATAGCGGGCTTGCCCGGCGTTATGCACCGTGTACATGACGTTGGCAGGCTTTTCCTTTTCGATGAAATCAGCCATGACCTCCAAGGGGACATCCTTGATATCCAGATTCAGGATTGTTTTGCCCTTGCTCCATTCCAGGCATTCTTTCAAGGTCGGAATCTTGAAAGCAGTCACGTTGCCGTTCCGGTCTACCAGATTGAATTGTTGCAGCTCTGCATAGGTGTAATCCGAAACTTTTCCTTTTCCGGTGGTTGTCCGGTCGATGGTTTCGTCGTGCATCAACACGATCACCCCGTCTTTTGTCAAACGCGGATCTATCTCGAAAAACGATTCCATATAGGACAGAGTCTTCTCGAACGATTCGATGCAGTTCTCCGGATAGCCGTCCAGCATTCCGCCACGATGCCCGCTGACCACAATCGGGCGGTCGGGAGCATACCGGAAATAGGCATGAAGATCCCTGCTGTTCTTCACCGGAATATAATGAGGATTTTGTACATTGCCCGAAGCCGAAAGGTTACCGGCCGGCATAAAGGCTCCTAAAAGGAGTACAAGAAAAAAAGATAGCATTTTCATGATGTTCGTATTTACATGGATTCTTTATCGATTACACGGCCGGGCATGAGTGCGGCTATTTCGGATCAGCCTGTACCCTTCTTTCCGCATAGGCCTTGATTCTCTCCTCACAGCTTTGCTTCGCGATATCCCGGAGCAGTTCTACTTTGGGGATAAGCGCTTCGATATCTTCTTTGGTGACACGGAAGAGTTTATTGTAGCGAGCTTGGATATACGCCTCCTGCAACAAATCAAAAAGGCGTTTTTCTTCTTCCGTATCCCTGGGAAAGGCTTGGGATGATTCCAGGGAATGCGTTTTGGCTCTGGCTGACAATTTTATCAGGCTGTGTTCTTTCGGGCTATATAGCGTGAAAGTCAGAATGATACTATTATAGAAATTCTCACAGGCTTGATGCAAATTAAAAGAACAGAGTTTATAATCACACATTTTTTCATAGATAAGTTTGGTTGATTGCAAGAAGCTATTTGCACGTTCAAACTTTTCCGTGTAATACTCCTCTGCCAACTCTTTTATCTCCTGAAAGTTCTGTTTACGGCGACGGGCCAATTTATGACGCCCGCTGTTATAAAGCATGACGCCTTCGCGCTTGATATCCGCATAGAAATACCGGTTTTTAAGGAGGGCTTTGTTCAGGTCCTCGATGCTTTCATCAATAAACTGGACGGTCGTCGATTCGTTCCGGTTCATTCCTTTATAATAATTGTCTAAAGCCTTGTTCAGTATATAATTGATGTTATAGCGTTGAAAACGGGTAGCGGTCACGACCAAAATATCATAATCACTCATAAAACAGGTACGTACGCCATATTCGATGCGTTGGTCGTAGTCAACATATGTGTTACGGGCATAACTTCCGTAGAGAATGATCATCTCGCACTCAGGAAGTACTTCCAGTACGCACTTTACGATTCTTCTGAGGTCATCCCGCTTTTCTTCGGGAAGGTAGTTGATGGATGTTTTCATGCTTCGTTTATCTATGCGCAACAAATGTAATCATATTTAAAACGAAATCCATTTATTTAGATAACAAGTTATCCTCATGAAATATCGGGCAAGCCAAAATAGGGTCGGAAACAAGGAGCGGACGAGAAGAGGCAGGTATATAAAAAAATTAAGGATTGTCATCACGACAACCCCTAACCAACTTTGTTAACCTTAAATCTAATACTATTATGAAAAAACCACAATGCAAAGATACATGCGTCAAGACCGTTTGTCAAGCCTTTTTCGGACAATATATGTTAAGCCCTCGCGGCTATTTTGCCAAAAAATGTTAGCTATTATGAAACTATACAGATTACGTGCAAAAACTGCTAATTTTAACGTTCCCTATGCCTCTTCGTTACCGGGAAAACATTCCCCTCGTGCTTCCGAAAATATCCCCTTGTTGCATATAAAACTATTTTAACGCCATACTATTCTTTCATTTCCGGTTACGATTATATAATCATCCCTTTTGCTGGCGGAATTGCAGGAAATGGATTCCGGTATCGGCTCGTTAATACAAATTAACGCATTATCTCTTGCATATTTACGATAGATTCGTAGCTTTGCGATGCGATCGTAAAAATAATATAGAAAATGGAAAGATTAACAAGACAGGAAGAGGATGTGATGCGTTGGATCTGGCAGATCGAGCCGTGTTTTATCAAAGACATCCTGGCGAAGTATGAAGAGCCTAAGCCTCCTTATACGACACTCGCTTCTATTGTGAAGAATCTGGAACGTAAGAAATACGTGAAAGCAAAACGTTACGGGAATACTTACGAATACAGGCCGCTGATCCCACAGGAAGAATATAAACGGACGTTTATGGGAAGTGTGGTGAACAACTATTTCGAGAACTCTTACAAGGAAATGGTCTCCTTCTTTGCCAAGGAACAGAAGATTTCGACCGACGAGTTGAAAGAGATTATCGACATGATTGAGAAAGGACGAGAATAAACCGATAAATACATACTGCCATGACACCGGAATTTGCCTACTTCTTGAAGGTGAATGTAGCTTTTATACTCCTTTATGCCTTCTACCGGCTGTTCTTTTACAAGGACACCTTCTTCAAACTGCGCCGCACCATCTTGCTGGCATTCTTCGGAGTGTCATTGCTTTATCCGTTGATGAATATTCAGGATTGGATCCGGGAGCAGGAGCCGATGGTGGAAGTCATACAAATGTATTCGGCTATTTTGCCCGAAACGACGATAGCACCTGGCAATGTCCCCGAAACCAACTGGCATGATCTGTTGCTTTCCGGTGTTTCTTGTCTTTATTGGGGCGGGGTTATCGCCCTGTTGCTCCGTTTTTTAGTGCAGTTGAGCAGCATATTGTTGCTGGCACGGCGGTCGGAAGTGACTTTGATCCGTAACGTACGTGTACATCTATTAAATAGGCCGGCCGGCCCTTTTTCCTTTTTCCGGCTGGTATTCCTGCATCCCGACAGCCATTCCGAGAAGGAGATCGATGAGATTCTGACACACGAGTGCACGCATGTCAACCAGTGGCATTCGATCGACGTGATTATCTGCGAACTGGTTTGCATCATCTGCTGGGCGAATCCGTTTGTCTGGCTGTTGAAAAGGGAGGTGCGTCATAACCTGGAATATTTGGCGGACGATACGGTGCTTGAGTCGGGCTATGACAGCCGTAGCTACCAGTACCACCTTTTGGGGTTGGCGCATACCCCTAAATCGGTGACCTCTTTATCCAATAGCTTTAATATGCTGCATCTGAAAAACCGGATCAGCATGATGAATAAGAAACGTTCCCGGAGTATCGGGCGGACGAAATACCTGATTTTTATACCGGTTGTGGGCGCTTTGCTGATCCTGAGCAATGTCGATGCATTGGCCCGGATCACAGACGAGTTGACGGAAAGCACGTTTGCCGATGTCCTGCTGCTTGACGCCATCCAGCCATTTCCGGTGGCCAGTCATGTCGCTCCGGGTGAAAAGCGTGAAGAGTATGTCCTATCCGAGGAAGGGGCGGAGGCTGTCAAGCGTGCCCGTAACCAGATCTTTACGGTTGTAGAGGTGATGCCGGAATTTCCGGGCGGACAGGGTGCTTTGCTGAAATTCCTGAAAACGAATGTCAAATATCCGGAATCGGCTCTGAAGGACGGCATAGAAGGACGGGTCAGTTGTTCTTTCGTTGTCGGTAAAGACGGAGCTATCTCGGAGGCGGAAGTGATCCGCGGGGTAAGTCCGGCTCTGGATGAGGAAGCGTTGCGCGTGATAAACTCCATGCCGGTATGGTCACCGGGGAAACAGAGAGGCGAAGCGGTTAATGTCAAATATACGGTACCGGTAACTTTCAGGCTTTCCGGTGGCGACAAAAAGGCCTCTTCGCGTGTCGGGCAGAACCAGGTCAAAGGAACCGATACGTCCGGCCGTGTCTTTACGGTCGTGCAGCAGATGCCGGAGTTTCCGGGTGGCCAGGCTTCGTTGTTGAAATTCCTGGCAACACGGATAAAATACCCGACTATCGCCCAGGAGAATGGAATACAAGGCCGTGTCTCTTGCTCTTTCGTTGTCGATACGGATGGAAGTTTGAAGGATATCAAAGTGCTCCGCGGAATCGATCCTTCGCTGGATAAAGAGGCTGTCCGGGTGATCGGGGAAATGCCGAAGTGGAAACCCGGCGTACAAAATAATATGGCTGTAGCCGTAAAATATACGGTTCCGGTTACTTTCCATTTGCAGTAATTGACCGGATAGGTCATAAAATACGATACCATTATGAAATGTAAGTTTTCTCTATTACTGTTTCTTTGCGTACTGTCCCTTTGGGGACAGGCGCAGAGTTTAACACTCCAGGAATTGGTCAACAAAAAACAATTCCAGGAAGTGATGGCACGTGCGGACAGCCTTACTCCTTCCGACTCGGCCGATTACGCCACGATGTCGGCAATCGGACAGGCCTATGAGGGGCTGCTGCGCTATAAAGATGCTTATCGGTGCTTTTCTCATTGCCTGAAAATGGATACGAACAATGTGGATGCGTTGAATGCCGTTGCCCGGAATGCGATCAATTTCGGAAGAATAGCCGAAGCTAAACGTTGCTATCATAAAGTGCTGGAGGCCGACAGCATGAATTTCTATGCCAACTACCAGCTGGCACGCCTTTATTATCAGTTAGGAGATTTCGGTAAAGCGACGGAACACTATCATATACTCGCTTCCATTGAAGGGGAGAATCCTTCTATCCTGACCGGTCTGGCTGACTGCCATATCAAAAAGGGGACCGGGCCTAATACGATGATCGCCCTCTCTTTGTATGCCCGTGCCTTGGAGCTGAACCCGGAAAATGTGCGTGTGGCTTCTTCTCTGATAAATGTGTTGCTCCGGATGGGAGACGGGAAAGGAGCGTTGCAGGTGTGCGATACCGCCCTGTTCTATAATCCGGATAACAGCCAGATACGGCAGAGTAAAGGGATGGCCCTTTATATGACGAAAGATTATAAGCAGGCTGATTCGGTCTATACCGGTCTGTTGGCCGACGGCGATTCTTCTTTCTTGAATCTTAAATATGCTGGTGCGGCCCGCTATATGTCCGGCCATGCGCTCGATGGGGTCGAACTGTTGGAGAAAGCCTATGAAATAGATTCGACGGATGTGGAAACAGCCATGCTGTATGGCGCTTCCCTGGGAAAAACATACGACCGCAAACGGGCTTACGAACTTTTCGACTTGGCAGAAACGAACATGCAACCGAAGAAGTTCCTCGTTAATCTGCTGACGACCTTCCGGGGAGACGCGTTGAAACGGGACGGGCGTTGGCCTGAAGCGGAAAAGCTGTATTATGCCGCTTGGAAGAAAGACCCGGATCAGTTGAATTTCCTGTATGAGATCAGCAGGCATTATTGGGATGTCGATCCGGGACTGTTCCGGAATGAGAAGGAATTGCAAAAGACTCTTTTCAGCAAATATACTTACCTGACTGCTTATATGAAGACGGACAAGTCGCAAAAGTACTTGTACAATTACCGTCCTTTCCTGGAGGCGGTTTGCGAAGATGCCTTTTTCCGGAATGCCGACGAGGTGACGATGTTGGCTCCTGACGGGAAGAAAACGAAGCTGGCTGTCGCCGATCTGCGTGCATTGGTCGCCCAACTGCCGCAGATGCCGGAAGAGGAACTTCTGAGGCGCAAGAAGATGCAGGAACAAATGCTCAAAGTGCAGAAAAGAGAAAAGGATTTGCGTAAAAGCGGCGCTAAACTCGATACGCTCGCCTTGAGTAAGGAAGAAGAAGAGAAAGCGCGGAAAATGCTGAAAGACGCCGGCTTGGAATAGGCAGAGTATCTGAACAATATAATCGATATAAATATGGGAAAGCAGATTCTAATTTTGTTTTTGATGTCTACTTTTGGTTTGCTGCAGGCACAGGTCACAATTCCTTTTGCCAAGGGAATTGCAGACAAGAAGGAAGTTAAATTAAGCGAGGTGGCGTCTGAAATCAGATATATTCCGTTAGAAACGACTGCTGAGTCCTTATTGGGACAGGAGATCCTGGACGTGACTATTGCTGGAGGCTATTTGTTTGTCTGTGACTATAAGAAGCTACTCCAGTTTACTCCGGAAGGAAAGTTTGTCCGTCAGATCGGTAAAGCGGGGCAAGGACCAGGCGAGTATACGGAAAGCATCTTGGGAGTCACATATAATGAGTCTCTCAAGGAGATTTATCTTTCTGATCCGAGACAACTCAAGTTGCATGTTTATTCTTTTGCCGGTACGTTTTTGCATGATATCAACATGGAGGGAAGAGAGTATGTACGATTGCAAGATAAGGGATGCTTTTATGCCGTTTATAATGATTTCCTTTATGATAAACAAAAGAGAGGAAAAGAGATGGTCGTCTACGACGGGAACGGCAAAGAACTGTATAATTTCCGTTTCCGCCCGAAAGAGGGTGTCCGTTATCCGGGGATAAATTTTACGTTGCCTGTGATTTATGCTTACCAAGATGCCATTTATTATAAGAATCCGCTTGAACTGGAAATCAACCGGATCGAAAAGAAGAAACGGAAACCTGTTTATAAACTGGATTTGCGTGATTTGGAGAAGTTGAATCATGAGGAAGACGGAAAGCTGGTTATTGATAAAGAGAAACAGGTGGGCGGTTATCAACCGAATGAGATAGCAAAAAAGAAAATTTATTTTCAGGATATATTTGAACTGGATCTCAATATGGGAATCTATTATGTCCAGGAGGACGAACGGCGTTTTGCTTGGTATGACAAGCAAAACGGAAAGGTTTGCCGTGTTCGTGCTTTACAAGCGGACATGGATGGCTTCACGGATGATCTGGAAGGCGGCTGTCCGGTGCTGCCTGAATTTCTCAGAAACGGAAAGTTGGTAGGTGTCGTTCCCGCTCCAGTTTTACAGGAGAAGGCAAAACCTGCGAACGCCAAAGGCTCGCTAAAGAAAGTGATGGAGAATCTTTTAGAAGACGATAACCAGGTGATACAGGTCGTGACATTGAAATAAAGAACAAATAATATTGATATGTATAAACATTTACTCTTATTCAGTATTGTATTATTCCTTTCAGCATGTGGTGGGAAGAAAGCAGAGCCGGAACAGATTGTCGAGATTGAACCGGCAGACCCGAATATCCCATAACCGTCCCGTTTGAGGCGGGAGTTGCTGTAGAACGGGAAATGAAGCTGAGTGATATTGCTGATTCGGTACGGTATATTCCGTTGGAGACAAATTAGATATGGAGAAGCAGATTCAAATAATACGGAAGAGAATGATGGTTGGGATGTGTTTGGTCCTCATTGTTTCGAGTAGTTGTTTCGGTGGAAAGCGGAAGCCTGCGGATGACGTGAAAGCAGATAAAGAAGTTTCTATCGAGCCTCCTTACTCGATAAATCTGGAAAAGATTCTGTCGATGGTTACGCCTGTGAAACTGTCGAAGGTGGCCGGTGAAATAAGATATGTACCTTTGGAGACTTCTGAAAGTTGTTTGTTGAAGAGGGTCCATGAGTTGGCCTTTTTCAATAATACGATTTTGGTAAGTGACTTTTCCAACCTGTTCCAGTTTGATGAGCGAGGCAAGTTTACAAAGATGATCGGACAGAATGGAAACGGGCCGAGAGACTATGTTAATGTCAATTCGATCGTTAACGATGATATCCGGAACATCTTGAATGTATTTACGAGCGGAAAGGTCAACCGGTATGATAAAGATATGAACTATCTGGAATCGATACCTCTGGTTGACCGCTATTATGGAGGATTAACCACTCCGTGGGGAAGCTATTTTATGTATCTGAGCAGCTCTTTTAAATTGGTGGGCGATACGTCTACAGTCTATTCTTTTGCAGAAATAGATACGTCTGCAAAAGTGATCGGAAAGATACCGAATCCGTCTCCTATTGTTTCGACCTATCGTGGGATGATTTACGCTCCTATTCCTTTCTATAAATATGAGGAAACCGTGCGATATATGGATTATGGCAACGATACCTTGTTCACCTTTTCCGAAAATGGAGACCGGCGCCCCTATGCCATCTGTAATTTGGGTTCGATGAAACGTGAGGTAGATACTCACGGGTTTACTCCTGGACAAATGGAAGAACTGTCTTCGAAGGTACTGATGGAAAACGTTTGTGAGGACGACCGGTATCTGTATCTGACGCTTCGCTGGGGAGTGACCGATAATATGCAATACATCCTCTTTGACAAACGTAATGGCGAAATCAGGAATGTCGGAAAAGAGGGCATGGTAAATGACCTTGATGGCGGAATTCCTTTCTTTCCCCGGTTTATTCGGGAGGATGGAACGAAAGTCATGTATGTGGACGCAGAATATGTTCTCGAAAAAGCCCCTTCCGGTGATCTCGCATCTGATTTAAAGCCGGATGATAATCCGGTGTTGGTATTGGTTAATTAAAAAGATTTGACGATAGATGATGATCATAAAGAATCAAGTACTCCTGTTGAGTGTAGTCGTGCTCTTTTCGGCCTGTGCGGGAAAGAATGCCGAACAACCGGTAACTGCCGAAGTCGAACCTGTGGAGCCGGAATATCCGATAACTGTTCCGTTCGAGGCGGGAGTCGGTGTCGAGCGGGAAATTAAGTTGAGCGATATTGCCGATTCCGTACAGTATGTCCCGTTGGAAACGAATGATAAGTGCCTGATTGATTTTATAAATTCAGGGAAGGTGGTGAAGACCGGTAAATATTGGTTTGTCTCCAGTAATACGAGGTTGTATCAATATACGACGGATGGGAAGTTTGTCAGGAACATCGGTTCGAGGGGCGGTGGTCCCGGGCAGTTCAACTATTTCCAGCAGATAGATGTGAACGAGGACACGGGATTGGTCTTCATGCTGACGACTTCCGGGAAGATCAATGTCTATGAGATGGAGACCGGGAAATTCCTTTATGACATAAAGACGCCGGATAAGGAAACGGCGCAATTTGCCATGTTGAATGATACCTTGGTGGCGACCTTCATGTTGAATAGCAGCGGGCAGCAAAAAGAACGTATCTATATCTCCAGTCAAAAAGAGAATATATTGAATACCTTTTATCGTTCGGACCTGTTTGAAGTCAAAAGCGGAACTCGGTGGCTGATGATGAGTGGCATAGACAGATATATGTTCCGCTATAAAGATTTGATTTGCTACAAAGAGTTCTACAATGATACTTTGTTCGTTGTGACGGAAAAGGAGCTCCAACCCCGTTATATCTTCGACTTAGGCAAATATTCCATCCCCATTGACTGCCGCATGGAAGCCTGCGACGGTGACTGGAAGACCTACAACACGATTGCTGCTCCATATATCCGCAACCAAGTGATAGAAACCGATTCATTGCTGTTTATGCCCTATAATTACTGGGCGGGAGAAAAACAGCGGGAGCGTCATATGGTGCTGTATGACAAGAGAACGAAGGAATGTTATTCCATCCCCGGCGGTTATATCAAGAACGACTTTCCCGGTGCGTTGCCTTTGCGTCCGGCGACTTCTTTGGACCGGAACACTCTGGTCTCTGTCTGGGAGGTCGGTGATCTTATGAAAGAAGCAGAAAAGAATCCGGCTGTCCTGGATCATCCCCAATTGAAAAATTTGACTGAAGATGATAATCCGGTACTGATGGTCGTTTATATGAAATAAGCTATGATGCGTTTTATTGGATTAGTACTATTGATCGGGTTGATTGCCGGTTGCTCGCTCAAGCAGCCGGTCCCGGTCCGTATCGGGTATGTGGAAACGGATGTTCCGTCAAGTAACCAATGTGTGGAAATAACCGGTGCTTTCCAAGGCCGGCCGTATCAGCTACGGATGGCATATTCCCAAAACGGGAAGGTGAGTTATAAAGAGTTGAACGAGACGCCTTGCATTATGCAAGATACGGTTTTGCGCCTACAGGTGGCAGTCGAGCCTGTTCACAAACATACGGCACGTTTTACCTTGAATGTCGATTCCTTACAAATAGTCGAGGAGGTTGAACTGGAAGATATCCTGCACTGTATCTTATTGGAGACCTATCCCGACCGCCCTTTTTCTACTTTAGATACGATCCCGCTTACGTCTTATACCAGTGGTGCTTTGCGTGAAATACTGGTAGACAGGAAATTACTACAGGGCGGCAGCTATTGCGATGTACGGAATGCCAAACTGCCGCCGCAAGAATGGCATAAGACTTTTGATATGAAAGAATATATCTGGTTCGAGTTGTTGTTTACCGGAAAGTAGGCGGCATGACGTGAATTTTTAATCCTTTTATTGCGTGAGGCGATAACAAAATATATCTTTGCCATTGGAAACAAATAAGATATCCGTTATGAAGTAGTAACGATTACTAACAGCCTGCTCGTGGAAGAAGATATCCGTAAGTAACAACTAAATAAAGGGATCGTGATGGTGAAGAAATACCTCTCTCTTTTGCTTATATGCTTGCTTGCCTGGCCTGCGATGGCGGGGGAACGCAAGAAAGTCGCTGTCGTGTTGGGCGGTGGAGGCGCAAAAGGTGTGGCGCATATCGGGGTATTGAAAGTGTTGGAGGATGCCGGCATACCGATCGATATCGTGACCGGGACCAGTATGGGAGCGATCGTCGGAGGTTTGTATGCCATCGGTTACAGCCCGGACGAGATCAAGGAAATGGTAGAGTCGCAGGACTGGGAGATGTTGCTGAGCGACAAAGTGAAACGCAGCCATTTGCTTTTCCCTGAAAAAGAGAAGGCGGAACGTTATATCGTCTCCCTGCCTTTTGGGCTGGAGAAGAAAGACCGGGTGATCGACGGGGTTGTGAAAGGGCAGAACCTGCAAAACCTCTTTTCGGACCTGACGATCGGCTATCATGATTCGGTCGATTTCGATTCGTTCCGGATTCCCTTTGCCTGCGTGGCGGTCGATATGGTCAGTGGCAAAGATTATGTATTCCACGAAGGCAGCCTTCCGCTTGCCATGCGTGCCAGTATGGCGATTCCGGCAGTGTTTACACCTGTCCGGCTGGACAGCATGGTGCTTGTCGACGGCGGGTTGAACAATAACTATCCGGTGGATGTCGCACTTGCTATGGGTGCGGATATCATTATCGGCGTGGATCTGGCAACGAGCGATCTGCGTACCTACGACCGCCTGCATTCTCCCGGTGATATCGCGACGCAGATCATCGCTTTGCACGGCTATGACAAATATGCGCGGAACCGTGACCGGACCGACCTGCTGTTCCGCCCGGATATGGAACCCTACCGTTCCGCCAGTTTTGCTCCCGCCGCTCTCGACACGATGCTGCACAGGGGAGAAGCCGATGCCCGCCGCCGTTGGGATGAAATCATGGCTTTGAAGCGTAAGATCGGCCTTTCGGATACCGATACCTTTTCCATACAGGCACGGCGCCTGGCGCATCGTCCCGTTTTACCTGCCGATACTTTCTATGTCCGCCATATCCGTTTCGATGGAGCCGATCCGCGCGACCTCAACTGGTTGCATCGTATCTGTGCACTGAAGGAGAACAGCCATATCACGTTGAAGGAACTGCGCAAATCCATGTCTATCCTGGTCGGGACAAATGCTTATGCCTATGTGAACTACAAACTGACCGGCGAGAACCAGCAGGACCTGGTCCTGACCTTGCAGCCTAAATCGGAAAGCTCTGTGAACTTAGGCATACGTTTCGATTCGGAGGAAATCATCGGGGTGTTGGTGAATGCCACCTATCATAAGGGGAAACGGAATCATTCCCGGTTTGCTTTTACCGGGCGTGTGGGAAGCAAGATATCCTCTGCGATGCTGGATTATTCGATCGAACGTTCTCCGCTGCGCAATTTCAATTTGTCGTATAAGTTCAGCTATAACGACTTGGATATTTATGAGAAGGGGGATAAGCGGTTCAACACTACCTATACGCACCATCTCGCCGAATTCGCTTATTCGGATATGAACTGGTTGAGCTTCAAGGTGAAAGCCGGACTGCGTTATGAGTATTTCAATTATAATTCCTTCCTCTACGCGGGGAGCGATGAGCTGTACACTGTCAAACCGGAAGGGTTTTTCAGCTATTTCGCGTCGGCACATCTTGAAACATTGGACCGGCGGTATTTCCCGAACAAAGGGGTTTCTTTGGAAGCGGACTATTCACTCTATACGGATAACTTTGTGAAATATAACGGCAGTTCTCCTTTCTCGGCTGTCGGTCTGAAGTTTATGACGGTTTGTCCCATCAGTTCACGTTTGAGTTTGCTGCCTGCGCTTTACGGGCGTGTCCTGATCGGAGGGAATACGGCTTATCCGTTCCTGAATGTGATCGGGGGAGAGACGTTCGGACGCTATTTGACCCAGCAATTGCCTTTTGCAGGGATCAATCATGTGGAAATTCTGGATAATTCGGTCGTGGCGGCCCGTCTCCAGCTCCGCCAACGCATTGCGGGGAACAATTATATCACGCTGACCGGCAATTATGGCATCCATAACGACGACTTTTTCCATCTGCTGGAGGGGAGAAGCCTTTGGGGCGGTAGCCTGGGATATGCTTATAACAGCATGGCTGGCCCTTTGAGTGCAACGTTCGGCATGTCTAACCGTAATTCGCATTTGCAGTTTTATCTGAATTTGGGATTTATGTTTTAATATAATATATCAAGGTATGAATGCAGAAATTATACAATTCCTGACGGAACTGCGTCAGAACAATAACCGGGAATGGTTCCAAGCAAATAAAAGCCGTTACGATTCTCTTCGAAAAGGCTTTATCGACGAAGTACAACAATTGATTGATCGGATTGCCCTGTTCGATCCGGAAATAGCCGGATTGGAGGCGAAGGATTGCCTGTTCCGCATTTACCGGGATATCCGCTTTTCACCGGACAAGACTCCATATAAAATTCATTTTGCCGCCTATATGGCTTCTTGTGGCGGACGGGGCAGCGAGCGGGCCGGCTACTATATCCATCTGGAACCGGGCGGTTGCCTGCTTTCGGGGGGCGTTTGGTGTCCGCCGCCGGCCTTGTTGAAAGCGCTCCGTAAAGATATCTATGAAAATATAGAAGATCTTGTCGCCATCATGGAAAAGCCGGCTTTCAAGAAGACATATCCGACGTTGGAGGGCGAAGTCCTGAAGCGTATGCCTGCCGGCTATCCTTCCGATTTCAAATATGACGAGATTCTCCGCCATAAGGATTTCAGTGTCGTCTCCTATAAACCGGATGAATTCTTTTTCGCACCCGACTGGATGGATAAGGCCATTGAAGATTTCAAGCTTTTGTATCCGTTTAACCAATTCCTGAATTATACGGTGGATGAGTATTTAGGAAGAGTCTGATTTCAATATATATTTTCCGTGTTTCATAAATATTTTATCGAAAAACAATAAAAATATTTGGTGGAGTCAAAAATAATATATTCTTTTGCATATCGAAAAACGATAAATATTATTTGAAAAACAAACAACAAATACATAAAAACATTATGAAACAGTTCTTCAAAACAGTATTTGCATCCACACTGGGCGTGCTGGTTGCTTTGGGAATCGTAACAATGGGTTCCATCTTTTTCATCATAGGAGTAGCTGCCAGTGCTGACGGTTCTTCCGAGTATAAACCGGATAAGAATACGGTGTTTAAACTTTCTTTAAATGGTGTCTTGGTCGATCAGGCAGTGAAGAATCCTTTTTCAGAGCTCATGGGAGAAAGTGGCAACCAAATGGCTGTGTCGGATGTGATCAAAGCGATCCGCCGTGCAAAGGCAAACGATAACATTAAAGGTATTTATCTGGAAGCCGGCTCCCTCTCTACGGGCTTTGCCGGGATTGAAGCGATCCGTCGCGAGCTGGTGGACTTTAAGGATAGCGGTAAGTTTATCGTGTCTTATGGCGATTTTTATACGCAAGGTTCTTATTACCTGTGTAGCGTGGCCGACTCTGTTTTTCTGAATCCGCAGGGTAGTGTCTCATTGGTGGGACTTGCATCACAGGGCATGTTCTTTACCGGATTGGCTGAAAAGTTAGGCGTGGAACATTATATCTTCAAGGTAGGAACTTATAAGAGTGCCGTAGAACCGTTTTTCCTGAAAAAGTTTAGTGATGCCAACCGTGAACAGCTGACTTCTTTCTTAGGCAGCGTATGGGGAAACCTGACAACCGCTATCGAGAAAAGCCGTAATATCTCTTCCGACGAATTGAACCGTTACCTGAACGAAGGTCTTGCAATGGGCCAGGCTTCCAATGCCGTTGATTATAAATTGGCGGATGGGCTCCGCTATCGTTATGAGGTGGAAAACTGTGTGAAAGAAATGGCCGGACAGGATGTGAAAGGCAAACTGAAAACGGCTGGTGTCGATAAAGTCGCCTCCATCAAAGTAAAAGAAAAAGACAGTAAGAATAAGATCGCAGTCCTGTATGCGGAAGGTGAAATCAGAGACGAAGATTCTTCTTCTCCTTTCAGTGCCGATGAACAGGTGATTTCGGAAGAAATGGCAAAGAAGTTGCGTAAGCTGAAAGACGATGACGATGTAAAAGCCGTAGTCTTCCGTGTGAACTCTCCGGGTGGTAGTGCCTATATTTCCGAACAGATCTGGAAAGAAGTCGAAGAACTGAAAGCCAAGAAGCCGATTGTCGTTTCAATGGGTAACTATGCCGCTTCCGGTGGCTATTATATCTCTTGTGCCGCAAACAAGATTGTCGCAGAGCGTACGACACTGACCGGCTCGATCGGTGTATTCGGTGTAGTCCGCAATTTCACCGGAACATTTGACAAAGTAGGTGTAACTACGGATATCGTAAAGACAAATACATTCGCTGACCTGGGAGACATCAGCCGTCCGATGCGTGAAGATGAAAAGGCGCTGATCCAGCGTGGCGTGGAACAGACTTACGATTTGTTCCTGACCCGTTGCGCAGATGGCCGCGGCATGACAAAGGCGGAGATCGACTCGATCGGACAAGGACGTGTCTGGACAGGCGAACAGGCGTTGGAGAGAGGCCTGGTCGACCAGTTGGGCGGTATGGATGATGCAATCAAGGAGGCTGCGGTTTTGGCGGAACTGACTGACTATTCAGTAACGGTTGCCGACGGTCCGAAAGATTTCTTTACCAAATTCATGGAGAAGCAGATGGATGAAGCAAAAATCTCCATCGCCAAATCTGTAATGGGTGAAGAACAATTCAAACTGTTCTCGACTATCCGTCGGGCTGAAACGGAATCCGGTATTATTGCCCGCATGCCGTTTGATATAAAAGGTTTATAATAAACATGAGGGTGTGTCAAAAAGAAAATCCTGCTTACAATAGACACAATTTAGACACAATTTAGGCACGGATTACGCGGATTACACGGAAAGATAATAAATTTATCCGTGTAAATCCGTGAAATCCGTG
>NZ_CABUOD010000024.1 GCF_902493135.1 uncultured Parabacteroides sp.
TTGATTATTAGTTATTTATATCTCAACAATGCAAAGGTAAAAAGAGAATTTACGATTCAATATTGAAGCCTGTAAATATGTGTTAATAGGGGTTAAGCTCTTGGTTTATAATTAATATATACTATTATTGTTTTTATATAGAAAAATAGGATTAATTATTAATATAAAGTGTGGATTATTTTTCAAATTTGATTTGTTTATGTTTGAAAATAGTCTATCTTTGCAAAAAAAAATAGTAATATGAAATTCAGAATAGATATACAAGAAAGTGTAAACGAGGGAAAGTTTCCTAAAATATTAGAAACAATATCTCCAATATTCACAAAGATAAGTAATGTATCTTTTAAAGAGTCTTCTTTAAGTAAAAAGAAAAAGCGAGAAATTGAATTAGAAAAGAATAATGATGAATCAATATTTTTTTCTATTTGAAATATTTTGTATAAATAGCATTGACTGTATAATCTATATATTCTTTAGGAAATTTACAACAAGGTCTTCTATTTCTATTTAACATCCACTCTCTAAAAACATATTTAGATATTTTATACTTTTTCAAATTTTCTGCTAGTGGAGCTAGATAAGTAGTATGAGATCCATCTTTATTTATTTTAGTAGCAGCAAAAAATGCTTTTTTTATATATGTATTTTGTTTATTTCTTACCATCTATTATTGATTTTTGTTTCAAATAAAATATAAATTCGATCACCTTTATTCCTAATAATATCTATATATAATAATTTGTTTTTCAATATTATATATAGATATTATTTTAATTAGAAGTTACGAGGTTTAACAAGGGTTATACTGTAAGATTGTATATAGTTACCTTAAACTATTCTTTTTCGCCAAACTCCGACTGCTGCCGTTCCACCTCTTTCAGTTTTAAAGTGTTCAGTTCTTTGCGCAGACGCTCCACCTCCCGCTCGGCATCCGTTTTGGAGACAGCGGATTGTCCGGCGGAGACACTGCTCATGGGGATGCGGGCGGCATCCGCAGCATCATAGACCAGAGGGAAAGCAGACGGTTTCGATTCGAGCACCAACTCACCGCTTACCGGCATTTGCGAACCTTCGAACAGGACGCTCGCCGTGATCCGTATCTTACCCGGTTTCAAGGTAGACTGGACAAGGACAGGCGCCGTTCCCCACTTTACGGGAGCCGGATTTGCCAGTACCCCGGAACCACCCAACAAACGTCCTTCACCTTCAATGGAGAAACGGATGTTGTAGTTATTCAGCCGTTTGATGTTCCCATTCTTATCCGCAACGGCCGCCACTACCGTCACGAAATCGGAACCATCGGCTTTCAGATCCGTGCCTTCGTTGTCCACCCACAACAGGATCTTTTCGGGGCGGCGTGCAGGCACGACCTTGTGCGTAGCCACCACCTTACCGTCAATCAGACCTTCGGCAAGCAGATAGACATCGTCCTGTTTTTTAGCTCTTGAAAGAGCTTTGTCGACCATAAAATCATAGACGTCCGGGAAGGTGATAACCGGCGAAGGCATTCCCGGACGGTTCTTGTCTTTCTTATAAGTATAAGTCTTTCCGCCTTTGTTGAACGTAAGGCGAACCTCGTCGCAATTGGAATAGACCGTCACATCCTTACCTGAGAAAGGTGTCATTTCATGCGCAATATACACCATCGGCCCGCTTCCGGCAAGCTGGTCGTCCTTCACTGCAGGGCGTTGCGCCATAAACATATAATAAGAATATTTCGGCTGGCGGAAGACGTCCATCAAGCCACCGTAGAACGGATCGGGATGGTAGCCGCGCTGGTGGTCGAACGAATGCCAGAGACAACCGCCGACATGCTGCGGGGACTGCTTGTAAAGCACATCGTAGCTGGTCACCGGATAAGAAGGGCTTGCATAATGCTGTGCCTGCACGCGCATCGGCTGTTCGCCCCAGTTACGGGCCACACGGCTCGGCGAATTGTGCGAACTCCAGTCATCCACATTGTCGCCCCATTCACGGGTGAAATAGGTCTTCGACGGATCGATCTCCTTCGAAGCATCCTGCATATTGGCGGGATGGGCAAAATAGACCGGGAAATTCTCATGCCCGCGTGCTTCGCTGTCACTTCCACTGTAGCAATAAGGATAAGGATATTCGGCATCCACGATATCACGGGTGTTCTTGGCGAAATCAGCCGGATACCAGGTCTCGTTCAGGATCGGTTCCCACAACCAGACACAAGGATGGTTGCGGTCGCGGCGCACGACATTGCGGATATCGCTATACACGCGTTGCGCAAATTCGGGCGCATCGTTCCAAAACTGCCAGCCGGGCGTATTGACGATCACGAACAAGCCCAACTCGTCGCAGGCATCCATAAAGGCCGGGTCCTGCGGGCAGTGGGCATTACGGATAATCTCCATCCCGACATCTTTCAGCTTCTTGGCATCCCGCCAATGGATGCTGTTGGCGACTGCGTTTCCTACAACCGCAAAGTCCTGGTGGCGGTTGGCTCCGATCAACGGCTTTTCATACGGTTTGCCGTTCAGGTAGAACCCCTCTTTTCCTTTAAACTCGATACTGCGGATTCCGATGCGGCGACGATACCCGTCGATCACATTTCCCTCCTTATCGAGTACCCGCACCAACAGGTTATACAAGGTCGGCGTCGAAGGGGTCCAGAGCATCGGCTGCTTCACCAGCATCTTATCGGAAGAGGTAGTCGCTTTACCGGCTTTCACTTGGATTTTGTCATTCAGATAAGCCACCTGCGTACCATCCGGTTGCAGCAAGGTATATTCCACTACGCCGGAGAAAGATTGCTTCGTCGCGTTGCGTACCTGTATCTTCAGTTGGACCTCAGCCAACTCATCCGACACGTTCCCGAAAGCGACAAACAAGCCACCTCCCGCTACCTCGTTTTCATAATTGGGATCGGTGATAAACACATTGTTATGCGCGATCAGCCAGCAATCCCGGTAGATGCCGCCGAAATAGGTATAGTCCAACACATCCTGCGCCTTTCCGGGAGGATAGGAAGGATCGTCGCTGTTATCGGCCCAGACGGCAATCACATTGTCGCCGTTCCAGTCCAGCGCGTCCGTCACATCGACCACGACAGGCAGGTAACCGCCGAAATGTTCCGTCAGCAGTTTGCCGTTCACGAACACCTTGCTTTTACCCATTATGGCCTCGAAATGCAGGAAAAGCTTTTTCCCTTTCAGAGCGGCATCGGGCGTGAAATGCTTGCGGTACCAGACTTCCCCCTGGTAATTGATGCAACCGCTCGCCTCGGTCGGCAGATACTCGATGCCGTTCGGCAAAGAGACGACCGTCCAGTCTTTATCATTAAACTCTTTCGTTTCCGCACCATCGGCAGCGCCTTTATAAAAGCGCCAAGCCGGATTCAACGAAAACACTTCACGCCCGCTGTTGTCCAGCCGGAAGAAACCGGCTGTCGAAAACTCCGGCTGCCGGGCCGCCCATAAAGAGAGGCTAAGCCATATAAATACGAAACTGAATATAATTTTCTTCATGATATGAATATTTATAATTTCTCATTAAACGGATGATTCGTTTTCGTCGTAGTACTTCAACGAACCCAAAATCTCCAGTAAGGCCATTGAAGCACTTCAACGAGCCCAAAATATTTTTTTGGACGTTTTGAAGCAATACAAAGTGTCCAAATTTTTTTTTTGGTCATTTCGCCGTCTACGAAACGTCCAAATTATTTTTTTGAAGGCTTTGTCGCCCGGCAAAGTGTCCAAATTATTTTTTTGGCCATTTTGCCGGACTATTTCATCCACGCGCGTACTTTCTTCACCATCGGGATCTCGTAATAATACCACCAGTCGCTGTTGTTCGTTTTTGAAGCCAGATGGTTGTGATGGTTCAGGTCGGAGATGAAACCTTCGGGCTGCTCCATGAAACGGGTTTCGGAATAGACCGATTCCAGGTTGGAACGCATGACATCGAAATAATCGCAGACCTCCGCGATTTCCGCCAACGCAGCTTTCCGGGTTGCATCGTCCACAGCCGTATCATAAGCGTTCAAGGCCAGGATGAGGCGTACCGGATAGTTCTGCAGGTTGTTCGTCTGTTCATAGACCCGCAGCGTATAGCGATTGCGCAATGCCTCCGCCTCCGCCGTCCGGATTCCTTCGGAAATCTTCTTGTAACGGTCGGCCTCGATCTTCGCCTGCGCTATCTTATCCTTGTACAGTTCGCTCCAAGCCCCCGGTTTCGTCTTGTCCGGCAACTCCATCAATGTGAAAGCAGTCGCACCCCACGCCGGGTTACGGCGTCCGGAAGTCACCAACGCGCCGTCGAAGAAAAAGATCGCCTTTTCCAGTTCATCCAGAAATTCCATCCGGTTATCCTCCGGGCGGAAACCATATTCTCGCTGTGCATGTGCTTTTTTAAACGCTTCGATGTCTCGTGCCGACGGATTCCAGCCGAACTCACCCTGTGCGATGAACCCCCTCCAAACCGTTTCCAGATGCGGCGAACCGTCGTCCCAGGCAGTCGCCAATATTCCTTCCAACTGGTTGTCGGCAACCAACCGGCTGAATCCTTTCACATATTCCGAACGGGTATTCCGGCGCGGCAGGAAAGGCGAATCACCGGCAGAAGCAGCCGTCGCTCCCATCACCTTCAACCCTTTATCGTGATACCATTTCAGGAGGCGCCGATGGGCAGGCGTCGTCGCATCCTCATATTTCCAGCGCATATACACGCATTCTTTCGGGAAAAGATCGATCGCCTTATCCAGTTTGCCGGTGTTCCAGACCTCCGCCACTTCCTCTTCGGATTTATCGCTCAGCGCAAGTTCCCAGATACCGGCATATTTCAACGGCATATCGTCCCAGAAGATCGGTGTGCGCCCATGCTCGACCGCAAATCGGCACACCTTTTTCAACCAGATCATCTGCAACTCGAAAGCCGTCTTGCCGGTCGCCTTGCAACGGTCGTCGATCCCGATCGCCGTGATCTCGTCCCCTCCGACATGCAGGTACTTCCCGTACGGCATCGCTTCGAGCGCATCCAAGTAAAGGTCGAACTGCACCTCGTAAGTACGCGGATCGGACGGACAGAACTCCCAGTCACTGGCCGGGTTCTCACGCAATTCCCAATGATGCTTCAGGATAAAACCGGCATGGCCGAGTCCCTGCACAAGCGGGCTGATCTCGACATTCCGCTCCTTCGCATACCGGCAGAGCGCCTGCATCTCCTGCTTGCTGATCGCATTCGGGGCTGCGACTTCCGGACGGCGGGTAAAGCGCAGTTTGTCTTCCAGTTCCCAGATAACCGCATTCACCTTATAGCGTGCCAGCCGATCGACCATCCGGTAATAATAGTCCATCCGGTCCAGATGATGTTTCGTGTCGAGATGGACGGCGCGATAGGCGATGGCCGGATAATCGGTGATCCTCATCCGCGGGATCTCCCGTCCGAAATCACGGCTGTCTTCCAACAGTTGCTCCAGCGTCTGGCAACCATAGAAAAGGCCCGCTTCGGTACGTGCCGTCACCGTCACCCCTTTATCATTCACCTCCAAAACATATCCTTCGGGCGAGTCGGGAACGTTCTGTCCGGACAGTTGCAAGTACAATCCCTTTCCCGCACGTCCGGCACGTGGAAGGACATCCGTCAACGCCCCCAATACAGGGACAGGCGTGCCGGGTGCGGCCGAGACAAACTTAAGATCGGTATGCATCACCCCCTTTCCCGAAAGCACCTCTATAGATTGAGGCCGGGGCAGGAGCTGGAACGCTTTGTCCAGGCTACGGGCATGGACATTTAGCGTAAACATATACAAACATAGCAACAAAAGAATTTTCATAAAGCCTGTATTATCAAATTATTTTTTTTCAATTTTTCACTTTTCACAGAAACCTCTATGTTGCCGACCTTACCAGTAGACTGCAACAACAATACGCATTTCCCTCTAAAGGTCCGACATAAAGGACGTTTATAAGGAAACATATCCACCGGATCTCCATTATCAACACCCAGTAGACGAACCGGTCCATTCCACTCAAAAGTCAAAAGCTCCGAGGCATAAGGACAAGTGACACCAGCTTGATCCACTACATCGATTACAATCCGTATCACCTCATTCGAAGCTGCTTTCACCATATTTTTATCACAGGAAAAAGCAATCGTATAAGGCAAAGATGCCGTTTGACAACGATCAATAGCCACTTCTTTACCGCCTTTCATCGCACGTGCTTCAATTTTGCCTGGGGTATAAGGAACCATCCAGACCAGTTGTTCCCCTTTATATATTTGACATCCCAAAGATACGTCATTTAAAAATAGTTCCACCGAATCACAGTTCGTATAAATAACAATCGGAATTTTTTCCCCCTCTTTCCCAGAATGTGTCCAATGAGGAAGCATGTGGACCATAGGTGTATCACTCCACAAACTTTGGTATAAGAAATAAGCATCTTTCGGAATCCCCGCTACATCAATAATCCCGAAATTACCACAACGCTGAGGCCATTCCGCTTCTCCCAAATAATCGAAACTTCCCCAACGAAAAGATCCCATCAACCAAGGGAATGAACAGATTCTACGCCAAGACGCACGCGCCCCGATACGTACGGAAGCGTTATCATAAGAAGATTGGTAATAAGGAAAAGCATTTTCCTCCGGGAAACATTCTTTTTCCGTCAAATCCGATATAGGAAAAACTCTATTTTTAAAACTATCCCAGCTCCTTCCATCTCTTCTTTCCCACGGGGCAGGAAAATCCCGCCTTCTCCATTGTGTCTTGCTCCGATAAACCCCTCTCGTCTGATATGTATGAGGGACCTCGGTTGCAACAGCACAACGATTAGGAAATTTCTTCCGAAACGACTCGAACTCTCCAACCTCTTCTCCATTTCCATTAAAACCAACAATATCAATACCTCTAAAATTTTTGCTGTAATCTGTCAGCATTCCACGCGTAGGATCCGTACCTCCTTGCGTCACGGGACGGCTCGAATCAAGTGTATGAAAAAGAGTTATCAGGTCTCGTTGGACTTCCGGGGTCGCTCCCGTCACCTCATTGCCAATACTCCACATGATCACAGACGGGTGGTTCCTATCCCGCCTGATAAAATCAGTCATATCCTTCAGCCACCACTCCTTAAAATAGTTGCCATAATCATCGCGTGCTTTCGAAGTTCCCCAACCGTCCAAGCCTTCATTGAGCACCATAATTCCAAGCGTATCACATATCGAATAAAACTCCGGTGCAAACGGATTATGAGCTGTCCGAATCGCATTACATCCCATCTCCTTCAACATTTTCAAACGAAAATAAAGTAAATCATCCGGAACTGCCGCTCCTACCGCTCCAGCCGTATGATGCTCACAAACCCCTTTTAGCTTGATATTCTTTCCATTCAGATGAAACCCGGTTTGCGCACTAAACTCTAATGAACGAAATCCGACCAACTGCCGGTTTTCATCCAACAGTTTTCCGTCACGATATAACTGACACAAAAGCACATAGGTAACCGGATTATCAGGCGACCATCGTTCCGGTTCATGAACAGACATAGCAAGCGAACAAACGGTATCTGAAATAAACGAGTATAATAAAGACTTCCGAGCAACTACCTCTTGACGGTTATTCACTAAAGAAGTCACTACCTGAAGTGATTTTTCCTGTTCTCCGGCAATTTCAACTTCAACCGAGACATCCGCCCGGTCTTCAGATAAAGTCTCGACATTGAAACGTACACCAGAATAGGGTATATAAGTTTTACCTGATACGGACAAATAAACATGCCGGTAAATGCCGGAACCTGTATACCACCTCCCCGTAAGAGGTTTACTTTGATCTACTTTAACGGCAATACAATTCATGCCCTCTTCCAAAAAAGGAGTGAGATCATACATAAACCCGATATAACCATTCGGACGTTTACCCAGCAAATGCCCATTTATCCAAACCTCGCTATTTAAATAAATACCATCGAACAGAACCTGTACCTTTTGCCCTTTCCACTCCGGCCGGTAAGTAAAAGATTTACGATACCAACCTATTCCGGCCGGTAAAAAACCACTTTGCCAATCCGTTCCATTCTCCGTACGATCATACATTCCTTCTATGCTCCAATCATGAGGCAGATCAAGTGTTCTCCACAAAGAATCGTCATATTCCTTTGAGATTGCACTTTCACCGGCATCTCCCAAATAAAACTTCCAACCAATATCAATACAAATTCTTTCTGCAGCTACCCAGTGAGGAATAACGATCAAGAGAATAAAGTAACAACCGATTAATTTCAATCTATTTACACTTTTCATCTTTTTACTTTTAACACATAATACTATAAAGACTAAAATAGCCGGCAATAATGATGTAGAATGATTATTACCGGCTAAAAGATTAACATTCGACTTTTATTTTATTACCAACCTTCATTAGGAGTACATAACGTATTTGTTTCCAGTTCCTTGGAAGGTATCGGATAATAATAATAACGATTTGTATTACCTACTTTTCCAGTTATCAACTGCTTATAACGCACCTCATTACAAGTCCTCATCCGTTCTTCCAGCAACCCCCAGCGGCGCAAATCGTAAAAACGTTCTCCTTCCACGAAGAATTCGATGGCACGCTGGCGTTCCAAGTCGTTAAAAACAGCCTCGTATGTCTGTGCCCCGCTATATGGATTCAAATTGGCACGTTCACGTATCTGGTTCAAGTAACTGATCGCAACCGATAAATCCTGTTTGCCACGCAGATAAGATTCTGCAAGTAACAATATCACATCTGCATAACGGACGGCACGTTCGTTGATACAAGACATGGGAGGTGAAGGTTCCGATTCCTGCGTGTTCCAATTCTGGTATTTCAAGATCCAAAACGTATTCCATCTGTCTTCTGCAAACCTTTCTCTAAACGGTTTTAAATAATAGGTACAACCTTCCCAGTCCCAAGCAACCGAAGTACGAGCACGATAATCAAAATTACCGTCTTTGTCTTTTTCTTCTAAGAAATAATCCATGATTTGCGGAGTAGGATTCGCCTCATACCAACCGCCGGCTTCCGGTGCCGCATACTCTTTTGGACGTGTATTGGTTTGCGTAGAATTGATGTTTTCTCCATCGCCCCAAATATCCGTTCCGCCAACCGGTTCCATGAGCAACTCAAAAATACTCTCGTCATTATTCTCATGCGTATCATCAAAATTCCAAGCAAAATCATCGACCAAACGATAAGAATAAGGAGAATGAGTCAACGGTTCCAAAACATCAATCGCCTTATCGAACTGTTCTTCATAGACATAAATTTTACCCAACATGGCATTAGCCGCACCTTTGGTAGGCTTACCCGCCACATCGTTTTTCACCGGCAGCAAAGACGCTGCCGTGATCAAATCCTGTTCAGCCTGAGCCCATATCTCCGCCTGAGACGATTTTTCCAACGGGAACGTCGCTGGAGACTGTGATGCCGTCAAACGCAAAGGTGCATCCTTAAACTCTTTTCCCAACTGGAACAGATAAAAACCACGGATAAAAAGACACTCTCCTTTCACCTTATTAATGAAATCGGTTGTAAAGTCACCCTGTTTCTCTTCTAATTTCTGCATGATGGAATTTGTCCGGTATAAAGCATTATAGAACTGGTAAAACATCCCTTGCGATAAAGAGTTGCCATTCGTATTGGTGAAATAACAAGCCTGAAAAACATCACTGATGTCATTTCTGAACTCCACCTCGTCAGCACGCGCAATACGCATCATGACACCGCGAGTACCATAATAACCTCCATTCAACGCATTTTTAAGCGGAGTATAACAAGAGGTCAAGGCCAATTCAAAATCCGCTTCTGTTTTCCAGAAAGTATCTTCTGTCGCCTTATTCGGATTTACCTGTTCCAACTGCGAATCACAAGAAGAACAAAAAGTGACGAGTGCGACAGCACAAGCTATAAAATATAGATATATTCGTTTCATACTATTAGTTCATTTAAAAAGTTACGTTCAAACCCACCATAAATGTACGGTTGGAAGGATATATAAACTCATCGAAACCACGAGAATAAACATTGGAAGAGTTTACGTCCGGAGTATATCCCGAATACGAAGTGATCGTAAACAAGTTCTCCGCATTAAAATATACACGCGCTTTTTGAATAAGGCCATTGAATAACGCATTTGGGAATGTATAACCAAGCTGAACATTTCTCAAGCGGAAATAAGAGCCATTTTCCAAATAACGATCGGATTCCGGACGCGCATTTCTGTTAGGATCTGTCCAAATCAGACGCGGATGAGACGCATTCTTGTTTTCCGGCGTCCAATAATCCAACGTACTGGCCAGATAGTTCGTTCCACGCGTCACATCATCCAATTGCAGACGGGTTGCATTATAGATCTTATTACCCGCCACACCTTGGAAACCGATCGAGAAGTCCACTTGCTTATAAGTCAAATTACCATTAATGGAATAGGTAAATTTAGGGAACGGACTACCACAATAAACACGGTCTTCATCGTTGATCGTGCCGTCATTGTTCGTATCCTTAAAACGGATATCTCCCGGTTCAGCACTCGGTTGTATCAAGACTCCATCTTTTTGGTATGCTTGCACCTCTTCCGTGCTGTTGAAGTAACCGTCAACAGGGATCAACCAAAAACCGCCAATCGGATAACCAGCAAGCGTTTTACTCGTATAAGTACCACCATGTATCGTTCCACCGGTTATGGCTTGCGACTCGGCTCCCATTTCTACGACTTCATTCTTATTATACGTACCTAAGAAACTGACGCCATAAGAGAGATCCTTGTTCAACGATTCATTCCATCCGACATTGAATTCGATACCCTTGTTGCGGATTTTACCGGCATTACGGATCGGATCATTAGCTCCACCGGTCGAAATAGGAATCGGGACATTCAACAAGATATCTTTTGTGTTTTTCACATACCAGTCGGCGGTCAATGTCAAACGATTACGCAATGCCATAAAGTCGATACCGACATTTGTCATAGCTGTTTCTTCCCATTTAATATCAGGATTGGCAAACGTCTTCGGAAAGGCCCCTTGGATCAGCCCGCTCTTTCCATCAGGATAGTTAATGCCGGTCGTTACGACCGAGACAAACTGGTAATTACTGATTTCCTGATTACCCAGCACACCATAGCCACCTCTCAATTTCAATTGATCCAACCAAGAAGCATTGTCCTTAACAAAGCTTTCTTCCGCAACATTCCAACCAGCCGATACCGACGGAAAATTACCATAACGATGGCTGGAACCGAACTTGGAAGAACCGTCACGACGGATAGTCGCCGTCAACAGATATTTATTTTTATAGGAATAAAAAGCACGCCCTAAAATAGAAGTCAACACACTGCGAGTGGAATTGCCGCTAACAGCCAGTCCTTGTGCGGCAGCATCAATTTCCATAATACCGGCAGGCATACCTTGTCCTGAACCTTGCATATACCGATAACGGGAATCCTGATAGGTATAACCAGCCAAAACAGATATTTTATGATCTCCAAACGTCCGGTCGAATGTCAATAAGTTTTCCACCAACACATTACGTGTACGGGTCTGCTGTTCTGTGACCTTCGTCAATCCATTCGTCGCCAATCCGAAATCATACACCCCATTATAATTATTGTATCGATAGAATTGGAAGTCCGGGGTCAAATTCAATTTATATTTCAACCCCTTCATAAACTCTACCGAGACATAGGCATTGGCATAAATCTTGACATTTTCATTATAACGCTTCATCAAGTTGTCGTCCACCATGCCTAACGGATGCGTCAGATTCACAACGTCGCCATACAAAGCACCATACCCGCCTACGCGAGACGCATCGTATTGTTCCCATGTCGGAATCGCCTGTATCGTATGGCCGACCATACCTCCGCGGACTTCCGAATGCAACGGATTGCTTTGATCGTAAGCCAAGACAACATTCGTTCCTGCCGAGAAAATGCCTTTTTTGAAATCTTGTTTGCTCTGTAAGGTATAACGCTGGTAGTTGGTTCCTTTCATGACTCCATCTTGATTCGTATAGCCGACACTGTTATAATACGTAGTATATTTCCCCCCTCCTTTTACGGAAAGCGCATAATTCTGCATCAAAGCCGGTCCGAACATCAAATCCTGCCAATCGTTATCCGGTTTGGATGCCAGATCCTGCGCCATTTCAAGCGGATTCAAACCTGCCGCTTTCCGGGAAATAGTCGAAACTTCCGCCCATCCGGCCGCATCCAACAAATCCAGATATTTTGAAGGTGCAGTGACACCGATATTTGCAGACAGGTCCACAATCGGTTTACCTTCCGTGTTTGCTCCCTCCTTAGTAGTCACAATGATTACACCGTTAGCCGCACGCGACCCATAAATAGCCGCCGAGGAAGCATCTTTCAGCACATCTATACTGGCGATATCGTTCGGATTGATATGATCGATTCCACTCATATACATACCGTCCACGATATATAAAGGAGACGAATTGTTCAAGGTTCCGATACCACGAACCATAACACGGGTACTCCCCCCCGGTGCGCCTCCCTGTGATACGATATCCACACCAGCAATCTTTCCCTGCAAAGCCTGGCCTATAGTCGTATTGCTCTGCGTATTCAAATCATCCGTACTGATATTGGCAACCGAACCGGTCAAGTCGGCTTTCTTCTGCGTACCATACCCGATCACGACCACTTCATCCAATGCTTTCGTATCTTCCAATAACACGACATTGATTGTTTTCTCGTTACCTACAATGATTTCCTTTGTCAGATAACCGATATAAGAAATATTCAATACCGATTTGGAATCGGCTTCAATAGAGAAATTACCGTCAAAATCGGTAACAGTCCCGTTCGTAGTTCCCTTTACAACAACATTCGCCCCGATAATCGGTTCCCCCATATTATCGACGATCCGACCTGTAACCGTTCGTGTTTGTTGTTCGACGGCAGCGACAGTATTCACTTCTTTCGCAGACAATACGATATGCGTACCTTCCATCTCGTATTCGATACCAGCATTCTTGAACAGGTTATCCAATACCACTGAGACAGGTTTCGTTTTAGCCTTTACCGAAACTTTCCGGTTAACATCTATCTGATTATTATAGATAAACAAGTAATCTGTCTGGCTTTCAATCTCATCCAGAATCTTTTCTAACTGAGTATTGCTCTTGTTTATACTTACCCGGGCGTTCTGCGAATGCGAATTTTCAGCATACGAGCAGAATACACAGGCCCCCAAAAGGAATGTGGATATTCGCATAGTTCTCAAGATTTTTTTACCTGACGGGGTTTTCGGATAATATCCCCCCGACAAAAAGTTTTTTTTCATACCTTTGTAAATGATTTGAAGTTAATACAATGAATTAAAAAAATTGTGTTGATTGGAATGCCGGTAAATGCCCCCCAGCGCTTGCCGGCATTTTTTGTTATTCCTTGTTTGTTTTCATGCCTCCTATTCTTTTATAAGGTTAATACTAATTATCGTGTTTTTTATTTTTGTTCTTTATATATTACTCGTGTTTATCTGATATAAATAATCTGATTTTCATCATCCCGCTCATATTTGAAGCGTATATCCTTCTGCAAGACCCTCAACGCGTAGTCGATGCCGTCTGCTTGCCTGAACTTCCCCGTGAAGAAATATTTCAGTACCTTTTTATTCTCCACCACTATGCTGACTCCGAAATATTTCTCCAGATCATTCATGATCGAGAGGAACGATCCGTTCCGGAAGCATATCAACCCTTCTTTCCAACGATAAGGGTTATAATCGTCGACCGGAATGACTTTCAGTCTGCCGTCCTTTTGCAGGCACGCCTTGCTGTCCGGTTTCAGCGTCAACGTATCTCCCAGACCGATCCGCGAAGCGACCCGCACGCTTCCTTCCATCAACGTGACCTCAAAATCGTCTTTGCCGGAATAGCCTTCCACGTTGAACTTTGTGCCCAATACTTCCATATTGCACTTGCCCGTTTCCACGATAAAAGGCCTTTTCGTATCTTTGGCTACATCGAAATAGGCTTCCCCGTCGACCGTGACCCGGCGTACGGACTTGTCGAACACAGCCGGATAAACGATCTTCGTCCGGGCATTCAGCCAGACATTCGTCCCGTCTGCCAACGTGATGTTCACCCGTTGTCCGGCAGGAACATAAATGGACTGCATCGGCATTGCTCCGCCCTTATCCGAAACAAATTGATATAAGAAGCTAAGTCCCAATGTCACAGCGACAACTGCCGCGATCTTGATTAACTCAGTTCCGAGAGGATTCAGGCTCCATGACTTGTTCCGTTTCTTCGCTTCGATCGTTTTTTCGTCACCAAGAAGCAACATCGAGTCGAATATCTTTCTCTCTTTCAAGAATTCGCGTCTGTTTTCCGGGGAATGTTCCATCCATTGCCGGATCCGGACTTCTTCTTCATAAGAAGCGGCTCCTTCAAAGAACTTATATAACGTTTCCCTGTCCATTTTCATCTTTTTACTTACACTTACATAATACTAACAGTTCACAAATTTATATCCCTAGTTGAAAATGAAAAAAAATATTTTCTTTTTTTTATAACAAGTGTATGGCTTCCTCTGGGAATCCACTTTTCAGATGCTCATCGCTTCCCTAAAAGGTAGGCATCGGTTGCCCAATAGTGACTTGTACTGATCTACAGAGTTTCCAAGCTGTGTGAACTCTAATTAAATAAAATAACTAAGGGGAATTTAGGAAATAATCCAAGAAGATTTAAACCGGTAAAGGCTCCAAATATTCTGAACATCGACATCTTGGCTCATTCGGTAATCGTTACATGATCTCGATGTCGTTTAAGACATATAACCACTTCTTGTAGTCGCCGGTCCTGCTTCAAACCGAGCATCTCTACATTGCGGAAACTGATGATAAGATATTAGCTTGCTTCACTGCCGAAAATCTTTTTCCAGCCGTAATCCGAGAAGGGAAACAAAAGTCTCCGCAGTTGAAACTTTAGTTTCAAGGCGCGAAACTAAAGTTTCGATCGGTGAAACAAAAGTTTCCTCCGATGAAACTAAAGTTTCCCTCAAGTGAAACTAAAGTTTCAAGGTGAGCGACTACATGAAACTTTAGTTTCAAACTTTTTTTCGGCTGAAACTATTGGGGATATTTTAAAATTACTCTCCAGGAAGATTCCGAAGCACTGAATGAAGTTGTGGCGAACTTCCGTTATTCTGATAAAAATATTATATTTGCGACCATACAACACAATTATGCAGGAAGATGAAAGCAAAATAAAATGGAGTCAGTTCTTAGCCGGTGATAATGAAGCTTATTGTTGGATATATAAAGTCTACATACAAATGCTGTTCCGTTACGGGCAGCGCTTTACTTCCGATACGGAGCTTATAAAAGATTGCATCCAGGATGTCTTTACCGGATTATACAAAAACAGGAAGCAACTGGTCACACCCAAAAATATAAAAGTCTACCTGCTTGTCTCCCTCAAGAACAGCCTGATCAATGCACTTTACCGGGAAGACCGCTACACGCCTTACGATCATGAAACCGTTTCCTTTACCCTCGGACTGACGGTCGAAGAACAATATGTCACGGACGAACAGTACACCAACCAGCAAAAAAAGATACAGGAAATCCTGAACGTACTGACTCCGCGTCAAAAAGAGATTATCTACTACCGCTATATCCAAGAACTTAGCTTCGATGAAATCTGCATCATGATGGACATGAATTACCAATCCGCACAAAACCTGATCCAGCGCTCCTTGAAGAAGATCCGCGACACATACGGGCCGATGGAAGTATTCCTCCTGCTCCTATCCGTTTCCGTCCAGTAAGAAAAATAAAAAAAATCCACTTCCGGTGAGTATAAAAAGGAAACAGCCTTGTCCTTTATATAATAATGTTTACCGGAAAAATGGATAAAAACTATATAACATACACCGCAGACCAACTGCTGAACGACGACTTTTTCATACAGTCGGAATTGCACCCGACAGAAGAAAGCCGGGCCTTCTGGAGCGACCTTCAGACGAAGGATGCCGCATTGTCCGGGGAGATCGAAAATGCCCGTCTCTTCCTGCATACCATTAAAATAGACAGAAATTGTTCATCCTTGTCAGACAAGGATGAACATGCGTTATGGCAACGCATCGAATTTGAAAACAAAGAAACGGAAAGAAGGGCGAAACGCAGACAATTCATCCGTTTCGCCATCGGGACGGCGGCCTCCCTTCTTTTGTTATCGGCAATCGGCTGGTATGCAACCCTGCGGCCGGAAGATACCGAAACAGACTATACGGCAATCCTCCAAGCCAATCCGGCGCCGGACAGTACAAACAAAAAAGTGCAACTGGTCCTTTCGAACAACGAGAAGCTGACCATCGACGGGACGGAAACCCAACTCGAATATAAAAAGGAAGGAAAGGTAAACGTCAACTCGGAACAAGTGGACCTCAGTCCGAAAGGCGATCCGGAGCAGGCACAGGAATTTAACCAACTGATCGTACCTGTCGGCCGGCGTTCGTCCATCACATTCGCCGACGGGACCCGGCTCTGGGTAAACTCCGGTTCGAAAGTCGTGTATCCGGTCAAGTTCGCAAAAGAGAAAAGGGAGATATTCGTAGAAGGAGAAATATACCTGCACGTCAGCCGGGACGAACAAAAACCCTTCATCGTCAAGACACATCAGATGGATATAAAGGTGTTAGGGACGCAATTCAATGTCACGGCCTATGAAAACGAGGCGAACATGCAAGTGGTTCTCGTCAGTGGAAAGGTAGAAGTAAACCTCAACAACAAGAGCACGAATATCCTGGCTCCCAATCAGATGTTCTCTTACGACAGCGATATGCACAGAGGCAAGATCAGCACGGTCGACACCGACGATTATGTGGCTTGGAAAGACGGATATTACCAGTTCCGCCAGCAACCGCTCAGAGAAATCGTGAAAAAGCTTTCCCGTTATTACGGCGTCCGTATCTATTGCGAAGAGCCGGCCGACAAGTTGTCTTGCAGCGGCAAACTGGACCTGAAAGAGAGTCTGGACGAAGTGATGAAGGCCTTGAAAGAAGCGGCTCCGATTCAAATAGAAAACAAATATGAGAGTGTAGAAATAAAAGTCAAACATTAAAAACCGTACAGTATGGGTCCTTAAATCGCAACAACACAGGGAGGAAACAATCTCCTTCCCGTATAAAGATGAGAAGTATTAAAAATCTTTACCAACTTAAATCATTACAAGCAATATGAAAAATAACACAAGGTTTAGTATTTGCCTGCTTTTTTTATGGATGAGTATGAGTTTCTGTCTGGCAGCGGAAACCTACTCGCAGGAGACATTCTTCACCATCGAATCGAACAACCTCACGGTGAAAGAAGTATTGAATAAGATCGAGAAAGAGAGCGAATATATCTTTTTCTATCTGGACAACTCGGTCGACCTGAACCGGAAAGTATCCGTCAAGGCACGGAAAGAGCAAGTAAGCAAGATTCTCGATCAGATATTTGAAGGGACCGACACACATTATTACATCTCCGACCGGCAGATCATCATCTCGAAAGACGAAAAAGCCGCTCCGATCCGTTTACAACAAAAGGGACAAACCGTCACCGGTATCGTAAAAGATGCGACAGGCGAACCGGTCATCGGAGCCAATATCGTAGAAAAAGGAACGACCAACGGCACGATTACCGATATGAACGGCCGGTTTACCCTCACCGTCAGTCCGAAAGCCGTACTGCAGATTTCCTACATCGGCTTCAACACGCTGGATATGCCGGTAGGAAACAAATCATCGCTGACGATCAAGCTGACGGAAGACACAAAAGCATTGGACGAAGTGGTCGTCGTGGGCTACGGTGTGATGCGCAAGAGCGACCTGACGGGTTCCGTCGGTTCCGTAAAGTCCGACGTGATCCAGAAACAGGCGATCTCTTCTTTCGACCAGGGCTTGCAAGGCAAGGTGGCCGGCGTACAGGTCATGGCGACTTCCGGTTCTCCGGGCGGTGTGGTCGATATCCGTATTCGCGGCGGCAACTCACTGACGTCGGGTAACCAGCCTCTGTATGTCATCGACGGCTATCCCGTCACGGCTGGCGGTTCGGCGGGAGGTTCCGGTGCGGGACAAAACCCGCTGGCGACTTTGAATCCCGGCGATATCGAAAGCATGGAAATCCTGAAAGACGCTTCCGCCACTTCCATCTACGGTTCACGCGGAGCCAACGGTGTCATCCTGATCACGACCAAGAGAGGCAAACAGGGAAAGACAACGGTCACTTATGACGGGTATGCAGGTTTCCAGCATGTAGCCAAGAAACTGGATATGATGAACGCTACCGAATGGGCCGAAATGGCCAACGAAGGCGCCACGACAGACGGCCGCCCCCTCTATTATCCGAGTGCCTCGCCCAACCCGCTATATCCGGCAATCGACCAGTTGGGAGAAGGGACAAACTATCAGGACCTCATTTTCCGTTCCGCCCCGATACACAGCCATAATGTTTCGGTCAACGGCGGTAGCGAAAACACGAAGTTCTCGGTGGTTGCCAGCTATTTCGCACAGGACGGCGTCGTGAAGAACCAGGACTTCAACCGCGTTTCGTTGCGAAACAACATCGACACCAAGATCTCCAAAGTCGTCGACCTGTCGACCAGCTTCACGATCAGCCGCGTATTTGCCAATATCGGCCGTGAGAACGGAGACGGCGGCGGTAACACTTCCGTTATTAACGCCGCACTCGTATTGCCGCCGACCGTCCCGGTACGTGACCCCGAAACAGGCGACTTTATCCGCATGAACTACCTGTCCGGCTCTTCGGCCGTCCCCAACCCGGTCCCGTATGTGGAATACCTCCAGGACAAAGGGACGATCGACCGTATATTGGCATCGGCAGACCTGACGTTCCACATCATCGACGGACTGACGCTGAAAGTCAGCGGAGGCGCCGATATGTCGAGCGCATTGCGCGAAGTGTACGAACCGAAAGAGACCAACACCGGCTATAATGCGAACGGTATCGCACAGCAGCAGAACCGCCGCAGCAGTTCTTACTCGAATGAAAATATCCTGACTTATATCAAGAAGTTCGGTGTGCACTCGCTGAACGTGATGGTCGGTTCTTCCCTTCTGTACGAAGAAAACAAGACCAGTTCGATGACGGCCCGCGACTTCATCAGCGACGTTTATGGATATAACAATCTGGATGCCGGCGCACAATGGGACAAACCGAATACAGGAAGAAGCAAAAGCACGCTGTTATCCGGCTTCGGACGTGTCAACTACGTCCTGATGGACAAATATCTTTTCACCGTAACGGGACGTGCCGACGGCAGTTCCAAATTCGGGACGAACAACAAATGGGCGTTCTTCCCTTCCTTCGCAGCCGCCTGGCGTATCAACCAGGAAAAGTTCATGAAAGAAATAGACTGGATCAGCAACCTGAAGATCAGAGGCAGCTGGGGTGTAACCGGTAATCAGAACATCTCAAGCTATTCTTCACAGGAAAAGATGAACACGTACGTATATCCGGTCGGGGGCGTGACCAGTGTGGGTATCGGTGCAGGCAATATGCCGAACCCGGACCTGAAATGGGAAACGACCGCTATCACCGATATCGGCCTTGACTTCGGCGTGCTTAACAACCGCATCAACTTCACAGCCGATTATTATTACAAGAAGACAACCGACTTGTTGTGGAACATCTCCGTTCCGTTGACGACCGGTTTCGGAACAGTTCTGAAAAACATCGGTAGCCTGGAAAATAAAGGGCTTGAACTGAGCGTGTCTGCGGATGTGCTGACCGGGCAGTTCAAATGGAACACCATGATCAACTGGTCTACCAACAAAAATAAGGTGTTGGAAATTCCGGGTTACATCCCGACCCAGCAAGGGACGATCTCCGGCCACCTGAAGGTAAACGGCAGCTGGCTCGAACCGGGTTTGCCTGTCGGTGTATGGAACTTGCTGAAAACAAACGGCGTGATGCGTACGGAAAAGGAATGGCAAGACGCCGCGCGTGTTGCAGACACAAACTTCGACAAAGTGGGTGACATGAGTTTTGTGGACAAAAACGGAGACGGCAAGATCAGTTTCGGGGAGGACCGCCAGATCGTAGGTGACCCGAACCCGGATTTCATCTTCGGCTGGACCAACAATTTCTCTTATAAGAATTTCGACCTGTCTATCTATATCAACGGTTCTGTCGGCAACGATATATATAATGTATTACGCGCCGAGACAAATATCGTCAGTACCTGGGGTAACCAGCGTGCAGAAGTGATGAACCGCTGGACGGCCGACAATCCGAACGGAAAGTACCCGCGTGCCCACGTGCTGGTCAACCAGAATTTGCTACAATCAGACTTCCTGATCGAAGACGGTTCATTCCTGCGCGTACAAAACGTGACGTTAGGCTATACGTTCCCGAAAGTTTCATTCCTCAGGTCACTGCGTGTTTATGCCACCGCACAGAACTTGTTGACGATTACCGGCTACTCCGGTTTCAATCCGGAAGTGAACAGCCAGGGACAAAGTAATCTCCAGATGGGTGTGGACTATAACGCCTACCCGACTGCCCGCTCTTTCATTCTTGGTGTAAACATTGGTTTTTAATCATTTAAAACGAACAGAATATGAAACTATATAACTATATAATCGGATTAGCATTACTGGTGTCCTCTTCCTCTTGTAACTTCCTGGATGAAGAAGCGTACGAGTTTATCACACCCGACAACTTCTATAAAACGGAAGCTGATGCAAATGCTGCGCTGACAGCCGTCTATAACACATTCAGCGACGAAAAAAGCTACAGACGCTACATCTGGATGGGCGCCGATTTTCCAGGCGAAGCTGCTTATGCCAATGCCAGCGCTCCATCACGTGTGGAAATGGACAACCTGACCTGGACAACCACTACGGACTTTTGTAAGAACATCTGGCAAATTTCTTATTCTGCCATCCGACGTTCCAACAACCTGTTACTGAATATAGACAAGATTTCATTCAAATCGGAAGATACGAAAAAACAAGTTATCGGACAGGCAAAGTTCCTGCGTGCTCTCTACTATTTTGTACTGATACGCTTTTATGACCATATCGTCGTTATTCGGGAAACCGACAATCTAAACGAAGAGACTCCGTCCAATCAAGGGACAGACGATGCCGCATGGGCTTTGATAGAAGAAGATTTGCAGTACGCGGAATCCGTTCTGCCGGTAAGATGGGGAGACTCAGATGGCGGTCGGGCTACCAAAGGTGCCGCCATGGCAATGCTGACGAAAGTATATCTGACACAAGCCGGATGGCCTTGGAACAAAGCGGGCTTCTGGGAAAAAGCGGCATCAAAAGCGACCGAGATCATCAGCAACGAAGGGGCTTTCGGCTATGGGTTGGAGGATAACTTCAGACGCATTTTCGATGTGACCAACGAACATGGTAAAGAGTATATCTTCGATGTCGAATTTCAGACCAACATCAACGGACAGGATATTCCGGCTTTATCAGGCATGCGCGGTTACAACATCAAGAAAACGGACGGTTGGTCCTCCTTCATTTCCACTCCTGAATTTTATAAGAGCTACGAAGTGGGTGATAAGCGTTTATCCACTACGTTCGTAACGGAATTCACGGATATGAAGAACGGGAAACAGTATGTCTACGATCCGGACAATGTAACGGAACCGTCTTTCCCGCTTTGCCATTTTGCCAAATATCTGGACCCGAACGACAACCAGTCTACAAAAGCCGGCGACTACGGTTGCAATTGGAAAGTTGTCCGTTATGCCGATGTCCTGATGATGCAGTCCGAAGCCTTTTGCGAAATGAACCGTATCGGAGATGCACTGGCGGGAATCAACCGGGTACGGGCAAGAGCCGGACTCGATCCGATCCCTTCATCCATTTCGCAAGCGGATTTGCGGAAAGCGATCATACAGGAACGTATCTGGGAGTTTGCAGCCGAAGGACATTCTTTGTTCGACATGAAACGGCAGCATTGCATGGCAGAACGTTTGGGCAGAGTTGTAGATGATAAATATTATTCATTACCTTTGCCTCAGGACGAAACGGACAAGAATCCGAATCTGAAACAGCATCCGCTGTGGTAATTCGATAAATGTAGATTTATCATACAATAATTAGGCACGGATTACACGGATTTCGCGGATAATATTATTGATTTAAAACAAAAACCGTGTTAATCCGTGTAATCCGTGCCTAAAATAAATCATCACTTACAATCCCTATTTATTCAGAAAACCTTTTAATACTTACTATATGAAATGTTTTTATTCTTTTTTATTCTTATTGGGTAGCCTCTTTATAAATGGGCAAACCACTGATGTAAAATATTTATCCGGACAAGGTTCGGACGATGCGGTCGAATGGGATTTCTTCTGCACCGGAGGCAGGAAAAGCGGGGAATGGAACAAGATAAAAGTTCCGTCTTGCTGGGAAATGGAAGGATACGGAACCTTCAATTACGGGCACGACAAGCCGAAAGCCGACGAATCCGGATTGTATAAAACGACATTCGAAGTGCCGGCGGCATGGAAAGGGAAACGTATCTTTATCGTCTTCGAAGGTTCCATGACCGATACGGAGATTAAGGTAAACGGTAAACAGGCAGGGCCCATCCATCAGGGAGCTTTCTATCGCTTCAAACGGGAAATAACCAAATTGGTTCATGACAACAAAAGCAATCTACTGGAAGTCAAAGTAAATAAAATGTCGTCCAACTCCAGCATCAACGAAGCGGAACGGCAATGTGACTTCTGGGTGTTCGGAGGCATCTTCCGTCCGGTTTATCTGGAAGCTGTTCCCGAAAACTTCATCGAATATACGGCGATCGACGCCCGGCAAGACGGCGAACTGAACGCAGATATATTTATAGACAAGAAACTTTCCGGCATAAAAGCGGAAATAGAGGTCAGAGACGCACAGGACCGGACGATGGGTAAAATCGCATCTGTCCCTGTAAACGCAAAGACCGGCAAGATATCCCTTTCAGGTAAGATCGATAACATCCAACCCTGGTCGGCTGAAGATCCTCAACTATACACGGCCATAATCACGCTTCGACAAAAGGACAAGATATTACATACCCTGACAGACCGGATCGGTTTCCGCACCATTGAAGTAAAGCCCAAAGACGGCGTTTATATAAACGGCGTGAAAATGCGTTTCAAAGGCGTGAACCGCCACTCCCACTGGCCCACGACCGGACGAACGACAAACAAACAGCTTAGCATCAATGACGTCAAACTGATGAAAGAGATGAATATGAATGCAGTCCGTATGTCGCACTACCCGCCTGACAAACATTTCCTCGAAGTTTGCGATTCGCTGGGAATGTACGTGATAGATGAATTATGCGCCTGGCAATATCCGCCTTATGACACGGAAGTCGGAGCCCTGTTGGTCGGTGAAATGCTGAAACGGGATCTCAACCGTCCGTCTATCGTATTCTGGGCAAACGGGAATGAGGGAGGTTTCAATCTCGACCTCGATCCGCTGTTTCCGCAATATGACCCGCAAAAGCGGGCGGTCCTGCATCCCTGGGCATTATCGGGAAATATCAATACGGTACATTACATCAAATATAATTCCGGTATCGGTAATATGTTCCACGGAAGGGATATCTTTATGCCGACGGAAATCCTGCACGGATTATACGACGGAGGCCACGGGGCCGGACTCGACGACTACTGGAACCTGATGCTCTCCAATCCTCTATCCGCCGGAATGTTCCTTTGGGATTTTGCAGACCAGGCAGTTCTCCGCGAAGATAAAAACGGATTCTACGACACCGACAAGGATCACGGAGCCGACGGTATCGTAGGCCCATATCGCGAAAAAGAAGGCAGCTTCTTTACAATCAAAGAAATATGGTCGCCGATCCATCTGCCGGAACGTTATCTCACACCGGGATGGGACGGGCGTTTCGATATAGAAAATAGATATGCCTTCACAAACGCAAACGCTTGTAGCTACACATACCGGCTGGCTAAAATCAACTCGCTTCAGGGAAAAGACATACAATCTGTTTCCGGCAAGATCGAAGCCCCCGATATCCGTCCGGGAGAAAGAGGATATTTACAGCTCGAACTTCCCTCCGGCTGGCAGGACTACGACTTTCTATATGTCACGGTAAAAGACCGTTACAACCAGGTGTTATTTACCTGGAGCTACGAGATCGGCACACCCGGCCGTCTTGCCAACCGCCTGCTGCCACAGGAAGGCAGCGCACCGCAAGTGAAAGAAAACACCGATAACTGGTGCTTTTCGGCCGCCGGTACGGAGGTATCGTTCGACAAAGAGAACGGCCTGCTCCGGTCAGTCACTTCCGGGGGTAAAGTAATCCCGTTGAATAACGGTCCGGTGTTGATATCCGGCCAGGACCTTGTTTGTAAATCAGTAGAATTTAAGCAAGCCGGGGAAAAGCCTCAACTGATTGCCTCCTATACGTCCCGGAACGGGAAAAACACAGTCTATACGTTTACCTGGACCATGCTCCCTTCGGGTATTGTGGAACTGGATTACAACTACCGTCCCCAAGACAATGTCAAGATGGCAGGTATCACGTTCGATTTTCCGGAAAAAGAGATTGCCGGGGCCACCCTGCTCGCCAACGGCCCCTACCGCGTGTACAACAACCGGATGAAAGGCGGATCCCTGAATATCTGGGAAAAGAAATATAATAACACCATCACCGGCGAAAGTTGGGATTATCCGGAATTCAAAGGATACTATTCTCTTTTCTACGGGATGAAACTCGACTGTCCCACTCCTTTTGAAGTTTATAGCGGGAAAGAGGACGTCACTTTGCACCTCTTCACGCCTGCCATACAAAGTCAATACGACCCGAAACGTAACAATACGATCGTCGATTATCCGGAAGGAAACATCTCTTTCATGAATGCGATCCCGGCTGTCGGGACCAAATTCGGAAAAGCGGAAGATTTCGGACCTCAATCGCAGCCCCACCGGGCAAGAGGAAACGGACCGGAAAATAATGTCAGTGGAAAATTATATTTCCGCTTCTGACAGAAGTAAATACAATTAAAAGTAATTAACGGTTATATCTGGGATGCGCTGGAATAACCGTTAATTTGTTTTGATTAACAACAACTTTATCTATATTTGCAGAGTCTTCAACAAGATCAGAGAACGTAAATAAATTGTGTTTTATAAATATAAACTTAAATCAATTATCCAATGGGACCATGAAATCGAAGGAACTTTCCTATGTAGAGAATAGCTACGTATATTCTCCGTATTCATTCAGTTAACTTATTGAGTAATCACTTAAATTACCATGTAGACATGAAAAATAACAAAATGGCAAAAATTTGCCTGCTTTCTCTTTTGCCCAGCATCAGCGTTCTGGCAAGTGAGAACTCCATCACGGATCCTGCAACGAGCCTACGGGGAAAATCGGACTCGGCAATCCCTGCACGTTTGCAACAAAATGGAAAGACCATCACAGGAGTCGTACAAGACGCACTCGGTCCTATAGCCGGTGCCAACATTATCGTAAAAGGAACGACAAACGGGAATATTACAGACATGGACGGTAAATTCACGCTTGAGAATGTGCCCGCAAACGCTACCCTCGTTATTTCCTACATCGGATTTACTCCACAGGAAATACGCGTAGGAAACCAGACCACTTTCAACATTACTCTCCAGGAAGACTCCGAAGCTCTGGACGAAGTAGTGGTAGTCGGCTACGGTGTCATGAAGAAAAAAGACCTGACAGGAGCAGTTTCACAACTGAACAGCGGTTCGATGAAAGACCTCAAAGTGTCGCACCCGACAGAAGCGATGGCCGGAAAACTGGCCGGCGTACAGGTACAACAAGTCGGAGGGCAACCGGGACAAGCGGCCACAATCCGAGTACGCGGGTCCGGCTCTATCACGGCATCCAGCGCCCCGTTGTATGTTGTCGACGGATATCCGCTGGGGGAACAAAACCTGAATGCCATCAACCCGAACGATATCGAATCGATCGAAGTATTGAAAGACGCTTCGGCAGCCGCCATCTACGGTTCTCGTGCAGCCAACGGTGTCGTATTGGTCACAACCAAATCGGGAAAGAGCGGTAAGGTCAGCGTGAGCCTGGATATCTATGCCGGTTTCCAGAACGTAACCAAGAAGATGGATCTGATGAACGCACAGGAATTTGTCGAATTCAGCCGGGAAGCCTTCAATAACAACTACATCAACAAGGTTCCGGGAGCATCCGCCAGCGACCCGTTGAGTATGCGTCCGTCCGGAAACCGTTATCGTTATCCGGCTATCTACGACGACGACGCCTATATCGCCTCCTTAGGGGCCGGTACGGATTGGCAGGACGAAATTTTCCGCACTTCACCCGTACAGAACTACCAGTTGACAGTAACAGGCGGCGACGAAAAGACTAAATATATGTTCTCGGCCGGCTATTTCAACCAGCAGGGTGTCGTGATCAACAGCGACTACGAACGGTTCTCGGCAAGGGCCAAAATCGACAGCGAACTGAACAGCTGGCTGAAGATGGGTGTCAACCTGGCTCCGACCTATATGAATTCGAACAAGACCACCCAGGGACACTGGGCAAGTGACGGTGTCATCAATGCGGCTCTGGCGACATCTCCCGTAGTACCGGTATATAATGAAGACGGTACATGGGCTTCACAGTCCATGTACGCCGTCGCCAGCGACGGGTTGACCGGTGTACCGAATGCTGTGGCCCTGACACATATCCACAACTACGACACAGACCTCCGTCTGTTCAGCAACGGCTACATCGAACTTTCCTTGTTGAAAAACCTGAAACTGAAATCCACAATCGGTGCCGACATCCGCGAATACAGAGGCGAATACTTCCGCCCGGCAACCATTCCGAACAACGGTAACGTGGCACCTCTTCCCTCAACGGAAAGAAAAGCAACGGAAAAGTCCATCGAGATCATTAACTGGCTAAACGAAAACACCGTCACCTACTTCGGATCATGGGACAAACATGAACTCGACGCTGTTGCCGGTGTCACTGCACAGAAAAATATCTACCGCTACACAAAATCGACAGGTTCCGATTTCCCGAACGACAAAATCCAGACCCTCAACAATGCGACGGTAAAAAGCAGCGAGTCGGAACGGAAGACCTGGACGTTGCTCTCTTATCTGGCACGTGTGAACTATCGTTATAACAACAAGTACTACCTGACCGCATCCATTCGTGCGGACGGTTCTTCCCGCTTCGGCAAGAATAACCGCTATGGTTACTTCCCTTCCGGATCGGTAGCATGGCGTCTGTCCCAGGAAGACTTCCTGAAGGATTTGAAATGGTTGTCGGACATGAAGATCCGCGCAAGTTACGGTATCACGGGTAACAACAACATCGGCGACTATGCTTCCATCGGTATCATGGAAAATGCCAACTATGTATTGGGAACAGGTACGGGCAACATCGTAAACGGTGCAGCACAGAAGAGCTTCTCCAACGCCGACCTGACTTGGGAAAAGACACGCCAGACCGACCTCGGTTTCGAAATCTCCGTTTTGGACAGCCGTCTGTCCCTATCTCTGGACCTGTACTACCGCAAGACTACCGACCTGTTGATGGATGTAGACATCCCGACAATCACCGGGTTTGATAAAGCCATGCAGAATATCGGGAAAATGCGTAACAAAGGTCTCGAAATCACTCTTAGCGGTACTCCCTTCAGAGGTAAAGACTTTACTTGGGATGCAACCGGAAATATCTCCGTCAACCGCAACAAGGTACTGGCGTTAGGACCGACAGGCGACCCGATCTTCAGCGATGGCGGCGCCGGAACGACCCACGTCACGATGGTGGGCCAACCGATCGGCGCATTCTACGGGTATAAGATGCTGGGAATCTTCAAAACGAAAGAAGAACTGGATGCATATCCTCACCTGGCCGACACGCAGGTAGGTGACGTTATGTTCGAAGACGTCAACGGAGATCATAAAATCGATGCCGATGACCGTACGATCATCGGTAACAATATGCCGGACTTCACCTGGGGTATGACACACACCTTTACCTTCAAGAACTTCGATGCCAGCATCTCCCTGCAAGGGGTCGTCGGAAATGAAGTGCTACACTTGGGAAGACGTTTCTACACACAGGGAGAAGGTAACCAGAATCAGTTGAAGGAGATGATGGGACGCTGGCAGTCAGAAGCCAATCCGGGCAACGGATGGATTCCGAGAGCCAACTCGCAGCCGACCGGACAGAACAATGCCATTTCTTCCCGCTGGGTGGAAGACGGTTCTTTCCTGCGCGTCAACAACCTGACTGTCGGTTACACATTGCCTGAAGCATTCACCAAGAAATGCAGCCTCCAACGTGCACGCGTATATGTTTCCACGCAGAACCTGCTGACGATCACAAGTTATAGCGGCTACAACCCGGAAACAAGTTTCAAGGAAGACGAGGTGACAGCTCCCGGTACCGACTACGGTATGTACCCGCTGTATCGCACCTGTACTTTCGGTATTAACGTAACCTTTTAAATAGCAGACGAATTATGAAACTAAAATATAATCTGATCGCAATCGCTCTTTTAGGATTCAGCTTCTCATCCTGCAGCGACTTCCTAGAACAGAATCCGCAAACGGATTTAAGTGAAAACGATTTCTACAAAACGGCCGACGACATTCTTTCGGCAGTAAACGGAGCCTACTCTTCTCTACAGGAGAATGACATATACGGTAACTGGTATGTTTTCGGAGAAATTCCCTCCGACAATACCCGCAACCAGCTCTCCGGTTCGGTAACCACCCAGAACGAGTTCGACCAGTTCTACATCGACACACAGAACAGCATGATCGCCAATTTCTGGAAAGCCGCCTACAAGACGATCAACCGTACCAATACGGTCTTAGGACGCATCGACGGTATCGAGATCAATGCCGAACTGGCAAACCGCTACAAATTGGAATGCAAGTTCATCCGCGCCCTGATGTACTTCAACCTGGTCCGCGTCTACGGCGATGTTCCCCTGGTCCTGAAAGAAATCGGCATCTCGGAATCTTACGACATCCTGCGCGAACCGAAAGAGAATGTTTACAACCAGATCATCTCCGACCTGAAAGAAGCGCAAGCTCTTCCCGTTTCCTATTCGACAGCCGAAGACGGGCGTGCCACCCAGGGAGCAGCCAAAGCATTATTGGCGGAGGTCTACATGACTTTGCATAAATATGCAGAGGCGGAAACCATCCTGGCCGAAATCATCAACAGCGGACGATACAGCTTGTTGGAAAACACGCCGGGCAGCCTGAACATCGACGGCTACAAAGATGTATTCAGCCCGATTAACCATAACAGCAAGGAAGGGATCTTTGAAATCCAGTTCCTGAAAGGCGGTTATGAAGAAGGTTCCAACTATACCAATAACTTCGCACCTGAAAATTCGGGGACGAACGTCGTGGCAGTCGGCGGTACGGGTGGTAATAATATTCCGGAAATGGATATCTACAATGCTTACGAAGAAGGCGACCTGCGCCGTGATTTCTCCATGTCCCTCGGATATTACGATAACCGCAAGAACAACGAATGGGTGGAATCCCGCTATGTTTGCAAGTTCATGGACGTTCCTTATCAAAACAATGATGCCAGCAACAACTATCCGGTGATCCGTTACGCCGATGTGATCCTGATGTATGCCGAAGCCCTGAACCAGAACGGAAAGACGGCAGAAGCCTGCAAGTATCTGAATATGACGCGCCGTCGCGGTTTCGGTTATCAGACGACAGAGACCAGTCCGGTCGACCTGCAGACAACCGACAAGGCTCAGTTCGCCCTGATGGTAGAACAGGAGCGCCGCGTGGAACTGGCTTTCGAAAACCATCGCTGGTTTGACCTGATCCGCACCGGACGCGCAGTCGAAGTAATGAAAAGTAAAGGATTCTCCCTGAACGAGACAAACTTGATCTGCCCGATTCCGCAGAAACAGATCGATGTCAATCCGAAGCTGACGCAGAACGATTACAAGATCGAATCACGAAACTGACAGACCGACAACGCATCCTGACAGATGTTCAAAACGACACCAAGATGTCAACGGCTATGACATCTTGGTGTCTCCCACTGCCGGCATCTTGATGTCTCTGCCACTGGCATCAAGATGTCGTTTTAAGGCTGCCAAGCTCTCCTTTTTATTATATTTGTACCATCAATAATTCTAATGACATGAAGACCTGGACAATTTTATTAAGTACATTGTGTTTATTCTCATGTAACCAACAGGAAAACAAATACGAAAAGTATGTTAACCCTCTGATCGGTACGGATATCCGCATCGTACAGGGAAAAGACAAGAACTCGACGGAAGAGCGCGGACAAATCATGCCGGCTGTCGGGGTTCCGCACGGTATGACCAACTGGGTGGCACAGACACAGGCGACCGAACAGAAATGCCATCCCCCCTACTATTATTTCCAAGACGCGATCCAGGGATTCCGGGCCAGCCACTGGATGAACGGTTCCTGCACACAAGACTACGGCAGCGTCACGATCATGCCGCTGAGCAACAAGCTCGAAACAGACCCGGTCAAACGCGCCTCCTCTTTCGACCACGCCCAGGAGAGTGCCACTCCCTCCTATTATTCAGTCAAACTGAACGACTACGCGATCCATGCCGAACTGACCGGACTCTCCCGCGCCGGCATCATGCAATTCAGCTTCGAGCAGGATGGCGACCACTATATCGTGATCGAGCCCAACAGCGACGAAGGGGTCGCCTTCGTCGAGATCGATCCGGAAAAGAAAGAAATTACCGGCTATAACCCCGTACACCGCATCTATCAGGGTTACGGCAAAGAAGCCGGATTCAGCGGACATTTCGTGATCCGGCTGAATGAAGAGATTGCCGACTATGGCGTCTGGGACAGCACCACGATCACGCCCGGACGGAAATCGGCAAAAGGACAAAAACACGCTGTCGGAGCCTGGGTAAAGCTGGCCTCCGGCAAGCCGGGGAAGACACTGGTCAAGGTTGCCACTTCTTTTACGAGCATCGACAATGCCCGCAAGAACCTGGCTGCCGAAATTCCGGGATGGAACTTCGACGAGGTACGACAGACTTCATCCGACACCTGGAACCAGGCACTGGGCCAGATCGCAGTAAAAGGGAACAACGAAGAAGAAAAGGTCAAATTCTATTCGGCTCTCTACAACGCGCATTTCCTGCCCCGCACGTTCAGCGACGTGGACGGCTCCTATCCGAAATTCGATGGCGGCGGACAGATTATGAAGATGGACCACGGGACCTACTATTGCGACTTCTCGCAATGGGATACTTATCGGGCCGTTCATCCTCTGTTCTCCATCCTCAACCCTTCCCGCAACGGGGACATGGCGCATTCGCTCGTATTAAAAGGACAGCAGGGGGGCTGGTTGCCCATCTTCCCGTCCTGGAACAGCTACACGGCTGCCATGATCGGTGACCATTGCATCGCCATGATCGGAGACGCCATCGTCAAAGATGCTCCGGGCTTCGACTATGAAGAGGCTTACACGCTGATGCGCAAAAACGCTTTCGAGGCCAATCCGGATCCCGACAGCTACCGGGACGGGAAAGGCCGCCGGGCAATGGAATCTTACCTGAAATACAACTACGTGCCGTTAGAAGATCCCGTAATGGAAGCATTCCACCGCCGTGAACAGGTCTCCCGTACACTGGAATATGCCTATGACGATTTCGTCCTTGCCGAGGTTGCCAAGAAATTAGGCAAGACAGACGATTATAAAGCGCTCATCAAACGGGCGGAAAACTACCGGAACGTGATCGACCCCGAAACAGGCTATGCCCGTGGACGCCATGCCGACGGAACTTGGATCGAACCGTTCGATCCGTTTGCCTCCACTTCGTTTATCTGTGAAGGGACGCCTTACCACTACACCTGGTATGCGCCTCAGGACATAGCCGGGCTGATCCGGCACATGGGCGGAAAAGAACGCTTCATCAACCGCTTGGATACCTTCTTCGAAGGAGAGTATTACTGGCACGGCAACGAGCCGGGACACCATATCGCCTATCTTTTCGCTTATGCCGGCGAACCATGGAAGACGCAAAAATGGGTGCATGACATCATCCACCGAGAGTATTTCACGACCCCCGACGGGCTTTCCGGCAACGACGATGCCGGGCAGATGTCATCCTGGCTGGTCTTCAGCATGGTCGGCTTCTATCCGGTCTGTCCGGGCATGCCCTATTACGTGATCGGCAGCCCGTCATTTGAAGAAAGCGTGATCACACTCGAAAACGGCAAGAAGTTCACGATCGAAGCCAAAGGGGCATCGGACAGGAATATCTATATCCAGTCCGCCACACTCAACGGCCAGCCATACGACAAGAGCTATATCCTCCACACGGACATCATGAACGGAGGCAAACTCTCGTTTGTCATGGGCGATACTCCCAACAAAGAATGGGCCTCTTCCACCGGATCGCTTCCTCCTTCACTTGGCTTATAACGAACGACATATGAAAAGAATCATTCACATACTCCTGCTCTGCCTTGCCGTCCTGTCGGCAAAGGCAGAGCAGGATGCACCCGTCAGATTAGGAATCATCGGGCTAACCCACTCGCATGTGGGAGGTGTTTTAAACGATAAAAACAAACCTTATATCATAGTCGGCATTGTCGAACCTGACAAGCAATTGGCGGAACGTATGTCCAAACGGTTCGGCTTCAGCATGGAAATCGTATATTCCACTATGCAGGAACTTTACGACCAACAACATCCAGAAGCCGTCGCTTGCTTCAACGCGACCTATTATCATCAGGACGTCGTCCGGTTCTTCGCACCCAAAAAGATTCACATCATGGTCGAGAAACCGTTCTCCTATTTCTGCGCAGTGGTAAAAGGGATCGCAGAAGAAGATCCCCAATCCACCTTACAGAATAATCTGATCGTGATGGAAATTCTCGATGCAGCGAAAGAATCAGCAAGTACCGGAAAAATAATCTATCTGAAATAAATAGATCTAATCCTTTAGATTTTTACTATATTTACGCTCTAATCGATAGGGTATGATGGAATATTCAGAAGATTTAAAGGCTTTCAATCAATTATTCGCAGATTATCAAGGACGGTTCATCCGCTTTGCTAATATGTATGTGAGGGATATGGCCGTAGCCGAAGATTTCACCATAGAGGCATTGATGCAATACTGGGAAAACCGGAACACGCTGAAGGCCGGTTCCAATGTCCCGGCCTATATACTCACGATCATCAAAAACAAATGCCTCAACTACCTGCAACATTTACAAGTCAGGGAAGATGCCAGCGAACACCTGAAGAACCATGCCGAATGGGAACTGAACACCCGTATCTCCACCCTCGAAGCCTGCAACCCGGAAGAACTGTTTACAGCCGAGGCGCAGGAGATCGTGAACAAGACATTGGCCACCCTGCCCGAACAGACCCGCCGTATCTTCATCATGAGCCGTTACGAGAACAAACCCTACAAAGAAATAGCAGAAACGCTCGGCATGACTACCAAAGGCGTGGAATACCATATCACCCAGGCCCTGAAAAAGCTACACGACAACCTGAAAGATTACATGCCGCTGTTAGTATTCTTATCCTACATGGATTGATCCGGGCTTTCCACCCACACGCGACAACCGGGTTTTATCGAATCACCTCGATGAGGTTGCCGTCCGGATCCAAGACTGCCCCTTCATAGTAGCCGTCACCCGTGGTACGCGGCTCGCCTGCGATCTTGTAACCGTCCGAACGGAACCGTTCGATCATGGCATCCACCTTCTCTTTCGATCCGGTAGAAAAGGCAAAATGGGCAAGACCGATGAACACGTCTGCCGTTTCCCTCGTTATATCGGTCCGCTGCATGATTTCAAGCGATGTCCCTCCCTCGAAGGTGACGAAATAAGAGGCAAAGCCTTTCTTCGGATTCACATACTTCTCGTTGCTTTTCCCGTTGAAATACTTGATATAGAAATCACGCGAACGTTCCAGTTCGTTCGTCCAGATAGCGATATGAGTCAATTGCATATGTTATTCTTATTTGCAAATCCGGCAACCGGCGCATCTCGCCAGTTCTCCGCGGAAACGTTTTTCTACTAATTTGTGCAGGCGGTCTTTCAAGGCATCCAGACGTACATAGTCGATCACGTCCGAAGTGAAAGCTACGCTCAACAACATGCGTGCCTCGTCGCGGGGAATGCCACGGCTCTGCATATAGAACAAGGCGTTTTCGTCCAACTGCCCGGTGGTCATGCCATGCGAGCATTTCACATCGTCGGCATAGATTTCCAACTGGGGCTTGCTGTACATGCGGGCTTCACGGGTCGCACAAAGATTGCGGTTCGTCTGATAGGCTGCTGTCTTCTGTGCGTCTTCCTTCACTAAGATACGGCCGCTGAACGCACCGGTCGCATGGTCGTCCAAGACATTCTTGAACAGTTCGTTGCTGGTGCAATGAGGTACGGCATGCGTAATATGGCTGTATGTGTCCAGTTGCTGTTCCTTGTCCAGGATGGACATACCGCACAAGGTCGCTTCAGCCTGTTCACCGTTCAGTTCGATATAATAGTTGTTGCGGGTAAGGCCGTTATTCAGCGTAATGCCGTTCACCAAGACGTTACTTCCCGCTTCCTGCTTCACATGCACGGAGGCAAAACGGGTAGTCGACACACTGCTCTCTTCGAGGTCGTAATAATCGAAGAAGGCGCCTTTGCCCGCAAAGATCTCGACCACCTGCGTAGCCAGGAACTTGACATCGTCGATGCTATGGTCACACACCAGCAGCTTGGCTTCCGAACGAGGCTCCATAATCACCAGAATACGGCGATTCGCCATCGTGTCCACATCGCTGCGGAAGATATTCACCAACTGGACCGGACGCTCCACTACGACACCTTCCGGCACGTAGAGCACAAAGCCGTCCTGAGCCAGCATCGTGTTCAAGGCGATGATGCCATCCTTACCGCTCGGAGCCGCCTTGCCGTAATAGCGGGAGGCCACTTCAGGGTATTTCTCCATGAAAGTACGCATTCCCCCGGCATAAACTCCTTCAGGAAGATGGGCTTTGGGCAACACCTTGTCGTAGAAAGTGTCGTTCACCACAAAATAAAGCGAGGTACTCAGATTGGGAACATCGCAACGGAACACGTCATAGGGGTTGACCGGTATGTCGAGGCGATTGATATTCACCCCATAGTCCGGGGCAAAAGCCTGCGCCACATCCGTATATTTATAATCTTCACTCTTCACCTGCGGAAACCCCAGCCGCTCCAAATCAGCCAAAGCCTTCGCACGCGGTGCATTCATCACGCTTGCCGCATGCTTACATATCAGCGATTCACACTGCGTAAAGAGGTCTATATATTGTTGTTCTGCTTTCATGTGCTATTTAATTATTACCTGTAATAGAAGAACCAGGTTCGCGGATGACGCGGATTGGGCGGATTTTAACGGATTACTATTTAATTTGATTCCTTTGTTTATATCTATCGTGCAGATTATTGGCAAAGACTTTCCGCCTAAATTCCGGATGTGCTCCAAAGTTCAGTAGCAGCCCCACTTCGATGCGGGTAGCCTTCAAATAATTTTGCAACTGCATTTCATGTGCTTCGGTAAGCACACTTGAGGCCTTTAGTTCCAATATTACTTCATCTTCCACAACCATATCTGCAATGTATTTACCTACAACTTCACCTTTATAATAGACCTCTATAATTTTCAGAGGCTCACACTTCAGTCCCATCGAACAAAGTTCCTTATAAAGAGCATTCTGATAAACACTTTCCAGAAAACCGAAACCAAGCTCATTATACACGGCATAAAATGCCGATAATACCTGATCCGTAATCTCTTTACAAAGCAATTTCATAAACAATAATAATCCGTTAAAATCCGCCCGATCCGCGTCATCCGCGAACCTGGTTCTTCATACAATCCAAATTCTTAATCTCCCATCTCTTTCTTGATCCAGTCGTAGCCTTTTTCTTCGAGTTCGAGGGCCAGTTCGGGACCGGCGGTCTTGACGATGCGGCCCTTGTAGAGGACATGGACTACGTCAGGCTTGATATAATCCAGCAGGCGCTGGTAGTGCGTGATGACGATAGCCGCATTCTCAGGCGTACGGAGTTGGTTGACACCGTTCGCCACGATCCGGAGGGCGTCGATATCCAGGCCGCTGTCCGTTTCGTCGAGGATCGCCAGCTTCGGTTCGAGCATGGCCATCTGGAAGATTTCGTTCCGCTTCTTCTCACCGCCCGAAAAACCTTCGTTCACGCTGCGGCTCGCCAGTTTATTGTCCAGTTCGACAATCGCACGCTTCTCACGCATCAGTTTCAGGAAGTCGGTAGCCGAAACAGGTTCCAGCCCTTTATATTTACGATGTTCGTTCAAGGCGGCACGCATGAAGTTCACCATGCTGACACCCGGAATCTCCACCGGATACTGAAAGCTCAGGAAAATCCCTTCGCGGCTTCGGTCTTCCGGTTCAAGATCCAGCAGGTTCTTGCCGTTGAAGATCACCTCCCCTTCCGTCACCTCGAATGCCGGATTACCGACCAATACACTGCTCAAGGTACTTTTCCCGGAACCGTTCGGTCCCATGATGGCGTGTACCTCACCCGCCTTGACAGAAAGGTTGATCCCTTTCAATATCTCTTTGCCATTGACATTGGCATGCAAGTTCTTTATCTCTAACATATCTATACTGATTACTTGTTAAACGCTTCCTTTCTCTTCATGCCCCTTCCGGGCTGTATCGAGGATGCCGCATAGCTGTGCGGCATCTTACTGCATAGCTATGCGGCACTTCACCGCATACGTTTGCGGTATCACACCGCATAGCTTCGCGGCAACCTCGATACAACGGTGCATCACCCCACGCTCCCCTCCAGGGAGATGGTCAGCAGCTTCTGTGCTTCTACGGCAAACTCCATCGGGAGCTTGTTCATCACCTCGCGGGCATATCCGTTTACGATCAGGCCGACAGCTTCTTCGACCGAGATACCGCGCTGCCGGCAATAGAACAACTGCTCCTCGCTGATCTTGCTTGTCGTCGCCTCGTGTTCCACTACCGCCGTTTCGTTCTGGATATCGGCATAGGGGAAGGTATGGGCGCCGCAAGTCGAACTGAGCAGCAGGCTGTCGCACTGGCTATGGTTGCGGGCGCCTTCGGCACGGGGAGAGACTTTCACCAAGCCGCGATAGCTGTTCTGGCTATGTCCGGCGGAGATGCCTTTCGAAACGATCGTGCTGCGGGTGTTCCGCCCGAGGTGGATCATCTTCGTGCCGGTATCGGCCTGCTGGTAGTTGTTGGTGACAGCCACCGAGTAGAACTCGCCTACCGAATTATCGCCGGCCAAGATGCAGCTCGGATATTTCCAAGTGATGGCGGAACCGGTCTCTACCTGTGTCCAGGAAATCTTGCTTCCTTCGCCCTTGCACAGTCCGCGCTTGGTCACGAAGTTATAGATTCCCCCTTTTCCTTCCTTATCGCCCGGATACCAGTTCTGGACGGTAGAATATTTCACTTCGGCACGTTCATGCGCCACGATTTCGACAATGGCGGCGTGAAGCTGGTTCTCGTCGCGCATCGGTGCGGTACAACCTTCGAGGTAACTGACGTAGGCTTCATCGTCCGCCACGATCAGGGTACGTTCGAATTGTCCGGTGTTGGCGGCATTGATACGGAAATAGGTGGATAGCTCCATCGGGCAACGCACGCCTTTCGGGATATAGACAAACGAACCGTCCGAGAATACCGCCGAGTTCAAAGCAGCAAAGAAGTTATCACGATAGCTGACCACGCTTCCCAGATATTTCTGGACCAGATCGGGATGATGCTGGACGGCTTCGCTGAAAGAGCAGAAGATAATGCCTTTCTCGGCAAGCGTTTCCTTGAATGTCGTCTTTACGGAGACACTGTCCATCACGGCATCGACCGCCATCCCGCTGAGCTGAGCACGCTCGTGCAGGGGGATACCCAGTTTGTCGAACGTCTTCATCAGTTCCGGATCGACCTCGTCCAGGCTCTTCGGGCCTTCCTTCTTCTTCGGGGCAGCATAGTAGATGATATCCTGATAGTCGATCGGCGGGATCATGAGGTGAGGCCAGGTGGGCATCTCCAGTGTCTGCCAGTGGCGGAAAGCTTTCAAGCGGAACTCAAGCAGCCATTCCGGTTCATTTTTCTTGGCAGAAATAATACGGACGGTCTCTTCATCCAATCCGCGATGAATCACCTCCGTATCTATATCGGTAACGAATCCGTATTTGTAATCACCGGTCGTTACCTCATTTAGTATGTCGTTCGAATCTTCCATTATACATTATATATATATTGTTCAATTTATGAAACCTATTCCTCCTTAAAAAACAAATTACGGAAGTAAATAGTTGGGATTATTTCTTTGACTGGATTGTAAAAACGGGATTCGACCTTTGCCTCGCGTGGGATCAGGACCGATCCGCGGTCTATCATCTCCATGCCGTTCAGCAGGAGACTGACAAACGCCATCATAAAGCAAAGCCCCAAGACACCGCCTGCCAGATGGTTCAGGACGCTCAGCGGCGTCGCCCCCACGACACGGGTCAGAATCTCACCCGCCAACAATATGACACCCACGATCAGCAGAAACCCCGCCACGTAGCTGAGCACCGTCACCCCTTGTTCGGGGAACCAGCCCAATGCCAATATATATCCACGTAGCCAGAGTGCCGCCTTCGTACAAAAAAAGATCCCGACCAAAAGGGCTATAAGCGAAACAACCTGTTTGATGACTCCATCAAACAGGCCTTTCACAAATCCTATTCCTGCCAGACATAGCAATGTAATGTCCAACCAGTTCATGTTTACAATGTCTTCTTGATTTCCGTTTCTTCGTATGCCTCGATGATATCGCCAACCTGGATATCATTGTAGTTCACAATGTTCAAACCACAATCCAAACCGGCAACCACTTCCTTCACATCGTCCTTGAAACGTTTCAAAGATTCCAATTCACCGGAGTGAACCACGATGCCGTCACGGATCACGCGCACCTTGTTCGAACGCTTGATCTTGCCTTCACGTACCATACATCCGGCAATCGTACCCACTTTCGTGATCTTGAATACCTGCTGCACTTCCACGTTGGCCGTGATCTCTTCCTTGATTTCCGGCGAAAGCATACCTTCCATTGCGCTCTTCACTTCTTCGATCGCATCGTAGATGATCGAGTACAGACGGATTTCGACTCCTTCTTTCTCTGCCAGACGACGCGCGGGCAATGCCGGACGCACCTGGAACCCGATGATGATCGCATCGGAAGCGGCAGCCAGTACGACATCCGATTCGGAGATCTGGCCGACAGCCTTGTGGATCACGTTCACCTGGATTTCCTCTGTAGACAGACGAATCAGGGAGTCTGACAACGCTTCAACGGAACCGTCCACGTCACCCTTCACGATCACGTTCAGTTCCTGGAAGTTGCCGACTGCGATACGGCGGCCTATATCATCCAGCGTAAGCATCTTCTGCGTACGCAGACCCAACTCACGCTGCAACTGTTCGCGACGGTTGGCGATTTCGCGGGCTTCCTGGTCTGTTTCCAGTACGTTGAACGTATCGCCGGCTTGCGGAGCCCCGTTCAGACCGAGGATCAGAGCCGGTTCGGAAGGACCGGCCTGTTCGATACGCTGGTTACGTTCGTTGAACATCGCTTTTACACGACCGAAATGGGTTCCGGCCAGTACGATGTCACCGACTTTCAGCGTCCCGTTTTCAACCAGCACGGTAGAAACATATCCACGTCCTTTGTCGAGTGAAGACTCGATGATGGAACCAACGGCACGTCTCTTCGGATTCGCCTTCAAGTCGAGCAAGTCGGCTTCCAGCAATACTTTTTCCAGCAGGTCTTCTACCCCGATACCCTTCTTGGCTGAAATTTCCTGGCTCTGGTACTTCCCCCCCCAGTCTTCAACCAGGTAATTCATGTTAGCCAGCTCCTCCTTGATCTTGTCAGGATTGGCATGCGGTTTGTCGATCTTATTGATGGCAAATACGATAGGTACGCCGGCAGCCGAAGCATGGTTGATCGCTTCGACGGTCTGCGGCATGACATTATCGTCGGCAGCCACAATGATAATCGCGATATCCGTCACCTTGGCGCCACGGGCACGCATGGCGGTAAAGGCCTCGTGACCCGGCGTATCCAGGAACGTGATACGGCGTCCGCTCTGCAACTTCACGTTGTAAGCACCGATGTGCTGCGTGATACCTCCGGCTTCACCGGCAATTACGTTTGCATTACGGATGTTATCCAGCAAAGAAGTCTTACCGTGGTCAACGTGTCCCATCACCGTAACGATAGGCGGACGGGCAACCCAATCTTCTTCGTTGTCATTTTCTTCATCGGCCTTGATGGCTTCCACCACTTCGGCACTTACATATTCGGTCTGGAAACCGAATTCTTCGGCTACGATATTAATTGTTTCCGCATCCAGGCGCTGGTTGATGGAAACCATGATGCCGATACTCATGCAAGTACCGATAACCTGCGTCACAGGAACATCCATCATGTTGGCGAGGTCGTTGGCTGTCACGAATTCCGTCAACTTCAATACCTTGCTTTCCATTTCTTCCTGTTCCATCAGTTCGTGTTCACGCTTCTGGAAAGCATCGCGTTTGTCACGACGGTACTTGGCGCCTTTATTATTCTTATTGCCCTTGTTGGTCAGGCGGGCCAGGGTTTCCTTTACCTGCTTCTGTACATCTTCTTCGCTGATCTCCGCCTTCACCGGCTTGCGCAGGCGCGGCTTACGATCGTCGTTCGGACGTGACGGACGTGCATTGGTTCCCGGCGTATTATTTACGTCTACGCGATCTTTTTTGATACGATTACGCTTTTTCTTTGCGTCTGCACCGCCTTCTCCCGGTTTGACGGGAGCGCCGGGCCTTGACGTCGCATCTTTCGGTCCCTTGTTGAAAGGCCCGTTACCCGACTGTTGTCCCGGCTTGTTACCGGCAAACTTCTCACGCTTGTCTTCACGCTCTTTCTTGCGTTCCTCCTTCGTCTTTTTCTTCGGACGGGTAGACTGATTCAACGCGTTCAGGTCAATCTTCCCGGTCACCTTGATTTTCGACTCGAACTTCGGAGTATTCAACCGGAATAATTCCTCTTCAGAACCGTTGCCGGCAGATGCCGCCGGTTCCTCGGATTTCGCGGTCGTTGACTCTACATTTGCAGCTTCCGGCTCCTGTACAGGCTCCGGTTTGATCACTTCTGCTGGTTCCTTTTCCACAACTATAACTTTTTCTTCTTTTATCTCCTCAGGCTGCTGTTTCACTTCCGGGATTTTCACCTCAGGCATTTTCGCCTCTGGTGCCTCTACTTCGGGAGCTTTTACTTCAGGGGCTTTCACCTCCTGAACCGGAGCTTCAGCAGTTTTTGCAGCAGAGGTCGCCTCCACAGGCTTCTCCGCTTTCTTTTCCACAGGAGCGGAAACAGGCTGTTGCTGTGCCTCCTGCGCTTTTTTATGCGGTCTGTCCAGATCGATCCGGCCCTTCGTCACGATTTTAGGCTTGAATTCTTCCGGTATTACAGTCTTTATTTCCGAACCCTTTTCTTCTTTCACAGAAGAAGCCTCCCTGTGAGGACGTTCGGGCACAACCCGCTCACGCTCACGTCCGCCGTTCGGTAAATCTTTTCCAAACTCTTTTACGAGCAAAGCATACTGTTCATCACCGATTCGCGTGTTGGGATTGTTGTCCTCAACCTCGAACCCTTTCTTGCGTAGAAACTCAACCACCGTGTTGATTCCTACATTTAATTTCCTTTGTACTTGTATTAATTTTATGGGCATATCAAACTTTGTCGTAATACTTATTCCTGTTCCTGGGTTTCATCCTGTTCTTGGATTTCCTCCTGTTCCTCTTCAAATTCGGCAGATAAGATAGCAAGTACCTCGTCAACAGTCTGTTCTTCGAGGTCGGCACGTTCTATTATCTCTTCGCGGCTCATAGCCAATACGCTCTTCGCCGTGTAGCACCCGATATTCTTCAGTGCTTCGATTACCCAGCTGTCAATTTCATCCGAGAATTCATCCAAATAGATGTCCTCTTCATCTGCACCTTCCACATCACGGAAGACATCGATGGCATATTCGGTCAGCATACAGGCAAGTTTGATGTTCAGACCGCCTTTACCGATAGCCAATGAAACTTCTTCAGGACGAAGATAAACCTCTGCCTTACGTTCTTCTTCGTTCACTCGTATAGAGGAAATTTTTGCCGGGCTTAATGCACGCTGGATAAACAGCGATACATTGGATGTATAATTAATAACATCGATATTCTCATTTCTCAGCTCGCGAACGATACCGTGAATACGGGAACCTTTCATTCCGACGCAGGCGCCGACCGGATCGATACGGTCATCGTACGACTCTACGGCCACTTTTGCCCTCTCTCCCGGAATACGTGCAATCGCCTTGATGGTAATCAGGCCATCGTTGATTTCCGGTACTTCAAGTTCGAACAAACGCTGCAGGAATAATTTGTCTATACGGGAAAGAATGATCTTCGGATTGTTGTTGTAGTTATCCACCCGCTGTACGATAGCACGTACGGTTTCACCTTTGCGGTAAAAATCTGTCGGGATCTGTTCTGTTTTCGGGAGCAGCAACTCATTACCCTCGTCGTCCAACAACAAGATCTCTTTCTTCCATACCTGGTAAACATCGGCTGCGATGATGTTGCCGATTTTATCCTTATATTTAGCAAACAAGCTGTCTTTTTGCAATTCAAGTATCTTTGAAGCCAGCGTCTGGCGCAGGTTCAGGATGGCGCGACGTCCGAAATCGGCAAAATGCACTTCGTCGGTCACCTCTTCGCCTACTTCACAGTCGGCATCGATCTTACGGGCCTCGGTCAATGTCAGCTGAAGATTCTCGTCTTCCAGTTCGTCATCGGCGACAACCGTACGGTTTCTCCAGATTTCGAAGTCCCCTTTTTCCGGGTTGATAATTACGTCGTAATTTTCATCCGTACCGAACATTTTAGCGATCACGTTGCGGAATGAGTCTTCCAACACGCTGATCATCGTATCTTTATCTATATTTTTCAACTCCTTGAACTCAGCAAGTGTGTCAATCATACTGATTGTTTCCTCTTTCTTGGCCATAATCTTTTTACTTGAATCTTATTAGGTATTTTGTATATTTTATTTCATCGAATGTATATGACTGGTCTTCCTGGACAGTCACTTTACGCTTGGCTCCTTCGGGCTTCACTTGTTTTTCAACAGTGACTACCACCCCGTTTTCGTCGGCCGACTTCAATACGCCGGTCAGCTTCGTGCCGTTTTTAAGCAGCATTTCCACTTCATTGCCTATATTTTTCACATACTGGCGAAGCACTTTAAACGGAGATGTTATCCCTGCGGAACCGACTTCCAGCTCGAAGTCTTCCACATCCCGGTCCAGGTGACCTTCCACATAGCGGCTCAACTCCGCGCAGTCGTCGATACAAACACCCTCATCATTATCTATTTCTATGATAATCAGGTTACCTGGTTTAATTACTACATCTACTAAATAATTGCCGGAAGAAGCTAATTTCTCTTCTACCAACTGACTTATCACGTCCTTTTCAATCATATACATACAGTTAAGAACAAAAGAAGGGGACTGCCCGCCCCCTCCTCATCTTCGCTTAATCGCCTGCAAATATACAAATAATCAGTGAGTTTTCAAATAAATATATATTTTTTCTGCATGTTATGGGATTTATCGCGTACATATTGCACATATGTCTCAAAAGCAAGCGTATGTCAGAACATTTGGTCATTACCCGTTTTTTTCGTTCCTTTGCCCCCGAATATAAGGGGTGCTTGCCGAAATGACGCCCGGAAACAGGAAGGCAGGCTGAGATTATACCCATTGAACCTGCACGGGTAATGCCGACGAAGGGAGAAAAGTGTATCTTCAGTAAAAACAGCCCACCTCTGCTATTCCTTTTAAAATTCAGGTTATCAAAAAGAAAAAAGGATGAAAAATGTTCTTATTATCGCCTCATCATTAGTGGCATTGTCGGCACAAGGCAAAACGATCGGGCCTGCCGACTCGCTGAAAATCTCAAAAGACATCTCGCTGGACGAAGTGGTCGTGACCGCAACCAAAGTAGCCAAAGATACGCCTGTCGCCTACAGTGAATTGACAAAGGACGAGCTGAACCGCCGGAACGACGGGCAGGGAATCCCTTTCCTGATCCTCCAATCGCCATCCGTGATCATGACATCGGATGCCGGAACAGGTATAGGGTATTCCGGATTCCGGATCCGCGGGACGGATGCCAACCGTATCAACATCACTGTCAACGGCGTACCGGTAAACGACTCCGAGTCTCACACGGTCTTCTGGGTAAACATGCCGGACTTCGCCTCCTCGGTCGATAACATCCAGATACAGCGTGGAGCCGGGACCTCGACCAACGGAGCAGCCGCCTTCGGGGCCACCGTCGCCATGCAGACACAGAAATCGGAGTTGAAACCTTATGCCGAATATTCAGTCTCGGCCGGTTCGTTCGGAACAGTCAAAAACATGGTCAAGCTCGGAACCGGACTTCTACAGGACCATTTCGTTTTCGATGCCCGTTATTCCAATATCCAAAGCGACGGGTACATCGACCGGGCCGATGCCAACATGCACTCCTACTTTGCCTCAGCGGCTTATTACGGAGATAATACCCTGATCCGCCTCCAGACCTTCGGCAGCATCGAGAAGACCTACCAGGCGTGGACCGGTGTCCCCTCCTATCTGCTGAATGCAGACCGCACCTACAACCCTTGCGGGGAATATGAGGAAAACGGCGTCACCAAATATTACAAAAACCAGACGGACAACTACCGACAGCAGAACTACCATCTGACCGCCAGCCAACGCCTGAGCGACTTCTGGAACATGAACCTGACACTCCATTACACGCATGGAACCGGTTACTACGAAGATTACAAAAGCGGAGCCAAATTCAAAAGCTACAAACTGCCTCCTTATATAAACAGCGAGGGAGACACCCTCGCCAAGACAGACCTTGTCCGCCGCAAATGGCTGGAAAACGACTTTTACGGAGCCATCTACAGCGCCAACTACCGGGGAGAGCGCTTGCAATTCTCCGCCGGAGCCGCCATCAACCGCTACGACGGCGACCACTTCGGACGTGTCATATGGGCGAAGCAATCAAACAGCCTTCCCGAACCGGACTACGAATATTACCGGAACACGGGCGACAAACTGGACTATAATATGTACGCCAAAGCCAATTACCAGTTCCATCCCAACCTGAACGGATATCTGGACATGCAATACCGGGGCATCCACTACACCATCAAAGGCAGCGACGACAAAGCCGGCGACCACGTGGATGTCGACAAACGCTGGAACTTCTTCAACCCCAAGGCAGGCATTAACTTCCAGAAGGGAGGCCACAACGCATTCGTATCTTTCTCGGTAGCCAACCGCGAACCGAACCGCGACAATTTCACCGAAGCCGGCCCGGACGAACGTCCGCAACATGAGACACTCTACGATTACGAAGCCGGCTACGGTTTCGGCAATTCCCGCTTCCACATCGGAGCCAACCTCTACTTCATGGACTACAGCAACCAGCTGGTCCTGACCGGCAAGATCAGCGAAATCGGCGAAGCGCTCACCTCCAATATCAAAGACAGTTACCGGATGGGAATCGAATTGACCGGAGGCGTAGAAATAGCCCGCTGGCTGGACTGGAACGGGAACCTGACTTTAAGCCGGAACAAGATCAAGAACTTCACCGAAAGCATCGAGGTCTACGACGCCGACTGGAACTACCTGCGTGAGGACCGCAACAACTTAGGGACGACCACTATCGCCTTTTCGCCGGACATCATCGCCAACAGCATGTTCAATTTCAGTTGGAAACAATTCAGTGCAAGTTTCAACTCCCAGTTTGTCGGCCGCCAGTATATCGACAACACCTCTTGCAAAGACCGCTCCATCGATCCTTATTTCGTAAGCAACCTGCGTGTCGGATATGTTTTCAAACCGAAGTTCATGAAGGAGATCGCACTCGATGTCACGGTTAACAACCTGTTCAACGAGCAATATGAGACCAACGCCTGGGTCTACTCGGCAATGGTCGACGGCGAACGCTATAAAGAGGACGGTTATTTCACCCAGGCGGGAACTAACGCAATGGCACGGGTAACATTCAGGTTTTAAACAATGGAACAACTACTGGAATATTTCGGAGTACTGACCGGTCTGCTCTATCTCTTTCTGGAGATAAGGCAGCATCGCGCCATGTGGGTCGTCGGCTTCCTGACTTCCCTTGTCTATGTTTTTGTCTTTTTCTTTTCAAAGATATATGCGGATATGGGATTGAACATCTATTATGTAGCCATCAGCATATACGGTTTCTGGCAATGGACACGCCGCAGGGGCGGGCAAGAACAAACAGCGGAAGCCGTAGAAGCAGCTCCCCAGGAGGTGATCCTCTACCGCGACATGACGCCCCGTCTTTTTGCCGGGATCAGTTTTTCCATTGTCGTCCTGTTTGCGTTGCTCTATTATGCCCTGCATCATTTCACCGATTCGCCGATCCCGGCAGGCGATGCTTTTACCACTGCTGTCGGGATCGTCGCCACCTGGATGCTGGCACGCCGGATCGTCGAACACTGGATATTCTGGATCATCGTTAACTGCGTCTCCGTCTATCTTTATTGCCTGCGTGGACTTTATCCCACAATGTTTCTCTATATTTGCTACGCCATATTGGCGGCAGTCGGATTATACACATGGAAAAAGAAAGGAATAAGAACAAATGATAGCACCTTATAATTGCGTAGTCGTGGCAAACGGCAGCTTTCCGCAAACAGCTTTACCGCTTCGTCTCCTGCACGAAGCCTCTGTTGTCATCGCCTGTGACGGAGCCGTCGAGGCGTTGGATAAAGCAGGCATCATTCCGACAGCGATTGTCGGCGACCTGGACAGCATCCCGCCCCGCTTCCGCCAACGCTATGCCGACCGCATCCATATCGTGGAAGACCAGGAAATAAACGACCTGACAAAATCCGTCCGCTTCGCCCGCCGGTCCGGGCAACAGGAAGTCCTGATCTTAGGGGCTACCGGGCTGCGCGAAGACCATACGTTAGGCAATATCTCCCTGCTGATGGACTACGCCCCGCTGTTCCGCCGGGTAGAGATGCTATCGGATTATGGGATCTTCACCCCTATCCAGCAAACGACAACACTGGACAGCGAGCCCGGAACCCAAGTGTCCCTTTTCTCCCTTGCCCCATCCGGCAGGATCTCGATATCCGGACTGCGTTGGCCCATCCACAATCGCCAGCTGACCTCTTGGTGGCAAGGCACATTAAACGAAGCGACAGGCAACAACTTCACCGTCACCCTCTCACCGGACGCCCGGATCATAGTTTACCGCACCCTCTAAATAATACAGTTCAATTTCGGCCGATAAATCATCATTTGTATGTTTCAAATATTCTTAGAACTAAAAAAGTCCCGAAGGGGATCTTGCGATCGGCCTTCGGGACAAAATACACCCTCAATTTTACAACTTAGTATTTATTCAAGCCTCACGGCTGTTTAATAAAAATGCGAATCAACCACCTGTCACGCAGGCAACTTATTCAACTGAGAAGCTTTCCATTCGGGAAAACCATCAATACTGTCATAGATGTGGAACTGCAACTTGTCATCTGCCACCCTTTTCAACTCCGTTTTGGGAGCAAGCGGCAAACACATGTCATCCACCGCAAACAGTGCTTTTAACAAAACCACATCGTACCCCTCGCGGATTACTTCTTTCTGTAATACCACCGGCACATTCAGTCTGGCCAGATAATAAGCAGAACGTTCATACGCGCACCATGCATTACCTTCGAGATATAAGTAGACACCATGCTGGTTGTCTATCTCATTCATCAAAACATTTTCGACATCTGCTATACGTTCCATAATCTTAATTCTTTAAAATCCTCAATCTTTTATATGCAAACTTTTACCGCAAAGATACAGGCTAACTATATATCCGCTACCATGCAAAAGTATCAATTATGCTACTCAAAACTATCAAACAGTTGATTATCCGCCTCTTTCTTACGTAATTCGTCCAAATTGGCCGCTGCCCCCTTCACTCCGGCAGCTTTTGCCTGTTCCAACAACTTTCCTGCCTCATCCAGGTTTCCTTCCAGCAGATTCAACACGCCGCGGGCATGTACCGCTTCGGGACTGTTGCCAGCCTTAGCCAGATACGTACGGGCTGCCTCCAGGTCGTGTTTCGACAAGGCGATATTGGCTGCGTTCAGGTTGGCGACAGGATCATCGCCGTACATGCGGACCGCAATCTCGAACACCTCGTTATAGTCCTTGCTGCCGATCTCGTAGCTGTTGGCCACCGCGAACATTTCGCTCAAGCTCAGCTGCTGCGGACGCGTCTTGATAATCTCGCGGCCTTCCTCAACCGTAAAGAAACGCACCTGGTAAGCGACACGGTAGTCGGAACGGCGCAACGAAGGATAGATATTCTTCAACACATACCGGTAAGGAGCCCCTCCGTCCAGAGCTGCCAGCTTGGCGTCTTTCTTGTCCGGGTCGTCATTACTGTCGATGATAGCCAGCACAGCCTCCCGCGAAGGGACGCTCCGGTCGGCCTCCACTTTCGCTTTCAGGCCTTCCCAATCTTCGGAACCGTTTTCCAGCGTGAAAAGCTCCGGTTTGAAGTCATGCTTCTTCCTTATATATTCGGAAAGCGCTTTCACACGATTGCCGGCCAGGACCGTATTGGACTTGTAGCTGCCTTCGGGCGAAGCAAAACCTTTCAGGATAATGCCTTCGAGCGTGATGTTCTTATCGTTTACGACCGTACTGATCGTATTGTCGATCTTCGCCAGTTCCACCGCATTGTTACGGAAATCCGGCAGGATCGCATATTTGCCCACCTGGAAATCCAGATAAGCAGTCCCCACCTCGGCACGATGTTTTACCGTTTCCGCTTCCGGAGAGATATAAGCCAGGGTAGGCTGTACCTCATACCGTTTGTCGGGACGGGTCAGGACCTTGTCGGCTATCACGAGCGGCGTGCCCTGCGCCTCTTTGCCGCAACCGCACATGTTCGGGACCAGCACGAAACGGGCGTCTTTCATCCACGCTTCAAACGGGATTACCGTCTTATAGTTGATGACGCTTTCGCTCTTTCCGGCCTGCACGACCAGGAAGCGAGGCTCATCCTGCAAATTGTTCAACGCGATCTCGCGGTCGTACACTTTCTGGCTGATCCGCCCGTTCAGCAAGATGGAAGGCAAGCCCTCTTTCTGCGAAGCCGATTCCAAGACCGGTGTCAGGGAGAGATTCTCACGGGATTTGATCTGGCTGCCGTCGACCGTGATCACGGCATCGATCAGCAATTCGTTTCCTTTTTGCTTCAATTCGTTACAAACCACTTTTACCGGAGCCTGAGCCAGGATAGCCGGCGAAACGACAGCCAACAGAGCTGCCGCCATATATAATTTCATTGTTTTCTTCATAGCGCCGATTATTTAATAAAGTAAATGATAGAAAGAGCAGCCTTCGTCACCCCGAAATAATCTTTCGTCTCGCTCTTCTGAACCGTACCGCACGATGCGCACGGATATTTATCATAGTCCAGGTGCGCCCATCCGATACCGATCACCGCCTCCATGCTCCAACGATTGCTCAGCAGCCACTGGTAGCCATAGGACAGTCCGGCTCCGTAGAGGTTGCCCTGGTACCGGTAATTCTCCATATTTTTACTCAGGAACTTGATCCCGCCGACATTATAATCGGCATAATGGGCATGCACCCCGAGAAAATGGCCGTTAAACTTCTCACATAGCCAATAACGTGCTTCCGGCTGGACCATCCAATGTTTCCAACGCATGTCGTCGCCGAACTTCCATCCGTTGTAGTTACCGGACAAGTCCAGCGTCCACTTCTTGCTCAATCCCATCTCAACACCGAGGTTGATCGTCGCAGTCGCGTCGTACAGCAAGTTTGACTTTACCGCAAACTTCTGCCCATAGACGTTCGTCATTCCGGCCAGAAGCAAAAAGAGGAAAAGTACTTTTTTCATACACTTCATTTTTAATTATCTTTTATTTTTCTATCCTATATTAAACAACAAAGGAGATAATACAGTTTATCCCGACACAAAAATATAATAAGTCTTTACCCTACGCGGTAGGTGCACGTTTCAAGTTTCACAGGCAAAGCTACCAAGAACAAGGCGTTTGATATAAATACCGATGAAAAAGGGGCAGGACGATAGAAATACCGATTAACACACGGAAATATTATCATGCCGATAAAATCATCCAACAGGCTTCACCATAAAAAGGATCAAGAAGACAAAAAGCAGCCAAAAGTTTGATGTATGATTAAAACTTTTCCGTATATTCGCAAAAGTTTGATATATGATTAAAACGAAAGAGAGGTTTTTATGAGGATTATTAGCAGTCGTGAATTTAATGACAATCAAAAGTTGTACTTTGACTTGGCAGATCAGAATGAACAAATTATTGTCCAAAGAGGAAAAGACAAGGCTTATATGCTTATCCCCATTACCGAGTCAGATAGATTGTCGACAAGTTCTGCTCTGATAAACAAGATCAGAGATGCCGAAAGAGCCATTCGCGAAGGAAATACGACAAAAATCAACGATATTGATAATATATGGGAAAGTATTCTATAGAAATTGAAAACGAAGCCAAGAAAGAACTTGCAGCCCATTACAAATCGGGAGACCGGAAAACGATCAAACGAATTGAGAGGATATTTAAGGAGTTAGCGGAAACGCCTTATGACGGCATAGGTTCGCCCGAACCCCTTAAATATGAACTTTCCGGATATTGGTCAAGACAAATAAATAAAAAAGACAGGCTTATCTATAGAGTAAAAGAAGAAACCATTACCATCTACATCGTCTCCGCCATAGGTCATTATGACGACAAATAGAAGAATTGGATACTCTCGCATCCCAAAGTGATAATATCAGACATACGCAATCGGGCTAAATGATAAAGGCTACAACAACAAGAACTGTAACTGAAAAAACGATAACCCTTGTTGTTGCAATATGAAGATACAATGTGTACTTCTGCTTATGCTTACAAAAAACTTTTAGAAAATAACAAACGTTGAAGGCGTAGCCCCTATTTTATAACATTTTCTAAGTATCACTACTTAACTTTCAATTAAGCTCCTGACTTTGCTTGATAAAAATTCCGACATTCCGAAACAGGATGTCGGGGAAATAGGAATTTTTGTAAAAAATAAAAACATTGACAAAGAGAGAGGCTTCAGTCCAAGGATACACCTTATGACTGAAGCCTCTTTACTTCTTATACTAAACTACAACTGAAAATGAGAACAATTGATCTATTTAGTGTTTAATAATCTTTCACACAGCGGACTGTAGAAACACTGTTTCCACTCAATGTTAACCAATTAAACTTTCCATCCCCACTCCATCTTGTCGTATACAAGTCTTTCTTATAAGTCAAGTCCGAATAAGTAACTGCTCCGATATTTCCAATATTGGCATTAGAATATCCCGCAATCAACGCCAATTCTCTCTGATTCGGAATACGATAACCCTCCGGACAGGAAGAAGGCAGACTCCCTCTCCCACTATCTTTATTGTAAGATAGCGTACCGTTCTTCAAGTCAGAAACCACAAAACTACTATGAGGATAATTCAATGTTCCACCACTATGTTCAGCATGAAAATCAATCGAAGTATATATTTCCTTTCTTAATGCGGATGGATCCACACGTGATAAATCAATACTTGTTACGATCTTGTCAAATCCGCGAGTTGGAATTACATAATCCAATACTTCCCCATCGGTAGGTGAAGTCGGAGCCGATTCTTCTTCGTTATTGTGAGCATAACCTAAATTGCGGGCACAACGCACATAAAATCCATAATATTTTTCAGAACCGGTAGAAACACCTTCCTCCGCCCAAAAACGAACACCATTACTGGATAAATAGTGATTTTCCAAACGATTATCTTTTGTACCATTACTACCATCTTTAATAGAACTTACAGAATTTTGTAACAATCGAGCTTCCGAAGGCAAAGCATCCTGTCCGATCCATAAACCGATATATTGGTTGGTTGCAGGCAAATACCAACGAACTTCATATGGATCGATTTTTCCGTTACCATTCAAATCCCGATTACGCTGAAAACATGCATATTCTGCTGTCACTGTGCTTTTATTCGTATTCGTTTGATAATCGACATAATTATTCCAACCCAAATTCCCAGCTTCTGCCAGCCATTGGAATGTATTATATCGTCCATTTGTTTTCGTATTCGTTTTATAAATCCATTTATAATAAGCATCAACCCATTTGCCTTTTTCCCAATGCCCTTCAACATAATCACCTCTTTTAGGATACATACGCCCATCTTCACATTTCGTCTCGATACCCCATGCCGTAGGTAGAACACTTTCAGAAAGTTCCTTGTTATAAATGGTCTTGATCGAACGCTGATTGATCATAATATTTGATTTAGTCAAACTGCTTTGTTCGTCCAAACTGTATTTCGTATCGCACAATATATGCATCTGGCGGTTATCGCAATTCACAAAATCTCTCCATTGAGCAGTACTGCTACTCGCCGGTTCCTTATCATAATAAAATTCATTGACGAATACAGTATAAGTGACTGTACCATCTGCATCCCAAAAATCATTATCATTACGATGAGTATATAGATCGCGCAACAACTGCTTAATATCCCTTAGGCACCTCTGATCATCCGAGTTATTATACGAGGAATTATCCGTGTGGCTCTTAACAGATGTATAATCGGCAAAAGTCTTTACTTCTGATGGATTTTTTACAAATTCGACCCATTGATAATCATTCAGATTATCAATCACTACCTCTCCATTCTCTTTATCAATCTTAAACTGCCCGCTTGTCGAAGTCGGTTTTTCATAAGGTGTCCTCACCATTACCGACAAATTAGAAATTGCATCCTTTTTGAAAGTAACGGTTTTTACTTCATAGTGTGCATCCAACAACAGATTCTGGTCGGAAATAATAACATCGCCTTCGCTTCCCGGTTGTTTTTCCTCAAAATTTTTGCCATCTTCACTCGATGTTACTTCAAGAATAATATTTTGGACATCCTTGACTTTGACAGTGTAAGTATAGAACAGATTCCGTTCGCTGTTAAAATCGGAAGCAACCTTATTCACATAACCTAAATGAATTGTGTAGCGGACATCGGCACTCAATTTAATTTCTCCATTGGACTTATATTCATAATAAGTACCTCTTAATACCACATAAGTCGAGAGCGGATCTGCATTGAAAAACGGATCTTCAGGACGACCTCCTTTGTCTTTTTTATGTTCACGCTCAGCATAGTCGTCAATCGGATTCAATGCCGCTTTACGATTCTCCAACATATAAAAAGTAAAACTACCGCCCAAATACTTTTGAGCTTCAAGATTCAGAATTTCAAACTTCGCTTCCGGAGTCTCGAAGAAATCATCAGCTACCGTAGCGGCATCGGTAGTTTGCTCTATAATATTGCTTTTTTTCGGCACATTTACAATCTTCCAATCACGAGGGATAAACTCTTTATTTGTCTTATCATATAATTGAATGTCAAATTTTATCTTCGAATCCAGATGCCTTAACCAGATTTTACCTGCTGTCAATGTTATTTTATCTCCTTCCGTAGTTGGTCTCGGAATAACGCATAAACCTAAGCTGGTAGTTGCAGAAGAAGAACTTTCTCCCCAATAGCCGCTCATGACAAAACCTTTCGTAGAAGGACGCTGAATAAGATCACCATTCAACGAGGCTGCTATTTCTTTCAAATCATCAAATTCGTCAACAGCGGAATAATCGATTCCGGTGATATTATCAGAATTGACATTGGCCAAAGCGACAATATATTTCTGTCCGGAAGTAATAGTACGAGGCCACACTACACTTCCGCTATTTCCGGAACCTTCGGTTTGTGACAGGTTATTAAAATCCGCCTGATCTTCCAAAGTCTTATCCGAACGGAAAATAAAGATATGAAGATCATTTACCTTGTTTTCCGCAACTGTTCCCATGTCGGCTTTTGTCTCTACCTTGTCGAATGCAAAAGAAGACACATTCAAAACTACAGAGACAGGGACACCTTCGACTACATCATCTTTCTTGATCAAATCTTCATCCTGGCAAGCCGCAAACAACAATAAACCCCAAATAAAGAAAATGGTTTGTATGCTATATCGTTTCATATTTCTCATTTTTTTAATTCACATTCATTCTTGAAATTACATCTCTATACGCTTATTCAAATGGATCTGGATTTACAGTCACTTGTTTCATGTCTATCACTTCCCATTCAATTTCAGGAGAGACATCGAAAGAAGGACTATATGTCCCTTTCACTTGATAAACATGGCCTTTCGTTATTGTTGATCCTGGAATTGTCAATGAATAGGTCTTTGTATTATTCAGATCGCCGGTTCCTGCTTCTGTGCGTATAGGCGTTCCAGTTCCTTCATCAATAACTCTACCGCCTTTCGAAACTTTAAGCCATGCATCAACAGGGAATTTCTCCGGTTGCCCCGCCCAATCATAAGCATAATGCTGAGTGGGTTCATTTATCCATCTTCCCCGATAAATCTTATAACCGTATTGTCTGTATTTCTTACGATACACATTCTTGCTTTCCCCAGTACCTACTACTACACTCAAAATGAGATCATTCTCACCAGGTTCGTAAGTATAAAACCGTGTATTAAAGGATGACATTGTAAGAGCCTGATATTTTGTATTTTCTGGCCTTTCTTTACTCCATATTGCAATATCCGATTCTTTATTCAATCCTGCTAACGTTGTTTTACCTGTCAGAAGTCCTGTTACAGGAACTTTAACATCACAATCGACATCACGTCCATAAGCTACAATCTTGAAATCTGTGAGATAATCATTATAATCTCTTTTACCGTCTTCTTTCACCTTTGCACGAAAATAAAGAACTCCCCGTTCAGGTTGAAGTTTTTCATATACTTTATCACCTTCATATACATCAGTCTTTCCATTATTGAACCACTTTTTTCCTGCATCATTCCATTGTCCTTTGGAATTCATAAGAGCAGATGCCCGTGCATACTTAGCATCTTTAATAGTCAAATAATTACTAATCGTACTTTTTATTACCTCAAAACCAATATTATCTTCAATTTCGTTTTCATCGGTTATATCATACATCTTCTCTGCCGATGCATCCTGAAAAACATATTCATGCGTAGCTTCATCTGCATCTTCCATCGAACCAGCATCTCCCGATTGTGTAAGAAGCATATCAATACCAGATGATAGCTGAACAAGTGATAACCTGAGTTCAGTTGTTCCTTTCTCTACTGTAAAAGTTTTATAACCGACTTTTACTAACTCCTCTGCAAGAAAAGGATCTGTCACGACGCTCTCTGCCTGGTAGCCTGAAAAGTTACCCCATTTGGTATCATTAAAATCCCAAGTCGAGGGATAGTTGGCAATCACATAAACAGAAATAGAACCTTCCGGTATATTATCAAAATGAGCTTTATACTCTGTTGATATACCCTCCGTCCCTTCTACTTTCTGTAAACCTTGCGATTGTCCATCACCATATTCACCATGTGCGATTCGCTTACCATTCTCAAAAAGAGCCACATGATAACGTACAACATTTACTTCTTCATAATATGGATCTATCTCATCACCTACAGCTTTCGTTTCTCCTCCTCCGACAGACAACGCTATTGAAAGTCCTACACGTTCTTTATTATCGACAGCCATTTCTGAGGTACAAGCTGCCATTCCTACAACCGCAGCTAAACAACCTATTAAACTCCTTATCTTCATAATATATTAATTTTACCCGTTTACATTAATTTCTATTCGCAGTCAAATTACCATCAACTAATACACCTCCGTCAATCCATTTGTCGATAGAAAAGATCACATCCAGATCTACTTGTTCAGGTCTCACTGATGCAGTCAAGTTAATCCGGTAAATATAGCCAGCTTCTACAGCCTTCAGATTATCGTTTTTTCCTTCAATTACGATTTTCTTTGTACGAAGTTGAGATTGAACTCCAATCTTATAAGAAATTTCCAAATACATTTCTTTATCATCTTCCACGTTTGAATAATCGTATGCAAATGTCCGGAAAAATACATTATTATTAGCTAAAATATTTTTCCCTACGCTTGAAGAACATTCAGCCTCACCAGTATTACAAGAAGGCAAACCATTGCGAAAGTTCCAATCAGATGGCTCTGCAAGAACCGGGCCGATAACGGCTCCATCTACTCGGCCTCTTGTATTTATGTTACACAACTTCACTCCCATCAATGTTACGTCTACATTATCAGAACCGATTTGCTTCTTAACATTAAACGAAGCAAGTTCTACACGTGCATAGGCTTGTTTCACTGCAACATTCACGGCATACGAATGTGCTAAAACGCCATCAGTACCGTTAATCTTTTCATAACCCGGATATTCAGATCCGTCAGCAAAGATCCATGTAATATTGGATTCACCGAACTTGGCACAATCAGCCAAATTAGTAGAAGCAGCTTTCACTTGTGTCCCTGTAGTGTAATTAGATACAGTTGAAGCAGTGATGTTAGAATTGGCTATAACCATTAATTTTAAGGTATTCACTTTTTTTGTAAGGAAACCAAAATCGGCTTTAGGAGTACAAACGTTACCAGACTGCGAGAAATCTCCATCAGCTTTGTTCAATAAAGCATAATCAATAACATTGTCTCCATTTAACAAAAAGATGACAATGTTATTAACTTCTTGATCTACTGTATTATCTGTTCCTGCATCAGTTACAGATTTTGTTGTTAAGCCATTCATATCCAACTGGAAAGAGACCAACGCTTCCTTAGAAGTACTTGTAGAACTGTTTATTTCTTTAGAGATGTCATTCATCACTGTCTCATCGTCCATCGAGCAGGATGCCATTGCTGCCAAGAAGCAAAAAAACGATAGTATATTCTTTAGTTTCATAACCCTAATATTTTTTCCATTTAACTTACGAAGGCAAAAGTAGGGGGAATATCAAGAGGGGGCGATAGGCGAAACTTTCAAGATTAATAGGTAAAAATACCAGAGGAAAGATTGAGAGGCGTACCCTTTAAATGCGATAGAAATAACTACAAAACAGGTGATTCTGATAGGAAAGAAGGCGAAAAGGAGAGATTTACGGATTTTAATAGAATTACCGTTATTTATGAAAGGTTTGGCTATGCAATAGTATCGTGGGGATTAATAGAAATGTCAGAAGATTGGCTGAAAATTAAAACAGAGCCTGTAGCCCGTCAGCCATAAGAGCGGACAAGATAGCGGCTAAGATGACCAAAAAGAGCCATAAAACACAACGGCTTGCGAATACAAGCGCTGCCTTAAAGCGTTCTTTACGAATATGCCCGGCCTGCCTGTCAAACAAGATTTCCAATTTCCGGTATTGTAAATAGCTTTCTTCAAACAATTTCATCGATTTTTCCGTGTCCTTCGACTCTTCTATTTTAGCCGTAAAAACTGCCTTTACCGCATACCTCTTCAAATCACGGTAAGAAGTCCATTCCGTACCAGAACCCATTTTTAATGGATCCATATACTTCATTTTCTTTTCATATCTTTTCACCGTATCCGACAAAGAAGCATTCAGTTGTTTAAAACAATCCAGAATCAGACGCCGGATGTGACCCTCCGCCTTATCTATTTCTTTCTTCTGCCTCTCGATTTCTTTATGCTTCATCTCCGGATCATTTAAATCGATGGAACAATCATAATAGCAACGGGCTATATGATCGTTAAAAGCCCTGATTTCATTTTGCAAAGCGTGACTTATTTTGCCCGAACGCACCTCGACTTCGATTAGCAGCGGCTTGACCACCTCATTGTAGCTTTGGTACAAACCTTTCACACGCTCCCGATCTTTTTTTTCTAAAATCAACATAAGCCCTATTTATTTAGAATTGAAAAAAGATAAGATTTAACCTCGCTTGGATAAAAAAAGGAAACGACAGCGGATATCAATATAGGAAATATCCAAATAAAAAGTTTACTTTTGAAAGATAAATGATACATGGAAACGGCGCGATTCACTTCGCAACTTTTAAGATTGAGGAAATCCTCCAACTTTATATAATCTTGATAAGCATCCTGATATAAAGTCAAAGCCTCGGTGGCAGAGAGCCACCTCTCCCTCTCCTTTGCTAACATCAATTTGGATTCTGCTGATTTCTTCATCCTTGTATATTCCTTGAAGAAAGAGCCGTCATTGATAGCATTCAAATCTACATTCCGGGTTTGTTCTTCAAAAAGCTCTATCACCAAAACTAATGCTGCATTCAAATATACATACAAATATAATTTGAGCTGTGTCAGGTGCTTCAAAGCCAACTCTATCGATTCGTCATATTCTTTTTCGGTAACGGATTCACGATACCCATTCGCCATATAATCATTAAAGAAAAAAATTTCCGCCAACAAAGGTTCTGGAAATTCTTCAAACCGAGCTTCTATTTCAGCTACTAACGGTTTGATTTCTTTATTATATAATGTATACAGTGCTTCTCTCTGGCGTTCTATTTCATTTTCAGGTATCAAAGCTACTTCAGATATTTACAAATGATCCGTCTAACGTCCTCCAAACTCAAAATCCTTCCTAAATACAGATATACAGAACCTCTCGGAGAAAGATGTTTTGTTCCCTTATGACTGAACTTCTTCTTATTTATAGCTGATATGGATCCGATAATATCAGAGATAGGCCTTGTGGTCAATGCATTATAATCCAACCCTGTAGATTCATGCAGAAGTTCTTTAGTCTCTATACTTAATTTAAAGTCAGTCATTTTTTATCTGTTACAATTTGGGGAACAAAGATACGCTTATTTCTTTATGCTCACAAATATAACGCATAATTCCTTAAAGTGTTTCATAATAAAGTGCTTAATATTCCAAATATGATATTATTTAAATCTGCTACACAAAAAAACAGGCAACCCGTGTGAATGGATTGCCTGTTCCCTATTTAAACCTGTAGGCTAATTAATTCGCATCTTCTTCATTCTGTTCGATCACGTTCCACGGGGCAACAACGATTTTTGCGGCAACATGGGCGTTCAGCAAGATTTCATCTTCGTTAGGAGAACCTTCACCGGTGATATTAACTGTGATCTTATACATATAATTAGGTAACACCTTCTTTTCACCTTCCCTATTTAAAACAACATGGAAGTGACGTGTTTGAGCTGTTGCAGAGCTATTAAGTTTGAAATCACCTTCCAAAATCAAACGGGTTTCGTAGTTTTGTGTAATACCATCACCTGCTGCTTTTTTAGTTCCATTATAAGCAAATGCATAAAATACAGGTTTATCTGTATTAAAAGTATGTCCATTTGCAGACACCATAGAAAGATGGGTAATATTCAAATCTTTCGCCAATTCATTTTTAACATTATTATCATTATCAGGTATGATCAAATACTGTTTTACTTCCCAAGAAGCAGATTGGAAACCTTTCCATAAAGCGGCTGCATTCTCCTCTCCGATACTGCCTAAAGGAGAAGTCGAAGGAACATTTGCCAAGAAGACCTTTTTCAAATCGAAAGTTGCATCTTTATAATTACCACCAGCAAAATTAACAGAGACTTTTTCCAACTGTACCCGAGCCACCAAACGCTCCAAAACAACAGCGTTAGTAGAAGCAGTTCCCTGAGTTACAGCAACAACAGTTTCTCCTGTAGCATTATTTATCCAGTTCTCAGTATGATTTTCACCTAAAGGTTTCACTCCTGAGAATTTCACCTTCTTTACCATCGGCAAGAAACAGGTTCCTGCAGCCATTTTGGAACGTGTATAGTTATCGATCGTAAGCGTCTTTTGTTCTTCAAATGCTGCTAATGTAGCGACAGTCGAAACATTCACATTTGCAACCAATACGGCTGTAAACGTTTCGTTAGAGGCACTCACACCATCAGAAGAAGCGACCTTGATGGTAATACATTTAATCTTATCAATAGACTCAGTAACACCTTCCTTCCGTATAGTATCGCCACGTCCGACCAACTTACCACTCTCATCAAAGATCAGGGCTGTAAGTTGATTCACTAATTTTTCATTTTCTTCACCTCCATCTGCTTCAACTTCGTGTCCATTAGCTTTTGTCATAACCTCAGTTGTTACACCAAATGACACCAATGCATCAACGGGAGCAGCCGGGCCATTCGCATCGTCGTCCTTCGAACAGCTTGCCATCGTGCAAACTGCCAAACCTGCTAAAAAAATATTCCGTAGTTTCATCCCTTTATTATTTTAATCGTTTATACTTTATTTATTTTACCCTCTCGCTATTTTACTACTGCTTCCTGGTTGACAGGGCCCCATCCTACGACTTCAACATTCACGCTCAAGCCACCTGTGGAAGGGGTCGGGGGTGTGGGAGGATCAGGAGGGGTCGGGTCATCGATGTCGATGCCTTCGAAACTGTTCGGGCCGAAAGTGATGTTCAGGCGGTAGATGTAATTCCGTTTCACATACTTATGGGGATCCCCTTTCAATACGACCCCGTTCTCATTGATGGTAGCGGCAAACTCTTTTGTTTCTGCCTGGTAGTCGGCGTTCGCCAGGATGGTAGCGTTCACGACAAGCTGTGTCGGATTGCTGCTGTCCGTATTTTCCATCACATACTGGTAGAAAGGCGTTCCGGAGAGCGGAAGGTCCTGTCCCAAAGTGACAGCAGCACTATTATCCGTATTCCCGTCGACCATTACTGCGCCCCAGTAAGCCGTGCTGGCAAAACGGGAGGCGGTTTTCCGGTTGGCGAAATAGATGCTGTTGATGCGGACGGTACGCCCTCTCAACCTGCTGTTCGTTCCGAAATCGGTCGATGCGCTCCTCAGTTCGATGCGGGCAGCCAGACGGGTCAGTTCCAATGGGGAAGAGATATTGTTGATGTTGGTCTGCGTCGCATATCCGATATAGTTATCGCCTTCATCCAACCGGTCGTTGGAGGCAATCACCTGGGCGCTCATGGCAAGGTTTGACTGCGACTGGTCGGACAGCTGCGCCAGACGGCCTTGGAAATCACTGTAGGAAGTCACTCCGCTGAAAGCGTTCGCCGGGACATTGGCAAGGATGGCGATGATGGCATTCGTCGCTTTTGTCGGGACGTTCAGCACGGTGGCTTCTCCGCCGGAAGCAGACATGCCGTCCGTCCAATAAGGATCGGCCAATATCTGCGAACCGTCGGCGGTAAATGAAAGAACCGCCACGTTATTTATATTTGTCTCGCCGGAAAGGGCATTATTGTCACCATCCGCCTTCGTCGTCCCCGAAGCAGAAGCTTTCACCGAGATATTCAGTTTCGCATCCTTCAGGTCTTTCACATTCACCGGCTGGCTGTCTTTCGAACAGCTCGCCAAGGCGAACAACGACAAACCGACTGCTATTATATTTCTTATTTTCATATCTGTACTTCTTTAGAGATTAAAATATCATATCCTCTTCGACTACTCCCCACGGAGTGATACGCATCTTGGCCGAAATGGTGCCGTCTTCGCCGAACAGGAGCAGCACGTCCAAACGGCCGCCTTCGGGAATTTCGAACGGATCGCCATTGTCGTCCACATAAACGGTCTTGTTGACCGAGCCGTCTTTGCTGGTGATCGACACGCCGAGATTTTCACCGGCAAAGGAGTTCTGCTTACCGCCAAACTGATCTTGGTCGATAACGCCCGTCGTCAACCATTCCTGCGCCGTGTCGTAAGTGCCTTCAGGATTGTAGGCGACGCTGTCGCCATCCAGCGAACCGGCGTTGTCATACACGCTCAAGGTGCGGTTGATATAAAAATCGAAATCCGACGCGCTTCTCAACCCGTAAGCCTTCAAGGCGTTGTTCAGGCCGGAGGTCTTGATCGTGTAAGTCCCGGTTTTGAGGCGGATCACCACCTGGCCGTCTCCACCGACGATGCCGCTGCCGAGCGAAGTCACTTCTTTCGTCCCGAAATAGAGGCTGTCGGGAGATTGTGCGAACCCGTCTTCCGAACTTTTCAGCTGCACCTTCAGGTCTTCCAGCTGCTTCGGGTCGGTAACCGACTGGTTGCCTCCTTTGAGGTTCCCCCAGGCCACGATGTTCAGTTTCGTATGGTCCGGATAGTTATCCAGCCTGATGGCTTCTTTCGACAGGATGAAATCTTTATCCAGATTACGTGTCTCAAGCAATTTCTTGTTTTCATCGAAGATATATAGGGTGGCATCTTCCACCAATCCCAGACTGGTGATATCCGTGATATCCGTGCGGTTCAGCCCTTCGACCTTCAACGTCAGTTTGCTACATTCAGCCAGATCATCTTTGATGCAACCGGTGAGCATGACTGCAAGCGCACCTGCCGCCAGCAAAAGAGACTGTTTCATACATGTTATATGTTTCATAATGCTATATTTATATCTTATTATTACCCTATTCCACATCAATCGACATCTTCTTTGATGTCAATCACATTCCAGTCTGCCACCTTAACCTGTGCTGCTACATGCGCGAAAGCGGCAGGAGTGAACGGATCATTCGAACCGGAACCCAATATCTGCACGGTCACGTTATATTTGGTGTTGCGCTGGATATGGACATAGTGTTCGCCGCTACCGTCGATCGTTCCGCCCTGATTCTTATCATTGATGATAACCGTGTAGTAGCGGTTGTTTTCGGTAACCAGTTCGCTATCACCGATCTTATAGATATAAGTACCTCTCAGGACCAACAAGGTGTAATTATGTTTTCCTGTTTCACCTGTTTCATCTATTTCACCATTTTGGTTCGGGTAGACATAGAAGGGAGGAATATTAATGTTCTCCCAATCAAGATTTACATTCGTTCCTGTCCCAGCTTGTATTGTTATAGCTGACTCCAGAGCCCGTAACATTGAATCATCGCCTGTAGCCACTCCTGTCTTATAGGTACCGGTATGGAGAGCATATTTTTCAGGAGCTAAATAATATGTAAGATCAATTTTTCCATCTTTCAACGGTGCCTGTTCGATGGTTTTAACATCACCAAACGTTCCGATCCCGGCCGTACTCTTCACATTGGCAACAAAAACAGAATCCAATGTAAAACTTACATTTTTATAATTCGAATTTCCTTTATCCGGTGTCTCCGGCAACAAAACGCCCTTCAGATTGATGGCGGCAACCGTACGGGTCAGAACAACGGGGTTGTTACCATAGATTTCTGTTCCTGTGCCATAGCCTTCCACTGTTAATGCACCTGTTTCTCCAAATCCCACGAAGTTTATCCCCGGAACAAGCTTAAGCGGCAATACGGCACTACTCATCGTAAGTCCCTTGTCGTCCGTTTCGGAAGAGAGAGGCGTTGCAAGTTCAAGCACGCCTTCTACACTCAAACGTTTATTCGGGTCGGTACTGTTGACCGAATTTGTCAACTCTTCCAATACACCGGCATCCAAGTTTGCGATCAGCAACAAATGAATGTCCCCGGATTTCACTTCTCCCTCAATTACAGTTTCATTTGCAGGATTCGTATAGTTCTGCGTGAAAATGGCAGCAATACGACCTTCAAGAATATTGCTTTCAGCAGGATATGCCCCATGATTAAAGATCACCGCCGTCAACGTCTTCACTTCAAAATCCCAAGTGGGCTTTCCCTCAACGGCAGCATCGCCTTCTATAAATCCGCCTTTCGTCTTTACCCTATTATCCGTCTGGACAGCCAGTGACAACGTTGCATCCGGCACGACAGGCGTTATCGTCAGATTCACCGGGTCGTCATTGTCCGAGCATGAAAAGAATGCACAGGCCATTAATGTTATCAAAAAGCAACTTTTCAGTTTCATAGATATAAATATTATTTTGTTTTTTTACCTTATAGAATAATCACAATACAAAGATAGGCTACAAATAAAACGGAAAAGATAGGTAGTTCTCTCGTTGTTTATAGACGAATCTATCAAACTGCCCATGTGATAGTTTTAGCTCTTATCCTGCGATATACACCAACAAAGTTTTATTTTCCAAGATTCTCTATCACTCTATCACTCCGAGGCCTTAGCCGCCTCATACTCAATCGCTAAGCGAGTGACAGCAACCGCATTTCATCTATCACACCTCTATCACAACTGTCACACCCGGTGAAAAGCGCACGAACCGACAGCCTTTAACAGCCAATAGACCGTTGAAAATCATACAAATAAGCGACAAATATCGCTAAACATGGGGATGTCGGCCATCCCTACATCCCCATGTTCAGCCTCAAACATCCGGGTGTACGTTTCGCCAACATCCGGGTGTTCCACATCTATTGTGCTTACTCTTGCCATTTCCGACAGTATGGTTGATAAAAAAAGCATCTGTTTTTATTGTAAAAGTATGTAAAAACACTGTTAATCGTCACTCAACAGAGAGCTCGCTTGTATAAATGCAAAAAAGTGCTCCCGGGGAGGGAAGCACTCTTTTGTTATTTAAGAGGTTATTATTGAACAGGAGCAACCTGAGTAACATCATCCCAGTCCTCAACCACAGTCTTGACTTTCAGAGTAGGTCTCTCACCACCTACACCACCACCAATACCGGCAACAGCTAAAGAAATCTTATAGTTCTTATTAGGAAGAATACCAGCACCAGCGACTTGCCCAGTAATCGTACCTTCTTTACCAATCTCTATGTTATAAAAACTATTATATGTATTATTAATAGTCTGACCGTCACGTACAGCACCTTCCACTTTCATTGTTCCGTTAAGCGTAAAAGCGGTAGGATTGGTATTCGAATATGTCTCACCGCTTTTTGTTGCCTCATTAGGCAATACATAGAATACAATAGAACTCGGTTTTGTTACGGTCACCTCTGTTTCTGTTGTATTTATAGTATATATAGCCCAAGATTCAGTTTCATCAGCTACTTTATAACTACTTTGAGTTTCATCATTCGTCAAAGATTTCCATGTCCAATCAGTTAAACCACCAACAAAATCATCTCCTACAGCATAAGATCTTGCAGAACTTTCACCGCGTTTCGCAAAAGTAACCGTAGAACTTTTGGGAGCTCTGTTTACAGATGCTGAGATAAAATCAAATTTAAATGTACCGGCAGTAAATGCATTTTCACTTCCCTGTTGATTCATATCCAAAGTCAGTTTAACCAACTCTACACGAGCCAAGTCACGAACCAAAGTCAACGTTGTATTATTTTCTCCTGTTTCAATTGTTACATCTGTAGAAAGACCGTGCATCGGTAAGTTTGTTCCCCCAATATTGTTAGTAACATTAATTACTTCACTCACTGGCACGCTTTCCATTTCTTTACCAAAATTAGCATAACCTACACAATAAAGCTTCTGACCTACTTCCAGGTTGTCAAAAGTGTAAGTATATTCCGACGCAATTCCCGAAGTAAGATGGACACGATTAATAACCTTGTCTGTTCCCTGCTCAAGCAAAAAGATATTAATATCATTCACGGCAGTTTCAGAACCAGCCTCAATATTAATTGCCTTTGTAGACTTCACACCAAGATCAATCGTCAAAGAAGCATCTCCCTTAGCATCCGGTCCATTGTCAATCACTTCATCCTTCGAACAAGAAGCGAACGCACATGCGATCATAGTCGCATACATTAAATTTCTTAGTTTCATATTCTTCTAAATTAAAAAGTTAATAAATTCGTTTTTATAATGATTATTATTTTTTCTTACCCTATAGCTTACTGAGTTGTTCGGAACGACTGTTGTGCTTTTGTTGTTCATCTTCCCATCGGCTAATTCTTTATTATACGATTACGAATCATACAATCCTCATTTTATCCATCTCATCGTCTCGGGCTTTTGTCTTTCGACATTGCAAAGATGGTGGAAAAAGAAAAGAGGTGTTAGGGGCGTGACTATCAAAAATAATCGGTAAAACTCTAAGTCGTCATTTTGATTTATTTGCACCCTTTTTTGAGATTTTTTCAGTTTCATGGCACTTGTATTCTTATTATAAAATAGAACAGGGTAAGAATGCAGTGTGACTAATTGTCCAAAATGACGGGATGTCCAGCGGTTAAACTGGAATCCCGTATTGTGAAGGCGTAACTCCGTATTGCTCGGTAAAGCGTTTGCGGAATGTGGCTGTATCGTTGAATCCTACCATTTCAGCGACTTCCTGGACGGAGTATTGCTGGCTGGCAAGCAGTTCGGCGGCTTTTTTCAGTCGTATGTTGCGCGTCAGTTCGAGGATGCTCAGATCGGAGTACTGCTTAATCTTGCGGTACAGGGTCGGCAGGCTCATATTCAATGAGTCTGCGAGTACTTTTGCTTCAAAAGTAGAGTCATCGAGGTGTTTCTCTATGTTTTTGACGACGGCGTCCATGAACGGGTTGGTCGGCAGCGTGCTGTCTTCATCTTTCGAAGTGGCGGAAGAAGCAGAGAAGTAGCGTTTCATATCGTCGCGTTTCTTCATCAGGCTGTTGATCTTGCTTCGCAGGATTTCCACGTCGAAGGGTTTCGTGATGTAATCGTCCGCGCCGGCTTCGATACCGGTGATCACGTCTTCGCTCTCGACTTTGGCCGTCAACATCACGACAGGCGTCTGCGCCATCTTGGGCTCCCGCTTGATTTCGCGGCAGGTCTCGTAGCCGTCTTTCACCGGCATCATGACGTCGCAAAGGATCAGGTCCGGCTCCTCTTTCAAGGCGACGTCGATCCCGTCCTGCCCGTTGCGGGCTTCCAGTATCTGGTATTCCTTGTTAAAGACGTGCTTCAGGAACCAGCGGATCTGGTCGCTGTCGTCGATCACCAGGAGCTTCTTGCCGGTTTCCTTCTTTTGCGGGATCACCTGGATCAGTTCGGCAATCTCTTCTTTCTGACGGGCGTTGAGCTTGACCAGGTCCGATTCGGGTTCTACGAATTCGACACGGCGGTCCAACAGATGTTGTTTGCCGAGCGGGATCATGATCGTGTAGGAGGTGCCGTTCTTATCCGATTCGCTCCGGTATTTACCGCCTATCGCGTCGGCCATGTCTACGATCTGCTTCAGGCCGCGGCGTGCGCTTTCGTCCTCGTCCAGGCCCTCGTCTGTCACGACTACCGCGCTGTAGGCTTTGCCGTCTTCACTCACGACGGATATGTCGAGCGTCACTTTCCCATAGGCAAACGTATTTTTGAAGGCATTCGACAGCAGCATACGCAAAGCGAACTCCATCTTGCGGCGGTCCAACCAGACCCAAAGGGCGGGCGTCTGCGTGTTGATGCGGAAATCGACGTTGTTCATGGCCACCCAATCGACGAAGATATCGCAGATCTGGCGGGCAATCTCGACCATGTCGTAACGGGCTATGCGCAGGTAGTTGGCGACATCGTTCGAACGGCGCGTACCGATCAGCTGGTCCGCCAGGTCCTGCATGGCAAGCGTATTACGGTAGGCCGAAAGCAACTGGGTAGACATGTCTTTCCCCGGATCGTCGTTCTGCACCACCAGGGCAAGGGAACCCAACACCAAGGATAGCGGGGTGCGCATTTCGTGGATCGTCTCGATAAAGAAGTTGTCGTGGATGCTCTCGGCGTCTTTCAGGCGGTTTTCCGCTTCGGCAAGTTTGTCGGCGGCCTCGCGCTGGATCGTATCGTTTTCCTTGATCTTGGTGACGATGAGTTGTTCCAACTCTTTCTTATTATTATTCAGAGTGGAGATCGTCAATTCCAGCTCGTTATTCTTCCGGACCAATTCACCATTGGCGTGCGCCAGATCGTCATTCTGCTTCCGTAAGGCCCGGTATTTTTCTTCATGTTGCTCGATTTGCCCTTCCAGCGACTTATTCCGGGTATTAAGTTCTGCGTTCCGGGCATTCAGGTTTTCGTTTCGGGCATTCATTTCCTTGTTCTGACCTTCAAGCGCGACGTTTTCCTTTATGATCCGATCCGAACGGTCGCTCATGCCGGAATGCAGTTTCCTCACGTAAAAAAACAGGGGGACAAAGAAAAGCAGTAGGGCAACCACTACAATCAATGTCTCACTCTCGAATAGTTTTCCATTTTCATTGGCAGCTAAGATTAATGAAGTACTGAGAAAAAGGCCAGTCAATACTCCACTCACCCTCCTGAACAGAGATTTTTTCTTCATATTTATATGCATTTATTAAACATCCGTCTGTAATTAGAAGTTTTACACCACAAAGATGGCAAAAATATTTCTCTTACGATACATTTAACATTAATTATTTTTCAAAAATATCATGATAATCATTGTATTTTGCATCGGCAGGACTGTCACAAAGGGATAAGATCATCTAAATTTCAAACGATAGAGGCAAGTAAATATAGAAGGCTCCGGCCTTGTCCGGATTGATACGAATACCCATATATTGATACATTTAACATATTTTACGCGCGTATTATTGTAGAACAGAAAAACTCATTTTACTTTTGTGCAAGAATAATGGACAGAGATTCAAACGAATGCTTCTTGATTTCAAAAAGTAGGATAGTATCATATGTATAGGGACTTTTCAGACGAAGCTTCTCTAAAAGAGTTGTCCATAAAGGAAAATATTTCATTTGATTCATTTTACCCTCAATTTTTTATATGCATAGGCGTACATCCGGATTGTTCCGCGTGTGCGCCATTTTTTTTCTTTCCGGTTTCTACGCGTACATATATATAATGTAAAGAAGCAATCTGATGATAAGGCTTCAGAAAGCCGGCCGGCATCAAGCAATCAGCCGCTACAACGGAAGGACTGATCGTTTTGCCCCCAGACAGTCCGAGAACTCTTGTTATGCTTTCTTTTAGGCACGGATTTCACGGATTACACGGATTTCACGGATTTTTCTTTATCCTTTCCGTGTAATCCGTGAAATCCGTGCCTAAAATCATAACATAAGCTATGACCAAGTTTTCGGACAGCCTCCCCCGTGATACTCTTACACACTCGTTTGATATTTTCACCCACCAAGCGACAAAGACAGAAAGCAAAGTCGAGCAATGAGAGGATCAGCCATGCTTGTGATATTTTCACCAGCCACAGAACAAGAGGCGATTCTTTCAAAAAGCAGATGATATTTAATAGTTTTACGATGCAAAATGAGACTCACAACCCCATTTGTGATATTTTCTCCGACTATTTTGAGCTGTTTAACATATTTTACACACAAAACTATTGTGGCTTCCAAAAAGCCGTGATATATTTGCAATATCAAAAAGGGACAGAGGTTTCGATGAGGGTCTTAACCTGAAGAAGTTCCTTCGAGAGTATAGGGTATTAATTAGCATATAAAAAAATTAGGGTCATGAAAAAGGGTAAAATTTCCACAAATTGTTTGTTTTCTTTCTGGACTTTGTCCGTTGTCCTGTCTTTCGCAAGCTGTTCAGCCGATAGCGATTCCACTGCAATCATCGATGAAAGAGTTCCTCTGGAAACGGAAGTTCCTTTTTCCGTAATCCTGAAAGCTTATTCTGAAAACTCGGATATCACAGCCAAAGGAGACGTAAAAAGCACTACGCTCTATGTTTTCGATGAGAACAATGACTTCTACAAACAAATCACGGTAGACAAAGACTATCTGTTGCAGGTGAAACCGGTCGAAATAAGCTGTCCGGGATCCGACAAGATCACAGTTGTCGCATGGGCCGGCCTTTCAATCGAAAACGAAGAAATCAGCAACATGAACCGGGCCAACATCATCTCAGACCTGCAGGTCAGCCTGAAACAAAACAATGGCGTCGCCAACAATCTGCCGGGAGACCTGTTCTACGGACAAATCGTTCTACACCGTTCTTCCACAAAAGCGACTGCACAGGAATTAAAGATCGAACGCAAAGTTTCTTCCATGTCGATCTTGACAAAAGGAGTTTTAAAGGTATTTGATTCTAAAGAAGGCAATTATTATTATAAAATCAAGAGAACCAAAAGTTCTTTCAACTGCAACGGTGAATTGACAGGCCAAGATATCGAATATGTCATTCCGGCTACTTTAAGCGAGAGCGGAAACTTGACTACAGGCACTTTCTCTATTTTACCGGCCGAAAATATGACGATAGAGCTTTATAGAGACGACGTTTTGGTGCTTTCTTCCGAAAATGTCAAAAACTCAGAGAACGTGGCTGCAAACGAAGGAGAACAAACGAATATCGTTTTTGACCTTTCACGCAACAATATCAATATTAACGTTTCAGACTGGGGCACTGTTGTTCAGTACGTTACAGTCGGATAATTCGACCCTCAATTTTTTATATGCAATAGGCGCACATTCGGATGGTTCCGAGTGTGCGCCGCTTTTTTATAAATAGGCGATTCTCCGTGATAGGAATACCAACATATTTGATACTATCACAACTTATAAAATATGCTAAGATTAACTGCACGAATACACTTTCGCACCAATGATATAAATACATATCATAATGATACAAACACAAACCATCACAATCCGCTTGACACTTTTAGCACTCTACATAACACATTTACCCCTCATAGCAATCCCATCAAACAACAAAAACCCACATAATATACAAAAACCATACGGTTTATACGAAAGAAAGGAAACTTCATTAAGGTCGAGATACTATCAAATACACAAGCAATAACGAGACTTATACAACCCTGTATGATAGTTTTAGCAACATATCTGATATATTTTCCCGCTATTTTGATTCGTTTAACATATTTTACACACAAAACTATTGCGGCTTCCAAAAAGCCGTGATATATTTGCAATATCAAAAAGGGACAGAGGTTTCGATGAGGGTCTTAACCTGAAGAAGTTCCTTCGAGAGTATAGGGTATTAATTAGCATATAAAAAAATTAGGGTCATGAAAAAGGGTAAAATTTCCACAAATTGTTTGTTTTCTTTCTGGACTTTGTCCGTTGTCCTGTCTTTCGCAAGCTGTTCAGCCGATAGCGATTCCACTGCAATCATCGATGAAAGAGTTCCTCTGGAAACGGAAGTTCCTTTTTCCGTAATCCTGAAAGCTTATTCTGAAAACTCGGATATCACAGCCAAAGGAGACGTAAAAAGCACTACGCTCTATGTTTTCGATGAGAACAATGACTTCTACAAACAAATCACGGTAGACAAAGACTATCTGTTGCAGGTGAAACCGGTCGAAATAAGCTGTCCGGGATCCGACAAGATCACAGTTGTCGCATGGGCCGGCCTTTCAATCGAAAACGAAGAAATCAGCAACATGAACCGGGCCAACATCATCTCAGACCTGCAGGTCAGCCTGAAACAAAACAATGGCGTCGCCAACAATCTGCCGGGAGACCTGTTCTACGGACAAATCGTTCTACACCGTTCTTCCACAAAAGCGACTGCACAGGAATTAAAGATCGAACGCAAAGTTTCTTCCATGTCGATCTTGACAAAAGGAGTTTTAAAGGTATTTGATTCTAAAGAAGGCAATTATTATTATAAAATCAAGAGAACCAAAAGTTCTTTCAACTGCAACGGTGAATTGACAGGCCAAGATATCGAATATGTCATTCCGGCTACTTTAAGCGAGAGCGGAAACTTGACTACAGGCACTTTCTCTATTTTACCGGCCGAAAATATGACGATAGAGCTTTATAGAGACGACGTTTTGGTGCTTTCTTCCGAAAATGTCAAAAACTCAGAGAACGTGGCTGCAAACGAAGGAGAACAAACGAATATCGTTTTTGACCTTTCACGCAACAATATCAATATTAACGTTTCAGACTGGGGCACTGTTGTTCAGTACGTTACAGTCGGATAATTCGACCCTCAATTTTTTATATGCAATAGGCGCACATTCGGATGGTTCCGAGTGTGCGCCGCTTTTTTATAAATAGGCGATTCTCCGT